>MKVR01000014.1:122360-158344 GCA_001899235.1 Nitrosospira sp. 56-18
ATGATCGAACATATCGACGCGGTAAACGCAATCGATTCCATTCTTTCGGTCCCCGGCATCGATGCATATATTATCGGACCTTACGATCTATCGGGCTCCATGGGGCGGCCGGGCGAACTCGATTATCCCGAGGTTCAATCCGCCATAGAACATGTGCGGGAAGCCGGGCGGCGCCTGCAAAAAGCCGGCGGCATCCATGTAGTCGAGCCGGACATGGATCGGCTTCGGCAAAGCATCGATGCGGGCTTTACATTCCTGGGCTACGGTCTGGACATACGCATACTCGACACCCTGTGCCGCAGCCATATGCAACATATAAGGGCATCACTATGAGCAACCTCGCCATCTCCACTTCATCGTTCGACATCGACGGCAACCCTCCTCTCAAGCATTTATTGAGTGAAGGAATGCATATCGTCAAAAACAGCCATGGACGCAAGCTGACGGAAGACGAGACAATCGCGCTGCTGGGCAGCGATACCGTCGGAATGATTGCAGGCATCGAGCCTTTGACGGAGCGGGTATTCGCAGGCGCCAGAGGTTTGAAAGTCGTGTCTCGTTGCGGAAGCGGCCTTGACAGTGTGGATCTCGCAGCGGCGAAGCGCTATGGAATCAGCGTCTTCAATACGCCGGAAGCGCCCGCGCAGGCGGTTGCGGAACTGGCCATGTGCATGATACTGGCAGCACTAAGGCGCATCTGCGAGATCGATCGCCTGCTGCGGGCTGGCGAATGGCCGCGCATTCAGGGAGGACTGCTTGCAGCACAGACCGTGGGCATAGTCGGCCTGGGGCGGGTCGGCAAGAGGGTCGCGGCGTTGTGCCAGGCTTTCGGCGCGCAGGTCGTCGCACACGATTCCTATGTTGAGCAATCATTGCCTGGCGTAAAGTTGACCACTTTGCCGGTGCTTCTGGCAGAGGCCAGTGTTGTCAGCCTTCATCTCACCTATGATGCGCAGACACATCATTTGCTGAACGCGGAAGCTTTCTCGCGGATGAAGCCTGGC
Source organism: Nitrosospira sp. 56-18 (assembly GCA_001899235.1). Lineage (GTDB taxonomy): Bacteria > Pseudomonadota > Gammaproteobacteria > Burkholderiales > Nitrosomonadaceae > Nitrosospira. The sequence goes on from MKVR01000014.1 coordinate 123,365, forward strand.
GCGGTCGTAGTCAATACGGCCCGAGGAGGACTCATCGACGAAGCTGCTTTGGCCGAAGCATTGAACACTGGGCGCCTGGGAGCTGCCGCGCTGGACGTATTCGAACAGGAACCTTACCACGGTCCGCTGCTCCAATGCGACAAAGCCATCCTCACCTCGCATGTCGGCTCTCTTGCCAGGGAATCCCGCCAACGCATGGAAATCGAAGCTGCGGAAAACCTGCGGCGAGGACTGGTTAGCGCGGGTTTGATCAAGGAAGATTAAATCCAAATCCGGCGGTTGACTGCTCATTTCCAGTTTAGAGCTATGATCCACAAAGACTTCCCACGATACTTGGCATTCACCTATATGGTGAGTTCGCTACTGGATTTAGGCTAAAAACCATGCTTAATGAGACTGCGATAGTGTTTGGGGCGAGCGGCTTTCTTGGCAGTCATGTGGCCGACGCCCTGTCCATCGCCGGCTATCGGGTACGCCTGTTCGATCGCATTGCCTCTCCCTACAGGCGCGACGACCAGGAAATGATCATTGGCGACATCATGGATCTTTCCCAGGTGATCGAAGCGGCGAAAGGCACCAACGCGGTCTACAATTTCGCCGCCATCGCCGATATCGACGAAGCCCATGACAAACCGCTGGCGACAGCCACCGTCAACGTACTGGGCAACATGCATGCGCTGGAGGCTGCCCGTATAGCAGGGGTTCGGCGCTTCGTCTTCGCCAGCACGATTTACGTCTATTCTGAATCGGGCTCCTTTTATCGCGCAAGCAAACAGGCAGCGGAGCGCTTTATAGAAACTTATCATGAACGCTATGGGCTCGATTACAGCATCCTGCGCTACGGCTCGCTTTATGGCCGGCGCGCAGATGCGCGCAATGGCATCTACCGGATGCTGCATGAAGCGGTGGAGCGCCATTCGATAACTTATCATGGAACCGGCGAGGCAATCAGAGAGTATATCCATGTAGAAGATGCGGCACGCATGAGCGTACAAATACTGGCACCCGAGTTCGCAAATCGCCATCTTATTTTGACCGGCCAGGAAAGACTGCGTATCAGGGAAGTAATGACCATGATCTCCGAGATAATGCCCTGGCATGTCGATCTCCATTTCGACGAAGCCAATGCGGTGCATCACTACGAAATAACCCCTTATGCGTTTCAACCGCGTATCGGCCACAAACTGGTACTGAACGAGCATGTGGATCTGGGGCAGGGACTGCTGGACTGCTTGCGCGATATTCATCAAAAGATACATCACTCCAGCAAGGATGATGAAACTGCTCCCCTGGCATCGGACAACAAGGCATGAAGACGCGGAAGTGGCAAGCCATCATTTTCGATTTCGATGGCGTGGTGGTGGAATCAGGGGATATCAAAACCCAGGCCTTTGCCAATCTCTATCAGGCCTATGGGGAAGCAGTCATGGCTGAGGTGGCCCGCTATCACCGGCTGCACGGAGGCATGTCCCGCTACGATAAATTTCATTACTTCCAGAAACACATCCTGATGAAGCCGCCGCTGACCCGCGAAGAAGAACGGGAGCTGGACCGGCGTTTCTCGGAACTGGTGATGGAAGCGGTCATTGCCAGCGAGGCTGTGCCGGGTGCTGCCGAATTGATCCGGAAGGAATTCTCGAGAATTCCCCTATTTGTCGCTTCCGGTACGCCGGAACCGGAACTGAACATGATCGTCCAGCGCCGGGGGCTTGCGGCCTACTTCACTGCGGTACGCGGATCACCGACGCCAAAGCATACTCTCATCGCAGATATTTTGGCCACCCATGGACTCCCGCCAGATCAGGTGCTGATGATAGGCGATGCACTTATCGACCTGCACAGCGCACGGCTTAACAAAGTGGCGTTCGTGGGCCGCGTGCGCCACGGCGATAGCAATCCTTTCCCGGAAGATGTGGATGTCGTGCCCGATCTGATTCCGCTGGCCTGACAACCTCCACCGACACCTCCTCGTATCCGAAAATCCCGAAGCAATCCCGGATCGCCTGTCAATTTCAGGATATCAGGCCCGACATCGAGCTGGCATTCCGTAACTCCCCGTAACACCCGTAACTCCCGTGACACGAGGGAATGTTGGCGCTGCCTGATGATTACCCGATAGCGATCATATCATCCATGCCGGAGAGCGATGCTTGGCCTCGATGGTTCGTTTCAGGTTGAACGCCAGAAGTTTCCCGAGCCGCTCATTCCCCACCGGACCGCTGCCAATGCGCTGGATGATGTCCAGGTCCGGCGCCTTATTGATTTCGATCAGGCATGGTCCGTTATCGAGCAATGCGACATCCCAGCCGATCACCACCTGATCGGAAAAGGCGCTGCCATGGGCATAACATACGAGGTCTAGCAGCTCCTGCCAGCGTGGGAGTCTGCGATGCACTATCTGCACGCCCGTTTCGGGGTGCTGCTCGTACCACCCGTCCACCGTAGATCCCCAGGCTCCGCGGGCTGCCCTTCCCAGTTCGCCGGTATGAATGTCGACATTGGCTGCGATCCCCCCCGCATGGTAGTTATCGACAACGACGGCGCTGCTTCGCGCCATGCGAAAAACCGCATTGGTGATTTCGAAATTCCCTTGCTCATTCCGGCAGCTCATCACCCGGACCGTTGCCAGAGTGCCATTGCCAAGATCAGCGATCTCCCTGTGATTCACAAGTCGCGGCTGCACCAGGAAAACTCTGCGCTCCGACGCCTGGCGCAAGTCTTCCAGCACCTCTTCCGGGGTAGCGAGTTTTCCATCGTTGCGACGATATTGTCCCGAACCCAGATAGTCCCAGCGGGTGATATTTCTGCCGCCCTGGCCATTCAGTGGCTTCACGAAAAGATCGACTTCCGGCAAACCGGGCCCGCTCCAGTCTGCCGGGATGATCTCTCCATTCGCGGCACGCAGAAGGATGGGCGCGGTCGCAATGCCAAATTTGCGGCAGCGGGACATGAAGCATGCCTTGTCCTTGATGCAGGCGGTGGTACGCTCGGCAGGGATGGGAAGTCCACCGTTATAATCGCGCAGATAACGATAGAGCCCGCATTTCATTTCGAAGCGGTTCATGTATTCCGAAGCATGTAGCCGCTTGTCATCGTCGTGAAGTTCGAAAATATAATACCAGGGAGGCAGGATCGCGCACCGAAGCGCGACCTCGATCTGCTCCCGGGCTTGCCTGATAATCCCCTTCCCGGTCCGCTTCTTTATCGCCGGGCCATTGACCGCGGTGAACACTGCTGTCAGCGCCACGGTTACCAGTGGCGCAAGCGGCAGCGCCAGACATATTATGATGCGTTCCCGAAGCCTGACCTCGTCCCAGATCTCATGCTGGAAGCATCGGTGGACGAATGTCGCTGCCGAGCTGTCATCACGCAGGCGGGAAAATGTCCACATCGCTCCACTCAATTCGCGTGTAATCCTGTCAATACCCCAATCGAATACGATCTTCTTCATGATCCTCCAAAATCCACGGCACAAATGTCCTGTCTGTCATATATGGATATATACGGATACTGCGGCAGCCGTCAGCAGACAGGTGACAACGAAAAGCTATGCAATTTGTTCATTATCTCTTTTGGAGATTTCCACCGCGCAGCGCCAGAATAGCCGACAATATGCTCTTTGACCAGAGAGCGACGACGTCAAGGTGAACCCCAAGCCAGCATTGCCGCTGCTGAATCACCCGTACCGGCACCCACTTCGGACTGATGGTTCATCCTCGTTCAGGAGCAAAATACTGAACTCGTGGTTTGGAATTCATGATAATCGGATGACTTGATTTTTACGTTAGCTTTTAATCAAGTTTATGTGAACTTTTGACCAGATTTTAACCAGGTCCGAACACATCCAAGCAAAAAACTTTCAGGAATCATCTTTGATAAAATTTTCTGTAGTCATTCCTGCGCTCGATGATGCCGCCCGCATCGATTCATTACTGACTTCCCTGAGCACACTGGATTTACCGGATGTACCGCAAGGTACCTTTGAAGTGATTCTTGTCGGCTGCCCCCTGGATGACGCCTCTGAAAATATGGGCAGATGGCGAGGGCAGGAGAATGTCCAGCTCGTCGAATCCACGTCCATGCCCGACCTGGCAGATTCGATTCTGGCTGGCGCGGCAGTGGCCCGAAGCAATGTCATCGTGGTAATGGATGCCAGCCTGGCCTGTCCGCCAGAGCAACTGCCCGCAATTGCCGGGCCGGTGCTGGACGGCAATTACGATGTCGCCGTAGGCAGCCGCAGTGCCGCGGGTAACCGTATCGAGGGTGGACCGGCGCATCTGCAATGGCTGGCGCCTATCAACGCCTGGATTACAGGCTTCATCGGCGATGCCGATGGCGCACCTTCCGGATTTTTCGCTTTTCGCCGCGAACTGGCGTCGACCATTGCCGTGCATGCACGGGGACACTGGATGCTGCCTGCATGGCCGAAGGCGGGACAGGGAAAACTTAAAGTGGCAAAAGTGCCAATCCGTTTTCGCAATCCGGTGCCAGTTGCCTCCAAATCATCGTTTTCCCATCCACGGAGCGGCTTGCAGCGGTTAGCGATGCCGGCTGGCGATTCTGCGGCGCCCGGTACGGACAACCGATTTTTAATGACCGGATGGTTCGGTGTGATTGCCGACGCAGTGTTATTCCAGCTATTCATGAGCGCTGGAGCCGGAATCGCGTTGGCGCATATGGCGAGCTTTTTTGCTGCCGCCACGCTGAATCATGCGCTTAAAGCAAAATATCCGCTCCTGCAGCGCCCCGGTCCATCGGGACCACGCCAATTCGCCCGCCTGTTGATGGTCGGCGCCATTGCCTTGCTGACGCGCGGTGGAATTCTAGCCTTGCTGGTCTATGATTGGCAGTTATCCCCCTTTCTTGCCATTCTCCCGGCCATTGCCGTGTCCACGGCGATCAGCTATCTGGGATACGTCTTCTATGTTTCCCGGCCCGAACTGGACGCGCTCGCCCCGGAGGCGCGATGGCGGCTCGCCTCGCTGGGAATCGTGGCCTTTGTCGTGCTGCTGCGCCTGATCTATATGGGCGCAGGGCAATTGATCCCGGACGAGGCCTATTACTGGAACTACGCCCAGCACATGGATTGGAGTTTTTATGACCATCCTCCCATGGTTGCATGGCTGATCTGGCTGGGTACAGCGGTCTTTGGCAATACCGAGTTCGGCGTACGCATCGGCGCGTTCCTCAGCGGCCTGGTGACGATGGGATATCTTTACGCTCTGGCGCGGAACCTGTATGACAAACCCACCGGAATGCGCACTGTGCTGCTGCTGGCGATATTGCCGTTCAGCTTCGCTACCGGCCTGCTGATGACGGCGGATGCACCGCTGATCGCTGCCTGGGCCGCCACTCTCTATTATATGGAACGAGCGCTGATAGCAGATCGCAGCTCGGCCTGGCTGGGGATGGGAATCGCGTTCGGCCTGGGTATCCTGTCCAAGTACACACTGGGCCTGCTGGGACTCGCAGCGCTTTTGTTCGTCATACTGGATCCGAAGGCCAGACGCTGGCTTCGCCGGCCTCACCCCTATCTGGCAGCGGGGCTTGCCCTGTTGCTGTTCTCGCCGGTCATCATCTGGAACATGGAGCACCAGTGGGCGTCGATCACGTTCCAGTCATCGCGGATCAAGGGGGTCGGCGACGATCAGTTCTCGACACACCTGCTATTCGCAAACCTGCTGTTGCTGCTGACTCCCGTGGGTTTGCTCGCCGCCGCATCGGCTTTGCTGTCAGAGGCCGGTAACGATGACAGCGAGTTGGCGCGCAGGCGCCGCCTGTTCGTAAGAATATTCACCGGGGTGCCGCTGGCGGTTTTTTTTGTACTCAGCATGTTCGATTCCTTGCGCTTCCATTGGACCGCGCCGCTATGGCTTGCCGTACTGCCATCGATAGCCTGGATGATGAAATCATCAACAGGCAGCGCCGGCAGTGCAACAAGCCGTTTACTGCCTGCATGGAAGCCGACCATTGCCATTTGCGTATTGGCCTATGCATTCGCCCTTCATTATGTAGTGCTGGGAATACCCGGCATCCCCTATCCGGTGTTCATGAAACAGCACTATTTCTGGCGTGAAGCAACGGACGAGGTTAAAAAAATTGTCAAGGAGGTATACCGCCAGTCTGGACAGAAACCGCTGGTAGTAGGCATGAGCAAATGGCCGATTGCAAGCAGCCTGACCTTCTATGACCGAAATGGCGTGATGGACATTCGCTCGCGCAATATGTTTGGCGACAGCGGCGCCATGTATCAATTCTGGTATCCATCGGAACCCCCCGTCACTCGGCCGATCATATTGATCGGGAACAAGGAGATAGATCTTGAATGCGACCGATGGGGCAACGATATCGCGCAAATGCTCGATCGGCCCGCACCGGTGCAAAGCCATCTGGTATTGCGCGAGGATAAGCCGCTGCGATGGATTTACTACCGCACCGCAAAGGGGTATCGCGGCATAATCCATCGTAGCTGTTGAATGGCAGATTTGATCGCCACTCTTCGCTGCCGGAGCTTCTTCCGGGAGGGAGCGGGAGAGAATCCCGTCATTCAGCCCGCATGCCGCAGCGGTGCCGAATGTCAGGGCCGTGACAGGATGATACGGTTTATCGGCTTTACCCGGTCAAACCAGAGCCTCGCCGGTCAACCTCTCCAGAATGCGCAGCGACGAATGCGACGGATCGTTCATGGCTTCCACCGGCAGGTAGAATGTCTGATCCAGGCTGTGCTGCCCTGACATCGCGCCGTGCAACACCAGATCGGTGATGGCAATCCAGCTCGAACCGGGCGGGAACTCGACAACCTTATGCGGCGCCGTGCGCTGGTACTCCTTGTCGCGCATGCCGAGGGCCCTTAGCGCCGCGATGTACTGATCATACTTGGTCTTGGTGCCATCCACGATGCCCAGCCTGGCCAAAATGGAGGAAAGCCAGCTGGGCTTGCTGAGGCGCACCGAAGGCAGAAAGCGGCGCACGAAGGGCTCGAATGGTTCGCCAAGTTGCCAGACACGCGGCCGGCTGACGGGATGGATATTGGAGAATATGCGCAGCATCGCGCGTCCCTGCGTGGGATATCCATAGCTGGAATCGATATGGAGCGACTGGGTATTGCTGCGTGCAAAAGGCCGATAAGTGACTCGTTTGCGATCCAGCTTATCCTGATAACTGGGGAATAACTGGAGGATGACACTCTCGGCCCATTCGCCGTAGCGGGACATCATGGCCTGGATATCAGGACGTGCTGTGTCTTTGACCTGCGCCCGCATCATCTTCCCGCGCACCTGCGCATAATGGTATTTCTTGATGCGGCCCCGCGCCGGGTCGAAAATGATCGTCGGGCGCCCGTCTTCGACATCGGGCTCCCGGCTCAGGATCTTCGCGGTGTCCGACACCAGCTCCCGCTCCCGCTCGGATAGCTCGAATCCGCTTCTGGGCAGATAAATGACACCACCATCCTCCAGCGTCTCGATGGCCATGCGCCGCAGCTCCGGCGCCGATAAATCGGCGCCCGACTCGATTGTCAGCACCTTCGCGGTTTCACCTTTTTCACGCACGGAAATTTGTTCATCACCTGCCATGATATGCCCTCGATCCATCGAAGCTTGAAAAGTTGCTGCAAGATACCCAAATCACATCATCAGAGCCATTTCCGGATCTGGCTGCAAATGAGCATCGACTCTTAAATTAAAAACTCCTGTCCCAGGAGGCCTGCCGCAAAAAGCGTTTTTCCCTTGCCTGAGACACTCGATCCGGCCGGGCGGCTTACCGTAACAAAAAGCGTGAAGACCGATCTCATTATAGTACTCCACCACCCATTGGTATTCTGCCACTCGTCAATCTTGCGCACGATATTTTCCAAAAACGAGGGCAATGTCAGGAAAAATTGAACAGGGCCTGGATGCGCCCGGCGAGGATTTGTTCAGCTTTTCCTTGATGTAATCACGAAAAGAATTTATGATCCCCCCGCTATTTTACTGGCAAAATTCCATGGATGGGTTATCTTGTGGAGACAGGAGAGGCTATTGAACAAATTGTGCTGCCTTGAACCCCATTCAATCCTTTATCCCCACGCCGCCACTTCTGCTTGCGTGGAGTCGGACAGGCGCCACTGATTGAATGCGAACGCAACCCACGGAATGAAGCACGAGACGAGAGGAAACTGCTATCAAAGCTATCATCCTTAGCGCTGGCCGCGGCAAGCGATTGCAGTCTTTAACCGAGAATATCCCGAAATGCCTCTTACCCATCTCAGGCAAGACCATTATAGAATGGCAGATCGATACCTTGCTCGCGGTAGGGATCGAGCATTTCACCATCGTTACCGGCTTTCAGTCCGTTTCGGTTGAGGCGTTGCTGCGCCGGCGCTACGCCAACCGCGCGCACATCGATACCATCTTCAATCCCTTCTTCGAAGTTTCGGATAATCTGGCGAGCTGCTGGCTTGCGCGATCCGTCATGAGCAGTGAGTTTCTGCTCTTGAATGGAGACACGGTATTCGATGAGGAGGTGCCAAGGCAGCTGTTGAGCTTCTGCTCTGCGCCCATTACTCTCAGTATGAGTTATAAACCCGTCTACGACGAGGACGACATGAAGGTCCAGTTGGATGCGCGAGGATGGGTCAAGCATGTCAGCAAGAATTTAAGGCACGATCAAGTCGATTGCGAATCTATCGGCCTGCTCGCATTCCGCGAGCATGGGCCTCAACTGTTCCGCAGCGCGGTCGAAGAGGCATTGCGGGATCAGGCCAGACTGAAATCCTGGTATCTGTCAGTCATCGATGAGCTGGCAGGCAGGGAGCTGGTCGATGCGTGCGCCATTCCCCACCACTTGTGGTGCGAAGTTGATTTTCCGCCGGATATCCCGATAGCCGAAACGTTCCTGAAAGAAAGATATCAGGACGAGCTCGTACAGAAGTATCTCTTCGTAACCGAATCTGCCGAAACCGATCAGGCTAGCGGCGTCGAACGCTAGCTCAAGCATGCGCTCATCCTATGCTCCACTCATGCCCGAACGGCAGAAAACCCAAACCGGCGCCGATCATATGCACGGGAAGAAGACAGGCCTTGCCGCCGTGCATGCAAGGCGCGCCTTCACGGAAAATTGAACACGCTCCGCGACGTAAGCTCCGGAAAAAAACCTGGGCAAGGCACTCTTATCCCGCCATTCGTTCTCTTTCAGGCATGATGCGGTATCGTTGGGCGCGGCAATGCTGATCTATTCCCTTATCCCGGCGCGTGGAGGCTCGAAAGGCGTTCCCCATAAAAATATTCGCCTGTTGCGGGGCATACCCCTCATTGTGCATTCCATTGATGTTTCGCTTGAATGCCCGTCCATTCAGAGGACTTTTGTCAGCACCGATTCCGAGCGCATTGCCGATATCGCGAAGAATGCCGGTGCCGAAATCCCTTTTTTGAGACCGCGCGAGCTGGCCCAGGATGACACGCGGGATTTGCCGGTTTTTCAACATTTCCTGGATTGGCTGTTGCAAAACGCTCTTCCATTCCCCGATGCTGTCTTGCAGCTTCGCCCCACTTCTCCCTGCCGAAGCGTATCCAAGATTGAAGAAGCAGTGGAATTGCTGAAAAGAAATCCTGAGGCCGACTCGGTTCGGGGTGTCGTCGAGCCCGAGCAAAATCCGTACAAAATGTGGCGCATGGAAGAGGATGGGTTCATGCGGCCACTATTGACCATTCCTGGCATCCGGGAGCCATACAATGAACCCCGGCAGAACCTGCCGAGGGTTTTCTGGCAAACGGGCTATCTGGACCTGATTCGTACCCGAACCATTCTGGAAAACAATTCGCTTACCGGAACACGTGTTTTACCCCTGCCCATCGACAGCACGGAGGCCATCGATATCGATGACGAATCTTCATTTCAACTGGCGGAATGGATACTGACAAAGCGGGGCGGCAACCCGTGAAAGCGCTGGTGGTAGGCCTGGGATCAATCGGAGTCCGGCATGTCAATAATCTGCATGCCCTCGGGGTTCGTGAGCTCGGCGTGGTAAGAACCCGGAATCATCCTCCTCCCGGAAAAATTGCTGCAAGAGAACTCGCTGTTTTCCATGATCTGGATCTGGCCCTTGCTCAAAAATTTGATCTCGTAGTGGTGGCCAATCCGACATCGCTGCATTTGGAAACACTCGTCAAAGCCCTCGACGCCGGCGCCCATGTTTATGTCGAAAAACCTGTCGCTCACGTGGAGGAGTGCCTGGCCGAACTCAAACCCCGCCTGATACCCGGCGGACCAAAGGTTCTGGTGGGATGCCAGCTCCGCATGCATCCGGGGTTGATGAAAATAGGTGAATGGATCAACCAGAATAGACTTGGGAAGATCTACTCGGTGCAGGTGGATCTGGGAGAATACCTCCCTGGCTGGCACCCGTGGGAGGACTATCGGCAGAGCTACGCCGCGCTGGCCGATCAGGGCGGGGGTGTCATTCTGACGCTTATCCATGAGCTGGATTATCTACAGTGGCTTTTTGGAAAACCTGAAAGCGTCTATGCGATCGGCGGCCATCGAACTTCGCTTGAAATCACGGCGGAGGATACGGCGCTCATTACTTTTGAAACCCGGCAGGGTGTCGGTATTCAACTCCGGATGGATTACTGGAGAAAGCCGCCTGTCCGGCGCATGAGCATAGTCGCCGAAAAAGCGCTCGTCGACTGGGATTATTACGCTCGCGCTGCCACCCTGAAGCAGGATGGACAGATCCTGGACGAGATGAAACTGCCTCCGACCTGGGACCGGAACGAGTTGTTCATATCGATGATGCGGGAGTTTCTCGAGAATCTCTCCGGAGAATCCGCTCCGCGGGTTACTTTGCAAGATGGCATCGATACGCTTGTAACGGCTCTGGCGGCAAAGAAATCCATCGAAACCGGCCAGGTGATACGCATATGAGCCAAGCCTACCAAGGCACTCCCTTTGACCTCACGGGCCGTGTCGTGCTCATCAGCGGCGCTGCTGGCCTTCTAGGCAGGGAATTTGCGCTTGCTGCCGCATCGGCCGGGGCACACCTTGTGCTGGGGGACGTGAACAGGAAACAGCTCGAATCGCTGTCGAGTGAAATCACCTCCCTCCATCCACTCGCAAAAACGTTGATCCAGATCCTGGACGTAACCGATGCGAATTCCTGCCGATCCATTGCCGAGCTATGCGAAATGCAGTTCGGACGGATCGACGCCGTCATCCATAGCGCCGCGATTGATCCGAAATTTGAAGGATCTTCCGATACCGCCGGCTTTTCAAGATTCACCGAATTCCCGCTGGAGCTCTGGCAGTCATCCATCGACGTCAACCTGACCGGCGCCTTTCTGCTCTCGCAGGCGACATGCAGAGTAATGGAAAAAGCCGGAAAGGGATCCATTGTTTTTCTGGGATCCAACTACGGACTGGTGGGACCCGATCAGCGCATCTACCGGAAAGCGGGCCAGGAACGCCAGACCTACAAGCCCGCTGTTTATTCCGCCTGCAAATCCGGCCTTCTCGGATTGACGAAATTCCTGGCGGCCTATTACATGAATACATCCATCCGGGTCAACCTGCTCACCCCCAGTGGTGTCCGGAATCAGCATGATGAGGAATTTGTTCAAAATTACTCGTCCCGGACTATCCTGGGGCGAATGTCGAAAAAAAATGAATACCAAGGAGCAGTCATTTTTCTAGTCTCGGATGCCTCAAGTTACATGACGGGGGCGAATCTTGTTATTGATGGAGGATGGACAGCATTATGAGTTTACGTTACCAAAAACCTGTTGTCGTCGCCGAAGTGGGATGCAATCACAAAGGTGATTTTGAAATTGCCAAGACATTCATCAGGACGGCGAAGGAGTTTTGCGACGTGGACATCGTCAAGTTTCAGAAACGGACCGTCAATGAGCTCCTCACCCAGCAGGAATACGAATCCCCTCACCCCAACCCCATGCATTCCTACGGCAAGACCTACGGCGAGCACCGGGAAGTCCTGGAGTTTAATCTTGAGCAGCATCGGGAACTCAAGCGCTATTGCGATGAACTGGGGATTGGCTATGGCTGCTCGGTCTGGGATATTACGGCAGCCAAGGAAATTTTGTCACTGGAGCCCGCCTACCTGAAAATTCCATCCGCAACCAACACAAACTTCGATCTTTTGAACTATGTTTGCGATCATTACGCCGGCGAAGTCCATATTTCCGTGGGAATGACGACCAACCAGGAAGAAAATGCCATTGTGGCCCTGTTCGAGGAGAAAGGTCGCGCCAGGAGCCTGATTCTGTACTCGTGCACCTCCGGCTACCCTGTTCCTCCGGAGGATGTTTGCCTGCTGGAAATCCGGAGGCTGATCAAGAGCTACCAGTCCAGCATCGGCGGAATCGGATTTTCCGGCCATCACAATGGAATTTGTATTGACGTTGCTGCTTATACGTTGGGCGCGCAGATCGTCGAGAGGCATTTCACCCTCGATCGCACTTGGAAGGGAACCGACCACTCAGCCTCGCTGGAGCCCGACGGATTGCGAAAGCTGGCGCGCGACCTGCGGAATGTTCACAAGGCGCTGAGATACAAGGAGCAGGAGATTCTGGAAATCGAATCCGCCCAACGAAAAAAGCTAAAATGGAAAAGCGGCCCCGAGCACAAGCAATAATGGAAAAACAGGCCCACGATCATAAAAATTGATGAGCGCAAAATCTCACGGAGTTCTGGATGAGTGTTAAATCAGATGGAGATACGCTGATTTTTAACGCAACGATGCGAAAGTTCGGCGCGCCTCAGACTATCATTCACAGATATCGATACTGGAGTGTCATGCTGCGCCCTGTCCAGGTAACGCTTGGCTCGGTAATCCTGGCGGCGCATGAACCGGCCCATGCGTTTTCCCAGCTCGGCAAAGCAAGCTTTACCGAATTGCACGAAGTCACAGCACAACTGGAGCCTGCCTTGGCAAAAGCATTCGATTATGACAAATTGAATTACCTGATGCTGATGATGGTTGATCCCGATGTGCACTTCCATGTCATCCCTCGTTACGCTGCGCCGCGGTATTTTAATGGCGGGGAATATGTAGATGCCGGCTGGCCCGGGCCGCCCGACTTCAGCCGGCCAAACGAAGCAGGTGCCGAAGCAAACCACCATATCATGGATCGCATTATTTCCTGCTGGGCATGAGCCAGACGAAGCGCCAGGCATCACAAGGAAAAGAGAAGAATCTCAGGAATGAAGACTGCGGTCGCCGCGCCTGATGCCAAACACACGAATGCCGGGGTCATCGGAGCACCTCCCGTTCCCGGAGGGCCAATGCGCCGATATTTACCTGAATGAGCCGGCTTTTTCGCAACGCCTCGCTATGATGTATTCCACAAATAAATCCTCGGGCATGTCAGCCGTGGAAACTCGACAGTTTACAACTGGATATTCTCCGGCGAAACAATAGATGATCCAACTTGTCCTGTTACGGCACGGGGAAAGCACTTCGAACCGGGATAAGAATTTTACCGGCTGGAATGATGTAGCGTTAAGTCAGCGGGGCGAACAGGAAGCGACGCACGCCGGCCTTCTGCTCAAGGAGGCAGGATATCGCTTTGATCTGTGTTTTACTTCCGAACTCAGACGCGCCAAGGAAACCCTGCGTATCGTATTGTCGACGATGCAGGCCGGCGAAATGGAAATAAGGCAGAATTGGCATCTGAACGAACGTCACTATGGCGCGCTCGAAGGAATAAGCCGATTGAGCGCAGTAAGGAAATTCGGCATCTGGTCGATTATCGGCACTCAATTGAGCTTTAATGGCTGTCCCCCTCCGCTCGACCCCACTGATTCGCGTTTTCCCGGAAATCAATCACGTTATTCGGAGATCGACAGGAAAGAATTGCCGCTTTCCGAAAGCATGAACCAGACACTCCTGAGAGTGGTGCCTTACTGGAAGAAAGCGATCCTGCCTGAGATCCGGGATGGAAAGCGGCTTCTCATCGTCTCTCACCAGCATGTTCTACGCACGCTGATGATGGAACTGGACGGTTTTTCCGCCATCCATCTGATGACCTTGTCCATTTCTACCGGCCGCCCATTGGTGTATGAACTCGACGACGAGCTGAAGCCTGTCCGGCACTACTATATTGACCGCCGGGTGGAAAGCCACACCTATTCCTCATGATATGAACCTGAATCCGGCATCTGACCACTCATTTCCAGTATAGAGCTATGAGCCACAAAGACTTTCCGCGGTACTCGACGTTCATCTGCATGGTGAGTTCGCTACAGGGTGGATTTAGGATGAAGCCCTGCCTTCTCCTCTGGAGACATGCGGAAGCAATGAGAAATATTGCAGACGATAGAGGTTCAAAACCCTTCTTCGTCCAATGCATGGGCAAGACAAGGCGGAGGAGTTGGGTGCCGAACTGAATCCCGAAATGTTCCTGCAACAATTTTCCCTATGCGGATGATGCCTTACCCAGTAAAGCGAGATGGCGCACCACGGTCTGCGGCGCGCGGCCAGCGCGCCAGCGATATCCCGCTTCCGTCAATTCCGCATGCTGTATGAAAGGCATTGCCCGGACAGGCAATTTCCATCGTTGCGCTTGGCCTGCTTCCGGCAACCCTCCGTTTCACGCCGGGCAACTGCTGAATGGTCTCGGCAAAAACTGTGAGCAACCGGATGGCAAATAGATGAACCTTTCCATGAAAGCGCTTTTTTTTCTACGTCACTACAACGACATAGATCATATCACGCCGGTCATCTCCAAGTGGATCGAGACCGGGCATAGTTGCGATATCGTATTGATCGGCAAGCATAGGCTTCTTAGCGATTACCGGATCGAATTTCTCAAAAAGCTGGATGGGGTGCGGATTGCCCATATTCGGGATCTGATTCCAGCGCGTGAATTCTTGAAATGGCGGCTGCAAACAATTCTGCTGGCCACCAGCTTGCAGCGTCTTTTCATCGGTCCGCTGGTTCGCGCGGCGATCCGGTACTACGACGCCGAACGGCGGGAAACCGTGTGGCGGAGCACCGCCGACCGCATACTGCAAAGAAGCTTCAAGGAAGGCGACAAAGGCGTCGTGGTATTTGACTGGCTGACGAAAAACTCGCCCATCTGCATCGAATGGATTGAACAGGTCGTGTCCAGAGCCCACGCCATGGAGCTGGGTACCGTGTCATTGCCGCATGGGGATAGCCCGCATTCGACTCAACTGATAAGGCATCGGGAGTGGAATCTTGCTCCTGATGCTTCTTTTTCCGCCGCATGCATATTTGATAAGCTGGTCGTACCCAATGATCTATGCGCAAGGCGTTTTCGGCCGTTTCTTGACGATCGGTCCATAGCGGTGCTGGGCTCGCCGCGCTACTGCGATGAATGGTTGGCCAAATTGGCTACATTCGCGCCTGCCTCCTCGCTCAGCCGCTCAGGCAGGCAGTTCAGGGTCGTGATGTTTTTACGAAAAAATGACTTCACGATATTCTGGGAAGAAGTCACTGAAGTGGTATGCCTGATTGCTGCCTTCCCTGACACCATGCTTGTGATCAAGCCACATACACGCGGCGGATGGCGGCAATCCCTTACCGGAAACGCCGCAGTGCGCCGCCTGCGAAACGTGATCATCGCAGCAGACGATATTCATTCTATTCATCTCATGAATTGGGCCGACCTCATCATCGACCTGGCCACCTCGGTAGTATTCGAAGCGGTCAAGGCCAAAAAACCCGTGCTGGCGGCGGATTACCTTCACGCCGGCCGCTCTGCATTGGCCCATTATATGCCTGAGACAGAATTGAAATGCCGCGACGACGTATACCGCAGAATCAAGAGCCTTGTTTCAGGCAGCGATGGCACGTTCTACGTGGAGCATCACCGGGAACGCTTTATCAAGGAAATGCTGCATCCCGCCGGACCGGACGTGCTGCCTCTCTATGTATCATTGCTCGAAGCTCAGGCGCGGGCTGGAGCCCAACCAAGCCCGCATTACCATCCCTCCAATGATTTCTCCATGGACACCCAAAGGGATCAATGCCTGTCGAATCAGTTATAGGAAATTCGTCTTCCTTCGAGATATATTTCGGTGGACCCGATCAGCCGGCCGGTTACCTGCGCGATATTCTGGCACAGCACATCGCGGCAGTCCCGCCAGGAGGATCAATCGATTGGGTGACCTACTATTTTCGCGACGTAAGATTGGCCCAGGGCATTGTTCAGGCCCACAAGCGCGGAGTCAATGTCACGGTGACTCTGGCTGGCAAACCGCGTGTCCCTGAAGCCAATGATGCCGTCATTGCGTTGCTGTCCGGACATGATGGCCTGGGAAACAGGATGCGTGTGATTACTCTGCCGGGAATACCCGCACCGCGCGGAAAATCATGGAAGCCGCAGTTGCACGAGAAACTCTACTGCTTTTCCCACCCCACCCCGATTGCTTTCGTCGGATCTTTCAATCCCTCTGGAAACATGCCTCATGAGGAACGGGATATCTTGAGAGAGATAGGCGATCAGGACCGGGGCCATAACGTGCTCGTCGGAATAACGGATCCGCTCCTGGTTGCGCAATTGGTAAAACATGCCCGCCGATTGCATCGAACACCGCCTGGACCACTTTATCGATTCTCGGCCGAGGCAAACCGGGAAATCAAAAACGGAGAAACCGCTATGTACTTCTGGCCACGCATGGGCCCTCACCCGATAATACGATTCATGAATCAGATCAGCGACAGCGCACGCCTCCGCATCGTTGCATCCCATATCAGAGCGGAAAGCGCCATAAAGGTCATGGCTGGATTAGCCCAAAGAGGCGTAGAGACGCATATACTGGGAGACTCGACATCAAGGCGAGTAACCGAAAAGGTGGAAAGGCGGCTTTCCCGTACCGAAATTCGGTTCAAGCGGGTCAAGGACCCTGATGGTCTACCGATGCATCTCAAGTTCGTACTGATCGATGACGGCCGCAAGGCATGGTCCATCTTCGGGAGCTTCAACTGGACAAAGCCATCGTTCTGGCTGAACTACGAAATTGCCGTGATATCAAGCAACCCTTTGCTTTTCAAGGCTTTCTCCGACCGGTGGGATGCACTGGAAAATAGCATCCCTTCGACGGCTACACAGGCGGCACGGAATACGCCAGATTGAATCTATTTGTCATTATGACGAAATTGCCCGATAATCTGCTGGCTTCTCCATTGCATGATTTTGCCGGAAGAGGCCTGCGCATCGATATCGGGAGACTCGCCGAAAGGCTTGATCCAAGCATCAGGGATGCGCAGTTTTTCCGTTGCGCACATGGCATTTTTGTTTTTCAGCCAGCGGGAATCGAAGCTGAACAGGACCCCAAACCCGGCCAGGAGATTCAGTTCGAATAATGCGATGGGTAGCCTATGTGCCCTTGTGCGGCGGTTCCCAATTAATCGCCCCAGAAAAAGTGCGCTACGTAGGCGGACGGCCGTTATTCGCATGGAGCCTGGAGCAAGCCATTTCGTCAAAATGCTTTGACGAAGTGTATGTAGCCGTGGATTCGCCAGAAATCAGCAGGGAAGTGTCGAGCGAATTCTCGTCGGCAGTAACAGTTCTGAATCACCCTTCCCCATACCCGCAAGTAAGCACGGAAACCGCCCTGCTCGAGTTTCAGCAACGAGTCGCCCCTTTCGATGTCGTTTGCCTGATTCATGCCACATTTCCACTGACCAGCACAGATGATTTCCGGGCAGCTAAAAGCAGTTTTCTCGCGGAAGACCTGGACTCGCTTGTCACCGTCACGAAATCGACGCGCTTCGTCTGGACCATGGCGGGTGCACCCGCCATTCATCATCTGGCAACACCGCCCCAGCCTCGCGAAGCGTACTCATATTTCATGGAAAATAAAGCGTTTTACCTGACTCGGGGCATGTTGCTTAAAAATTATGGCTGCCATGTAGGTGGCCGGACCGGAATTTATGAAATGCCGGCCGGCGCCGAAATGGATACAGGAACAGGCTGGCTCGCTCTGGAGCGGCTCTTGTTGAAGCGGCTATCCAAAACCAGCGCGAATGCTTCCCGGATTAAAGCGCTGGTGCTTGATGTAGACGGAACGATGACAGATGGCGGTATGTATTATGGCCCTGCTGGTGAAGCTCTGAAAAAATTCAATACCCGCGATGCCCATGGCCTGCAATTGCTGCGAGAGAACGGAATCAGGATCGGGGTCATTAGCACTGAGAAGAGTCCCGCTGTGGAAGCGAGGATGAAAAAACTGAACATCGACGAATACCATCCAGGGGTACGAAATAAGCTTCCTCTTCTTCTGGAGCTGGCAAGGCGATGGAACATCGCTTTGGGAGATATGGCATATATCGGCGATGACCTCGGCGATCTGGAATGCCTGAACCGGGTGGGTGTTGCTTTTTGTCCCGCTGATTCCGTTCCCGAAATCCTGGAACACGTCCATTATGTATGCAAAGGCCGAGGGGGTCATGGCGCAGTGCGTGAAGTTTGCGATCTTATTCTAAAAAAGTGCTGAAACAGTCTTCCCCAACTGTCAGCGCAACAATCCGCGCCGCAACAATTTCCAGAAAACCTTATAACCCCATAGAACCGGATGGCGCCGCAACATCGGAGAAACCTCGACGTGAACGCCGGTGTGGCGCTCTATCTTCCATACAGCATAACTGATGCCGTCCTGGAACGTGAAGGCCGCCTTTGCCAGCCGAAGAATAGACAGAATGCGTCCCTGCCAGCGCCGCAATTTCCAGTGGCGCAATGAACGAAGCCGAGTATCAGCGCCAATTTCGCATCGATAGTTGCCATTCGCCAAAGCGATGAGCCTGCCCTCGAACACGCGTCCAGCACATGCATACGCGGTCAGTCTCGCATAATCGTCCAGGTTGAGTTGCGCAAGAAGGCGCGCGCGCGTTTCCCGTTCAGGCCGCAATTCCGCGGCATAGGTAAGGCTCAGTCCTCTTGACCAGATCTCTTCGACCGTTACCTCTCCCGATTCAAAAGCGGAAACGACCTGATCCAGAAATGTGGTAACTGCATGGGCAAGCGAGAAGTGTATGCGCTGGCGCACGATTTCGTCGCGCACGTAAAGCAAACGCACCGGTTGAGCAAACCGGGCCCAGAGATAGGGATGGAACCACCGCCGAGTTCCACGCTCGAAATCCTCGGTCGAGACAACCGCATATTTTGCGCGTAATGTTTTCTCCTGAGCGGATATCTCGAGATAGAAGACATTTGGCGGTAGCCACGCATTCAAAGAGGCGAGATGGCGCTGCCGGTAAGCACTATGGTAGCTGTTCACCACGACATAGAAATCCGCGATCCCATCCGCAATTTCGCGGGCGCGCAGACAGGAGCCGTAAAGGAGAACAGCGTCCAGCGAAACGCCAAAACGCGCTCTCAATTCTTCGACAAAAAAGGAAAAATCAGCAGCTACCGGCAGGGAACTGAGATGTGCCATCTCGGCGACGAGACCATGGGGTAGCTCTTTATCGAGAACCGCTGGACTGCCTGTCATTGCCATGACTTATTCAGGCGTCTTCAGCGCCATAAAAGTGATGGGGCCTGCCGCCGAGATGCGCAATGGGCCGCTGTCGCTTGCAGCCTTGTAGGATTCGCCGTCAACGATATACTCGTCATCCATGAGCACTTCCAGCACGTGGGTATTGCAGCTGAAATAACCATCCCGTTCTTTAAGGATCTGGCCGCGCCCCCTCAATACCGACAACAGTGAATGCCAGGGATTTTTTCGATACTGTTCGACAAATGTAATATGCAGCGGCCCCTGTTCCCGCCCCCAGTATGGGCGCATATCAAACAGCAAGCGATCCAGGGAGCTGGCAAAAAAAAAGGTGTAGGTTCCGCTTCGAACCTTATTGCCGGGCTTGGCAATCGACATATTGACCGGCGCCCATGCCCCATTGCGACGCCCGAAAACCACGCCTGCAAGATAACCAAGGGTAATGAGAGCTGAATATATTTCCCCTGTAATTCCCAATTTTTTTATCCTGCTTTGGGAGAATATCACAGCCCGGGCTATAAGTCCTGCGCCGAGAAACATCCCATACACCTTTTCCGCCCCGGCCTGTTCAACGCAAAGCACATGTCTTTGCAGTACTGAAGGCGCCGTGTGTTCCAGCAGATATTCCTTCAGGCGATAAAGGATGAGCTCCGGCTTGTCATGCATTCCAAGATCCATTGCCGTCATGTTGGTCGTCCCTCCGGGAACGA
Source organism: Nitrosospira sp. 56-18 (assembly GCA_001899235.1). Taxonomy (GTDB): domain Bacteria; phylum Pseudomonadota; class Gammaproteobacteria; order Burkholderiales; family Nitrosomonadaceae; genus Nitrosospira. The sequence continues at coordinate 143,530 of MKVR01000014.1, forward strand.
TCGTGAGCATGGGCCAGCGTTCTGGTGGCTGCATGGCAAACAGGTGACATAGCGTTCCCTGCACCGTGCCGTCGCCCCCAACGATGATCAGCAAATCGATGTCGACAACCAGAAATGTCTCTAACGATTCCTTGATCTCGGACGCGTTCGTGACTTCCATGCAGATTACGCCTGGAATGCCGAAAGCAGCCCGTCTCACACTATTCCTGCGCTTTCGGATACGTCCGCTGAGAGGATTTAAAAGCACTCCGATTCTCGCAACTCCAGACCGCAATCTGTTGATTCTCTGCTCCAACTAAAAACCTTTATAAACTTTTATAAATTTTCAATGGGGTAAAAATCCGGGCAACAAACTTTCCGTCATTCTCACCCGGCACGATGTCCTCGAACCAGGAACGTAACGGCCCATGGGACCGGCGCATCTGCCAGGCCATCATTACCCGGACGAAAAGAAACAGGGTTGAAAGAAGATGCCAGACGATTACCGCCCACAGTCCGGCGTCCGGCCTGCCCATAAGCCACCCGGCCGTCAACAGTATCAGGTTGGGATTACGTCGCGCAGTGATCAGCCGATTGAAGGAATCGAGCGGGCGCCATATGAAAATATCGAATGATGCAATCCAGAACTGAAAAACCCCTTCACATAACCGGCCACCAATGTAACCGATAAGTATCAGTGAAAACAAGATGGTCAAGTCGGCTACCTGGACCGATTCGGGTATCAGCCCGATAGCCCAGGCCATATACCAGAGCGGGGGATGAATGATATCCAGACCATGATCCAGCGCATCCCCAACGCGGCTGGACGTTACCGTAACGCGAGCCAGTTTCCCGTCCACGGTATCGAAAAAGGTCATCAGCCACGCCATTATCAGCCCTGCGCCGAAATAGGCGTGCCCAAAACCGATTCCGGCTGCCAGGGTAAGCACCAGGCTAAGCAAGGTAACCTGGTTGGGGCTCAAGCCCCAGCGTACACAAAGACGCGTAACCCAAAAGGCGGGCATGGGCCAGAGCCATTTGGTGACCAGATCGGTTACACCTTTGTAGGATCGCACGAATAACTCTGACTCGAGCTGCGAGCGGTTGCATTTGCTGATAGGCAACACGTAAGGCTTGTCTCTTTTCTTGAGATTTCGCTGCAGGCCCAGTACATCGAGATCCTCCGTGGTATAGCGCGGCGGAATGGAGTAGTTCTTCTCTTCTGCCCCGTTTTTCAGATACCCCAGCGCGGAGGTCGCATCGATAATGGAAACCCGCATCGCCGCAGGCTGGCCTTCATTCGTAACAAGCGTCAGGTATGTTTTCGCGCTGATCAGCGTTGCCAGTACTCTGTCATCAAACAAATAATCTGCCCGCAATAGCAGTACCGCTGCCTGACCCGGGATTTGGGCGATCTTGTCCACCAGCTTGGCCTGCGCCCGCGACGCCACCATGCGCCGGAGACGCTCGCGGCCGCTCAACCCCCAGATATCGATTTCACTGTCGCCAATGATATAAACATAAATTGTGATGGGCATGGAGTCTTCTTTTATACTTATATGCGGGCTCGAATTCGCGCCGGATATCAAATTTGGGTCATTGAGTAGCGATGTTCGCCATCTAAAATACACGTCGCAGCCAGACGTTTGCGAGAGCTATCAGTATTGCGCCAGGAAGTAGTGCCGTCAGCGCGGGATTCAGATGCCACAATAATCCGAGATTCGAAAAAACCTGATCGAGCAAGTATACGGAAATACCCAGCATGGCTGCGAGCACAAGCCGATTCCCCAGTCCCGTCCGTACCGACCCAAAAACAAAAGGGATCGAGAGCAGCAGCATGGCAATGGTGGTCAGAACCACGCCGGCCTTTCGCCACAAGGCTAGGGCATAAGCCTCCGCCTCCTGCCCGGTGGCGCGCAAAAAGCGCACATGCAGAAACAATTCGACGGGTGAAAGACTATCCGGCTCCTTGGTCAGCGTGGAAATATCATCCGGGTTCAGGAAAGACTTCCATTTCAGGGAATCCGCAGTGACCGACTCGATGCGGTTCTCCGAAAATGTCCGGGTCGTGACTTCGCTCAGCTCCCACATATCGCCGTCAATGAAATCGGCATGCTTGGCGCGGATATGAGCCAGTAGGAAACCATCCTTGTCAAAATTCATTATCTCGATATCCGCTGCTCTTCCAGCATGCAGCATTTCGCCGATGCGCAATATGTTCCTTTCATCCCGCGTCCAGATTCCGAGATTCTTGCCAAGCGAAGCGCTCTTGTCGAGAGCGGCTGCCTTCCAGGAAATCGCTTTTTGCTGAAGTTGCGGAGCGATGAACTGTTCCAGCAAGGCGATAAACAACAGGAGGATCAGTCCCATTCCCAGCGGGGCCATGCTGATTCTGATGGGGGACATGCCGGCCGCTCGCAGCGCGGTCAATTCGGAGGCAATCGCCAGCCGGCCAAGGGCAATGACGTTGCCCAGCAGCGCAACAAAAGGCGCAAGCTGGATAAAGCGGCGCGGCAGCAGGAATGCCATATGCAGGAATGCGTCCTGTACCTGAAAAGTGCCCTTCCCGACGGCATCCAGTTGCTCCAGCAGATCGAGAAACCCGAACAATGGCAGCAAGACGGCGGCTGCGATTGCCAGGCCGATCGCAACCTGCAATGCCAGGTAACGATCAACCGTTATCATCGGAATGACGAAAATCGTTGCTGGAATTCGACTGTCGTTCAGCCAGGATGGATTCGACAAGCAACAGATCGGCAACCTTGTCCACGTCGATTCCTGCCTGCGGATAGGGCAGGAACACCGGGGAAACCTTGATGCCCGTCCTTGCAGCAACGGTTTTCAATCCCCGGTCGACCGTCAGCAGGCCCGTCACGTAGAAAAGTACGGTAATCAGCCCGAAGACCTGTGCAATCAGTTGCCAGGGCCGTTTCCGCAATTCTTCCGCTCGCCGCCAGAACGAAACCAGTCCGCGGCCCCGAGGATTGAGGAAGGCGTACAAATTACATCCGCACACTTGCGCATCGCGCAATTTTATAACCGTCCTTCTTGCTCCCGGAAATGCCGCCGTGATATCGCCATACGCAACCGCTCCCACTGCCGCATCGCCTTCCTGCTTTTGCGACTCCGTAAGGAAATACTGAACGATCGCGGGCGTCAGCAACGCATGGTCGGCGGTTGTCAGCAAAACAGGCGCATCACGCTCGATTTTCGCAAGACAGCTATCAGCGCTGCGGCTTGGAGAATCGAGATTCGGAAGCCAGGTGACGCGGCCGCTTGCAATACGGTCATCCAGTTCCGGGCATGTCTGTATCGCGTGCTTTGGCGGACCGCAAATAATGATGGATTTGATCATGCCGCTCGCCTCCAGTGCATCGAGCACGCGGATGATCATCGGTATTCCACGAACGGGAGCAATCGCCTTGCAGGCCGAACCCGTTCTGGCGGCGACCGGATCGCCGGCAGCACGATCCGCGGCAAGGACTACGGCCGTAAATTGTCTTCTTTCATCCATCGGATTCATGGTGGCTATTCAGCTTCGATCATGCGCCAGTGTCTTTCCGTAGATCCGGTAACGCTTGTACTCCTTGCAGCCCATGTACTTGAGAATACTGCGCATGGGCTTGTTGTCCTCGAGTATCCAGGACAGTTCCAGCGCCTGTATTCCCCTGGAAATCGCCGCCTGCCGCGGGGCATCGATCACCATCAAGGCGAGCGCTATGCCAAGCGGCGTATTCTGAAACTGCCTGCGCACCCCCATCAACGGGATCCTGCCTGTACGAACTCCCCTGGATTTGAGATGATGGATTAGCCCTATCCAGCCCAAAGGGAATAAATTTCCATTCAATCCGGCAAAAATTTCATTCAGGTTCGGCAATCCCGCCATGAAGGCCGCGGGAATACCATCGACCTCCGCGATCTGGACGAAATCGTCCGGAACAAGGAGGCGAAGGCTGGTGCCCAGTTCGGCAAACTCGGCCTCGGTGAAAGGCACAAAACCCCAGTTTTCCGACCATGCATCGTTGAATATATCACGCAGGGTTTCCATTTCTTCGCCGAATCTATCCCTCCTCAATTTCCGCAATACGATCTGCTTCGAAAACTTTTCTTTCAAGCTGACCATCAATTGGGGTGGCGAATCGTCCACCTTTACCCAATAGGCAAGCATATCCTTCACCGGCCGATAGCCGTGCTGTTCCAGGAGGGGGCCATACCACGTCCGGGAATGGGGCATCATCACCATCGGCGGCGTATCAAAACCTTCCACCAGAATGCCGCATTCCTGATTGATGGATAAATTGAACGGTCCCGTGACATGCATCGTACCGCGGGCGGCCAGCCAGTCTTCCGCGCTGGATAGAAGCGCATCCAGCACCTCTGCATCCTCTATCATTTCAAGCAGACCAAAATGGCCGGTGCGCGGACCATAACGGTCCCGATGGAGTTGATCAACCTGAGCGCTGATCCTGCCTACTGGTTCGTTATTCCGATATGCGACCCACGCCTGCCATTCCGCATGCTTCAGAAATGGGTTGAATTTCGAAAAATGCAGGCGCCGCTCCAGCCGCAGCGGCGGAACCCATAGCGGATCATCGGCATATATGCGCCATGGAACATCGATAAATGTTCCCATCTCCCGCCAGCTGGCAACAGGACGGACGACTATCGGCCCCATGGATGGACCCGGTATTTTATTCTTGTACGAAACATGCAAATATTTACAAAATCAAATCATGATCAACAGGGAAACGGGATGCTATTCACTATGTCCCTCGGCTTTCCTGATCCTCTTCCGCCCTTTGCCGCCCTGCTCCACAAGCGAAGCATTGAAACTCGCGCAAAAACCATGTCAAATGCGCACTGGATTGAAATGGGGGATGTGCAGCACCCGCTTCCCTGGAGGAAGTGGGGCGCCTGCGCGGGACCGCCGGCAGATGCGTTAACCCGATACCTTGATGGCTACCTATGATATTATAATGGGATTTTTCTGCCCCGGTTCAGAATGGCAATGCGCGTCATGGAGGAAAGTGAGCCATTTTAACCGTCAAACGGATAAAACGTAATGTATTCACCAGCGTAAAACAGACGGGTTTTTGTCGTTCCAAAGCGGCATAACTTGAAGCCGGGATGATCTGCGACCGCCCGCTTTGCCGGATAGTTCAAGTTTACGGGGACAAGTCGAGGGTCGGGGATATTGCAGAAAAGAGAAAGGTGATAGTCAAAATTTACCGTGGCAACACTTTAAACAGAGGTTGATTACTAATGGAAAGTAGCGAAACCAACCTGATCATTTCCCTCGCGCTCATTCCGGTCGTCATCTGGCTGCAGGTCTGGGTGCGGAAGCGGCGCAGCCGGCGTCGCAACGAATCGGGCCAGCAGGAGTTCGACAGCTTGGGCGCAACACTCCTTTCCGCAATCATAGAGGGCGGAGCGGTAATTTCGAGTTTGATACTCATCATCTGGATCATGGGAGGCATATTGCGATATCTATTCCCGGTCATATTCAATGCAAAATAAGCATGAGTTCCCGAGGGACGATGTAGCTCTGCATCCTTTTACTTGATTGGTGATGGTTCCGCCGGCGAATCAATACGTACCGCAAAGCCTTGCTCCCTATCGGCTTCGGATACTGCTAAAATTGTAAAAGCTCTTTATCGAAGGCGGCTGCTAAGATCCATGATAAAACCCGATTGTGTATGCGCGTAGTTGTCACTGGAATGGGGGTTGTTTCACCCATTGGAATAGGCACCGCCCAGTTCTGGGCAGCCGCCGTGAATGGAATCAGTGGCATAAAAAGAATCGAAGGCTTTGACGCTTCCGACCAGCGTTCGCAGGTTGCGGGCCAGGTTCCTTCCTTCAATCCTTCGGACTTTCTGTCCCCAAAGCTTCTTGATCAGATAGACAGGTTTGCCCAGCTGGCACTGCTTGCATCCAAGCTTGCACTGGAGGATGCCGGCGGACTCGACTCGTACGATCCCGGACGTGTCGCCGTCAGCATCGGATCGGGAATGGGGGGCTTCGGCACGTTTGAATCCTCAGCCATCCGTAAATTTAGAAATCAGCCGGTGCCCCCCTTCACCGTGCCCCGGACCATGGCAAACTCAGCCGCAGCCTGGGTTGCGATCAAGCACCGGTTTACAGGGGTGAACCTGACATGCAGCACGGCCTGTTCTTCCGGAGCCAATGCGATAGGAATGGCGCTGGATCTTTTGCGATCAGGACGCGCCGATGTGGTAGTCGCCGGAGGCGCCGAAGCTTGCGTGTTGCCGCTGACCATGACGAGCTTCGAAATATTGCGTGCCTTGAGCACGGGTTTCAATACCGATCCTGAGCGCGCCTCCCGTCCATTTGCGAAGGGCCGCGACGGTTTTGTGATGTCGGAGGGAGCAGGCATACTCATCCTGGAAAGGGAAGAGAAGGCGAAACAGCGAGGAGCCAGGGGATATGCGCGCCTCGCGGGATTTGGACAGACATGCGATGCAGCGCATATCGTGATGCCAGACATGAACGGCCAGGTGGCAGCGATGCGGGGAGCCATCGTGGACGCCGGGCTGGAGCCGGAAGATATCGACCACATCAATGCCCACGCCACCTCGACACCCCTGGGCGACATCGTCGAAACCCGTGCTGTAAAGAATCTTTTTGGCGAACGGGCGAAAAACATTCCTATCAGCGCAACCAAGTCGCTGATTGGCCACTCCATCGGCGCCTCGGCCGCAATGAGCAGCATCGCCACGATCATGGCCTTGCATACGGGAACAGTACATCCCACCATCAATCTCGACGAGGCTGATCCGGAGTGCGATCTCGATTACACCCCTAATCAAGCGCAGCAGAAAAATCCCCGAACCGGGCTATGCAACGCATTCGGGTTCGGCGGAAATAATGCAAGCATCCTTTTCACAACTCTTGAGTGAAGGAATAAATCGGATATGGATAGAGCAGAGATTGAAACAAAAGTCATACAGTTCATCGCCACCAAGGTAGAGAACAGGGATGCGTCCACTATTAACAGCTCATCCAAATTCGAGGAGCTTGGCCTCGATTCCATGGATACCATCCAGCTCCTGTTTGACGCCGAGGATAGTTTCGGCATCAACTTTGATGGTGAAGAGGCAAAAGGATTTACGACTGTAGGGGATATTGTTTCTTATATCGAAAAGCACCAGGCACAAGCTGCGTCGTAATAAGCGGGTGGAGCGCAGGCCAGAAAAAACAACACAGGAAACCGATATGAGGGCCACGAAAGCGCTGAACGAATCTTCGCGGGTGTCCAAAGTTTTTTAAGCGGTCTTCTTTCTGCCTGACGATTTTGGCCTGGCTTTTGTCCCGGTTTCGGTCGTTCCTGATCTCGCCTTGCTCTCCCTGACTACTTTCGCCTCGAACTCGAACTCCACCTTGCCATCTTTACCCATGACGAGATAAGCCGAAAAGGGCCTGCCTTTTTTGGAGATGAACTTCGAAAGCAGATCAGTTTTGCCGGTTCGCAGAAGCTGGGCTACCTGCTCCCGTTCGAGAGCACGCGCGAGAATGATCTTTCCGATCCGGAAGTTGCAGCCGCGAGTCGGACCCACGGCTTTCTCGCATATATAACTCATGCCGTGATCATATATATTCCCTCCACAGCGGGGACACTTCCCGATTGCCGCCTGACCAGAAAAATCGATTTCCTCTGCCCCTGCCTCATCGTTCTTGCCAAAATCAAATTTCATCTCAAGCGTATCGGTAAGCCTGACATTGGCATTGAAGAGGCGCCCTGTTTTACTACGAAATCCCTGGAGCGGCCCTACTTCCTTTTTAGTGATCAGCTGCTCCATTTCCGCCGTTTCAAATTGCCGTCCCGCCAGGATCTTCCATAATGCGAAATCACACTGCTGGCACTGAAATTTCTTGTATGTCTCCTGCATCACCCCGCCGCATTTAGGGCAGGGAGAGGCAAGGGTGGAAAAATCACCGCTGATGGTTTCACCGCGATGGCTTTTCGCCTGCTCCACCATGTGGTTCGTCATTCCGGCAATTTCTTCCATGAATTTTCCACGCTCGAGCTTCCCCTGCTCTATCTGCCGCAGCTTGAACTCCCAGTCGCCGGTCAGTTCCGGGGAAGTCAATTCAGGCACATTCAGCCCTCGCAACAGCGTAATAAGAGAAAACGCCTTGGCTGTGGGGTGCAATTCCCGTCCAACCCGCTGCATGTAGTTTTCAAATACCAGTCCTTCGATAATCGCGGCCCGGGTGGCCGGAGTACCCAAACCCTTGGTACTCATTGCCTCGCGCAACTCTTCGTCTTCCACCATTTTTCCGGCACTTTCCATTGCGGAGAGAAGAGTGGCTTCATTGAACCGGGCTGGTGGCCTGGTCTGGCTGGACATCACCTTGATATCTTCGGCAAAAGCCGGCTCGCCGGCCGCCACTTTGATGAGATTGGTTTCATTCCCGCCTGTACCGGACTGGGCTTCCTTCCCATAGACCACCTGCCAGCCTGGGTTCACCATAACCCGGCCTTCGGTCTTGAATGGCTCATTCTCGACCCGGGTTATCCGGGTGGTTACCAAGAACTCGGCCGCTGGGTAGAAAATTCCCAGAAACCGTTTTGTCACCAGATCGTAAAGCTTGGCCTCAGCCTCGTTCAACCCCTTAGGCTCGAGCGAGGTCGGGATGATGGCGAAATGGTCCGAAATCTTTGCGTTGTTGAATATGCGCTTGTTCGGCTTCACCCACCCGGCTTCAAGTATCTCCTTCGCATGCTTTCCATATGAAGTCTTTCCCAGCGAGCCCAGTGTTTCCTTGACCGTCGCAATGTAATCCTCGGGGAGGGCGCGCGAGTCGGTGCGCGGATAAGTCAACACTTTATGCTTTTCATATAACGCCTGGGCCAGTCCCAGCGTTGCCTTGGCGGAAAACCCGAAACGGCCGTTTGCGTCTCGCTGCAAACTCGTCAGGTCATAAAGCAACGGGCAGATTTCACTGGATGGCTTGCTCTCCTCGCTCACCACCCCGGTTTTATTTATGCACTTTGCGCGAATGCTTTCCGCACGGCTCTGATCCCATAACCTCTCGGGTCTCTGCTCGGCATCCTTTTTGTCTTTGGAAAATCGCTCGTCGAACCAGCGGCCCACGTATGTGCCAGCTTCGACCAAAAAGGTCGCATGCACTTCCCAGTAATTTCTGGGAATAAACTTCTTAATAGCATCTTCCCGTTCGATGAGAATAGCCAGCGTGGGGGTCTGAACGCGCCCCACCGTAGTCTTGTGGAACCCGCCCTCCTGCGAATTGAAGGCGGTCATCGCGCGGGTGCCATTGATGCCGACCAGCCAATCCGCTTCGGAGCGGCTCACCGCCGCTTCTGCCAGCGGGTGAACGGCAGAAGCATCGAGCAGCTTCGCAAAACCCTCCCGAATCGAAGCAGGCGTCATCGATTGCAGCCATAATCGCTTTACCGGCTTGGCGGTACCAATATGGCGCACGATATAATGAAAAATCAACTCCCCCTCGCGTCCGGCATCGCACGCATTGATGAGCGCCTCCACGTCCTTGCGCTTGATAAGCCTCGCGAGAAGCTTCAGCCGTGATTCAGTTTTTTCGATAGGGTTGAGATCGAAGTGTGGTGGAATAACGGGCAAATTGGCGAAACTCCATTTTCCGCGCTTGACCTCATATTCTTCCGGTACCGCCAGCTCAAGCAAATGCCCGATCGCCGACGACAATACATACCGATCGCTCTCGAAGTAGTCGGTGTGCTTGTCGAACCCGCCCAGGGCTCGCGCGATATCGGAAGCGACAGAGGGCTTCTCGGTAATAATCAAGGTTTTACCCATGAAACTCCTGTAAATTTCCGCAGTATCCGGAACCTTCCGTCATCGATGAAGACCAACGCCTTGCCCGATGAATCATGAGTTCCATGATCCTCTGAAGTTTCGGCGGAGCACGCATGCCCCAGCTGGAACAGTCTCTTTCCATCACCTTTCCGTTCTTATATCAACCGCCGCTTTCTGCATTTCAAAATCCGCCAACATGAGAAGCCCAAATACAGGATCGCCGGCCGGCTACCGCAGGCGCTGATAGCGCCCGCCTGGAAGACTGGCGATCACGCCATCGAGTTCTAACGACAATAGCATCGCCGATACCGTTTCAACCGTCAAGCCGGTGCCGGCGCACAAGGCATCGATATCGCTGATGTCATGCCCAAGATAATTCAGAAGCACCGATTCCTGAACGACAGGCTCCTTGGCGCCGTCACTTGCGCGTATGCTGCGAGCCGGACATTCATACCCGAACTCATCCAGGATATCCTCGATCGCTTCCACGAGCTTCGCCCCTTGCTTGATGAGCGCGTGGCATCCCTTGGAGAAAGGCGAGTGAATGGAGCCGGGAACAGCAAACACATCTCGCCCTTCCTCCAAAGCCTGGCGCGCAGTGATGAGTGAGCCGCTTTCCAGCGCGGCTTCCACTACCAGGCAACCACGGCTCATGCCGCTGATTATCCGGTTGCGGCGCGGGAAATTACTACCGATTGCGGGAGTACCCAAGGGAAACTCGGAAATCAATGCGCCATGTTCAGCCAACAAGTGGGCAAGATTTCTGTTCCTGCCCGGATATACGATATCCAGTCCCGTTCCCACCACGCCTATACTGGCTGCGGTGCCGCGCAAACCGCCGCCATGAGCTGCCGCGTCCACCCCCAGCGCCATTCCGCTCACGACGCAAAATCCCGCGTTACTCGCAGCTTCGGCAAAAGCCTCTGCGTTTGCCAGGCCTTGGGGCGTGGCGTTGCGGCTTCCCACGATCGCGAGCATGGGAAAAGTCAGCAGCTCACGTCTGCCCTTGAGATAGAGAAGAGGCGGCGGATCAGCAATGTTGAGCAGTAGTGGCGGGTAATCGGCATCGGCCAGCGTGACGATGGAGTTTGCCGGATTCTCGAGCCATTTAAGCGCTGCGGCCACTTGCTCCGCATCTGCCCCTCGCACCAGGCTGGCAGCCGCTTTCCGTTTTATCACACGCTCCAGCTCCGCGGCAGGAGCTGAAAGGATTTCAGCCGGGCTATCGAAAGCGCCCAGCAATTTTCTGATTGATTCATCTCCAAGACCATCAATCATCGAAAGAGCAAGCCAGGACTCGACGTCACTTGTCATTTTCATCTCGGTAGATTCGCCGGACACGAAATGCCGGTTGAATTCGATAGCTAACCATTATCGGCCCGTCTCGTTCGAAACTGGATCAGGGCCTGTCAAGGAAGAGCCGAGCAAATCCTCGCTGGCGCGACGGCGTCTTTGCGGGATAGGGTGTGCGAAAGACGACGGCGCGGATGAAACAGATTGAGCAGGATTGAACCCAAATCCGGCAACTGACCGCTCATTTCCAAGTTAAAACCATGATCCACAAGGACTTTCCACGATACCTGGCGTTCACCTGTATAGTGAGTTCGCTACAGGGCGGATTGTGCGATTTTTGCGGCACATGGCTGCGTTGCAACTCCCTGGAATGGAATGACCATTCCTCGTCGCAGCACCTTGCCCTGCACTCCAAAAACCGCACAATCCGCCCTGTCCAACTACCGGATTTAGGTTGAAACGTTGTGAATCCCGCTGAGGCGTCGAAAAGCCAGTCTTGGTTCAGATCAGATATAATGGGGCTTGTCCATGATCCATAAACACCGTGAAACACGGATGCCGAGTCAACCAGGTTCCTCGTGATAAAGATTCTGCATTCAGTTCCTCAAATGTGCAAGTTTCCTCTTCCTTATGGCACTCCTGAAGATATTGCTCTATCCAGACGAACGTCTGCATATCGTCGCGGACCCGGTATCGAAAGTTAACGAGGAAACCAGGCTCCTCGTGCGCGATATGGCGGAAACAATGTATTCCGCACGTGGCATCGGCCTGGCAGCAACTCAGGTCGATGTGCATCAACGCGTGATCGTTATCGACGTTTCCGACACCCATGACACGCTGTACGTATTTATCAATCCCGAGATCGTCGCGAGGAGTGGCGAATCCGATTATGAAGAAGGCTGTCTGTCAGTCCCGGGAGTCTTCGGAAAAGTATCTCGTGCCCATCAAATTACGGTCAACGCGCTCGATGCCGACGGTCAGCCGTTCACGCTCGATGCGGATGGAGTGCTGGCGGTATGCATTCAGCATGAAATGGATCATTTGCTGGGCAAGGTATTCGTCGAGTATTGGTCACAAATGAAGCAATCCCGCCTGCGCACAAAACTGAAAAAGCAGCGGCGCAAGGTGATGTGACACCGGCTGCGCAACCGCCGGCACGATAGATCTGGCTCGGGCGAAACCGCGTCGTCGCGCCTTGCCCTGCACTCCGGAAACCGCACACTCCATCCCGTCCCACTGCCGGATTGAGGTTAAATGAAGATCATTTTTGCAGGAACCCCGGCTTTTTCTGCAACTGCGCTGGAAGCCCTGAAAGCAGCCGGATACGACATCGCACTGGTGCTGACTCAACCTGACCGGCCTGCCGGCCGGGGAATGAAAGCGATGCCGGGCGCAGTCAAGGTGCTGGCAAAGCAATATGGACTTCCACTATTGCAGCCGCACTCGCTCAATGGGGCAGAAGTAAATACGCAACTGGATGCCATTCATGCGGATGCGATGATAGTGGCAGCCTATGGGCTCATCCTTCCGTCAACTGTTCTGGCTCTCCCTCGCTATGGCTGCCTGAATATCCATGCGTCGCTTCTGCCGCGCTGGCGGGGCGCTGCCCCGATACAGCGCGCCATACTGGCTGGCGACCGGGAAACGGGAATCACCATCATGCAGATGGATAAAGGCCTGGATACCGGCAATATGCTATTGCAGCGAAGCATTCGTATCGGCCGCGATGATACCGCTCAAATGCTGCATGACAAACTTTCGCTACTTGGAGCGGATTGCATAATTGAAACCTTGGTGCAACTGGAACAAGGGAATCTTTCACCGGTTCCTCAAAGCGAAGCCGGTGCAACTTATGCGCTCAAATTGAAAAAGGATGAAGCACGAATAAATTGGGAGCTGGGAGCGGAATTTATCCACCGCGCAGTACGGGCATTCAACCCCTGGCCAGGCGCCCATACGCTAATGGACGGCAATATATTAAAAATATGGCGCATACGCATCGGCACAGACACCGATGGCCTTAATCACCGGGCCCCGGGCGAAATTGCCGCAATAGACTCCAACGGTATCACCGTGAGATGCGGCGAGGGAGCGGTCATACTCGAAGTAGTGCAGAAATCCGGTGGAAGAAAGATGAATGCGGCGGAATTTGTTGCAGGGCATCCGTTATATCCAGGCGACTTCTTTGAAAGCGGGAAATGGTCAAATCCCAGCTTGTAGCCGCCGACACCGTGAACCGGGTATTGAGCGGCGCGAGCCTGACCTCCTCCTTGCAGAAAGTGTGGAACACGGAGAAAGATATTTCCGCGCAGCAAAGAGGTTCGATTCAGGATATCAGCTACGGCGTACTGCGCTTTTATGGTCAACTTGATGCGTTGCTGGGACTTCTCCTGAAAAAGCCTATCTGGAACGACACGCTTCGTTGCCTGCTATTGGTGGGCTTGTATCAGCTCATATACAGCAGAGCTTCCCCTTACGCGATAGTGGACAACGCAGTGTCTGCATCCCGGTATCTCGAGGAAAGCAGGAGCGCAGGCGGATTGGTGAATGCGATACTACGAAACTTCTTGCGCCAAAAGACGACTCTCCTGGAAAAAGCAGCCGAATCCGAAACCGCAAGATATTCTTACCCCAGCTGGTGGATCAGGAAACTGCGAGCGCAGTATCCCGCTGATTATCAGACGATGCTGCTCGAGAGCAATCAGCGCCCCTCGATGACGCTGAGAGTCAATGCCCGCCAGACCACCTCGTTGGAATATCAGGATTGCCTTAGCCGAAACGGCATTGCATCACGGGCGCGAAAGAATAATATACTCGAGCTGGAACAACCGGTCGCAGTTGAAAAACTGCCCGGTTTTGCGCAAGGCCTGGCCTCGGTGCAGGATGCCGGCGCCCAGCTGGCTGCGCCTTTGCTGGATGCGCGCGATGGGATGCGGGTCCTGGACGCCTGCGCGGCACCAGGCGGAAAAAGCGCCCATTTATTGGAATTGGCGGACGTGGAATTGACTGCTGTCGATAATGACACGCTGCGGATAGATGGAATAACGCAAAACCTCGCTCGATTGCATCTCCATGCTTATCGGGTTCTCCATGGCGATGCGGCACACTATGAGACATGGTGGGACGGCAAACCTTTTGATCGGATCCTGGCTGACGTCCCCTGCTCCGCTTCAGGGGTTACACGCCGTCATCCGGATATCAAATGGTTGAGGCGCGAGGGCGATATTGTCCAGTTTGCGGTGAAGCAGGCGGCAATACTGCACGGACTGTGGCAGATGCTCAACCGCGGTGGCAAATTGCTTTACGCCACCTGTTCCGTATTTGCCGAAGAAAATAAACTGCAGGTAGGACATTTTTTGGGCCACCACCCGGATGCGCGGTTGCTGCCCATTTCACGAATTTCACAAACGAAACTGGTGGATGGCCAGCTGTTGCCGACTCCCCACAACGATGGTTTCTACTATGCCTTGTTGCACAAGGTCTGAGTTCTTTTCCCGCCTCTTGCGATTAGTCGTGCTGGCCTCCCTGTCGGGAGGCCCGTTACTGGCGCGAACAGCCTATGCGGAAGGCCATATACAGCTAGATACCGTAACCATCGAAGCCTCCGACGAGGGTTATCAGTTCGATGCGGATTTCGAGATCACGCTCAACTCCAAGGTGGAAAATGCCCTGGAAAGAGGGATCATTCTTTACTTCGTGACCGAGCTCAACCTGATGAGTTCGCGGCG
>MKVR01000014.1:158422-197936 GCA_001899235.1 Nitrosospira sp. 56-18
TTTCAGCACGCTCAAGGGGGCACTGCAAGCGCTGGAGCGTGTTCGGAATCGCCCTATCGCCGCGCTTTCCGAACTGAAGCCCGACACGGACTATACCGTGGAATTACGCATGCGGCTGGATATCTCCGCCCTGCCCAAACCATTTCAGGTCGAAACACTGGGCTCGAAAGATTGGGACTTGAGTACTGGCTTCCTGTTCTGGAATACCAGGCTGCCCCTTCAGAAATCACAGGAAAGCTCCCGGCCGTGAAGTTTGTCGTGATAATTGGCATAGGACTCGGCCTCGTCATGCTTTTTCTGCTTGCCACGGCGGGGGCTGATACCGAACTTTTTGAACGAAGGTATCGGCTGCTCATCCGCCTGAACGTCGGGTTCGTGGCATTTCTCATGGCGGTGGTCGGGTATCTGCTATGGAGGCTCAGGCGCAGGCTCAAAGCCGGCGTGTTCGGATCCAGGCTGGCCGTGCGGCTCCTGCTGATCTTTTCTCTCATGGCGATTTTGCCGGGTGCGCTGGTTTATGGGGTGTCGGTGCAGTTTCTTGGCAAGAGTATTGAATCATGGTTCGATATCAAAGTCGATCGGGCACTCGAGGGCGGGCTGAACCTGGGGCGCGGGATACTCGATAACTTGCTGGATGAACTGCAGAAAAAAACCAGGGCAGCGATATCCGGCCTGTCCGGGCAACCCATCACCATGCTGACGCTGAGACAATTACTGAACGAGTCACTCGATCAGGAAGCAATACTCTTCGATAGCGAGGGCATAGCGATAGCTTCTTCGCATACGGATGAAATCGAGCCGTTGCTGGAATCCCTGAACCCGGAGGTGCTGGCCCAGGTAAAGGCGGAGAAGACATACAGCGCGGTGGAATCCGTACCGGGCAAGGGGCTGTACCTGAGGGTTATCGAGCCGATCAACCTAGCCAACCCGGAAGGCTCCGGTTTCATGCTCCAGCTATTGGAGCCCGTTCCGCAAAAACTGGCCCAGGATGCGGAAGTAGTGCAAGCAGCATATGGAGACTACCAGAAATTGCTGTTATCACGGGAGGGCCTCAAAAACCTGTATGGCGTAACACTGACCCTCGCACTGCTGCTGTCGCTTTTCTCCGCTCTTGCTGCGGCATTTCTCATCAGCGAACGGCTGAGCGCGCCGTTGGGCATGCTGGCGGAAGGAACACGCGCTGTGGCTCAAGGTGACTTCAGCAGGCGCCACCCCGTGCAAAGCCGCGACGAACTAGGCGTATTGACCGAATCTTTCAATTTGATGACCCATCAGCTCGAGGAAGCGCGGATACTGGCCCAGCGCCATCAGCAGGAGGTGGAAAGCGCCCGGGCTTACCTTGAAAATATTCTGGCCAATCTTTCCTCCGGCGTTCTGGTATTCGACGAAAACTTGCGTCTGGGAACCACCAATCTCAGTGCTGTCGAAATTCTGGGAGTTCCACTTACGGAGCTCGAAGGTTCCACCATCGAAGAGTGCATCGCGCGCGAGCCTGGACTGGGGTTTTTTGAAACCGGTATTCTCGAGGCGTTTCACCCCGGGAAAAAGGAAGAATGGCAATGCCAGGTGGATCGACTGCGCGATGGCGCAAATCAGGTTCTGCTGCTGCGCGGAACAAGCTTGCCCCATGTACCTGGCGGAGGAGGCGTAGTCGTGTTCGATGACATAACAAGCCTGCTGCAAGCCCAACGCACAGCTGCCTGGGGAGAGGTCGCGCGCCGTCTTGCGCATGAGATCAAAAACCCGCTGACTCCAATACAGCTATCGGCCGAAAGAATGCAGCATAAGCTTTCAGGAAAACTTGATGCTCAAAACGCGCAGATCCTTTTCCGGTCCACCGAAACGATTGTCAATCAGGTGGAAGCACTTAAAAAAATGGTTAACGAATTCAGCGAATATGCGCGTGCGCCGGAACTGGAATTTCACCTGCTTGATCTCAACGCGCTTGTAAAAGAAGTTCTGACGCTATATGAAGCATCCGAGCGGGCAGTGCCCGAAGTATCACAGCCGCATATCCGCCTCGTGCTCGCTTCGGATTTACCGGCGGTGCGGGGAGATTCCGCCCGCTTGCGCCAGGTTATACACAATCTCTTGCAAAATGCGCAGGATACCCTTGTAGGTGTCGCGGAACCTATCATTACAGTACAGACGGAAGCCATGGCCGATGAAGTAAGGCTCAGCGTGAGCGACAACGGAGGAGGATTTGCGGAACATGTCAAAGCAAGGGTTTTCGAACCCTACGTTACTACCAAGCCCAAGGGTACCGGGCTAGGACTGCCTATAGTCAAAAAAATCGTGGAGGAGCATCGCGGCGCGATTCGAGTAGAAAATATCCAACCCCGGGGTGCCCGAATTTCCATAACCCTGCCAGCCGCGGAAAAGATGGCTGGCAGCAAGCGGAAAATCGCATCCTAGGACCGCCACAACCATGTTTCGCTTTCTTCACTGTACCGCCACAGCTTTGCCATCGATGACCGGTTCACTCGTGCCAAAGCGAAAACTCATTGCAACATACATTTTCCCGGAATCATGAGCAACAATACCATATTAGTCGTCGACGACGAGATTGGCATACGCGAACTGCTGTCCGAAATCCTGAGGGATGAAGGGTATCGTGTTGCGCTCGCGGAAAACGCTGGCGAGGCGCGCAATTGGCGCAAGCGGACTCGTCCCGATTTGGTGCTGCTGGATATCTGGATGCCGGATACGGACGGCATTACCCTCTTGAAAGAGTGGGCCAGCACGGGACTTCTGACCATGCCGGTAGTGATGATGTCCGGGCACGGCACAATCGATACCGCGGTGGAAGCAACACGCATGGGCGCATCCGGCTATCTCGAAAAACCCGTACCGCTGCAAAAACTTCTCAGCACCGTGGGACGGGCGTTGCGCAGCGGGCAAATCAGGTCGGGCATGGGACTGCCGCTTGCCAATCTTGGCGGAGGTCCGTTGATCGCCGATCTTAAAAAAAGGCTGGAGCAGGTGCTCAACCTCAAAACACCGGTGCTGCTTACAAGCGAACCCGGAACCGGAGTGGATCTTTGCGCACGTTTTCTTCACCGCCCCGCCACCCCCTGGGTGGAGCCGGATAATCTGGCTGTGCTCGCAAGCGCTCCGTTTGATTTACTCGAGCAGGCGAAAGGCGGAGTATTGTTTCTCAAGGAGATAGGGGATCTCAACAAGTTGGCGCAAAAGGGATTGCTTCTGATGCTGGGCAAGCTGGAAAAATATGGTGTGAGGCTGGTATGCGCCACATCCATGCCTCTAGCCGCACTGACTGCGCAAGGCGCTTATGACCCGAAGCTGTACGAATTATTGAATGGCCTATGCATCAATGTCCCCGCATTGCGGGAACACCGCGAAGATATCCCGGAGCTCACATCCCAGATACTTTCCCGCTTCGTTGAATCGGGAGAGGTATCTCTGAAGCAGTTCAGCACGGCCGCGCTGAACGCGCTGCGGAACCATGACTGGCCGGGAAATCTGGCACAACTGACCGGAGTCATCCATTCTCTGGCGCTAACCTGTACCGGCGACGAACTGACGGCGGATGATGTAAAGCAGATATTGGCGTCGTCATCCCCTCTTCAATCCGTTGCCGGCATACCCCTGGATCTGCCGTTGCGCGAAGCGCGGGATATGTTCGAGAAAACTTATTTTGAACAGCTCATCGACCAGGAAAGCGGCAATATGACGAGAGTTGCGGAGCGCGCCGGGTTGGAGCGCACTCATCTGTATCGAAAGCTCAAGCTGCTGGGAATCAAGCTACGGAACCACTGAGTTGCAGGTGGTTTTTCCATCGCCGCCTCCTGCGAAGCCGGGTCGCATAGGATTGGCGAACGCTGGGTTTTGCAGGTTTTTTGATTGTTTTTGCGTGTATTTTCAATTAGAAGTAATTCAGCCCTCATGGTTGTCTGATATCACGACTTAAGCGATAATAATAGTTTTGCCGGCCCTGCACCGCAGGCCCGGGGGATCTCTGAACAAATCCTCGCGAAGGAGGGGTTTATTCAGAAATTCGACCGGGGAAGCGGTATTTTTATGTGCAATATATTCGTAGACGGGAGAGCTTGTGTCCATGGGAACATTTAGAGATTTTGAAGCGCCGGTGTTCAAGAATCTGACCAGTGCCATTCGTGCGCTTGCTATGGACGCTGTGCAGAAAGCCAACTCGGGACACCCCGGCATGCCCATGGGCATGGCGGAAATAGCCGAGGTATTATGGATCCACCATCTTCGGCACAATCCTGCCAATCCTGGGTGGGTCGACCGTGACCGGTTCATACTGTCCAATGGCCATGGCTCCATGCTGATCTATGCCTTGCTGCATCTCACAGGCTACGACCTTCCGATGGAGGAAATAAAACGCTTCAGGCAGCTTCATTCCAAGACCCCTGGCCATCCGGAATACGGTTACACGCCCGGCGTGGAAACGACTACCGGGCCGCTGGGCCAGGGCCTCGCCAATGCCGTTGGAATGGCCTTGGCGGAAAAAATACTTGCCTCCGATTTCAACCGGCCAGGCTTCGATATCGTCAACCATTACACCTACGTATTTCTTGGTGACGGGTGTCTGATGGAAGGAATCTCCCATGAAGCCTGCTCGCTTGCCGGCACGCTGGGACTGGGCAAGCTGATCTGCTTTTACGACGACAACGGCATTTCCATCGATGGTCACGTGGAAGGCTGGTTCACCGATGATACGCCAGCACGCTTCGAAGCTTATGGCTGGCATGTGGTTCCCAATGTGAATGGCCATGATCCGGTAGCGATCGAGGCAGCTATCGAGGCGGCGAAGAAGGCGACGGACAGACCTTCGATGATCTGCTGCAAAACCATAATAGGCCTGGGTTCCCCCAACAAGGCTGACACCCATGAAGTTCATGGCGCCGCGCTCGGGGACCTCGAAATCGCCGCTGCACGACCGCACATCGGCTGGAACCATTTGCCGTTCGAGATTCCCGACGACGTCTATGCGATGTGGGATGCCCGCGAAAAAGGCCAAAAGCTGGAAATCGAGTGGAATCAGAAGTTTGCCGAGTATGCCGGGAAGTATCCGGCGGAAGCCGCGGAATTCAAGCGGCGGATGTCCGGCGATCTTCCGGCCGGGTGGCGGGAACACGTGAATGCGCTGGTTGCTCGTGTTCAGGCGAAGGAAGAAACCATTGCCAGCCGCAAAGCGTCGCAAAACGCAATAGAAGGGTTGGCTCCGGCCTTACCCGAACTGGTTGGAGGCTCTGCCGACCTGGCCGGATCGAACCTTACCCTCTGGTCGGGTTCGAAAGGCTGCAACCGTGAGAACGGAGGCAACTATGTTTATTATGGGGTGCGCGAGTTCGGCATGAGCGCGATCATGAACGGACTTTCTTTGCATGGGGGCATTATTCCCTACGGCGGAACCTTCCTGATGTTTTCGGAGTATGCCCGCAATGCCCTTCGCATGGCGGCGCTGATGAAAATTCGAAACATCTTTGTCTTTACCCACGATTCGATCGGTCTTGGCGAAGACGGACCCACCCACCAACCCGTGGAGCAGACTGCGACATTGCGCTACATCCCGCGTATGGATGTCTGGCGACCCTGCGACACCATGGAGTCAACCATAGCGTGGGCGAGGGCAATCGAGCGCAAGGATGGGCCTTCCACCCTGATCTTCAGCCGCCAGAATCTCCCTTTTCAGAAGCGGGATGAAGCCGCCATCAAATCGATCGACAGGGGAGGCTATACGCTTTCGGAGGCAGCTGATAAAAAGCCTCGTGCAGTCATTATTGCAACCGGCTCGGAAATATCTTTGGCCATGATGGCGCAAAAAGCGCTGGCGGAGGAAGGCATACACGTGCGGGTGGTTTCAATGCCTTGCACCAACCTGTTTGACCGCCAGGAGCAGGACTATAAAGACAGCATCCTGCCGAAAGGAGTCAGGCGTGTGGCGGTCGAAGCCGGCATAACTGACTTTTGGCGCAAATACGTCGGTTTGGAAGGAGCGGTGGTGGGCATGGATACATTCGGAGAGTCGGCGCCAGCCAGCGATTTGTTCAAACATTTCGGCTTCACCGTGGACAACGTGGTGAAAGCGGTGAAGAGCGTCATATAGTCCCGTCGCGGACGAAAACGCCACGCTGCTTTTTCATCCCCTGATCTTTTTAATCCGAGGAGTTTTGATATGACAATAAGAGTGGGTATCAATGGATTCGGCCGAATAGGCCGTATGGTGTTCCGGGCAGCGATACAAAATTTCCCGGACATCGAGGTTGTCGCCATCAACGATTTGCTTGAGCCAGACTATCTGGCGTACATGCTGCAGCATGATTCGGTGCACGGACGCTTCAAGGGCGACGTGTCGATCGATGACAATACGCTGGTCGTCAACGGGCACAGGATCCGCCTGACCGCAATCAAGGATCCTGCGGAACTGAAATGGAACGAGGTTGGCGCCGATATCGTCATCGAGTCCACCGGTCTCTTCCTTACGAAGGAAAGCTGCGAGAAGCATATCGCCGCCGGCGCCAAAAAAGTCATTATGTCGGCCCCTTCCAAGGATGACACACCCATGTTCGTATTCGGCGTGAACGACCAGACCTATGCCGGGGAACCCATTATTTCCAATGCTTCATGCACAACCAACTGTCTTGCTCCCGTTGCGAAAGTATTGAATGATACTTTCGGCATCAAGCGCGGCCTGATGACAACCGTGCATGCGGCTACCGCCACGCAGAAAACCGTGGATGGGCCTTCCAACAAGGACTGGCGCGGCGGGCGCGGTATTCTCGAAAATATAATCCCATCCTCGACTGGCGCCGCGAAAGCTGTTGGCAAGGTCATTCCGGAGCTGAACAAGAAACTGACCGGCATGGCGTTTCGCGTGCCGACCTCCGACGTCTCCGTAGTGGACTTGACGGTGGAACTGAACAGCGATGCCACCTACGAGGACATCTGCAATGCGATGAAGAAAGCGTCTGAGGGATCGATGAAGGGTATTCTGGGATACACGGACGAAAAAGTGGTTTCCACCGATTTTCGTGGCGATAGCTGCACTTCCATCTTTGACGCGGAAGCTGGCATGGCTCTGGACGACAGTTTTGTCAAAGTCGTTTCGTGGTACGACAATGAATGGGGATACTCCAGCAAGATTCTGGAAATGGCCCGGGTCGTTGGTAAATAGTTTTTGCAGATATACCGAATGCGTCCGGCCTTCTCAGCCTGACGCATCCGCTTCTGGTAGTTTTTGATCCCCACCCGACTAGGGCACAGAAGTTTTCGTAAAAGCTGTCCTGTGCCCATAAACTTGGAGTTTTCCCGTGTCTGTCATCAAAGTTGCCGATCTCGATCTCAAAGGCAAGCGCGTATTCATCCGTGCCGATCTCAACGTCCCCGTCAAGGATGGCAAGGTTACGTCCGACGCACGCATCACCGCCTCGATGGCCACCATCAATCACTGCTTGAAACAAGGCGCCCGGGTGATGGTCACTTCCCATCTGGGCCGTCCGGAAGAAGGAGTATGGACCGAGGAAAATTCTCTCAAACCGGTTGCCGACAACATCGCCGAGCGGCTAGGCAAGCCCGTGCGCTTGATAAAGGACTGGATGGAAAGCGGCGTGGATATCGCGGAAGGCGAGCTGGTTGTTCTGGAAAATTGCCGCTTCAATAAAGGAGAAAAGAAAAACTCTGATGAAACTGCCCGAAAATATGCGAGCCTGTGCGACGTATTCGTGATGGACGCGTTCGGGACGGCCCACCGGGCTGAAGCATCCACTTACGGTATCGCCAGATACGCACCGGTTGCCTGTGCAGGCATACTGCTGACGGAAGAACTGGACGCGCTGACCAAAGCATTGCTTGATCCGGCACGCCCGATGGTTGCCATAGTCGGTGGCTCCAAGGTTTCAACCAAACTGACGGTGCTGGAATCCCTGTCCCAAAAGGTGGATCAGCTCGTGGTGGGCGGCGGGATAGCGAATACCTTCCTGAAAGCGGCTGGTAAAAATATCGGAAAATCGCTATGCGAAGATGACCTGGTCCCGACCGCGAAAGCGCTGATGGACGAAATGGCCAAACGCAATGCTTCCATTCCCATCGCCGTGGACGTCGTGGTTGGAAAGAAATTTGACGCAAATGAACCGGCGGTCCTGAAAGACGCCGGTTCGGTTGGCGATGACGAAATGATCTTTGATATCGGCCCCAGGAGCGCGAATGAACTGGCGGATATCATCATGAAAGCAGGTACAGTCGTTTGGAATGGCCCGGTCGGCGTATTTGAATTCGATCAATTTGGTGAGGGAACCAGGACTATAGCCATGGCCATTGCCAGCACGAAAGCGTTCACCCTGGCAGGGGGCGGCGATACCATCGCCGCCATCCAGAAATATGGCATTTACGACAAGGTATCCTACATCTCCACGGCGGGTGGCGCTTTTCTGGAGTTTCTGGAAGGTAAGAAATTGCCGGCGGTTGAAATACTTGAACAGCGAGCAGGTTAATCCTGGACAGGTTGTGAAGCAGTATCCTCTTGTCTTTGCCTAGAATGATCCGAAGAACCAAAATTGTAGCAACCCTTGGTCCGGCATGCAGGGATCCCAAGGTGCTGGAGCGCATGATTAATGCCGGAGTGGATGTGGTGCGGATCAATTTCTCGCACGGCACCCGGCAAGAGCATATCGAATATGTGGAATTGACGCGTTCGCTCGCGCGCACCGCAGGGCATGTGATAGGCGTGCTGGCCGACCTGCAGGGACCCAAGATCCGGATCGGCAAGTTCGAGAAAGGCCGGATCACACTTAAAACAGGAGATAAATTCATACTGGATGCCGAGTGCGAGCTCGGCAACGAGGAACGTGTAGGCCTTGATTACAAGGAACTCCCCCACGACGTGGAAACCGGCGCCACCTTGATACTCGACGATGGCCGCATCGTGCTGGGTGTTTCCGGTGTTCAGGGTCTCCAGATCCATTGCGTGGTCGAGCAGGGCGGAGTGCTATCCAATAACAAGGGTATAAACCGGAAGGGGGGCGGCCTGAGCGCTCCCGCTTTGACGAATAAAGATGTCGAAGATATCAAAACAGCCGCGCTGCTGAAGGCGGATTATCTCGCTGTGTCGTTTCCTCGTTCCGGAGAGGATATGCGATGGGCGCGCGCCGTGATGCAGGAAGCAGGCGGTAAAAGTCTGCTGATGGCAAAAGTGGAGCGCTCCGAAGCCATTCTCGCATTGGACGATATCCTGCAGGCATCCGATGCAATCATGGTAGCGCGAGGAGATCTCGCGGTAGAGGTGGGCGACGCGGTGGTGCCTGCTTTGCAAAAACGAATGATACGCACTGCCCGTGCCAACAACAAACTGGTTATCACCGCGACGCAGATGATGGAATCGATGGTCGCCAGTCCGATTCCCACACGAGCGGAAGTGTCGGATGTCGCCAACGCGGTACTGGATGGCACGGATGCTGTCATGCTGTCCGCCGAATCCGCTACGGGGCAGTATCCCGTCGAATCGGTTGCCGCGATGGCGCGTGTGTGCCTGGAGGCGGAAAAGGAATACCTCGTGGGCAGCGAGCTTCGTCGTTTGCAGGGTGGCTTGCCCGATACCATAGAAGAAGCCATTGCGCGGGCGACCATGTTTACCGCCGGCGGGCTTAAAATCCACGCTATCGCCGCGCTTACGCAAAGCGGGCGGACGGTGCTGCTGATGTCGCGCAGAAGTTCGAACGTGCCCATCTTTGCATTAAGCCCGCAGGAAGATACGCGCCGGAAAATGGCGCTGTTTCGCGGGGTCTATCCAGTAAAATTCGGGGGCGGATCGAACGATCCCGAAGTCATTCTGAATCATGCGGAAAATGAGCTGCTCAAGCGGGGCGTTGTCCGTAATGGCGATTTGATCCTCATGACTATTGGTGAACCAGTAGGAAAGGCCGGTGGAACCAATACCATGAAAATTGTTAAGGTGGGGGAGTACAGAAAAGCTTCCGCAAAACCAGAACCGTGACATGGGTGGCATCGAAGCCTGGCTCTTCAATGCCACCGGGCTTTCTTGGTACGATTCGATAGATGGATTTTAACTTTGAAGGAGACTTGAATGGCACTCGTATCATTGCGTCAACTTTTGGATCATGCGGCAGAGAATGGCTATGGGCTTCCTGCTTTTAATGTAAACAATCTGGAGCAAATCCAGGCCATCATGCAAGCGGCGGACGAATGCAATAGTCCCGTGATCATGCAGGGATCCGCAGGTGCGCGCAAGTACGCCGGTGAAGCGTTCTTGCGCCACCTAATAGCAGCAGCGGTGGAATCCTATCCTCATATTCCCATCGTTATGCACCAGGACCATGGCGCATCGCCCGCTGTATGCGTTAATGCCATTCGCAGCGGCTTTTCGAGCGTCATGATGGATGGCTCGCTCGAGGCGGATGCCAAGACCCCATCCTCTTATGAATATAACGTGGAGGTCACGGCAAAAGTGGTAGATATGGCGCATGCCGTCGGCGTGTCTGTGGAGGGGGAGCTGGGTTGCCTGGGATCGCTTGAGTCCGGAATGGGAGAAGCGGAAGATGGCCACGGGGCGGAAGGCAAGCTGTCACACGATCAATTGTTGACCGATCCCGAGCAAGCGGCTGATTTCGTCAAGCAGACTGGCGTCGATGCTCTGGCTATCGCGATTGGTACTTCGCATGGAGCCTATAAATTCACGCGCAAACCCACCGGAGATATTCTGGCCATCGAACGCGTGAAGGAAATCCACCAGCGCATTCCCAATACTCACCTCGTCATGCACGGCTCCAGTTCAGTCCCTCAGGAATGGCTGGATGTTATCCGCGAATATGGCGGGGAAATGAAGGAAACCTATGGTGTTCCGGTGGAGGAAATCCAGGAGGGAATCAAGCATGGAGTACGCAAGATAAATATCGATACGGATATCCGTCTTGCCATGACAGGCGCGATTCGGCGCCATTTGGCAAAGAACAAGAGTGAATTCGACCCCCGCAAGTTCCTGAAGGATGCGACTGCCGCGGCCAAGGATATTTGCAAAGCGCGCTTCGAGGCCTTCGGATGCGCCGGTCAGGCTGACAAGATCAAACCCATCATGCTGGAAACCATGGCGAACAAATATGCCAAGGGCGAGCTGAAGGCTGTAATCAAGTAACGGGAGAAGCAGCCCCCGTTTGTATCTACTCTAATTGCAACTGCAAAAAGGCGGCCATTCCGGCCGCCTTTTTTCTTATATGAATGTACCGCAAGTTCGATGAGTTTCCGGGAAAACAGGCTACCAGAATGGCTCGGCTTCAATAAAGCCTTTCCAGGCATTCATGAAGTGTTCTTTATCGCCAAGAGGTCTCGCACTCCAGCCCAGCATAATGCCAGTTGCTTCGCACAGTTTTTTCCCATCGTTTTCCGAAGATACCTCGCCCAGAAGCCGTTCCACGTTAGCCGCATCGTTCATCGCGCCTAAAATATCCTGAATCTCCGATAATGACTGGATGTATTGTTTCGTTTTCTTATTCTTATGGGGATAGGCGCTGGCAAAGAACTCCGCCGCATATCGATGTTTCTTGATTACAATCCGTAGCGCATGGAGTTCAGTCTCGTCCAGGCTCACGAGTTTCTTGCCATATTTTCCTAATTGTCGCCGGCGACGCTCCAGTAGCGCTGTGGCAAATTCCTTCACCGGCGTTTCCGGCTTCAGGTTCGTCGAACGGTCTGCTTCCGATGGAAATGATTCACTCCAGTCTCCGGTATATGCGCATCTGCCCAGCCTCAGCATCAACTCCGTGTAGCGTTGTGATTCTACAGCAGAGCATGCTTCACGGTTAAAATGCCGGCGCCGCCTTTCGCATCTGTCTTTCAGTTCCTCCATCCCTGGATGACCGGGAAAACAGGCATCGACCTGAGCCAGCACTTCTGTAACGAATACATCCCAGTCTCGCGCAGAACTCAACATTCCAGACAACCATTTCAGCTCGTGGACAAGCGGCCCGGATGAAATTTCTGGATAAACCTGTGAAAACATGCCCATGGAGGAACGCAGGCGTCGCAATCCCACTCGCATCTGATGCAGATGTTCAATGTCGTACCCTTGCAGCATGCCTGTTTCATTGCCATGTAAATGACTCACGCAATTCCACACTATGGCCAGGAATGCTTCACTTGCGCTCATTTCAGCACGAAGCTGAACCGGCACGGCCTTCATTGGCGGAGACCAGTTTCCCGTCGCAAGCGCATAGCCTCGCTCGGCCTTGCTCACGCTCTCCAGCCTGAAGGATACATCGGACAGCAAATCCAGGGCAAACTTGAACAAAGCCGAAATGCTGCCGGCTCTCAATTCCAGTTCGATCTCGCATACCGGGGTATCCCTGCTGCCGGCAATAATTTTCCCGCGGTCGAGACAAAACTCCACCTCGCCGCCATCAGGAAATCTAAGCAGGCGGGTGGTACGATGGAAGTCAGTGATAAACACGGGTTGCAACTGCTCGCGCAGTGTACCCGGAGCAAACAGCCGGGCTAAGGATGGGTCGGTGATCTTCGTGAAATCCGGATGTGCTTTTAGCACCTGTGCTTCAAACTCACTCCTCTGGTGTAGACCTGCTGCCGCGGCGCCGCCCCCTTTTATGGTTTGAAACCAGTGCCTGCCGATACGGCGCAGCCGGAATGCCAGCCCTCCATGCCGGAGGTCCATATCAGGTGTGTCGTAGTAAATGCTGTAAAACCTGCAGGTTACGGAACGGGAAACGCTGAGGGATTTTAGCAAAGGCTGCCGCTGAAGGCGGGAAACACCATCAGGCGGTAATTGCAGCTTCAACTCGGTCTCGGTAAACACGGTATATTCTTACATTACCTCCATAGTCCTAAATCCGGTAGTTGACCGCTTTCTTTAGTTTGTTGCCTTGCACCCCAAAAATCGCACGCTCCATTCTATCCAACTGCCGGATTCAGGGTAATTCAACTCTGTTTGGCTGCCGCCAGCTCCGTCAGCAATGCCTCTTGCGCGCAGAGTTTCCTATTTCCCCTTACGGACCTCCTGCGGTAATTACCTTCGCCATCCATTTCCCAGGCCTGCTGGTTGTCCCTGAGATAGACATTCAGGCCCTCAGTAAGTACTCGCTTCTTGAGTCTCGCCTCCAGGATGGGGAAGCATATTTCGATGCGGCGAAAAAAATTCCGATCCATCCAGTCGGCGCTGGAAAGATATATCGAGTGCTCTCCGCCGTTATGGAAATAGAAAATCCGGCTATGCTCAAGAAAGCGTCCTACTATTGATCGCACCGTAATCCTCTCCGACAATCCTGCAATTCCCGGACGCAATGCGCAGACTCCCCGGACGATCAAGTCGATTTTTACTCCAGCTCCCGAAGCGGCATAAAGCGCCTTGATCACTTCCGGTTCAAGGAGAGCATTCATTTTAGCAATAATGCGCGCTGATTTTCCCGATTTGGCATTTTGGGCTTCGCGACCAATAGCGTTCAGCATTTCAGCATGAAAGCTGAAAGGGGACTGCCATAAGTGCCTTAGTTTTCCAGCCTTGCCCAGGCCTGTCAGCTGCATGAATACCTCATTCACATCCGCACACACTTCTTCGTTACAGGTAAACAAGCCAAAGTCTGTGTACAGCCGGGCGGTGCTCGCATGGTAATTACCCGTCCCGACATGGACGTAACGGCGCAGCTTCCCTTCTTCGCGCCGCACCACCATTGCCATTTTTGCGTGGGTCTTATGACCTACCACGCCGTAAACGACGTGCGCCCCCACTTCTTCCAGCCGCCTGGCCCAGTTGATATTGGCTTCCTCATCGAACCGCGCCAGCAACTCCACCACTACGGTGACTTCCTTGCCGCTACTGGCTGCCGCGATAAGGGCCGCCATAATCTGAGAGTCTGCTCCAGTGCGATAAACCGTCTGCTTGATCGCGACGACATCCGGGTCCGTCGAGGCCTGCTGGAGAAAATGAATGACCGGCTGAAAGGATTGATAGGGATGATGCAGCAGAATATCGTTATTCCGTATCATGTGGAAGATATCCATCGCCTTTTTCTTTTGCAGCGTTTGCGGCAAGCCCGGCATGAATCCGGGATACTTCAGATCCGGCCGTTCGATACGATCAGGAACCTGCATGATCCGCACAAGGTTTACTGGTCCTTCCACCTGGTAAAAATCATCATGCGCCAGATCCAGCTGTTCCAGCAGAAAATCCGCCATGTGTCGAGGACAATTATCCGCCACTTCCAGCCGTACGGCGTTGCCCAAATGCCGCTGAGGCAATTCACCCTGCAAGGCGATGCGCAAATTTTTGACTTCTTCTTCATCCACGAACAACTCGCTGTTGCGGGTGGCGCGGAACTGATAACAGCCCAGCACATTCATGCCGGAAAACAACTCACCCACGTGGGCGTGAAGAATGGAGGATAGAAACACGAAACTATATGCGCCGCCCCCAATTTCTTCCGGCAACTGGATTACCCTAGGCAGCACGCGTGGCGCCTGTACGATCGCCGTTCCTGAGCTTCGGCCGAACGCGTCCTTGCCTTCCAGCTCCACCGCAAAATTCAGGCTCTTGTTGAGCACGCGGGGGAAAGGATGCGATATGTCGAGCCCTATCGGAGTCAACACCGGCATCAGTTCGCGAAAATAGTATTCCCTGATCCATTCACGTTGAGCGTCATTCCAGGTGGCCCGACGCAGGAAGCGGATCCCCTCCTGCGCAAGCCCAGGCAGAATTTCCTCATTCAACAACTGATACTGCCGTGCGACCAGGGCATGAGCCTCTTCGGAAACCTGCCTGAATACCTGGCGCGGCAATATCCCGTCCGGTCCAAGGACGGGTGTATCGATCTTGATCTGCTCTTTCAGTCCGGCTACACGAACCTCGAAAAACTCGTCCAGGTTGCTGCTGACTATGCAAAGAAACTTCAGTCGCTCCAATAGGGGAATGGTTCGATCTTCGGCTTGAGCAAGGACGCGCCGATTGAACGCAATTTGTCCAAGTTCCCGATTAAGAAACGGGTTGCCCGGTTGTAGGTCTGTCACGATAGCAGGTTCAGGTGGTCCCGATAGCCGGGGGGTTTGGCGAACCAGGCCTGTTAACAGGCCCAGAGGTCACAACTCATTCATGCTTACAGCAGCTTACTTCACCGGGGGCACGTAACCCGCGGGCTGCTCGGCCCCGCTCCCAAAAAAATAGGCTTCGAGTTGCCCGGCCAGATATTTGCGAGCCTTGATGTCCGCCAGATTCAAGCGGTTTTCGTTGACCAGCATGGTTTGATGCCTGATCCATCCAGTCCACGCGTCCTTCGACACGCTGTCAAAGATACGTCTGCCCAGCTCGCCAGGATAGGGCGGGAATTCCAGTCCCTCTGCTTCACGGCCCAGCTTGACGCACTTAACCATTCTTCCCATCGACTCCTCCCCTGACAAGCAAATGAATCTGCATTCCCATGTTCGAGTACGAAGGCCGGGAACAGCAGGATATCCGCGGATACCGTGGCCATCGGCGGACACATGAAGAATTACAGCTACAAGCGTTTTACGAATACCTTGGAACGCCGCTGATAATTGTATAGGCCCCGCTTGACCTTCGGTAGTTCTTCCACCCCCGTTTCGTAAAACCCCCGTTCGACGAACCAATGCGCGGTTCGGGTAGTAAGAACGAACAGCTTTTTGCTGCCTTGGGACCTTGCCCTGGCCTCGATGTTCTTCAGCAGCGCATCGCCGCAACCCGTGCTTCGATATTCCGGGTGCACGGTAAGGCACGCAAGCTCGGTTGCGTTGTCATCGGCAAAGGGATAGAGCGCTGCGCAGCCTGTTATCATGCGGTCGTGCTCTACGACGACAAACCTCTCTATCTCCATTTCCAGCAGTTCACGGTTGCGCCTCACCAGGGTACCATCGGTTTCCAGTGGTCCTATCAATTGTAAAATAGCGCCGACATCCTCTATCCTTGCCTGGCGCAAATTCTGCAGCGGCCCTTCCGATATCATGCTTCCAATACCGCTATGGGTGAACAATTCCTGCAGCACAGCGCCATCCACATGCCGACTGACGAGATGAACCCGTGATACTCCCCCCTGACAGGCATGAATTGCAAACGGGAGATACAATTGGGCGTCGTCCGAAAGCGTGCTGGTGCCATCGGATAATTTCGCGAGCAGCGCCTTGCCTTCTTCCACCGTCAGTTCATGCAGCAATGAAGGCTCGGAATCGCTGCAGCCCACTTGCTGTATGCCCGTGCTATCCATCAGAAAAATCAGTTTTTCCGCCTTCAGCACGATTGCCGCTTCAGCGGCGACGTTTTCCAGGGTGAGATTGAATATTTCTCCGGTAGGGGAGTAGCCCAGCGGCGAGAGCAGCACCAACTCGCCCTGTTCCAGGCGGGAGCGAATTCCCGCCGCATCGACCTTTCGCACTTCGCCCGTATGCATCAGGTCAATACCTTCAATTACTCCGATAGGACGAGCAACGACGAAATTTCCACTGGCCACCCTGATTGCGGCGTTGGCCATGGGCGAATTCGGCAGTCCCATCGACAGCAACGCCTCGATCTCCACCCGGACGCGTCCAATGGATTCCTTGACACATTGCAGGGTAGCAGCATCAGTTACACGCATATCCCTTACATATGTCGTCTGCAAATCATGTTCAGCGAGCCGGGCCTCGATCTGCGGTCGCGCCCCATGCACAAGCACGAGTCTGACTCCCAGGCTGGCAAGGATATTAAGATCATGAACCAGTTCGACAAATTTACCGTCTGCGACCACCTCGCCACCGAACGCCACAACGAAAACCTTATTGCGAAAGGCGTTGATATAAGGGGCAACCGAGCGGAACCAGGTTACGAAATCGCTGTTTAAATCCATGTCTGAATATGACATGCTGTGTAAATTTGGTTTCTTATAGAAACGGGCGGAGCGACTCGGCCGCGCCCGCCCTGCAGGCTCCTATTTCATCAAATCAGTAGTCGCCGCATAGCGCCTGCATGGCAGCCAATGCTGCCAACCCCGCACTCTCGGTGCGTAGCAGCCGCTTTCCCAGACGCAACGGGGTACATCCCGCCATAACAGCGGCAGCTTCCTCGTCTGTATCGAAACCGCCTTCAGGCCCTACGAGAAGATCTATTCGGCTCAGACCAGGCAGCCTCGGAAAATCACGCAAACCTTCTGCAGCAGTCGGCGAAAGCATGAAGCATTTTTGCGAATCCGGATTATCCATATCCTTGCATTCATCTGGCACTCCTTCGAGCCAGCTTGACAATGGCATCAACGGTAGTACGGGAGGAATGCGGTTTCTACCGCACTGCTCGCAGGCAGAAATGACAACATCCTGCCAGTGCCTCATTCTTTTCTCGGCCCTTTCCTTCGAAAGCTGGACCACGCCGAACCGGGCCGTAACCGGCTGAAAGCGGGAAACCCCCAGCTCCACGCTCTTTTGCACGATCCAGTCCATTTTTTCGTTGCTGCACAAAGCCTGAACGAGCGTTATGTCAAGCGGCGATTCGCGCTCAATACCCAGATGCGCTTCTGGAATGACGGTGACGCTTTTCGGGCTGGTATCCAGAATTTCGGCTGGATATTCTCCTCCATCGCCATTGAACAGCGTCAGTTTATCTCCTTTTTTAAGCCTCACCACATGAAACGCGTGGTGTGCGACAGTCTTGGGCAACGTAAGGGCGTGTCCCGCAACAATAGTTCCGGGGCAATAAAACCGGGAGTACGTTTCCGTTTTTGCAGATGAAACGGGATGGCGATAAATGATAGCCTCCCATGTTAGACTATTTGTATTTCTTTCCCCCACTTGAGAGAAAATGCGAACTTGATTCGATTGAATGATAACCTGTTGCTTCGATTATATCCGTTACGCATTTTTGTTGCTTGCTTCGGCCGGTGTCTTCCGGAGCGCGGAATCGCTTCTAATCTAAATTATCCATAAGGAGAAGGTATGGCGAGCCTGGAAACGCCAGTTTGCAACTTTGGCTGGAAAGCGGTGGATTTCGATTTGCGGGGAGTGGATGGCAAGCGCTACGACCTTGCAGCCGCGAGAGGGGAAAAAGGATTGCTGGTCATGTTCATCTGCAATCATTGTCCTTATGTGAAGGCGGTTCGGGATCGCATCATCCGCGATGTGAAGGCATTGCGCCCATATGGCGTCCGCGCTGTCGCCATCATGTCGAATGATCCCGCCGATTATCCCGAGGACTCGTTCGAAAACATGGTGAAAATCGCAAGGGAATACGATTTTCCCTTCCCCTATGTCTGGGATGAAGACCAGGAGATCGCAAAAGCCTATGGTGCCGTGTGCACGCCCGATTTCTTCGGATTCAATGACAAACTTGAACTGCAATACCGGGGACGGCTGGATGCATCCCGCAAGGAAGCCGCGCCTCCGGATGCCCGCCGCGATCTTTTTGAAGCCATGGTCCAGATCGCTGAATCCGGACAGGGGCCAAAAGACCAGATTCCCAGTATCGGCTGTTCCATCAAATGGCGGGCGGGATAGCACGTGCTCCATGAGGTCATTTCGACGGTCAGGGCAGTGGCGCAACAGGAAATCATACCGCGCTATCTGAAGGTTGCCCGCCAGCGCAAAGCGGATGGAAGCCTGTTTACCGAAGCCGACCTTGCCACCCAGGAAGCGCTATCGCGTGAATTGCAAAAGATCCACGCCGGCGCCGTGGTCGGGGAAGAAATGCCGGAACAGGAGCAAATCAGTCAATGGCGGGCGGGCGAAGCCGGACTGTGGTGCATGGATCCTATAGACGGCACGTCGAATTTCGTAAATGGATTGCCTTATTTTGCCGTTTCGGTAGCGTTGATGCAAAACGGCAAAAGCGTGCTTGGCGTCGTTTACAACCCGGTGGCAGATGAAATGTTTTATGCCGAGCAAGGCGGCGGCGCATTCCTGAATGGCGAAAAATTGCCGCTCAAGGAACATGTACCGCCCTTTCGCAACGCCATCGCCAATGTCGACTTGAAGCGGCTGGGACCCCAGCTCGCACAGAACATCTGTCTGCAGTGGCCTTTCTCCTCTCAACGAAATTATGGGTCCTGTGCGCTTGAATGGTGCTATACCGCCGCCGGCCGTTTTGACCTCTACCTCCATGGGGGGCAAAAGCTGTGGGATTACGCTGCTGGCTGCCTCATCCTGAAGGAAGCGGGAGGGCACATGTGTGGTTTCAACGAGAATGACTTCTGGGCGGAACCACTCTGGCAGCGTTCCGCCATTGCCGCCCTTGACAGGGGGTTGTTCGAACAATGGCGCGACTGGATTCGCGCTCATCGGTAAAAAGAATCTACTCTCAAAAGCCCGCCTCCCGTAAATAACCCACGTCCTGCTCCAGTCCACTCCAAATCCAGGCCTTCCCCCCCTGTAACGCCAAATCCTATTGTCGCTAAACGGAGACAGCAGGATTTTCAAGATAAACAATAGCTTATTTTTACCCTTAGTTTTAGATGGCGGGGTTTGGCGACAATCTATAAAAACAGCTGAGATAATTGACTGATAATCAATAAGAAAAATATGGGCATGAATCATGCTTGTCGAAGCTGGCAAAGTTCATGCTGGCGCGTCCTGTTGTTGATATTTTGGCGCATCCGAAGTTAACGGGTGGCTCGTCGAGCTTGAGTACGGCGTTGCGCCTTTTCTTCAAAGAGAAGCAGCAAATCTTATCCAAATCAAAACTACCTGGACCCTACCCCATGCAATTACATCATGATGAGCCTCTTCGTTCCGAGAAGATTTACCCTGCTTCGGCCGGTGAAGCGGCCAGCCAATGTCTCATGTCCAATACTGGTTCGCACCATGATTTCCATGGGAAAACCGCCCAGTCTCCATGCGTGCTGAGGCGCGACGGTTATAGCATACAACTCGCCGATTCTCCCTGGCTTCGCAGCGGTGCTCGAGACCTGGTGCAGCGGATGTATTCGTGGCGCGGCTATCAACTCGAAAGCAGTAGAGCAACATCGCACAACTCCAACAGATTGACACTGGTGGCATCGAGGGGGGATACCCTGATCGGCACCGTGACGTTGGGTCTGGATTCGGAAGAGGGACTGCTTGCCGATCAACTTTACGGCGATGAAATCAATTCCTTTCGCAGGCGAGGCGCCAAGGTCTGCGAACTATCGAAATTTGCGCTGGATCCACAGCATAGTTCAAAGGAAATTCTCGCGGCGTTGTTTCATCTTGCATATATCTATGCTCATAATGTCTATGGCGCGACAGATCTTTTTGGCGAGGTTCATCCACGGCATGCCGCATCCCATAAACGGATGTTCGGTTTTCGGCAGATCAGCGAAATGCGTACTTGCACCCGCGTAGACGCTCCGGCTGTTCTCCTGCATTTGAAACTGGATTATGTCGGCGAAAAAATTTCCTTCCTTGCCGGCTCGCACGATTCACAAGATCGTTCTCTTTATCGCTACTGTTTTTCCCAGCAGGAAAGATTACCCGAGAATTCAACTCCTCATTAGGCAGTACTATATTCGCGCTGTCCTGACTTCCGTCATTGATCCAAACCGGCCTTTTATGGAAGCGCAAAGCGCCATCCCCCTCACCGCGGCTCTCTTCGTAACATCCCGTTGACATCGCGTCTCAACAAGCTCACCATATGCTGGTGCCAGAACTCTGGCACCTTCGCTATTCCCCCTATTGCAAGTCAGTTCTTCCAGTTGTTCAATTAACAGTTTCAGGAGAAACAGCACCAAGCAGGCGTTCGTTTCCAAGAACTCGCTTCTCTTCGTCATGCGTAAAAATAGACTACTCCATGGTTAAGCGCTTAAATGTCTGATGCTTTTTCCTATCATGAGGCTTTTTCCCGGAACACTGGCTGGGTAACTGTCCAGGAACAAAATATTCTTCGGCATAAGAGAATTGCCATTGCAGGCCTGGGCGGCGTAGGTGGTGCACACTTTTTGACCCTGACGCGGCTAGGTATAGGAGCTTTTCGCGTAGCGGATTTCGATAAATTCAGCCTGGCCAACTTTAATCGCCAGGTCGGTGCGAATATTTCCAGCTTGGGCAAGCCCAAGACCGATGTGCTTGTAGCCATGGCCAAAGATATCAATCCGGATCTCGATATCGAAATTTTTCCAGAAGGGGTCAACAAGGATAATCTTCGGGAATTTCTTGCCGATATCGACGTGTATGTCGACGGTCTGGATTTTTTTGTTTTTTCAGATCGCCAGGCGACCTTTTCTGCCTGCGCCGAACTGGGTATTCCGGCAATTACCGCTGCGCCGCTTGGGATGGGAGCGGCACTACTCAATTTCATGCCGGGAAAAATGACCTTCGAGGAGTATTTTCAATGGGGTGATCGACCGGACGAAGAAAAAGCACTCCGTTTTTTGATTGGCCTTGCGCCAAATGGCCTGCATGCGAAATACCTGGTTGATCCGGCCACCATCAGCTTCAGGGAACATCGAGGTCCATCTACCATGATGGGATGCCAGCTTTGTGCCGGCGTCGTGGCTACCGAAGCGCTCAAGATACTGCTCAACCGCGGCCGGGTATTCGCAGCTCCTCATGTAATACACTTCGATGCATACCGCAATAAATTAAAGCACAGCTGGCGTCCGGGAGGGAACAGCAACCCATTGCAGCGCCTAATCCTCGCCATCGCCAGACGCAGACTGGATACGAAAAACGCGGTGGAAAGCGAATCCGGACGACAACCTCGTACAGACAATGATGCATTATCCGATTCCATCTCCAGCCGGATCGGCGGCAAGCCGGTTATCGATCAGATCCTGGATCTTGCGCGGTGGGCCCCAAGCGGTGATAACACTCAGCCATGGCGCTTTGAAGTTGCCGGCGAGCGCCATGTCGTGGTGCATGGCTTCGATACGCGGGATGACTGTGTATATGACCTGGATGGGCACGCCAGCCAAATCGCAATTGGCGCATTGTTGGAAACCATGGATATCGCGGCCAGCGCGCATGGATTGCGCATGAACGCGTTACGCCGCATGGGATCTCCGGAAAGCAGGCCGGTCGTTGATGTGCATTTTCAACCGGATCCCGATCTGCGCCCCAACGAATTGGTTCCCTACATAACATACCGCAGCGTCCAGCGCCGGCCGATGAGCAGCCGGCCATTATCCCTACGAGAAAAAGGCAGTCTTGAGAAAGCGGTGGGCGGTTCATACCACATTCTGTGGCTGGAGGGTTTCGACGCCAAGATGCAAGCAGCCCGGCTGATGTTCAATAATGCAAAATTACGGCTCACCATGCCGGAAGCCTACGAGGTACATCGCAGGATCATACAATGGAACTCGCGTTTCAGCGAGGATAAGGTCCCCGACCAATCGTTGGGAATCGATCCCGTTACGGCAAGGTTGATGCACTGGGTATTAGGTAGCTGGAAGCGCGTGAATTTTTTCAACAGGTTTCTTGCAGGCACGCTGGCGCCTCGAATCCAGATGGATTTCATACCCGGTCTCGCCTGCGGTGCGCATTTTGTCATCCTGAGCGATCGTCCTGCGGAGAGCATCGACGATTATATTGACGCCGGCCGCGCTGTGCAGCGCTTCTGGCTGACGGCAACCAGGCTGGGGCTGCAGCTACAGCCCGAAATAACCCCCCTGATTTTCTCCCGCTATGTTCGCGGCGGACTGGAGTTTACCAAGGTAAAAAAGCTTGCCCAGTTCGCGAGAACCCTCTCAGACCAAACCGAGCGACTGATCGGCAAGGAAGAAACATCGCGGGCAATATTCATGGGACGAGCCGGAATGGGACCCGCTCCCTGGTCCCGCTCTCTCCGGCTGCCGCTCGGCCAGCTGAAACCCTCATCGGACAATTCCCGGGAATCGCCAGATATCCAAAAAAGCTCTTAAAAAAATTGAGATTCGGGATCCTGCATCTCTGGTTTATCCCCGATGTTTTCGATAGCGATGGGCATGCAAAAATTGGCCAGATATTGATCTGAACTATAGGAACGGATAGCTCATGCGTAAAATTGGCGCTGGCGAAATATTGCTTTTTCTGACGCTTCTACTGCTGATACTCGGGTTGACCTGGTTGACGGCAGCATGGCTGTTCCACCGACTGCCTCCGAGCGAGTTTCGCGGCATACTCACGGCCGCTGCAGGGATATTTCTTACTTACGCCTATGCGCTCCTCGCATATCGCGGATTCCTGCTGATCATGCCCCTCCGCGAGGGGGAAATCGCGGCAAGCTCGAAAAATGAAATCGGCTATCACGTCTACCTGCTCTTCTACCTGATATTGTTCTACCCCTTGATGCGCAGCGGATTTGTTCCCGTGCCGCTGATGCGGTTGATTTATCAGGCGCTAGGTGCGCACCTTGGAGAGAATACCTACAGCTCGGGTATTATTCTCGATCCTCCCCTGGTGCATATTGGCGCCAACACCATAGTGGGGCAGTACGCGCTGCTGGTGCCGCATGTGATTGAAGGCGAGCGCCTCGCCCACTACAGGATACGGATTGGAAATAATGTCACGATCGGCGCGCATGCCGTGGTATTGTCAGGGGTAACGATTGGAGATAACGCCATAGTCGCCACGGGCGCGATCGTTTCCAAGAATAGCCGGATAGGGACGAACGAGGTCTGGGGTGGAGTTCCTGCCAAGCGGCTTCGCGCTGGAAATGCTGGTGAGTAGATTCTTTTTGGATAGTCAATAAAAAAGCCGCGATCCAATCGCGGCTTTTAAGATTGAGGCTAGCTTTTTATATATTATTGGAACAGTCTATCCAGCGCGCCGGCGGGATTTGCCGAAAATCCCCATCAAAGAAAGGCCCAAACCAATCAGTGCCAGCGATGCAGGTTCCGGCACGGCGAAAGACTGGGTACCATCAGCCTGGAATTCAAAGTTCGGTCCTACGGTGCCTCCGTTTAGCGCACCTAGTGTGCCAAGCGAAATGATGCCTCCACCTCCATCGCAAGTAGAGCCGGTGACATTAAAGCACTGCGAAGGATCCACCTGCCTGAACGGATCGACCTGGGAGTTGTTGAAAAATGAGATGGTGATCGTGCTGGCTGGGGTCAGTGATGGAAAGTATCCCGCGTTGACGGAATCAACCACTAGGGTGATGTCCGATACTCCACCGCCGGTAACCGATTGCTGGCCACCCCATTGGTCCCCATTTGGGGAGTTATCGAGATTCGTTGGAGCTGGATCAGTGACCTGGAAGTTGCTCGTCGGAACAGTCACGATATGCGCGGACAGGATGGGTGCACCCGAGATAAATCCAGTACCAGTCAGGTTATTTCCAACGGTGCTGGTCGCATACATATTGAAAAAGTTTACTGGGTTAGTTGGATCGAATTTAAAGCTGGCCGTACCAGGAAATGGGTCGGCTCCCACGACCGTTTCCCCAAAGCCGGCCACGAACGTGAAGAAATTGCCGCCACTGCCGTTGGCGAAACCGATGCTCGTATCGGCGAACTGGATCGACGACAGATTTGCCTGGTAGTGCAGGGTAAAGTTGGTGCTGCCCGATCCGGCCAGGAAATTGTTGATGGCCGTCACGCCGCCCTGCGCCAGGGCGCTGCCGGGAGCCTGGTCGATAAGCGCGAGGTTGGCGGTTCCCGCGCCCCCGCCAGTCGGATCAAACGTGAAAAGTTCGGCTTGCGCTACCAGCGGCACAGCCAGCAATGTGGAAAGCGTCCCGATTGTCAGATGCTTAAATTTGGTATTCATTTATCCCCCTAAAATATATAAAGTAAAACGGTTTTCGGACACTTCTCTTTGAAGCATGATTCATGCCATTTAGTTATCTTACGCGATAGATCAGACACTTACTTTCAAACAAGGTCATTGGGATATGCTGGCCTGCACTATATTTGTAAAATTTTCCGACACTAGATAAGCAAGCCGGGTTATGGAATCAATGGGAATCCATCGCGGCCAGGATCAATCTCCGGGAAGGCGCCTATCCGTCAGTTTTTCCATAAACTCGCCAAACCGCTTGAAAGCATTATAGTTTTTTATCCTATCCGCCACTACCCGGGCACTGGCGGTGAATTCGGGACTGAAAAGCAGTTTTTTCACCGTCTCTTCAATTGCATCGCCATTCAGGCGGTCGGCGCGCAATACCATGCCGGCTCCCGCCCTTGCCAGGGCCTCCATGTTCAAAAACTGATCCGCATTGCTTGCTATTCCCAATACCGGAACACCTGCCGCAAGCGCCTGGGAACTCGTCGGGCTGCCGCCATTGCAGATTATCATGCGTGAAAGCATCGCGGCTTCGGTACCTGGAAGATAGCTGGCCAAATAGACGTTACCGGGTATCGGGTGGGCATAGGCCCCTACTGTCGCCACGATGACCGTGACCGGCAATTTACTCAGTATATCGAGAATAATTGGCAGAATCCCGGCCTGGCCAGAGCTGCCTAAAGTCAAATAAATGATGGGTTTGTCTGTGGGCAGGCGCTCCCACCACGCTGGTTTTTCCACCGGAGGAGACCACAGGATCGGGCCGAGATAGTGATGCCCGGCGGGGAGGTCAGGAGTCGGAAAGAGCTCCGGCATGTCGGCAAAAAGTACATAATCTGCATCGGTGTATATGTGCTGCAGTGTGGGACCAAGGGAGGCCAGCCCATTTTCCCGCCGCACGCGATTCATGGGCGCGCAATGCAGCAAGAGCGCCAGGGGAAGCGTAAGCCGGAAGATTTTGTCGGCAAGTCCCAACGGGAGGACTTTTGTCATCGGCAAAACTGGAAGCGGAAATTCACCCCCCGTATAATACGGACTCCAATAGGCGTTGGTTATCGTAATGTAAGGAATTTCGACAACCCGCGCGCTGACAGAGAGTGAAAGACGAAAATCGCCCACAATCACATCGGGGTCCATTTTTCGGATGATCTCGAGATCGTCTTTTACGTATTGCCGCAGGGTTTGCGTATTATAGACGGGACTGCCGCGGGAAAGCGCACGAAGGAACTGCTGGCTGCCGATGCTTCGAAGCGGTATGAGTTGCCAGGGCTTGCCCTTGAAAAAATGATGGTAGCCGGATGCGCAGGCCATCGCGATGTCGAAGCAGCGGGCATCCAGGCTTTCCGCCAGCGCCAAAGG
The DNA here is from genome assembly GCA_001899235.1 of Nitrosospira sp. 56-18. Lineage (GTDB taxonomy): Bacteria > Pseudomonadota > Gammaproteobacteria > Burkholderiales > Nitrosomonadaceae > Nitrosospira. The sequence goes on from MKVR01000014.1 coordinate 184,427, forward strand.
CCTGGCTACATGCGCGAGCGTCACCGCTTCGGCAAAAAATAACACGCGCTTTCGATTACGAATCATCTTTCCCCGTTGCTCAGCACGCGTTCGGAGACTCCATGCAGTATCGATTACTGACTTGAAAGATTCACCGCTATCCTATACTAAAAGCAATATGATCCGGCTCCCAGCATATCAGCAAAAATGCGGCTAACTTGGCCCAATTTATCGTTGGCATTTCGCAACATCCTGCGGCAAAGGCGTCGCAGCGCCATAGCCCTGGCTGCAATTTCCTTCAGCGTCATTGCGCTTGTATTGGTAAGCGGCTTCATAGAATGGATTTTCTGGGCCATGCGCGAAGCCACGATAAAAACTCAACTGGGCCATATCCAGATTGTCCGGCCAGGCTATCACGACGCGGGTAAAGCCGACCCTTACGCCTTCCTGCTGCCTGATACCATACCAGAACTGGAACCGCCAGATAAAGATCGAATCAAGGCAGTGGCCCCACGTCTTTCCTTTGGCGGGCTCATCAGCCATGGCGATGCGACGCTGTCGTTCATCGGCGACGGGGTGGATCCCCATGAACAGGCTGCATTCGAGCTGAATGCGCAACTTTCGGCCGGCCGGAATCTTTCCGCCGATGATCCGAATGGGATCGTCGTGGGGAAGGGGCTGGCACGCAATCTCGGCGTCGGCATCGGTGACAAGGTCGTACTGCTGACGAATACCGTAACCGGAGGTGTCAATGCGATCGAGGTTACCGTGCGCGGACTGTTTACCACGGCAACCAAGGCATATGATGACGCTGCCCTGCGGCTGCCCATCCAGACTGCACGGCAATTGCTTCGCACAAAGGGCTCTCATGCCTGGGTAGTTCTGCTGAACGATACGGCCCAAACCGATACGGTCCTGGAAGAACTGCGAAACAAGCTGGGCGGCGAGAACCTTGAAGTCATTCCGTGGTATGCGCTGGCCGACTTCTACAATAAGACCAAGGTTCTTTTTACGAAGCAAATACAGGGTATCAAGGTCATAATCGTGCTGATCATCCTCCTGAGCATTTCCAACACGATGACGATGAGCGTCATGGAAAGAATAGGGGAAATCGGCACGGCCATGGCGCTCGGCGTGAGGCGTGCCGGAATTACCCGCCTCTTCCTGACCGAAGGCATACTCCTGGGTTGCGCCGGCGGCCTTCTGGGATTGGCCATCGGCGCGCCCCTGGCCGCGCTGATCTCCAGCATAGGCATACCCATGCCGCCGCCACCCGGGATGGATAGCGGTTATACAGGCGAAATCCTCCTTACCTGGAACATAACAATCGAAGCGGTAGCGCTGGCGGCCTGCACGACTCTGGTTGCCAGCATACTTCCCGCCTGGAAGGCATCGAGGATGCAAATCGTCGATGCGCTACGCCATAACCGGTAGATATCACGAATGTTCAAACTCGCCTTGCGCAATGTTTTCCGGCAGAAGTTGCATACCGCAATGACACTGGCCGCGATCATGGGCGGAGTGGCCGGTCTTACCGTCGCAGGAGGCTGGATAAATGACATTTTCGTACAGCTCTCCGAAGCGCTGATTCATTCCCAGTCCGGGCATTTACAGGTGCATAAGGCCGGTTTTTTTTCCGCGGGATCGCATGCGCCGGAAAAATATCTCATTCCATCGCCCGAAGCGGTCAAACGGCGCATAGCAAATGAGAAGGAAGTTTCCATGGTCATGGCCCGGCTCAATTTCTCCGGGCTGCTCAACAATGGCCGTACGGACCTTCCGATCATCGGAGAAGGGGTGGAAGCACAGCAGGAAGCTGCGCTGGGCAGCTCCATTTCGATAACGCAGGGACGCCAGCTACGCGATTCCGACACGTTCGGCATCCTGATCGGGCATGGCGTTGCCCAGGCATTGAATCTGAAGCCCGGCAGCCACGTTACCTTGCTGGTGAATACGCTCGAAGGCGCCCTGAACAGTATGGAGTTTGAGGTAACTGGCGTATTCCAGAGTTTTTCCAAGGACTACGATGCCAGGGCGATAAGAATTCCTCTTGTTGCGGCACAGGAATTGCTGGGCACGGATAGTGTGAATGCGATCGTCGTGCTGCTGCAGCAGACCAGTGGCACGGATCGGGTTGCAGCCAACTTGAATGAGGAATTACGCAGTTCGGGACTGGAGGTCAAGACTTGGGTCGAGCTGAACGACTTCTATGAAAAAACCGTGGAGCTGTATAAAGGCCAGTTCGGGGTCCTTCAGCTCATCATTCTCATCATGGTGCTTTTGAGCGTCGCAAACAGTGTCAACATGAGTATTTTCAATCGCATCGGGGAATTTGGCACGATGATGGCCCTGGGCAACCGCAGCAGTCAGGTCTTTCGCCTGGTCATCGTGGAAAATTCACTGCTGGGCCTGATCGGCAGCGCGCTGGGGCTAGCCCTGGGTATCGCGCTGGCGGCCGTCATCTCGGCCGTGGGAATCGAGATGCCTCCACCTCCCAATGCCAATGTCGGCTATAACGCGCAAATCCTGGTGGTCCCCTCGGTTCTGGTGATATCGTCCGCTATCGGTATTCTTGCCACCATCGCAGCAGCGATTCTTCCGGCGAGACATGTTTCCCGTATACCCATCGCCGAGGCCCTGAGGCAGAATTTCTAGAAGACAGCGGCGCTTCGGAAGACAATCCCCGCACGTCAACAGCTGTTGATCAAAAGGAATATCTCAGCTCCGTATAGACGCGGTCGCTTTGATCAAACCGTCCAAAAAGTCCCGAAGGTGGCCCGCCAAAAATATCCGCTCCCAGTGCCCAACGCCAATTCCGCTGGAAATTCCAGGAAAGACGAGGCCGGAGCATCCAGTCACTGCGATTCAAACTATGGATCAGTAAAGCCTGTGCTTCCATTTTTTGCCACACCTTGCCGGCCAGCAGGATGCTGGCGCCACTTTCCAACCTGCGGGGAATGATATCCGGATCATGGTTAAAGTAAACACGCTGAAAAAATTGCAGGTTCAGGCGCGCTTCCGCTGGAAGGCTGACATCCACGCCAAGCACGTAATCGAGCGTATTCTGCTTGACGAGGCCATTTATTGCCGTGGGCCGGATGGTGTTGAACTGCCGTCCATCCGTATAGACTGTCTCGCCCTTCAATACGATGGAGCCAAAATCCTTCGCGAGTGTTGCGCCGAACTGATCGATGCGATCGTGTCTTGGCTGAAAAATAGGCGGTTCGGTGAATGCGCTGACGCGATAAAATGTGGGTGATGCGTCGAGACTGTGATAATAGAAAGCCGAAACATCCCATCCGTTTTTTAATTGCGACAAACGCAGCCCATAATTCGAGTGGGCGACGTTTCTTCCCGAACGATCCTCGGGCAGGTAATTGGCGACTCCGCGCAGCGGACCGGGATAAAAGTCCGCCCCCGGCTTGCCGCTCTCGTCCAGGGTTGGCACCGGTATCCATAGCACTTCCGCGTGCAGATCATTCTTGGAATACTCTGCGCGCAAGGCCCACTGAGGTATGCGTATGATATCGAACGAGGGGAGAACGAATTCACGCATATCCTTTGCTGAAACCACATCGGCAAAAAACAGCCCGACCATTTCGCCCCATATGACATGTTGACGCCCCAATCGGAAATCGAAATTACCGGCGGAAATATCCAGATAATTTTCGCGGATGAAAAATTGCTGACGCTGATCCCGCCGGACGGCGCCAGGATAGAAATCGGATAAATCATAGGCTGCGTCGTAATCGAACCGGCCGCTGATTTTCCATCTGAGGTATTCGTTGAACTGCCCGGTACGGCTCAACTCGGTCCGCAGCTTTGCTTTCGAGAGGTGCTCCGGACTGGCATAGGTATCTGCAATTTCGAGCTGCGAGAATCCCTTCCATCCGGTAACCAGTTGCTTCCAGGCTGGCTGGGGAGGTTTCTTTACCTTTGCCGGTCCGGGCTCGCCGAACAACGATTCCCGGGAATCTGTGCCGCTTTCGCCTTCGCTGTGTTCGGCTGGAAGTGGATTTTCTCCATTATCCAGGACTGCCAACCGTGGCGCGGAAGCAGGAATCAAGGGCAATGGGTTGCCTGGCGCCACTTCGGTTTTTTCTTCGGGTGCTACATGACGGGACACTATGTAAACATGAGCAAGCACGTCGTTGCTGGACTCGGGTGAAGACGACGATAGCGCGGGCACGCGGGGCAACGACATCGACAAGGATAGAGGCAATGAATTTTCTGCTTTTACCGAGGCCGCTGATTGGGACGCCGCACCTGACGACAAAGCCGGGGTGGCGCCCGTGAAGTAGCATGGTGATGCCATGATAGCGGCAACCCATCCCAAAAATTCAAATCTGCGCCTGGAATTCATCCGACTCCCGGTTCCACCGGTATCCGATTTCGGTCATGCCCGATCTCGCCGCGTACCGCTGTTTTATGGTTTGATGCCTTCGCTGGCCGCGATCTGACCGTCTTCGATCCGTATCAGGTACTCCGCCATATCCATGACACGGCTATCATGCGTAGAAAAAATAAAGGTTGTCTTGAAGCGTCCGTTAATATCTTTCATCAGCTGGAGTATTCCTCCACCCGTTTTATGATCCAGGTTGGCCGTCGGCTCATCCGCCAGCACCATTTTTGGCTGAGTCGCCAAGGCACGCGCAATGGCCACCCGCTGACGCTGGCCACCACTGAGCTGGTTCGGCCGATGCTTGGCAAATCTGGACAGATCTACCACATCGAGATAGCGGGAAACTCGGCTTCGGCGCTCTGCTGCATCCAGCTCCCTGAATTGCAGCAAGGGATACTCCACATTCTCTTCGGCAGACAGAACAGGGAAAAGATTGAATGTCTGAAATACGAAGCCGATTGTCCGCGCTCGAAGTTCCGAGAGCTCGTCAGGTGTCTGGCCGCTCACATCCTGGCCACTGATGAATATTTTTCCGCTGGAAGGCGTATCGATGCAGCCGATAAGATTGAGCAAAGTGGATTTGCCACTTCCGGAAGGACCTGCTATCGCCACGAAAGCGCCGTCCTCGATACTCAACGTGATGTGCTTCAACGCCTGTACCTGCTGCTCTCCAAGCAAGTAATTCTTGGAAATATTCTCAAGACGGACTATGCTCATAAAATTAATCCACGATAAAACCTCGGGAGTGAATCACCTCAAAAGAGGCACTGAATGAAAATAACTTCTTTGAAACAACTCGTAGCGGCTATCTGTCTCTTAAGCGGGACGGTATGTGGCGCAGCGGATGATACGGAGTTTGCTCAAAACATCCTGGAGAAGGCAGACCAGATACGCTTTCCGCGTGAAAGCTTCCAGGTCGATGTCAACATTACCACCACTTCGCCCGAGCAGTCGACAGACCTCCACCACTATCGTGTTCTATCCAAAGGCAATGAGAATAGCGTGGTGATGACGCTGGAACCGGCTTCGGAACGCGGACAGATTCTTCTTATGAAGGGACGCGATCTCTGGATATTCATGCCAGAGATCACACAACCCATACGCTTGTCGATGTCGCAACGGCTGACGGGCCAGGTGGCGAACGGTGACCTGGCTCGTGCCAATTTCGCCGGCGATTATACTGCAACGCTTTTACGCACTGATGTCATCGACGGCGAAAAGTACCACGTGCTCGAACTCGTCGGCGTCGACAAAGGTGTAACATATCATAAGGTCTTATACTGGGTACAGCAATCAAATTTCTGGCCGTACCGTGCAGAATTTTACTCCGTATCCGGCCGTTTGCTCAAAACCAGCCGTTACGAAAACTTCCGAATGCTGCTCGGCAAGCAACGACCCACCCGCCTGGTCATGGAAGACGCGTTGCGCAAGGATGAAAAATCCGTGCTTGATTATTCGGACATGAAACTGCGGGATCTTCCAGACAAGGTTTTCACGAAGGATTATCTTAAGAAACTCGAATAGCGACTTACTCACTCCAGGGGAGATTCCAGGCCATGTTCCTACCCGAAGAATTCAATCTTGGCACTGCCTTCAAGCAGTATTTTGAAATCGTGCCCGTCCATTCAGAGGCACTCAAGGATGAGGTCTATCGCGTGCGATACCAGGTCTATTGCGAAGACCTGAAGTTCGAACCCGAGCGATCGGACAAGCGGGAAACCGATGAGTACGATCGCAATTCGCTGCATCTCCTTATACGCAGCGTAAAAACGAACGAGTTCGTTGGCTGCACGCGCCTGATTCGTCCTCCGCCCGAAAATCCGTATTCCCTGCTGCCCTTCGAGGAGGCCTGTGCCGATACGCTCGACCGTTCCATTATCGATCCTGCGCGGCTATCCCGCCAGAGTATCGCCGAGGTTTCCCGGCTGGCGGTTGTAGCCAGCTACCGGAGGCGTAAAGGCGAATCAGGCAGCGCGATAACCCTATCCACGGAGGATTTCGGCACTCAGCAAATGCCGCGCTTCCCTTATATTCCCATCGGGCTCTATCTCGGCACCACTGAATTGGCACGATTATCCGGAATAGAAACGCTATTTGTCCTGACCGAGAACCGGCTGGCTGCACATTTCAATAAATTAGGCTTCCAGCTTCAGTTTATCGGCGAACCCATAGAGCATCACGGCACCCGCCTGCCATCAATGATGAGTGTAAGCACAATTATCGGTAACATGCGCAGCAATCTCCGACCCCTCTACCAGACCATTGCTTCGGATATCGAAAGAGCATTTCGCTCCGATGCAAGCTTTACCGAAACAATTTGATCATCCTGGCGCTGGATGAGATTCTTTTTTTCGGGGAGAAATGTTGCATTTCCGAAAGAATAAATATCCCTGTTGTATTCAAGGCTTTTCAGGTTCACACTCATGCGTGGTGCAATCCGAATAACCGCGAAACATGGGGAGAATCAAATGAAAAAGAATCTCTGCTTGACGCTGTCTGGTGCAGTTAGTCTGTTTCTGCTGTTTTCAAGTCTTATCGCCTGGGGAAGCGAGGGGCCGGAGCTCAACGAGGCCCGACAGGTGGCGCAATACAATTATGTCATTCATATCCTGGCAATGCTGCTGGTGGGTTTCGGCTTCCTCATGGTGTTCGTGAGAAGATACGGCTTCGGAGCCACGACCGGAACCTATCTGGTTGTGGCGGTCGGCCTCCCGCTTTACATGCTGCTGCGCGCGAACGGCGTGTTTGCTCATGAAATTGCTCCCAATACCGTGAAGGCGCTGCTTTTCGCGGAATTCGCAGTAGCTTCCGCATTGATTGCCATGGGGGCTGTGCTCGGACGCCTGCGCGTGTTCCAGTATGCCCTGCTGGCGCTTTTTCTGATTCCCGCGTACCTGTTGAACGAATGGCTGGTGCTGGATAACGGCATGGGCCTGACGGAAGGATTTCAGGATACCGCCGGATCGATCATCATTCATGCATTCGGCGCTTACTTTGGCCTTGGACTATCCCTGATTCTGACTACCGCGAGCCAGCGAAGCCAGCCGATTGAGTCGGACGCCACCTCGGATCGTTTCGCCATGCTGGGCTCGATGGTTCTGTGGCTTTTCTGGCCGAGTTTTGCCACCGCCATCGTCCCCTTCGAGGAGATGCCGCAGACGGTAGTCAATACGGTGCTTGCACTGTGCGGAGCGACCCTGAGCACCTATTTCCTGAGTACGTATTTCCATAAGGGAAAGACGTCCATGGTGGATATGGCGAACGCAGCCCTGGCCGGGGGAGTCGCTATCGGGTCGACCTGCAACATCATTTCCCCCACGGGCGCTTTCGCAGTCGGATTGCTGGCGGGTGCGGTCAGCGTCATCGGCTACGTGTTTATCCAGCCCGCGCTGGAGTCGCGTTTCAAGCTCGTCGATACCTGCGGGGTGCATAATCTTCATGGCATGCCGGGGTTGCTCGGGGCGCTCGTTGCCATGATGGTCGTGCCGGGCATTGCGGGCGCGCAATTTATCGGCATCATCTTCAGCGTGGTGCTTGCGTTCATAACCGGCCTCATCGCGGGTGCATTGATCAAGGCGACGGGTACAACGCATCTGGCGTATGAGGACAGCGGGGAGTTCACTCACGTCGAAGCACCCGAAGAAACAACCGCGGAGCTGCAGGTCAAGCTGCATACGTAGGCCGAAGCGCGAGGCGACGGCAGGCCCTACATCAGGATAACGTCGTATTGTTCCTGGGTATAGCTTGCCTCCACCTGGAGACTGATGGGCTTGGCGATGAAATCGCCAAGCTGAGCCAGACTTTGCGACTCTTCGTCCAGAAATAGATCGATCACTTGCTGCGAAGCGAGGATGCGAAATTCGCGCGCATCGAATTGACGCGATTCTCGCAGGATTTCCCGAAGAATTTCATAACACATGGTCTGGGCGGTCCGTATCTTGCTCCTGCCCTGGCAGGTCGGACAGGTTTCGCAAAGAATATGAGCGAGGCTTTCGCGCATGCGCTTGCGCGTCATTTCGACCAGCCCAAGCGTCGTAAAGCCATTTATCGTCATATGGGTGCGATCCCGTGTGAGAGACTTCCTGAATTCGCCCAATACGGCGTTTTTATGCTCCTCGTTTTCCATATCGATGAAATCGATGATGATGATGCCGCCCAGATTCCGGAGACGCAGTTGGCGCGCGATGACTTGCGCTGCCTCCAGATTGGTCTTGAAAATCGTATCGTCGAAGCTACGCACGCCTATGAACCCGCCGGTATTCACGTCCACGGTGGTCAGCGCCTCGGTCTGGTCGATGATCAGGTAGCCGCCAGACTTCAGTTCCACGCGCCTCGCGAGCGATTTTTCTATCTCATCCTCCACCCCATATAAATCGAATAGCGGGCGCTCCCCGGCATAGTGATGTATGCGCCCGATGACATTGGCCATGTACACCCGGGCAAAGCCGTTCATTTTCTGGAAGGTCTCACGGGAATCAACCAGCACCCGCGCGGTATCGTCGTCGACGAAGTCGCGCAATACACGATAGCTCAGGGTCAGGTCCTGATAGAGCAATCCGGGCGCGCCGCTCGCGGACTTTTCCTTGATATGGTCCCACAACTTGTGCAGGTATTTGATATCCGATAGCAGATCCTGCTCAGTCGCCGCCTCGGCCATCGTTCGGACGATGAAGCCGCCTTTTTCACCCTGCGGCAGAAGGTGCTTCAATTTTTCGCGCAACAGCTTGCGCCCGGTTTCATCCTCGATGCGCTGTGAAATCCCTATATGGGACACCTGCGGCAGATAAACCAGCATTCTCCCCGCAATGCTGACCTGCGTGGATAGCCGCGCGCCCTTCGTGCCAATGGTGTCCTTGATGACTTGGACGAGAACGCTCTTCCCTTCGTGCAACAATTTCTCAATGGGTTTTTCCGCATCCTCGCTCTGGCGCAATCTCCAGATATCGGCAAGATGGAGAAAGGCAGCACGCTCCAGCCCGATATCCACGAATGCGGACTGCATTCCGGGCAACACCCGCGTGACGCGGCCATTGTATATATTTCCCACAATCCCGCGGCTGCTGTTGCGCTCGATATGCAACTCCTGCACCGCGCCGTGCTCAACCACGGCTACCCGGGTTTCCTGCGGGGTAACGTTGACGAGAATTTCGCAATTCATAAATATGTGCTGGTATGGATGGCCAGGATGAGGCGCGAGCTTACGGAAAAATGTCTATGCCGCAATCCTGAAGCAACCGTGCCGTCTCGTACAAGGGTAGTCCCATTATGCCGCTATAGCTGCCAACGATCTCGGTGACGAAAACGGCCGCCACCCCTTGAATCGCATAGCCGCCCGCCTTGTCATGCGCTTCGTCCAGCGCAAGGTAGCGCAGAATCTCACGCTCGCTGATATCGCGAAACCGTACTATGGAGGTAGAGGTTCGCGTCCGGGTTTCTTTTTCGGCAGCCACCGCTATCGCGGTCAGCACCTCATGGGTCTGTCCGGAAAGCGCCGCCAGCATCTCGCCGGCATGGGCCGGGCTTGCAGGCTTGCCGAAAATACGTCCCCTGAAAACTACCGCGGTGTCTGCTCCCAACACCGGCCGGAGCGGGCCGCCACGCTCGATCAACCATCTTCGGGATAACTCCGCTTTGATACAGGCGATTCGCGATACATAGCCCGCTGGCGCTTCGCCGGAAAATGGCGTTTCATCGATATCCGCCCCCCGCGGCGGTGCTTCGCGCAGAAGCAGCGTTTCAAAGCTCACCCCGATCTGCGTGAGCAATTCCCGCCGGCGAGAACTGCGGGATGCCAGGTAGATGCTGTTTCCCGGAGAAGTCATGGCGAATGCTACGCTACCCCCGGTGATACGGATGGCCTTTGATAAGCGATACCGCCCGGTACAATTGCTCTGCAAGCAGGATTCTCGCCAGCGCATGCGGCATGGTCAATGCGGATAAGGCCAATACTTCGTCAGCCGAATTCCTTATGGCTGCCGCCAGTCCATCCGCGCCGCCGATGATAAAAACAGTGTCGCCGCCCTCCCTCATCCAGTTCCTCACGGACTCGGCGAGCCTGGCGGTAGACCATTGCCTGCCACGCTCATCCATTACGACCAGGCGGCGCCTGGAGGGTATCGCCGCAAGAATGCGATCCGCCTCGGCATCGAGCAACTGCTCCACTTTCAGGCCGGTTCTCTTCTCCGGCTTTATCTCCACCAATTCGATGGCAGCCTCATGCGGCATGCGTCTGGCGTATTCTCGGAAACCTGCCGCCACCCAATCCGGCATTTTGTGGCCAACCGCGCAGATGATGAATTTCATGAAACTAATCCGCCCCCCCGCGTCTGGGAGATTTCCTTTTTTCCGAAGCAGCCGAGCTCGCAGGAATGCCGCCGAACCCGATAGCAGAGGCGGAATCAACGGAAGGAGTGATTTCGATTCCTGTCCGGGCAGAGGCGGTCTTGCGGCTTATTTTTACGGTGTCGGCCCATAGCTCTTCCAGATTGTAGTGGGCTCGCACGGCGGTTTGCATGACATGCACGAGCACGTCGCCCAGATCAACCAGAACCCATTCTCCAGTCTGTTCTCCTTCCACGCCATATACCGTGCCCCCGGCGGCTTTTACCTTCACAACCACGTTGTTTGCGATAGCCAGGGTCTGGCGGGAGGAATCGCCGCTGGCGATAATCATCCGGTCGCACAACGTGGTCAACTTGGCAACATTGAAAACTTCGATGTCATGCGCCTTTATTTCTTCAAGCGCGGCAATGACTGTTTTTACCAGCTTGGCAAGTGTCATACTTTATCCACATACAGGTGGTGGGCTGAAATATAGTCCAGCGTAGCATCGGGAAGGAGATAACGCACGCTTTTCCCCGCAGCAAGGCGCACGCGAATGGCAGTTGCGGAAATATCCAGCAGGATTGTCGGCGCAGGAAAAATCAGGCCGCTGCGTGCTTTCCTGAGATCATCCGGGTTGGCGACCCATCGCTGCGCGCAGGCTTCCCACAGTTCGGGCGGTAAATTGTCCCGATTCATGTTCAGCTCGACGCCTGGACGGCGCACGATTATCAGGTGGCATAAGTCAAAAATCTCCAGCCAATCATGCCACTGCGCAAACCTTGTGAAGGCATCGGCGCCAACGATAAAGCAGAGTATCGCGTCGGCTCCCAGCTCCCGTTTGAGTTCGCGCAGCGTTTCCACGCTATAGCTGACGCCTGAACTGCGGGTTTCCCGCCCATCGAGGATAAAAGCTGGATTGCACTCGATGGCTATGTGCACCATGGCTTCCCGATGGCAATATGGGGCAACCGGCGCCTCGCGCAAACGGGGCCTACGCGCGGGAATGAAGCGCATTTCCTGCAAACCGATCATCTCGGCGATTTCTTCAGCTACTCTCAGATGGCCGTAATGGATGGGATCAAAGGTGCCTCCAAATACTCCTGTGAGACGAAACGCGGAATTACTCATCAATCCAAAAAGTTTGAAGAGCAGACATGAAAGCATGCGGGAACCCGCTGCTCGGAGATAAGTCTATTTTTGCTTCCGCGATGCGGCAAATCATTCTCACAGCAATACCCGGCGCATGTCCGCCAGCACCTCGCCCAGCATGGAAGTAAAGCGTGCCGCGGTGGCGCCGTCGATAACGCGATGATCATAGGACAGGGACAGTGGAAGCATCAGACGTGGAACAAATTTGCCGTCATGATAGACAGGTTTCATGCTCGCGCGGGATATGCCCAGGATGGCGACTTCCGGCGCATTGATGATGGGCGTGAATGCCGTGCCGCCGATGCCTCCCAGGCTGGAAATCGTAAAGCTCGCTCCTTGCATGTCGGTGGCCTTCAGCTTGCCTTCGCGTGCCTGGGCCGCGAGAGCTGCCATTTCAGACCCAATGGCGAGCACCCCTTTTTGATCGACGTTCCGGATGACCGGCACCATGAGTCCATTTGGCGTATCCACGGCAAAACCAAGGTGATAATACTTCTTTATCACCAGATTCATTTCCCCGCTTTCGCTGTCGAGCGACGCATTGAATTCGGGAAATTTTTTCAGGGCAGCGATGGACGCCCTCATCAGGAAAGCCAGTATCGTTACCTTGACGCCGCCTTTTTCAACAGACTCATTGGATTCCTTGCGCAGGGATTCGAGTTCGGTGATATCGGCCTCATCGAATTGGGTGACATGCGGGATCATCACCCAGTTGCGATGCAGGTTTGCCCCGGACAATTTCTGTATGCGTGATAGCGGCTTCGATTCCACTGGGCCAAATTTGGTGAAATCGACACGCGGCCAAGGCAGCAGATCCAGTTCCGTTCCAGCGCGATTGATCGATGCCGACGATAACCGGGCCCTTGCATGAGCCAGGAGATCTTCCCTCAATATCCGTTGCTTGGGCCCGGTTCCTTTTACCATACCAAGATTTACGCCGAGCTCGCGCGCAAACCGCCGCACCGACGGACTGGCATGTGCTTTGGCAAAAGCTGTCTCATCCATGGTGCGCGCAGCTTCGGCAGGCTGGTCTCCAGGTGAAGACGGAGAAGAAGATAGGGTGGAAGAATGGGCAGGCGCCGATACAGAGTTGGTTTGCTCTTCGACGGTTTGCCTGCTTGCAGAAGGGGTGGGGGCGGCCTGCGGATATGGCGCGGCTGGGGAGGCTGAAGCAGCCGGAGCAGCAGGGGCCGCCTCCGATGCCGATCCGCCAGGTGCTGCTGGTTGTGGAGATTCCGGCGCTTTTTCTGCCTCGGAGACCTCCATAGCCAGAAGAAGCGTGCCCTGGGAAACCTTATCGCCGACCTTCACGGACATTTTTCTGATCACTCCCTCAAAGGGAGATGGCACCTCGATTGTTGCTTTATCGGATTCGAGCACAACCAAAGGGTCTTCCGCCTTGATGGAATCACCAGCCATCACCAGCACTTCGATGACCGGGACGTCCTTGAAGTCCCCGATATCCGGGACAAGCACCTGTTTGATTTCTGGCACGCTTTCCTTCCTTATTCCTCTTGTTCCTTCATTCAAGAAATTGCCACGGCATTCAGCGCGCGCGGGGGATTGGCGAGAAGCTCAGCATCTGGTGGAATCACGCCGGCGAAATAGCGTGCTCGCCCCGGGAATGGCACCGCTCGCATTTCGATCTCTCTTATG
>MKVR01000014.1:198058-285584 GCA_001899235.1 Nitrosospira sp. 56-18
CCAAAACCATCCGTTCCCAAAACCCTGTAACGCGCCGGCACAAATTCACGTATCTGATCCGCGAAAACCTTCATATAGTCCGTAGCCGCCACTACCGGACCCTTCCGGTCCTTGAGGCATGCGCTCACGTATGGCAGCCTTCCGGGCTCAGTGGGATGCAGCATGTTCCATCGGTTTACGCCAAGCGCCTCACGCCGCAGTTCATTAAAGCTGGTCACGCTCCAGATATCGGCGGCGACGCCGTATTCCTGTTCGAGTATTTTCCCCGCCGCGATCACTTCCCGCAGGATCGTGCCGGAACCGAGCAACTGCACGCGCAATTCGGGATGCTTTCCTTCCGAAGCCTTCCCGTCGCTAAACAGATACATGCCCTTCAATATGCCGCTTGCCGCATCGGGGGGCATTTCCGGATGCGGATAATTTTCGTTCATGACGGTGATGTAGTAGTAGATATCTTCCTGCACCTCAACCATGCGGCGCAAGCCATCCTGAATGATCACCGCGAGCTCGTAGGCAAACGCAGGATCATATGATAGGCAGTTAGGAATGGTGGAGGCGGCCAGATGGCTGTGTCCATCCTCATGCTGCAGCCCTTCTCCATTAAGCGTGGTACGCCCTGCGGTGCCGCCAAGCAGGAATCCGCGGCACCGCATGTCTCCCGCCGCCCATGCCAGATCGCCGACCCGCTGGAAGCCAAACATGGAGTAAAAAATATAGAAGGGAATCATCTGGACGCCATGAGTGCTGTAGGATGTGGCTGCTGCCATCCAGGAAGACATAGCGCCGGCTTCATTGATGCCTTCCTGCAGAATCTGCCCGTTTTTATCCTCCTTGTAATACATCAGCTGCTCAGCGTCCTGCGGGGTGTAGAGTTGTCCGCTCGACGACCAGATACCCAGCTGGCGGAACATGCCTTCCATGCCGAAAGTGCGCGACTCGTCCGCGACGATCGGAACCACGCGTTTGCCGATATTCTTGTCTTTCACAAGGATATTGAGAATTCGGACGAATGCCATGGTGGTGGAAGATTCCCTTCCTTCGCCGCTGGCCTTGAGCAAAGTATCAAAAGCGGATAGCTCAGGTATCTGCAGCGCGTCGGCCTGTCGCTGGCGCCGATGAATAAATCCGCCGAGCGCCTCGCGCCGCTTATGCATATAGATGGATTCGGGGGAGCCCTTGTCAAACTGGAGATACGGTATTCCATCCATCGTGTCGTCTGGAATCGGCAGCCCGAAGCGGTCGCGGAACGCTTTCAGCGACGTGGTCCCCATCTTCTTTTGCTGGTGCGTGATGTTCTGCGCCTCGCCTGCCTCCCCCATGCCATAACCCTTTATGGTTTTAGCAAGTATGACGGTGGGCTGTCCAGCGTGCGCAACCGCCGCAGCGTATGCCGCATAGACTTTATGAGGATCATGGCCGCCCCGGTTCAGACGCCAGATGTCGTCATCGGACATGTTGGCAACCATTTCCAGCAGCTCCGGGTATTTGCCGAAAAAATGCTCCCTAACATAGGCGCCGTCTCGCGATTTGAAGGTCTGATATTCTCCGTCGACGCATTCCATCATGCGTTGCTTCAACAACCCTTTCGTATCCTTTGCGAGCAGGTGATCCCAATACGATCCCCAGATTACCTTGATGACGTTCCAGCCGGCGCCGCGAAAGGCGGCTTCCAGTTCCTGGATGATCTTGCCATTCCCGCGGACGGGGCCATCAAGGCGCTGAAGATTGCAATTGACGACGAAAATCAGGTTATCCAGGTTCTCGCGAGAAGCCAGCGAAATTGCGCCCATGGATTCGGGCTCATCCATTTCACCATCGCCCATGAAAGCCCAGACTTTTCGTCCCTCGGTCTCGACCAATCCACGGCTTCCGAGATACTTCATGAAGCGCGCCTGGTAAATGGCCATCAACGGCCCGAGCCCCATCGATACAGTGGGAAACTGCCAGAAATCAGGCATCAGCCAGGGATGAGGATAGGACGACAGCCCTTTTCCCCCTACCTCCCGCCGAAAGTTATCGAGCTGCTCCTGCGTCAACTCACCCAGCAGAAAAGCATAGGCATAAAGACCGGGCGAGGAGTGGCCTTGCGCAAATATGAGATCGCCTCCATGCGCGGGCGAACGCGCATGCCAGAAGTGATTGTAGCCGACGTCGTAAAGCGTGGCTGCAGACGCGAAGCTGGCGATGTGCCCCCCAACGTTGGAATTCTTGTTGGCACGCAATACCATCGCCATGGAATTCCATCGCACATAGGACCGTATGCGATGCTCCAGCGCGTGATTGCCTGGAGACCGCGCTTCCTTACCCGGGGGAATGGTGTTGATATAGGCTGTCGTTGCACTATAAGGAAGATAGGCCCCGGACCGGCGGGCTTTCTCCACCAGCCTCTCCAGCAGATAATGGGCCCGCTCCGTTCCCTCGTGGACAAGCACAGACTCCAGCGCCTCAAGCCATTCCTGTGTTTCAGTCGGATCGACGTCGGGTAAGGGTTCCATCTTTGATCTCGCAAGTTGTGAATGTAGCCGAGGTATCCACGGCTAAAGCTGTGTTCGCACGGCTTGTTGCCGTTCCGCAGCCTCTATGGTATTGCACAGCAGCATGGTGATGGTCATCGGCCCCACTCCCCCTGGCACAGGCGTAATGTAACCCGCTCTTTCTTTCACCGATTCGAAATCCACGTCACCGGCAAGCCGTCCGTCGGGCAAGCGGTTGATCCCCACGTCTATGACCGTCGCCCCTGGCTTTACCATGTTCGCGGTGATCATATGGGGTTTTCCGACCGCAACCACCAGAATATCCGCCCTCGCCGTGTGTTCCGCCAGTTCGCGCGTTCTGGATGTGCAGATGGTGATGGTTGCACCTTTTTGCAACAGCATGAGTGCCATCGGCTTGCCGACGATATTGCTCCGTCCCACCACCACAGCATGCTGGCCTTCCACCTTTATGGCGTACTTTTCCAGCATTTTCATCACCCCGTACGGCGTGCACGGGGGAAACACGGTATTGCCGGCCACCAGCGCGCCGACATTGTAGAGATGGAACCCATCTGCGTCTTTTTCAATAGCGATGGATTCAATGACCCTGGTGCTCTCGAAGTGAGGCGGCAGCGGGAGCTGCACCAGGATACCGTGTATGGCGGGGTTGCCGTTCAGCTCCCGGATACGCTGTATCACCTCCTCCTGGCTCGAGTTTTCTCCGAACTCGTGAATTTCGGAATAAATCCCGATTTCACGGGAAGCCCTGGCCTTGTTGCGCACATAGATGCTCGACGCGGGATTGCTTCCGACGATAATGACCGCCAGCCCCGGTTGCATCCCGGCCTTTTTCAGACGTTCGGCGCGACCCTTCCATTCCGCCCTGACTTCCTGCGCCAGCGCCTTGCCATCGATGACTGTCGCGCTCATTCTCTCGGCTGGATCAGGACGGGGCGGACGGCGACGGCTTCGATTTCTTGATCTTGAGCCGGTATATCAATAGCCCAATCAGGAATGTCGGGACCACAACCAGGGCGGCGGCTGCAAGCCCGGCCGCAAGCACATCGATGCCTTCGGTTTTGGGAAGAAAAATTGTTACCGCCCAGATTGTAACAAAGGCAGCTATTCCCCCGCCAATAAACATGATTTTTTTACCCCGGTCGTAAAGGCGCCAGAAAGCGCCCGAGACTCTCGCCTCATCCCGATATTCGTCAAAAATCCCGGTGAGGCTGTCATCGTCCGCTTCCGCCTTGTAGCCAGCCACTACTGCGTCGGCATCATGCAGATCTGTACTTTCCTGGACGCGGGACATGTTCCTGAGAAAAGCGATGCGTTGCTGAGCCTGCTTTTTTTTCATGCCGTCGCTGATCAGCATCGATTGAAGGGCCGCAAAGGCATGCTCGCGGGGATCTTCGGACACACCCAGGTTTTCGCCGCAACGCCACATCACTCCCAGCAGATAGAGCTGGATGGTCATCTGCCTGAACTCGGGAGCAAAGTCGTATTTTTTTCCCTTGATTTTTGGAAGTTGCAACGCAAGCATATCCCGTGCTCGTTGTATGCAGATATCGGTGATGATTGCCTGCGCGTCAGTTTTTGTTTCACTCATGGTCTTGATCATAGGGCTAGCTCAGCCCAGACTTTGAATTTATAGAGGAACCCATTATATACTGGCTGTATCCAGCGCTGCGTCTGCCTCTGGCATCCGTAACATCAAAGATAAAAGAATGTTAGAGTTTCGTTGTCTTTTTTGTTCCGTTGGACAAGAAAAATTCGCAGCTTTTTGCATCTCGTTAATTTTCGGGTTCAGGCATGCACAGACATTAACAGTCGCAGACATTAACAATATTTGTTTAAAAACACCTGCAGCGCAGACATCGCATCCAAAAAAATGGGGGGAAACATGAAACATCATAAATATCTCATCATCGGCGGCGGCATGGCAGCCGATTCCGCTATCCGTGGCATTCGCAAGGTTGATCAGGATGGAGCCATCGCGATGATTTGCGAGGAGCGCCATCCGCCATATGACAGACCGCCTCTCTCCAAATCATTGTGGAAGGATGCCTCGCTGGATTCGATCTGGCGCAATGAGCACGGCCTCGATGTCGCCATTCACCTGGGCAAAAAAATCGTGTCGCTGGATACCCAGAAGAAAACCGCGACCGATGACGCAGGAAACATCTATACCTATGAGAAGCTCTTGCTCGCGACTGGTGGTGTGGTGCGCCGTTTCCCCGACTTTGGGGACGATATCGTCTATTTCAGGACGTTGGACGACTTCCGGAAGCTGCACAAGGTAAGCGAGCATGCGTCGGATTTCGTCGTTGTCGGAGGAGGCTTCATCGGCTCGGAAATCGCCGCCGCGCTCGCAATGAACGGCAAACGGGTCACCATGATATTTCCGGAAAACGGCATCGGCGCGCGCGTCTACCCGGGGCCCCTGGTAAAATTTCTGAATGCATATTACCGGGAGAAGGGCGTCACGGTGATTACGGGAGAAACGATCAGGTCGGTGCGGCCAGCCGGGGGGAAAACCGCGGTGACGACTTCGAGTGGCACCGAAATACTAGTAGATGGGGTAATTGCCGGACTGGGTATTCTGCCAAACACCGAACTGGCTGTCGAGTCAGGACTCACCGTGGATAATGGCATCGTGGTGGACGGACAATTGCGCACAAGCAACCCGGACATCTATGCGGCAGGGGACGTGGCAAATTTCTATAATGTCCTGCTGGCGAAGCGGGCCCGCGTGGAGCACGAAGACAATGCGAACGTCATGGGTGAGACGGCTGGCCGCAACATGGCCGGGCAATCGGAAGAATATCGCCACCTGCCGTTCTTTTATTCCGACCTGTTCGACCTGGGGTACGAAGCGGTGGGGGAGTTGGATGCGAGCCTCGATATCGTCGAGGACTGGAAAGAGCCATTCCGCAAGGGCGTCGTTTATTATCTGCGGGAGGGGCAGGTGCGCGGCGTTCTGCTGTGGAACACATGGGGCCAGGTTGCCGCTGCTACCGATTTGATCGCGGAAAAGGCAACCCACTCCCACGAAACGCTGGCAGGAAAAATAACCGATTAGCCTCGTCACCTTGGAAACGCTGTCAATCACCCGGCCGGACGATTGGCATCTTCATCTACGCGATGACGGACAAATGCGGGCAGTGCTGGTTCACACCGCTCGCCGCTTTGCCCGCGCTATCGTCATGCCCAATCTCAAGCCGCCGGTAGCGACAACCCGCATGGCCCTGGCTTACCGCGACCGCATTCTCGCCTCCCTGCCGGCAGGCATGCGCTTCGAGCCGCTCATGACGCTCTATCTTACCGATGCCACTTCGCCGGCTGAAATCCGCGAAGCCAGGAAAAGCGGCGGCGTACACGGCGTGAAATATTATCCTGCTGGCGCCACCACCCACTCCGCTGCAGGTGTAACCGATATCGCCAGATGCTACGGAACCATCGAGGTGATGGAGGAGGTGGATCTGCCTCTTCTGGTGCATGGCGAAGTGACCGATCTCGAAGTGGATGTATTCGACAAGGAAAGAATTTTTTTAGACCGGGTGCTTGCCCCGATTTCGCATCGCTTCCCCGGATTGCGCATCGTGTTCGAGCACATTACCACCCGGGAAGCGGTGGATTTCGTGAAGGACGCGCCAGGTAACATTGCCGCCACGATCACCGTCCATCACATGCTGCTTAACCGCAACGCCCTGTTTCGGGGAGGAATAAGGCCACACCACTATTGTCTTCCCATACTGAAGCGTGAAATCCACCGCTGCGCTATCGTTGAGGCTGCTACCAGCGGCAACCCCAGGTTTTTCCTGGGTACCGATAGCGCGCCTCATTCCCGGCCGGACAAGGAAACTGCCTGCGGTTGCGCTGGCATTTTCACCGCGCATGCCGCGATCGAACTTTATGCGGAAGCTTTCGAGCGCGCGGGCGCGCTGGATAAACTGGAAGCGTTTGCAAGCTTCCATGGGCCGGATTTTTACCGGCTTCCGCGCAACAAAGACAAGATTAATTTAAAAAGAGAAAATTGGACGTCGCCTGCAACGCTTCCTTTCGCCGATGATGTACTGGTCCCGCTGCGAGCGGGAGAGAATATCGGCTGGAAAATGGTGGATGGATAATTCTGCGCGCAGGCCCGGCAGCAACGCGGGTGCAAAACAGGTGTTAACAGGCCCTGAACAGGCATCGGACGAGCCTTGCGGAAAGGCCATCCGTCACCAATTTCCGCGGGAGCGGTTCCAGCGGTATAGCTGGCGCGCAAATGCATCATATGCCCATCGCGCCAACCGCTTCAGCGCCGGCGTCCGCAATATTCCTGCAAGCCATTGCTGCCCCGGTGTTTGCGACCAGAGTCGTATGAACGCATCCGCGCCCACCTTGATCCCGCCATCGGAATCCCTGACATGCAGCCGCTCCCTCACCGCCTCCAGCGGAGCACCCACCTCCGCTGCCGCTTCGGGATTCGCATGCACATCGATCCATTCGATATCCTCGATGCCGCACGCTTCCATGCGCCTGCGCTGATCCTTGATTCCCGCATTGCATACCGGGCAGGCGCTGTTATAGTAGACCTTGCTGGACATGTTCCTGTGTGAACCTAGGGAAGCGCTGAATAAATCTCCGCTGGCGCGGCGGTGGCTTTGCGGGATGGGATGCGCGAAAGGCGACGACGCGAATGGTGCGGCCGCGCAGGGCGGAGCAGTGTCTTCCAGAGGAAGATGCGACCCCGTAGCGGGTTGTTGGCACCCCAACAGTACCTTGGCGCGCTCCGGGGAGCCACTGCGTTGCACTCCCTGGTATCGTAGTCCCGGCCACGACCTGCGTCGCGCGCCTTATGATCATCCCGATTTTACCAGCAACGCGCTCGGCGAGTATTTATTCAGCGCTTCCCTAAATCCGGTAGCTGACCGCTCTTAGTTTAGAACCCTGATCCACAAAAATTTTCGCGATACTCGACATTCATCGGCGTGGTGAGTTCGCTATAGGATGGATTGCGACTCGATTTTCACCTCGGCATCAGCGAATCATCGGAACGATATGCCGCGTACACGATATATGCAATTATTCGATGCGGATCAGTGATCCCTACTCGCAGCGATACACTACGCCAAGAACAGTCGTGTTCGTGGTTCCGCGGCTTTCCCACGCGTTGGTATTGGCCGAATTCTGCACCCAGACATAGTTTCCGCCCATTTTGGCCGCCTTGTTGCGCAAGTTGTTTCTGGCGCCGATGAGCAGATTTTTGTTTGACGTGTAATCGCCGGTCAACCAGTTTCCCTGGGAACCGACAGCGTCTCCCAGCGGTTTGCAGTTTCCTGTCGGTTTTTCGGTCAGAAGCTCAACGGAGCTGCCTTCCGGCGTCACCGGTGTCGCGGAACAGCCAATGATTAGAAATGTTGATATCACAACTGACAATTTGATACCTGGTCTGGAAAACATCTGTTTTATCCTTTTCTGTTTTGCCTTTCGAAGAAGAATAGCTCGGTTCTGTCCGTTTTGTTCCAAGAACGTTTTATCGGCGCCAGCAGCAGCTATCGGCCTCATTCTATCGCCAAAAGACGAAAATAGGCCGAAGGCAAATGGAGGCGCCGCTTCATCCTGCCTCTCTCGGAGCAAACATGATGATGCCCATGCCCACAAGCGTGATGAGCGCACCCGTCATATCCCACGCGGTCGGCCGGATATCTTCCACGAGCCAGAGCCAGAGCAATGCGACGAAAATATACACGCCGCCATATGCAGCATAGGTGCGCCCTGCAGCCGTGGGATGAAGCGTAAGAAGCCAGGCAAACAATGCGAGGCTCATGGCCCCCGGTATCAGCAGCCATGCGCTCTGCCCCTGCCTGAGCCATAGATAGGGCAAATAACATCCAGCGATCTCGGCAATAGCAGTCGCCATGAAAAGCACAAAGGTTTTCAGCTCAGGCATATGGAAACCCCTTCCACCAAGGCGGGATATGCGAAACAAGTATTAGCAGCCAGCATCCGAGCTCCCGTCAACTCTACCCTGAGCAGATAAAAGCAGAACCTGATCGGCATATCCGCCAGGCGGTTATTTCCTCGTCGCCATCTCCTCGATCGAGCGCTTTCTCACCGAGTCGAAAAGCTTGGGAATGGCTATCGTATTCGATAAACCCAGGACGAAATCCGGTATCAGTCCTCCCGGGTTCGTGAGCAAGGTATAGGTGAGCCTCGTGCGCTTTCCGTCATCCAGGGGCTCCCCCCGCCAGGACCCCTCATTGAGCCTGACCCGCACCACCCCTTCAATCTCCGGCTTGATGTCGGGAGCAGCGACCCATTCGATCCTGAATGCGCCGCCATTCGAAGCAGCCCCGCCGGTTGTCCGCACGGAGAGCGGATAGTCCCGCTCGCTTACGAAGGGCGGCGCGATACGCGCGTAAGTAATCGTCTCGCCCGTGTTTTTGCGCTCGAGGATACGTGATTCCGTTACATAGGGCATGAAATCCTGATAGTGCCCGAAGTCGCTGAGCACCTTGAAAACAATTGCAGGCGGAGCTTCCATATCGGATACCGCCAGGATCTTGCGGCCCTCCTCCACATCTTTCGTGAAAATGACAAGCCCCGCGTCGCGATAGGCTTCGGTCCAGTCAGCTCCCGGGCTTTCCACTTCACCCGCCCAGGCAGGGGTGGCAGCGGCCGGGATGAGCGCCGAAGCGGCAAGGACAAATGCATAAACCAGGATAACGAGAGCACTCATGATGACCTTCGATGAATCTTTGTTCAAGATGGCAAATCCATTCCAGCGGCAAGCTCAGACATGCCAGCGCACGGAATGAATGGAATGCCATTCGGCTACCCTTCGGCCTATCCGGTCTTTATCAGCCGGATACGGCGAAACCAGCCCCCCGCCAGTATGGGAACATCCTCTTCCAGACGCAATCCCTGGGCGCCATCCAGCACGTCCTCGAATATCACATCCAGCCGCGTAACGAGGTGCTGCGTAATCCTGTTCAGCATGCGCCGGAACCCGGCCGGCTCGCCCTGCCTGAGAAACTTGTCCAGCACCAGGATCTTTCCACCAGGTTTCAGCACTCGCGCGGATTCGCGCAAGCAGGCATGCGCATCGGGAACGATGGCGAGAATCAGGTGCAATACCACGTAGTCAAAACTTTTGTCCGGAAACGGTAGAGACATGCTGTCGCCCCGGACTAGCTCCAGCTGAAGATTGCCGCCGCGGGATCTTGCGCGATCGAGCATTGCGGCTGTGAGATCCAGACCCGCGTACTGGTGACAGGCCGGAAGATGGGGCAGATCCAGCCCGGTGCCGATGCCGCTGATGAGGATGCGCAGGCTGCCCTCTTGCGGAAGCTGGGCAAGGCTTGCGGCACGCAGGCCAGTGCCTGCGCCAGCCAGCACCGCGTCGTAAAGCGGCGCAATAAGCGTGTACGAGCGGCGCAAGGATATCAGGGACATCAGGCCATCATCCGGATCACGGCTGCCGTGATTTATGCCTGCCCGGCTTTTTCTCCGGCCCGGCGGGAGCCTGTTGCCGTTTCACCCTATAATCCGCTCCCCCGGACGGGGGAAGAGATTGGCGGCGATAGGCCCACAAGAGCATTATTACGCCTGCTACCACCATCGGCAGCGAAAGCCACTGGCCCATGCTGATGCCAAGGGTCATGACGCCCATGAAGCCATCCTCCGGTTCGCGAAAAAGCTCGGCTAGCGAACGAAATACGCCGTAACCAATGAGAAACACGGCCGAAACCGCCCCCACCGGCCGCGGCCTAGCCGAATAAATCCATAACACCAGGAAAAAGGCCACCCCTTCAAGGGCGAATTCATACAACTGGGAGGGATGTCTGGGGATATTGTCCACATCAGGGAAAATCATGCCCCAGGACACATCGGCGGGACGACCCCACAACTCGCCATTGATGAAATTGCCGATACGGCCTGCGCCCAGTCCCAATGGAACCAGCGGTGCGATAAAATCGGTCACCACCAGCCACGGCAATGTGTATTTTCGAGCCAGAAACGCCATGGCTGTTATCACCCCCAAAAAACCGCCATGAAAAGACATGCCGCCCTGCCAGACCGCAAATATCTCCAGGGGATGCTGAAGATAGTATCCCAATTGATAAAACAGTATATGTCCCAGGCGTCCTCCCAGTATTACGCCCAGCACGCCGTAGAACAGCATGTCATCGAGCATGCTGTTTGTGAAAGCCCCGCCAGGATTGTTCTTGATGCGAAGACGCCCCAGCAGTATGAATAGCGCAAAACCCAGAAGATACATGAGTCCATACCACCGCACCGCGAGCGGCCCGAAGTTGATGGCAATGGGGTCGAACTGCGGATGAACGAGCATGGGCCTCGGTTATTTTGCTGTAAAATGGGGGATTATACGTTAAGGAAGCGCTGAGCAAGTCCGCCTCCTTTTGGTAAAGTAGTTCGAACCGTCGCTTGCCGTTCACTGCAGCTGACGCATCCCGTCTGTTCAATTCATTCATTTATTCGTTTACTCATTTACTGAAGGGGAGCATTCATGCCAGATAACCAGCGCAGCCGAGCCATTACCCAGGGTGCGCAACGCACACCCAACCGGGCCATGCTGCGTGCCGTGGGTTTCAGGGATGGGGATTTTGACAAGCCGATCATCGGGGTGGCCAACGGTTTTTCGACTATCACGCCTTGCAACAAGGGGTTGAATGAGCTGGCGATGGACGCCGAGCACGCCCTGCGGGGGGCCGGCGCCATGCCCCAGATGTTCGGAACTATTACCGTTTCCGATGGTATCTCCATGGGAACGGAAGGCATGAAATACTCGCTCGTGTCCCGGGAAGTGATCGCGGATTCGATCGAGACCGCGGTCCAGGCCGAAAGCATGGACGGGGTCATCGCGATCGGCGGGTGCGATAAAAACATGCCCGGCGCCATGATCGCCATGGCGCGCATGAATGTCCCGGCTATTTTCGTCTATGGCGGGACGATCAAGCCCGGGCACTACAACGGACGGGATCTCACCGTGGTCAGCGCTTTCGAAGCGGTGGGACAATTCACCTCGCATAAAATAGACGAAAAGGAATTACTGGAGGTGGAGCGCCACGCATGTCCCGGCGCGGGTTCCTGTGGGGGCATGTTTACGGCCAATACCATGTCATCCGCTTTCGAAGCGATGGGAATGAGCCTGCCTTATTCCTCAACCATGGCGGCAGAGGATCAGGAAAAGCGGTCCAGCGCGGCACGCTCGGCTGAAATCTTGGTCGACGCGGTAAGGAAGCAGATCCGTCCCCGCGATATCATCACGCGCAAATCGATAGAAAACGCAATCGCGGTCATCATGGCGGTAGGGGGATCCACCAATGCGGTACTGCATTTTCTCGCCATTGCCCATGCGGCGGATGTCGAGCTCGATATCGACGATTTTGAACGCATGCGGGCGCGGGTCCCGGTGCTTTGCGATCTCAAGCCGTCTGGCCGGTATGTAGCAACCGACCTGCATAAAGCGGGAGGGATTCCGCAAGTGATGAAGATGCTGCTCGACCATGGCTTGCTGCACGCAGATTGCATGACGATCACTGGCGAGACGATCGCTGAAGTACTGAAGGATATCCCATCTGCGCCCCGTCCTGGTCAGGACGTCATTCGACCCTGGGAGAATCCCATATATCCTCAGGGGCATCTCGCGATACTCAAAGGAAACCTTGCAACCGAAGGCTGCGTGGCAAAGATTACCGGCATCAAGACGTCCAAGATCACGGGACCGGCACGAGTGTTTGAATCGGAAGAAACCTGTATGACGGCGATACTCGCGCGGCAAATCCAGGGGGGCGATATCGTGGTTATCCGCTACGAAGGGCCTAAAGGTGGTCCGGGAATGCGGGAAATGCTTTCGCCCACGTCCGCCCTTATCGGAGAAGGGCTGGGTGATTCGGTCGGGCTTATCACGGACGGGCGATTTTCGGGCGGAACTTATGGAATGGTGGTGGGCCACGTCGCGCCCGAAGCGTATGTCGGAGGAACGATCGCACTGGTGCATGAAGGCGATTCCATCACCATAGACGCAGAACAAAGGTTGCTGCGCCTGAACGTTTCCGAGGAGGAACTCGCCAAACGCCGGGCAGGATGGACCCCCCCCAAGGCGCGGTATACGCGCGGCGTGCTCGCCAAATACGCCCGGCTGGTTTCCAGCGCCAGCCTCGGCGCCATAACCGATCAATCGCAGCATTCGCATACCGAATCCTGAAGAATGCCCAACCACCTCGCGAGCGAAACCAGCCCCTATCTGCTTCAGCATCGCGATAATCCTGTGGACTGGTATCCGTGGGGCGAGGAAGCGCTCGCGCTGGCGCGAGCACAGGATAAGCCTATCCTGCTTTCAGTCGGTTATTCAGCCTGCCACTGGTGCCATGTCATGGCGCACGAATCCTTTGAAGATGTAGGGGTGGCCGCATTGATGAACCAGTTGTTCATCAATATCAAGGTAGATCGCGAAGAACGCCCGGACATAGACCAGATTTACCAAACCGCGCTCTACATGCTGACCCAGCGCAATGGCGGATGGCCGCTGACCTTGTTCCTGACCCCTGAACAAAAGCCATTCTTTGGCGGCACCTATTACCCGAAGACGCCGCGCCACGGCCTCCCGGGTTTTCCCGACCTGTTGCCCCGGGTGGCGGAAGCGTACCATGCTCGCGGCGAGGAAATTGAACGGCAGAGCGCCTCACTGCTGGAGGCCTTCAAGCGGACGCTTCCATCGAGAAATTCCACTGCCGGGGATGCGTCGGGACACCACCTGATGGAGCAAGCGCTGGCAGAGCTGCAGAATCGTTTCGATACGGTGAATGGCGGTTTTGGCGAAGCGCCAAAATTTCTTCACCCCGCGGAACTGGAATTCTGCCTGCGCCGTTATTCGGCCGACAATAGTGAGGAAGCGCTGAGAATGGCAGAGCTTACGCTGCAAAAAATGGCCGGGGGCGGAATCCATGATCAACTTGGCGGCGGTTTCTGCCGCTACAGCACAGACCCGCACTGGAGCATTCCGCATTTTGAAAAAATGCTCTATGACAACGGACCCCTGCTGTGCCTCTATGCCGACGCCTGGCTGGCGACGAGAAATCCACGATTTGCGCACATAGTGGAAGAAATCGCGGGCTGGGTGATGCGCGAGATGCAGGCGGATGGAACCACAACCGGAGAAGATCACGAGACGAAGGGTGGAGGATATTATTCTTCTCTTGATGCCGATTCCGAAAACGTGGAGGGAAAATTCTACGTATGGAATCGTGACGAGATAGCGAAAATTTTGACGAGTGAGGAATATGCGGTAACCGCACCCTATTATGGCCTGACGCAAGATCCAAATTTCGAGGGAAAGTACTGGAATCTCGAAGTTGCCGCATCGCTGGCGGATGTAGCAGCGGCATGCGGCATCGAGCGGGAAGAAGCGGAGCAGAGACTTGCATCCGCCCGCGCGAAGATGCTGAGCGAGCGCGAGCGGCGCGTACGGCCGGGCCGTGATGAAAAAATCCTTACGAGCTGGAATGGATTGATGATCAGGGGGATGGCGCGCGCGGGGCGTATTTTCGGTCGGGCGGAATGGGTACGATCGGCCGCGCAGGCAGCGGATTTCATCCGTCGCGCGCTGTGGAAAAAGGGCCGGCTCCTGGCGACCTGCAAGGACGGCAAGGCGCACCTCAACGCATATCTCGACGATTATGCATTCATGCTGGATGCCCTCATGGAACTGATGCAGGCCGACTTCCGGCAGCCGGATCTTGAATTCGCGGTTGCACTCGCCGATATATTGCTGGAGCAATTTGAAGACAAGCAGGACGGAGGCTTTTTCTTCACCAGTCACGATCATGAAAAACTGATTCACCGGCCCAAGCCCCATTATGACACCGCCATGCCATCGGGTAACGGGGTAGCGGCCTGCTCACTGCAGCGGCTAGGGCATCTGCTGGGCCAATTCAAATATCTGCAGTCCGCGGAACGCGCTCTGGATCTGTTTCGGCCGGCAATGTCCCGCCAGGCCAGTTCCTGCTGCAGTTTGCTGGCAGCGCTCGAGCAATCTCTCGCGCCGCCACAAATTGTCATACTCCGCGGTCCAGCGCATTCGCTGGCGGAATGGAAAAAAGCGTTGCGGCTGCGTCGGGAAGGCGGTCTCGTATTTTTCCTGCCGGCGGAGCTTGCTGACCTCCCGCCGAGTCTGAGTAAACCGTTGGCAGCGAATGATGCTGTCAACGCCTGGGTTTGCCAGGGCGTTAACTGCTTGCCGGCGATCACTGACATGCAGGAATTGCTGCGCGTCTGCAAAATTCAAGGTAAGATAGAATCCCCTTTCTATAATTAACGGATAAAGGAGCAAGAATGAAAGCTGTCTGGATGGGAATGGTTGCAGCATCAGCCCTGTTAATGGTAGGTACCGCGCAAGCGAGCGCGGATTTGGCGAAAGCCAAAGGTTGCACGAATTGTCACACGGTTGACAAAAAATTGGTCGGACCTGCGCTGAAAGACGTCGCAGCCAAGTACAAGGATGACGCGGGCGCCCAAGCTCGTCTGGAAGACAAGGTGAAGAAAGGAAGCCAAGGCGTTTGGGGCCCGGTTCCGATGCCGCCGAATACCAACGTGAATGACGCGGAGGCAAAAACCCTGGTGCAGTGGGTTCTGTCTCTTAAATAAAGCAATCTGACCTTCAAAAGAGCCGACGCATCGACGCGTCGGCTTTTTTATTTGCCATCGTAAAAACCAGCGAATAATATGATGTAATCGAATACCGATGGCAATGACCATGCCGCTCTGATTAGTGCCCCCCTGCGGCAGATCCACCTATAGACCAGCTCGTGAGAAACCTGCTCAGCGCGCTTCTGCTTCCCCCATCGAATCTGATTCTGCTGGGCATGGCGGGAATCGCGCTTCTCAAACACCGCCCCGGACTCGGCAAGGCACTGGTGACCTTGGCATTGGCCCTGCTTTATCTGCTGTCCACTCCCATTGTTGCCGAAGGTCTGCTTCACAGCCTGGAAACACTACCCCAGCGCCATCCTTTCGATACCAGTGTACAGACTATTGTAGTGCTGGGCGCCGATACCTATTTCAGCCCGCCGGAATACGATGCGCACACCGTGGGGCGCTTGAGCCTGGAGCGTGTTCGCTATGCGGCGCGGCTCTACCGGCGCACGGGCAAGCCAATACTGACAACAGGCGGTACGGAGCAGGGCAATGGCTTTTCGGAAGCCGTACAGATGAAAACGGTATTGGAAGAAGAATTTCGGGTGCCGGTGAGTTGGGTGGAAAAAACTTCAAGAAACACACGGGAAAACGCATACAAGAGCTTTGCGATATTGAAAAAAGATGGCATTGATCACATCGCGCTCGTTACCCACGCCTGGCATATGCCAAGAGCAATACGCGAATTCGAGCAGGCCGGATTCAATGTCACCCCAGCCCCTACTGCGTTTACCACCCGATACAGGACAGGGCTGATGTCATTTATCCCCATGGCAAACGCGCTGCAAAAAAGCTGGCTGTATTTCCATGAGATCTTTGGAATACTGTGGTATCGCCTGATTCCTGTTAGCCGGGATCTCAGGCGTCTTCACGAACGTTCTGATCATACTGCTAACTGATCTTCTGAATTAGTATTGGCGGAAATTCTGCTTTTTTCCGAAAGGGATTAAAATAGCTTACAAAAAGGTTCAGGAATTGACATGAAAGCACGTATCAGATGGCGGAACGGAATGAGTTTCCTCGCCGAATCCGGCAGTGGGCATGAAGTCCTGATGGACGGACCGCCGGAAGCGGGCGGCCAGAATCTCGGTCCCCGGCCCATGGAAATGCTCCTGATGGGGACCGGGGGCTGCACTGCGGTGGACGTGCTATTGATCCTGAAAAAAAGCCGGCAGGAGATCTCCGATTGCGTGGTGGAAATCGAAGCGGAACGGGCTGCCAAAGATCCCAAGGTGTTTACACGCATCCACTTCCACTTTATCCTGAGCGGAAAAAGGATGAAGCCGGAACAGATCGAGCGCGCAATAAACCTGTCCGCCAAAAAATACTGCTCGGCTTCGATCATGCTGAGCAAGACCGCGGAATTGACACACGACTTCGAAATCATCGAGACCGAAAATTCCGGCGGCGGCATTCAGGATATCGATCAGACCCAATAAGCGGTTTTGGTCATGACTTTCGAACCCAGTTTCATCGCCTGTTTCACAGGCCCCGGCAACTCCACGCCGCCATGCGATATCGCCGACGTGGCGTGCCCGGCCTCATCGATCTGCATCTGGGAAACGATGGCGCGGCTTTTCCGGTCATGAGGCGGCAGGCGCTTCAAATGACCTGCCAGATGGACTTCGACCTGGCGTTCCGTTTCGGCGAGAAATCCGAGATTCCATTTGTCGCCCAGCATGCCGGCAAATGCGCCAATGGCGAACGAACCCGTGTACCACAAGGGGTTCAGTAAGCTCTTGCGTCCGTTCAGCTCGGCGATGCGCCTTTCGGTCCATGCAAGATGCTCTGTTTCCTCGCGCGCTGCCTGGGTGAGAGTATCCTGAACTTCTGTCTCGCGCGCGGTCAGTGCTTGCCCCTGATATAGCGCTTGCGCGCAAATCTCGCCCACGTGATTGACTCGCATCAGAGCGCTTGCCTCGCGTTTCTCCCAATCGTTCAACTCGGCTTCCGGTAATTCGGTACCCGGAACCGGCCTCAATGTCTGTGCCGGTGTCAACAATGTTCGCAACGCACGATCGAAACCGATGATGAATTTATCCAGATTTGGCATGGCGAGCTCCGTAATGTGATCCCAAATCCGGCGATTGACCACTCGTTTCCAGTTTGGAGCTATGATCCACAAAAACTTTCCGCGGTACTCGACGTTCACCTAATATGGTGAGTTCGCTACAACTGCCGGATTCAGGATAATCAGATTATACTCATCTGGCGCGCTAATAATGTAACCGGGTGCAACACTTCAACCTCGGAACCTGGCTCCTGAGCCCCCCGGCACAATCCAGCCGCGATATGCATGGCGCAGCCGATATTGGACGTAGCAAGATACCGTGCGCCGCTTGCCTCCACCGCAGCCAGCTTATCGTGGAGCAATGCCTGCGCCATTTCGGGCTGGTCGAGAAAGTAGGTCCCGGCAGCGCCGCAGCATTGATCATTTCCGCCAAGCGGCAAGATCCGGGCTTCCGGAATGCGCGTCAGCAACGCATAGGCATGGCGGGAAGCCCGAAGCACATTGCGCAGGCTGCATGGCTCATGCACAGCGATGGCATGCGGCAATGGGGCAAGCCTGACACCGTCCCATCCTTTTGCAGTCACCAAAAATTCGCTGATATCGAACACCTTTTCAACGAAACGGTCGTGCTGGCATTTGGATGCATCCATGGGAGATTCTGCGCTTCCCGATCGAGCGGGACCTGATGAGGCCGACGAGAACATGGCAGCATATTCCGACAGTTGTGCGCCACAGCCCGATGCTGTGCTGATAATCGCACTGGGTCCCGGTTCATCGAAGGCTTCCATGTTCTGACGCGCCAGCTGCTCCGCCGTCCGCTTGTCGCCGCCGTGCTGATGCAGTGCGCCGCAACAGGTCTGCGTCGGGGGCACGCGGACGGTGTAGCCCAATCGATTGAGCACGAATATTGCGGCGTTGATCGTCTCAACGTCGGTCAGCCGGGCGACACAACCGAGGAATAAACCTACTTCCCCTCGGTACTTGCCTATCGAGGGATAAACGGGTCGCCAGGATCTGGCTCCGCCCTCTGGCCTCCCCACATGCGGCAACTGCGCCTCCAGCAGCGCAAACCGTGTCTCTCCCAGCGAGCTGGATTTGCGCAATACGTGCTGCAACCCGCTTTGCTGGTAAAAGCGTAGGAGCGGCCGCAATAAATCCATTCGTGAAGGCCGGGCAATCAATTCTTTCTCCACCCACCGCCTTAATCCTGATTTTTTCCTCTCCGGCTGCTCCTTGCCGGGATCGAGGGGTACGGATTTCATCATTGCGCGGCTTCCATCCATCAATTGTCCAAAGCCTACATGGTTCGGACAGACCGCTTCGCATGCGCGACATGTAAGACAGCGGTCCATATGCAACGCGAAGCGGGCATTCATTGGAATTCGGCCCTCGACAGCGCCGCTTATCAATGCAATGCGGCCGCGTGGCGAATCGGCCTCGGATTGCGTCAACTTGTAGGTGGGGCAATGTGGAAGACAAAGGCCGCATGAAACACAGCGGTTGGCTTCTGCAAGCAGGGAATCGGCGGAAAAATCCGGCAGTGGATCAGAAGGCGTCATGATGGTTCGGCTGAAAAAAATCCACTGATGTTTCCTGCTCGCACTTCCGACTTCTGACATTGGAAAGACCCTTCGGCCTGCCCGCCCATGAGGGAGGAGCGCAACACAATTCCGGCCAGCACGTGACTCGCGTCGACCATTCGTCCCTCGAAAAATCTTTGTAGATTACAGCCATAAACCAAAAAAAGAATGCCTGGACGCTGAACCCTGGTTTTATATGGCTCATGGCAGAGAAAGGTATCAGACAGGAGATCCACGCTACAATTCCCCCCTTCCTTTCATTGGAATTTTCCCATCTTGGAAGCTTTTTTTACCTCAACCCTGCTGGTCGCCCTGGCGGAAATCGGTGACAAGACACAGCTTCTTTCGTTTGTACTCGCCGCAAAACTGCGCCGACCCTATCCCATCATGGCTGGTATTCTTGCCGCCACGTTGCTCAATCATGCGCTCGCGGCCTGGCTCGGAACCTGGGTGGCTGACTTGATTACCGCCGAATCCCTGAGCTGGATAGTCGGACTATCATTCATCGGCTGCGGTTTGTGGGCATTGAAGCCGGACACGCTGGATGCGCAGCCTCGCGTTTTTGGCGCTGGCATTTTTGCGACCACTCTTGTGGCATTTTTTCTGGCGGAAATGGGGGACAAGACACAATTCGCGACGGTGGCGCTGGCAGCGCACTATGACGCAATGGTACCGGTGGTGTTCGGGACGACTCTAGGCATGATGCTCGCCAACACGCCCGCGGTCTGGATCGGACAGGCGCTGGCTGAACGGATCAACATGAAACTGGTGCGATGGCTGGCGGCGGCTTCGTTTGTGCTGATGGGCTTATGGACGCTAGCCAGCGGAGCAGCATCATATTGATGCCTCTGCCAGAAGACAGGCGCCGCACCCCTATCTGTGCAACCCGAGTCAGCGAATTCCCTGAATGTATCGCTCGAGCTGATCGATGATGAACTCCCGGCCCGAGATCGCGTCTTTTACCAGGTCGCCGATTGAAATGATGCCGATCACTTTATTATTTTCCAGCACCGGCAAATGGCGTACCCGCATCTGCGTGACCAGAGCCATGCAATCTTCGCTGGTATAGTCGGGATCGACATATGCGACCTGCGTGGTCATGATTTCTTTTACCCGGATATCTTTCGCATTCTTATCCAGCAGATACGCTTTGCGCGAAAAATCTCTTTCGGTAAGGATGCCTGCCAGTTCCCCCGCCTCAAGCACCAGCAGTGCGCCAATGTTTTTAGCAGCCATCAATTGCATCGCATCATACACGGAGTCATCCGGGCCGGTGCTTGCAACATCAAACCCTTTGCCCTGCAATAGCTGCTTTACGGTTGCCATCGTATGTGCCCCTCCTTGCCCTGTGTCATTTTTTCGGAAAGCAGTGATTAATGATAGCACGTCAGTGGCAGCCCAATACCTGCTCCACGCTGCCGATGCCTGCTCGCCACCAGTATCCTGAAAGCAGAATGAGATAGCATTGAATCAGGCAAACCAGCGCAAAAAAGCGGCTGCAGCCAGTGCTGTCACACCTAGCGCAGCGAGCAATTTCCAGGCAACGCTGCGTTGTTCCGTGGTCCAGCCGGCGGCCTGGCGTAGATACATTATGGCAATACTAACGCCACCCGCTGCGCACATGATCTTGATCAACAGTGCAGCGAAGGCCAGCCCGTATAAATCGGGCAGTTTTTCATAAAAATAATAGCTGACTGCACCGAAACCCACTCCGCTTAATGCTTGAGCAGTCCAGCTTAAACCGACCAGCCATGCAAACTTGCGCTGGATCGGGATGGGTTGCGCCGCTGGATATATGGCAAAAATGGCTACACCCACCACGGCAGCGGCGCCAAAATTGTGTACCAGCTGCATGATGGCATAGCTAAGGTTTTCAAACACAATTATGTGGCCGGCCCCACGCTGACGTTAATGCATTTTTGTGCACCGATCGGGGTATGCGCCTTATTGACCACCTTGATGCATATTTCGTGCTCACCCGACGAGAGTTTCCCCAATGCGTGCTTACCTTTTAATCCACGCAACGTCACCGCTTCATTTTTGTCTACGTAAAGGTGCGTATGATCGCCTTTATCTCCGAGACTCACATCGTAATCGATGTTGATATCTTCCTTAGGATTGAATTTGGTGCCATTCACAGGGGATGAGATCGCGACTGAGGCATCGGCGGCAAGTGCGCCCGGGACATAGCAGCTAAAAACAAGAGAAACTGCCAGGACATGTGATATCCGCATCATTGTTCTCCTCCAGATAGTGAATTTGAATGATTGTAAGAAAAAGGATGAAATCGGTAAATTCAGTTCAATTACAAAAAAACAGGTCGATAGACTTCATGCAAACCCTACACCTTGAATTTTGCCTTCAAAGCATTGCTTTTTCATTATTACCCTACCCCTCTCGAAAAGTAAAATATTCTCCTTAATCCATCATCACGCCTTCCCGCAAGGGACGCCAGAAATCCGATTTGTTATAGTGTGCTTCCGTCTGAATGTTGGCCGGTGAGATATCGGCTGCTGTAAAGCAAAGCTGCCGTTCAGATCGTTATTCCGCTACGCGAGCGGACTAAATTTAGATTCAGCGCGCAATCGCATATGACAACTGATGGGCCACCAGGGCCGCAATCCCCCATCGGCTTCGTTCCCAATCCGCTTAAACAGTGGCACGCACCTATAGCAAACGGCTCTTGTCGCCACTGGTAAACCCGAGGAGCGGAGTGCGCATGCTTCTGCCGAAAGCGATGGTTTTGAATAATTCTCCCATTTCGGCGGGACTCACCAGTTTTTGCAGCTGATTCGCCAGCGGGAGGTAATCCCGGGGATTTTCGGGAGGAATCTGCGCCAGAATGTCGGTTATGCCGCAATTGATGAGGAAATGCGCCTGAGTGTTATAACCGAGCAGGACGAGGCCAGCACTCGTACCCGCATTTGCGATAGCACTGAAATCGACATGAGCGGTAATATCCTGCAGGCCTGGAAGATAAAACGGATCATCATGGGCATGATGGCGATAGTGGCACATCAGCGTTCCGCGGCTGCGCTGGGGGTGATAATACTCGCCCCTTCCAAAACCGTAATCGATGAGCAGTATCGCGCCTTTTTGTAAAATGGGCGCGAGGCCACGAATGAAATGGCATGCGGAAAGGTTGATGTCGCTGATATACCCGGCACCTTCGCCAGCCTCGACCAGGGGTCTCAGCTCTTTTGCAGCAGCCAATAGTTCTCCCTCTTCGAGAGGATGCTCCATCCATTGAAACTCGCCATCCCGGCATATGATGCCACGCTCGAACAGGCCGGTTTCGCGCCAGGCAACCAAGTGCACCGGCATAGCATCGAGCACTTCATTGGCGAGCATCAATCCCTTGAACTCGCTCGGAAGGCGTTCCAGCCAGACGACGCGAGGCAACAGATGCGGCGCATGCTCTTCCAGCAAACGCCGCTGCCTTTGCCGCAGCTCCGCGCTCACTTCAAGAATGAAATAGCGCGCCGGCAGGCTTCCCAGCTTTTCCAGCTCAAGCAGCAGATCGAGCGCCAGTTTGGCCGTGCCTGCGCCGAACTCCAGAATATCCGCTTCTTCATTGATAAGACGAAGTACCTGGGCCGCCTGCCGGGCCAAGGTTCGACCGAACAGCGAGGAAATTTCCGGGGCGGTGACAAAATCTCCCGCTTGCCCGAACTTCGCCGCGCCGCCGCTGTAGTACCCCATGCCGGGTACGTATAACGCCAGTTGCATGTAATGCGCGAAGGAAATCCAGCCGCCCGCGGCGGCAATTTCCGCCTGGATCAGCCTTTGGAGGGCGCGGCTATGGCCGAGAGCCGCTTGACCCGGCTCAGGTAGTGGCGGGAGTTTGCGCATGGCGCTATGCTACCCGTAAGTGATGGAGGACGCGCAAGTGTAGAGGAGATAACGATGCAAGGGAAAGCGATACTCGTTACGGGCGGCGCCAGGCGCTTGGGTGCGGCTATCTGCCGCGAATTGCATGCGCGCGGCGCCAGCCTGATCGTGCACTACCGAAGCTCCGGCCAGAATGCACAGGCCCTGCAGGGGGAGCTTAACCGGCTTCGTCCCGGTTCGGTAGCCCTGGTCCACGCTGACCTGCTCGATATCAGCCGGCTGCCCGGCCTGATCGAAGAGTCGGCAAGCCATTTCGGAAAGCTCGACGCGCTTGTCAATAATGCTTCCAGCTTTTTCCCCACGCCCCTAGGGGAAATTACCGAAACAATATGGAATGACCTTATCGGCAGCAACCTGAAGGCTCCCCTGTTTCTTTCTCAAGCCGCTGCGCCGCTGCTGAGGAAGCAGCAGGGCTGCATCGTGAATATCGTCGACATTCATTCTGAGTGGCCGTTAAAAGGATATGCCGTATATACCGCCGGAAAGGGAGGTCTCGCAGCGCTTACGAGATCACTGGCGCTGGAACTGGGGCCGGACATTCGTGTGAACGGCGTTTCTCCAGGCCCGATCCTGTGGCCTGAAGACGGCGAGTGGAAGGAGGAAGCAGCACGCCGGCATATCATCGAGAGGACTATCCTGAAACGCACGGGCGAACCCGAAGATATCGCCAAAACCGTGTTGTTCCTTATCGCCCATGCTCCCTATGTCACCGGACAGATCATCAATGTAGATGGCGGGCGCAGCATTAATTTATCCTAAATTCCCCTTTGTAGCGAACTCTCTATGGATCATAGGAATAAAAAAATGGCAGACTGCTGGATTTGGAACTGTAGCAGGGCCAGATTATGCGAATACCTTTCCCATGAAACGATATTCACATCCACGGTGAATTGCTGTCCTCATATATCTACAAACCTACAGCAAATATTGCCTGTTATCTGTTATGTATGTCAACGAACAGATATTAAAGAGGATGGCAGATAAGCTGATAACGAGTCTGCGCAATTTCCATCTGCATAGGCAGGTCATTCAAGAGCCCCCGACTGGACTGATAGATTCGATTTTTATGATAAGCCCTAACTGATAACGGAGGAGTCATGAAACAACGGCTTTTATCCTTTACAGCAATAGCTTCGCTCATAACACTGTATTCATGTGGGGGTACGCCGCTGAGAGTTCCGTCGCTGTCGGCATCTCCGGCCAGACCAGCGCTGCAAACCGACGGAGCGATTATGTTGAACGGCGGCAATCTCCTCACGAACCATCAGTATGGCGTAGGAATCTTTACAGGCGGCTCACCGGTCAAAATTGGCGAGGTTACGACAGACAACACAGGAGCTATCAATAACGTGAAGCTCGAATATACCTGCCGGACGCTTTTCGTCGGCAGGATAAACGTGGAAGTCTATGAACTGCAGCCTGACAGAAGTCTTGGCGCGGGGATCGTGCAAGCACAGACTAGCGGCGATACGTGCTTCTGATCTTCAAACCGGAGGGATGGATTGTCATTTACTTACTCCGTCAGTTTTTTCTTCAAGATCTCATTTACCTGTGCCGGGTTGGCCTTGCCTTTGGCAGCTTTCATCACCTGACCGACCAGGGCGTTGAACGCTTTTTCCTTGCCAGCCCTGAACTCATCCACCGATCTGGAATTTTCGGCAATAACCCTGGTTATCAGCTTTTCCAGTTCACCCGAATCCGAGATCTGTTTCAGCCCCTGGGATTCGATGATTTCGTCAGCCAGATTTTCAACGCCCCGTTGGCTTCTGCTGCCCGCTCCTGATGCCGGCTCACTCGCTTTCGCCCACATTTGCCTGAATACTTCCTTGGCAATTTTTCCCGATATAGTTCCATCCTTGATACGGACCAGAAGCTGCGCAAGCTGTGCCGGCGAAAGCGGGCACTCGCCGAAACTTTTCCCTTCGTCGTTGAGATAGCCAAAAATCTCGCCGGTCACCCAGTTGGCGCAAAGCTTCGGGTCGGAAGGAAGCTGGCTCACAACCATTTCGTAATACTCGGCGGTCTCCCGATCGGTGGTCAGGTTCGCCGCGTCATAGCCGGAAAGTCCATAGTCTCGCTCGAGCCGCACCCGCATGTCTTGCGGCAGCTCGGGCATCGCACTCTTCAATTCGGCGACCCAGCTCTGCGAGATTTCGAGGGGCAGCAAATCGGGATCGGGGAAGTAGCGGTAATCCTGTGCATCTTCCTTGCTGCGCATGGCGCGGGTTTCATCCCGTTCGGGATCATAGAGGCGAGTTTGCTGCTGGACGGTTCCCCCGTCCTCGAGGAGCTCGATCTGCCGCCTTGCTTCATAATCGATGGCCTTTTCGAGAAAGCGGAACGAGTTCAGGTTTTTTATTTCGCAGCGCGTGCCAAGCCTGTCGGAGCCGCGGGGACGCACGGAAACGTTGGCGTCGCAACGGAACGAGCCCTCCTGCATGTTTCCATCGCAAATGCCGATCCAGCGTACCAGCGAGTGCAATGTTTTCGCGTAAGCCACCGCCTCCGTGCTGCTGCGCATGTCTGGTTCCGACACGATCTCGAGCAGGGGCGTGCCAGCCCGGTTCAGGTCGATGCCAGTCATTCCATGAAAATCTTCGTGCAACGACTTTCCCGCATCTTCCTCCAGATGCGCCCGCACAAGGCGCACCACTTTTTCGCCTCCATCGGCTCCGCTGGCTCCCGGAACCCGAATCCTGATGCTGCCGCCTTCGACCACCGGCGTCTCATACTGGCTGATCTGATAACCCTTGGGTAAATCGGGATAAAAATAATTCTTCCGCGCAAAAATCGAAGGGGAATTGATTTTGCCGCCCACCGCCAGGCCCAGCTTGACGGCGCGTTCGACCGCTCCATGGTTCAGTACCGGCAATACACCCGGCAGGGCAAGATCCACCGTGCACGCCTGCGCATTGGGGGACGCACCATAGGCGGTCGATGCGCCGGAGAATATTTTCGATCGCGTCGAGAGCTGGGCATGCACCTCGAGCCCGATTACCGTTTCCCACTGCATTTGGATTCCCTTCAAACTTTACCCGGTGCTCCGGGGAAAAAACGTGCATCGATGCCTGCAAGGGCCGGGGGCCGGCGGAAGTGCGGCGCGAATTCCGGATCAGGCCGGGATGGGCGTGCGCATATGCCAATCCGTTACCAGCTGATACTGGTGCGCCGCGTTCAGCATCCGAGCCTCCGCAAAATAGTTTCCGACGAGATGCAGTCCTACCGGCCTGTTCTTGTATCCAAACCCGACAGGGATGGACATGCCGGGCAATCCGGCAAGATTGACGGCAATCGTGTAAGCATCCGACAGATACATCTGTACCGGATCGCTGCTTTTCTCGCCGAGATCGAAAGCCACCGTGGGAGAGGTTGGTCCCATGATGATATCGCACCGGGCGAACGCCTCGGTAAAATCCTGCGCAATGAGGCGGCGCAGTTTCTGTGCCTGGATGTAATACGCGTCGTAGTAGCCATGCGACAACACATAAGTGCCGATGAGTATGCGGCGCTTCACCTCCGCGCCAAAACCCTGGGCACGGCTTTTCCGGTACATGTCATTGAGATCGGCATAATCCGGAGCGCGGTAGCCATACCGGACCCCGTCGAAGCGGGAAAGATTGCTCGATGCCTCCGCAGGAGCCAGCACGTAATAAACCGGAACGGACAGTTTTGTAGTGGGAAGGGATACCTCCACCGTCTTTGCCCCCAGCTTGCGATATTCCGCCAGCGCGTCATCCACGGCACGCGCTACGTCATCATTTATTTCCTTGACGAAATATTCTCTTGGCAGGCCGATGCGCAAGCCCTCCAGCGGCTTCTCGAGAATACGGGTATAGTCTTCCGGTTCACGCTGTAAACTGGTCGAATCACGCGCATCGAACCCGGCCATGACGTTGAGCATCAATGCCAGGTCTTCCGCCGACTTGGCCATGGGCCCACCCTGATCCAGGCTGGAAGCAAAGGCAATCATGCCATAACGTGAAACCCGGCCATAGGTAGGCTTGAGTCCCGAAATGCCGCATAGCGCGGCGGGTTGGCGAATGGAACCGCCGGTGTCGGTGCCCGTTGCGCCAGGGGCCATCCGCGCTGCAACCGCGCAGGCTGAGCCGCCCGAGCTCCCGCCGGGCACGGCTGCCGTGTCCCACGGATTTTTAACAGGACCATAAAAAGACGTCTCATTGCTCGACCCCATGGCGAATTCATCCATGTTGGTCTTGCCGATGGTTACCGCACCCGCCGCATTGAACCGTTCGATCACATCGGCGTCATAGGGAGAAATGAAGTTTGCCAGCATCCTCGATCCACAGGTCGTGCGCCATCCCTTGGTGCAAAAGATGTCCTTTTGCGCGACAGGAATGCCTGTGAGCGGAGTCGCCCGGCCGGCTGCGATAGCGGCATCTGCGGAACGGGCCTGGGTCAGGCTCGCCTCCTCGTCGAGTGTGATAAAAGCGTTGTATTCGGAATTCAGCGAGCGCGCACGCTGGAGAAATTCACCCGTCAATTCGGCGCTGGAAATTTTTTTTGATGCGAGCAGCGCGGAAAGCTGCCTGAGGCTGAAATTCAACATGGGATTTGTGGAACAGGACTCGTTAAGGGGCGAAGATAATTCGAGGGCCGCATATGCGGTTACTCGATAACTTTCGGCACCAGATAAAGCCCCATTTCCACCTGCGGAGCAATCGACTGGAACAATTCATGCTGATCCATCTCGGTTACCGCATCTTCCCGCAGGCGCTGCCTGACATCCTGCGAGTGGGACATGGGCGACACCGCTGAGGTATCCACTGCCTGCAT
Source organism: Nitrosospira sp. 56-18 (assembly GCA_001899235.1). GTDB lineage: Bacteria > Pseudomonadota > Gammaproteobacteria > Burkholderiales > Nitrosomonadaceae > Nitrosospira. Next base: position 225,514 of record MKVR01000014.1, read on the forward strand.
CTGCTCGATCAAGCTGAAGATGTCCGTCAACTGAGCGAGAATGGCGCTTCCCTCCTCCTCAACAACTTCAATGCGGGCAAGATTTGCAATGCGTTTCACCTCGTCCAAAGACAGCGACATTCATCCTCCAAAGGCTTATAACCCTTATATTCAAATAGCTAATAGAGTATCATAGCCGACCTGAATGACGCATTCTTTTCACGCGCCCTTATCGTCGTCTCCAACGGATCCCGTAACCATGATTAATTTCATCAACAATAACATATTGAAAGGCTATTTCTCGACCGATATGGCCATCGACCTGGGGACTGCCAATACTTTGATCTATGTGCGCGGGCAAGGCATCGTGCTGAACGAACCCTCGGTAGTGGCGATTCGCCAGGATGGTGGACCTAATGGCAAGAAGCTGATCCAGCAGGTAGGCCTGGCAGCGAAGCAGATGCTGGGGCGCACTCCCGGTAATATTACCGCCATCCGCCCCATGAAGGACGGCGTAATCGCTGACTTTACCGTTACCGAGCAAATGCTGAAGCACTTCATCAAAAAAGTGAATCCCCCGCGATTGTTTGCCGCCAATCCACGAATCGTGATCTGCGTTCCCTACGGCTCCACGCAGGTTGAGCGCCGCGCCATTCGCGAAGCAGCCTACGGCGCCGGGGCCCGCAAGGTGGAATTGATCGAGGAGCCAATGGCTGCGGCTATTGGCGCAAACCTGCCCGTGGAAGATGCTACCGGCTCCATGGTGGTGGATATTGGCGGAGGCACAACGGAAGTTGGCGTGATATCGTTGGGAGGAATCGTTTACTCGAACTCTGTGCGGGTCGGGGGAGACAAGTTCGACGAGGCCATCATAAATTACATACGCCGCAACTACGGTATGCTGATCGGCGAGGTCACCGCCGAATTGATCAAGAAGGAAATCGGCTCTGCATTTCCAGGGTCGGAAGTACGCGAAATGGAAGTCAAGGGACGCAATCTGGCGGAAGGGATTCCGAGAAGCTTTACTATTTCCAGCAATGAGATTCTTGAAGCCTTGGCTGAGCCGCTCAACAATATCGTCAGCGCCGTCAAATCCGCCCTGGAGCATACTTTGCCCGAGCTGGGGGCGGACATTGCGGAAAAAGGCATGGTGCTGACCGGCGGAGGCGCATTGCTGCGCGATATCGATCGCTTGATGATGGAAGAGACCGGATTATCCGTGATAATCGCGGAGGATCCGCTGACCTGTGTGGTTCGCGGGTCGGGGATAGCACTTGAAAACATGGATCAGCTGGTAAGCATATTTGCAAGTGACTAGGGCCTGTTAACAATGCGGGCGGGAAACAGGGGTTAACAGGCCCTGGACCGCACGCCTGACAGGCATCATTCGGCCGGCCTTCTTTGTGTTGAATTCCGGATAGGGTACATTCAAACACCCAAATTTGATGGAAATGGCCCCGCAGTTTTTCAGACACGGCCCGAGCTTGCAGGCACGGCTATTTTTCTTCGTGCTCCTGTCGTTAACACTCATGGCCGCTGATACCCATTTCAGATATCTGGCGGGAATTCGGCAAGTATTTGCCATCGCGCTCTATCCGCTGCAAAAGCTTGCCAATGTACCCATGACCCTCTCCGACACCATGGGTGCGGTTTTTGTCACTAATCATCTGGCGGACGAAAATGCCTATCTGAAGCAGCAATATCTGGCCGACAAGGGACAACTCCTGCAGTTGCAGGCATTACGGGCCGAAAACGACCAATTGCGCAAGTTGCTGGAAGCAGCGCAGCGCGTGGAAAGCAAGGCAGTCATCGCGGAGATCCTCCGCGTGCCCAGCGATCCCTTCAACCGCAAGATCATGCTGGACAAAGGCAGCCAGAGCGGGATACAGACGGGGCAGGTGGTTGTAGACGACGTGGGCGTGGTCGGGCAGGTCACCCGCAATTATCCCTGGGTATCGGAAGTGACATTGATTACGGACAAGGATCATTCCGTCCCGATACAGGTTGTGCGAAACGGGCTGCGTTCCGTCGTTTCCGGCACCGGCAAGGATGGGCTGCTGGAGTTGCGCTATGTCGCGGTAAACACGGACATTCGGTCGGGGGACGTACTGGTGACTTCGGGGATAGATGGCGTTTATCCGCCGGGACTTCCGGTAGCAAGCGTATCCAAGATCGAGCGCAGTCCCGCTTTCGTCTTCGCCCGCATCACCTGCACACCTACCGCAGGAGTAGGCCACCACCGGCAGTTGCTGATATTATCCCTGATGAACCCACCCGCCGAAACCCCGGCCGATGCATTCGAAATCAAGCCTGAGACAAGGAAGCGAGAAAAAGTTGGCATTCGCTGATCACCCCAAGCAGGAAATATTGCTCCCTGTAAAAGGCTCATTCATCGTTTTAAGCCTGGTGGCGGCCTTGCTGCTCAACCTGTTGCCACTATCGCCCGGTGCCCTGGCCGCGCGCCCCGATTTCGTTGCTCTGGTATTGCTTTACTGGTGCATCAACCAACCTCAGCGAATCGGCATGAGCATCGCCTTCTTCCTGGGTCTGCTCATGGATATCAGCAACGCCAGCACGCTGGGCGAGAATGCTCTCGCATACAGCATCATGGCGTTTTCCGCCCTGCTGTTTCATCGCCGCCTCCTTTTTTTCAGCCCGCTCGCACAGGCCCCCCAGATAGGCTTGATACTGCTCCTCGGGCAATGCGCCAGACTTCTTGCCGGGCTGCTCGGTGGTTCCCATTTTCCGGGATGGGGTTTTTTTCTTGCAACCATAACAGGCATCATATTATGGCCGCTGCTTTTTTCGTTGCTTAGAATGCCACAAAAACCCGGCAGGTCAACCTCTGATACTCTATGAATCGTAGGGTAGAGCTTCGCAATCATCTGCGCGAACTGCATTATTTCCGCATAAGGCTCGCGATCAGCGCCGGATTCATGCTGCTGCTTTTCCTTCTGCTGTTCACGCGTTTCTTCTACCTTCAGGTATCGCAACGCGAGCATTACCATACTTTAGCCGAAGCCAACCGCATATCCATCGCACCGATAGTACCCAACCGCGGCCTGATCTTTGATCGCAACGGGGAGGTCCTGGCGCACAACTATTCGGCCTACACGCTGGAGATCATACCAAGCAAGGTGCCGGACCTCGAGGCGCTCATCAATGAACTCTCCACCATCGTTGAAATTGCACCCAGGGACCGCAAGCGATTCAAGAAGCTGAGGGACGAGAGCAAGCGATTCGAGAGCCTGCCCATACGCACCCGCTTGACCGATGTGGAAGTTGCGCGATTCGCTGCAAATCGCTACCGCTTTCCCGGGGTGGAAATCAAGGCCCGCCTGTTCCGGCAATACCCGCGAGGAGAAAGCGCCTCACACGTGGTGGGCTACATCGGACGCATCAACGACAAGGACCTCGAACAACTTGAGGCCCGCCATGACCTGGCGAATTACCGGGGCTCGCTGTACATGGGGAAAATCGGCCTCGAGCAGAGTTACGAAAAGGAATTGCATGGCATCACCGGTTTCGAGGAAATGGAAACAGACGCCGCAGGCCGAGTCATACGCATCATATCCCGTACTCCTCCCATTCCTGGAAACAACCTGATGCTATCGCTCGATGCCAAGCTGCAGGAGGTGGCGGAAAAAGCATTTGGGGACCGCCGGGGCGCCCTGGTGGCAATCGAGCCGGACACGGGCGACATACTGGCGTTCGTGAGCAAGCCGGGCTTCGATCCCAATCTGTTTGTCGATGGCATCGATTCCGAAAACTGGGACTTGCTGAACAACTCCATTGACCGCCCGCTCAATAACCGCGCACTGCGCGGAATGTATCCCCCAGGTTCCACATTCAAGCCATTCATGGCGCTGGCGGGCCTGGAACTCAATAAACGCAACGCACAGCAAGGCATCAGCGACCCTGGATACTTCAGCCTTCCCGGAAGCACACATCGATTTCGGGACTGGAAAGCGGGAGGCCACGGGTACGTGGATCTCCACCAGTCGCTTGTCGTCTCCTGCGACACTTATTATTACGCGCTGGCCAACGATCTTGGCATCGACAATATTGCCAGCTTTACCGGAAAGTTCGGACTTGGAAAGAAAACCGGCATCGATATCGAAGGCGAGGTCATGGGCTTGATGCCTACTCAGGAATGGAAGATGAAACGGCATAAACAGAAATGGTATGCCGGCGATACCATCTCGGTGGGAATCGGCCAGGGCTATAACCTGGCAACGCCCCTGCAGCTCGCCTTCGCTACCGCCATCCTCGCGGGAAAGGGCACAGCCTTCCGCCCGCACCTGGTAAAACAGATAAAGAATAATAGCAATGAGATATTGCGCGAGATCGCAACGGAACCCTTGTACACGCTCGATCTCAACCCGGCTCATCTTGAAGCGGTAAAGAATGCGCTCATCGATGTCACTCGCCCCGGCGGCACCGCGGCTGTTGCGGCGGCGGGGGCGGCCTATGCATTCGCCGGCAAGACGGGAACATCGCAAGTAGTGGGCGTGAAGCAAGGCGAAAAATACATGGAAAGCAAAGTCCAGGAGCGCCATCGCGACCACGCATTGTTCATTGCCTATGCTCCAGCGAAAAATCCAAAAATCGCGCTATCGGTGCTGGTGGAAAATGGCGGCCATGGCGGCGCCACCGCAGCGCCTATCGCCAGACTGGTGATGGACTACTTCCTGCTGGGCATATTGCCCAAGGAAAGCGAGGCCAAGACCGCCGACCCGGCGGGAGACGACGAGGAAGCCGTTCATGACTGATCCCTTGCGGCTGTGGCACTACCTGACGCGCTACATCGACGGCTTCCTGCTGGTCGGGCTGTTGATGTTGATGACAACGGGGCTGATCACGCTTTATAGCGCCACCGACGCCAACCTCAGCCGTGTCACCAACCAGGGCATCAATATGCTGGTTGCGCTCGGTATCATGTGGCTCGTCGCCAATATTCCGTTGCAGCACATCATGCGCATTGCTTTTCCAATTTATCTGACCGGACTTCTGTTGCTGCTCTGCGTCATGCTCTTCGGAGAAATCAACAATGGGGCGCGGCGCTGGCTGAACCTCGGCGTGACGCGTATCCAGCCATCCGAGCTGATGAAAATAGCGGTGCCGTTAATGATGGCATGGTATTTCGACATGCATGAAGCAACGTTAAGACTGAGGGATTACGGAGTGGCGACGTTGCTGCTGTTGCTGCCAGTCGTATTGATCCTGCGCCAGCCGGATCTTGGCACGGCGCTGCTGATCGCCGCCAGCGGCTTTTATGTGCTTTTCCTTACCGGATTGTCGTGGCGCATCATGGTCGGGCTGGCGATAGTGGGAGCAGGCAGCGTGCCATTCCTGTGGTCGATGATGCATGACTATCAGCGGCGGCGTGTCATGACCCTGCTCGATCCGACACAGGACGCGCTCGGCGCAGGCTACCACACCATACAATCCACTATTGCCATCGGATCCGGAGGCGTGCTCGGCAAGGGCTGGCAGCATGGGACGCAAACTCATCTCGATTTTCTTCCCGAGAAAAGCACTGACTTCATCTTTGCCGTGTTTTCCGAGGAATTCGGTTTGGTGGGAAATTCGTTGCTGCTGCTGCTATATGTGGTCGTGATAGGCCGCGGCATGTTCATCACCGCCAATGCCCCGACCCAGTTCACGCGCCTGATCGCAGGGTCGATCACGTTGACGTTTTTCACCTATATCTTTGTGAACATGGGTATGGTCATCGGCATTCTGCCTGTAGTCGGCGTGCCATTGCCGCTGATCAGCTACGGCGGCACATCCATGGTGACAATGCTGTTGGGATTTGGTATTTTGATGAGCATTCAGACGCATCCTAAACTGGTAAAGACGTGAAATCCCCCTCGACCTGCACATCCCGTTCGTTGCCGGCCGCCCGCATGGCGGCATTATCGCTCATGGTCCTGGTTGCGGGGTGCGGCACTTTCCTGAAGCAGGACGAACCGGAAAAGCCCTCCTCCGGCAAAACCACAAAACCCAGCATTTTCTCAAAAAAGGGGGGATACTATCTGGATGATGGCCCTGGGGACAATCCCCCGGTGGATCTTGCGTCCATTCCCGACGCCGTTCCCCGCTACGAGCCCCTGCGTGAGGCCAATATGCGGCCCTATGTCGCGCTTGGAAAATCCTACAGGCCCATGACCGGGCTGGAATCGTATCGTGAACGCGGAATAGCGTCCTGGTATGGCCGCCGCTACCATGGACAGAAAACAGCGTCTGGCGAAATCTACGACATGTACGGGATGACCGGCGCCCACCCCGTACTGCCGCTGCCTAGCTACGTTCGCGTAACCAATCTCCGGAATGGCAGATCCGTCGTGATTCGTCTCAACGATCGCGGGCCGTTTCTTTCCGATCGCCTGATCGATCTCTCCTATACCGCGGCATACAAGCTCGATCTGCTGGATGGGGGAAGTTCGCTGGTGGAGGTGGAAACGATACTCGTGAATGCCGAGCCCGCCATGAGGATAGCCTCCGCACCTGTAGGGGCCGCCGCCGTGATTGAGGGACCGGATGGTCCCGTTTTGTTCGCCGTGGCCTCCGCGCCCACGGCAAGCGTTCAAGCCGGTGAAGCCCGGCAAACAACCCGGGCGGCTTTTACACCCGACGCAAATGGCATTTATCTTCAGCTCGGCGCCTTCAGCGCTTACGATAACGCCGATAATTTCCTGGCGCGCATGCGCACCGAACTGCCCCTGATGACCAACAGCCTCGGAATCGTGGCAATGGATGGCCTGTTCAAGGTGCACGCCGGCCCCTATCCCGACCAGGCAGTAGCCAGGCAGGCAGCGGACAAGATCGCGCAAACGCTCTATATCAAGCCCATGCTGCTGGTGCGATAGGACTTGCCCGAATGCCGGTTTCTATCCACCAAAGGCGAGCACAAAGGCGGGCAATTCGCCTTTGGTGCTTCCGCGCATAGCAAAATCTGCGTTCGCTTGGTAGAATCGGCGTTTTACGCTATTCCGCCCAACACTTTTTCAGGACTCGTCATGACCACCAAACACTACGGCCCCACCAGGCAAATCGGCACGTTTTATCCTCCGCAACGCGTCCTGATGGGACCGGGACCTTCCGATACCCATCCGCGCGTGTTGTCAGCAATGGCGCGGCCCACCCTGGGCCACCTCGACCCGGTGTTCACGGATATGATGGAAGAGCTGAAAAGCCTGCTGCGGTATGCTTTCCAGACGTCGAACCTGCTGACTTTTCCGGTATCGGGCCCCGGCTCGGTGGGCATGGAGATGTGCTTCGTCAACATGGTCAACCATGGCGACAAGGTCATCGTGTGCCGCAATGGCGTGTTCGGCGGCCGCATGATCGAAAATGTGCAGCGCTGCGGGGGTACGGCGGTGGTCGTTGAGGACAAGTGGGGTGCGCCGGTCGATCCCCAGAAAGTGGAAGATGCCTTGAAACAGAATCCGGACGCGAAGGTGGTCGCCTTTGTCCATGCCGAAACTTCCACCGGCGCGCTGTCGGATGCGAAGCTGTTGTGCGAGATTGCCCATCGCCATAACTGCCTGACCATCGTCGATACCGTCACTTCGCTGGGCGGTTCTCCGCTCAAGGTGGACGAATGGAAGATCGACGCGATTTATTCCGGAAGCCAGAAATGCCTGTCCTGCCCGCCGGGCCTTTCACCGATCAGCTTTTCGGAACGCGTGGTGGAACTCGTCAAGAACCGCAAGGAAAAAGTGCAAAGCTGGTTCATGGATTTGAACCTGTTGCTGGGGTATTGGGGAACCACCCGGACTTATCACCATACCGCTCCGACCAATGCGCTCTACGCCCTGCATGAGGCGTTGTTCATGCTGTACGAGGAGGGACTGGAGCATTCCTGGGCGCGCCATCAGCGTAACCACGAAGCACTGAAGGCGGGACTGGAAACCCTGGGCATCAAATACCTGGTGGAGGAAAAATCTCGCCTGCCGCAGCTCAACTCGGTCTATGTGCCTGAAGGCATCGATGAAAAAGAAGTGCGCCGCAGGCTGCTCGCCGATTACAATCTCGAAATCGGTGCGGGATTGGGAGATTTCGCCGGCAAAATCTGGCGCTTCGGCCTGATGGGTTATTCCAGCAAAATTGAAAACGTCATGCTATGTCTGGGCGCGCTGGAAATCGTGCTGGCCGATATGGGCAAGAAGATCAAGCCGGGAACGGCCGAAGCAGCGGCACATTATGCCTATGCGGCCAATCCTTTGCCCCTGGAGAGCAAGAGCGCTGCAAAGGCGGCATAATTCCGGAAAAAGGGAAAGATGGGTTGTGGCTATTACCTATACCCATATACCCATCTCGTCCTGAGAAATATGTGCCAACGCCGGTGGCAATTGGCAAAACGATGCCTGAAATCGAGATGGAATTACAGCCCTAATCTCTGCCAGATGGTTGCCGTCAATCCTGCGGAGTTGAGCGTGTAAAAATGCAGCCCTGGTGCGCCGGCGCGAAGTAGCCGGTCGCACAGCTCGGTCACGATATCCAGTCCAAAAGCGCGGATCGATGCGCTGTCGTCACCATATCCTTCCAGTCTTTTCCTGATCCAGCGCGGGACTTCGGCCCCACAGGCATCGGAAAATCTCGCCAGTTGAGAAAACTTGTTGATCGGCATGATACCCGGCACGATGGGGACATCGACACCTATCGCTTCGCAACTGTCAATGAAATTGAAATAGGCGTCTGCATTGTAGAAATACTGGGTAATGACGGAATCCGCACCGGCATCCACCTTGCGTTTGAAATTCCGCAAATCCTCCCCAGGGGAAACGGCCTGGGGGTGGTATTCCGGATACGCCGCCACCTCGATGTGAAAAGTATCGCCGAACTCTTGGTGGATAAAGGTCACGAGCTCGTTGGCATAGCGAAATTCGCCTGCCTGGGCCATGCCGGAGGGCAAATCACCCCTCAAGGCGACAATATGCCGGATGCCCGCATCGTAATACTTTTGCAGCATGCTGCGAATGCTTTCGCCGGTCGAGCCGATACAGGAAAGATGGGGGGCGACAACATGGCCTTCCGCCTGAATTTCGAGCACGGTCTCGAGGGTACGGTCGCGTGTGGAGCCGCCGGCGCCAAAGGTGACGGAAAAAAATTTCGGATCGAGCTGGGCCAACTGCCTGCGGGTAGCCCGCAGCTTTTCCATCCCCTCCGGGGTCTGCGGCGGAAAGAACTCGAAACTGAAAGTGGGTGCGAACTTTTTTTGGGATTCCATCTTCTGGCTTCCGGAAACGGCGCGGCCGAGGAAAGGAGGATCGAATCGGCCGTTCTCTTATTCTCCGCGAGCGCTCCATGCCTGCCTGCTGCGAAGCGCTTCACGGAGGGTTATCCCCCACAGGGAGTTGCTGCATCAGTAGCGATACAACTCCGGCTTATAAGGACCGCCCTTATCCAGATTCAAATATTGCGCCTGCTCGTCGGTCAGCTCCGTGAGTTTGACACCCAGCTTCCTGATGTGCAGCCGGGCCACCTTTTCATCGAGTTGCTTGGGAAGCACATAGACGTTTTTCTGGTAATTCGCGCCGTTTTGCCAAAGCTCCATCTGCGCCAGCACCTGGTTGGTAAAAGAACTGGACATCACAAATGACGGATGGCCCGTGGCACAGCCCAGGTTTACCAGGCGCCCCTTGGCAAGCACGATAATGCGGCGGCCGGTCGGAAAAATGACATGGTCCACCTGCGGCTTGATGTTCTCCCACTGGTATTTCTGAACCGAGGCGATGTCTATCTCGGAATCGAAATGCCCGATGTTGCAGACGATCGCCTGGTCTTTCATCTTCAGCATGTGGTCATGAGTGATGACGCGCAAATTGCCGGTGGCGGTAACAAAAATGTCGGCCTGATCGCAGACATCGTCCATGGTGACGACACGATATCCTTCCATTGCCGCCTGCAGCGCACAGATCGGATCGATCTCGGTGATCCATACGGTCGCCCCGAGGCCACGCAAGGATTGTGCGCAACCCTTGCCCACGTCTCCATACCCGCACACCAGCGCGATTTTTCCAGCGATCATGACATCCGTCGCCCGCTTGATTCCATCGACCAGCGACTCGCGGCAGCCGTAAAGATTATCGAATTTCGACTTGGTGACCGAGTCGTTGACATTGAATGCCGGAAATGGCAGTTCCCCTTTCTTCTGCATTTCATACAACCGGTGAACGCCCGTGGTGGTTTCTTCGGTCACGCCGCGAATGCCGGCGCGTTTGGCCGAATACCAGCCGGGTTGTTTACTCAACCGCTTGCGGATGGCCGCGAACAATGCCTGCTCTTCCTCATTGGCAGGGTTCGCCACGATTGAAGGATCGGTTTCCGCCTTGCTGCCGAGGATGATCAGCAGAGTGGCATCGCCGCCATCGTCCAGTATCATGTTCGGGCTGCTGCCTGCACCCGCTGCTGCGTCATCGCCTCCCCACTCGAAAATGCGATGAGTATATTCCCAATAATCATCCAGCGACTCGCCCTTGTAAGCGAAGACTGGGATGCCCGCGGCCGCGATGGCTGCAGCGGCGTGGTCCTGCGTCGAAAAAATATTGCAGGATGCCCAGCGCACTTCAGCCCCTAGCCTGGTGAGGGTTTCTATCAGCACCGCAGTCTGGATGGTCATGTGCAGGGAGCCGGCGATACGCGCCCCCGCCAATGGCTTGGTGTCGCCATATTCCTCCCTCAATGCCATCAGACCCGGCATTTCAGTTTCAGCGATCGCGATTTCCTTGCGTCCCCATTCAGCCAGGGACATGTCGGCGACCTTGTAGTCGGTAAATTGTCTGCTCCCGGATTGGGGCGCAGGATTGAGCACAGCGTTCATGAACAATCTCCTGAAAATGAACGAGCGCCGTTAATACGATACTCTCCCTGCCGAGCCTCGCGGGACGGTGCCCGTTGCAGCGCTCCTCGGCGAGAGAGTGGTTGAAGCGATGTAATCCGGCTGGCGGCTTATGCCTCTACCGCCATTTCTTCGATTCCGGCATCGGCACGAAGCCGCGCCGCCTTGTCGGTCACTTCCCAGGTGAATTCCGGTTCGTCCCTTCCAAAATGGCCATAGGCAGCGGTCTTCTGGTAGATGGGGCGTAGCAGGTTAAGGGTATGGATGATGGCGCGCGGGCGCAGATCAAAATGACGCTCGACCAACCTGGCGATCTTTTCGTCAGAAATTTTGCCTGTGCCAAAGGTATCGACCATCAGGGAAACAGGCCGCGCCACCCCTATGGCATACGCAACCTGCACCTCGCACCGGGTTGCCAGACCCGCCGCGACGACGTTCTTCGCCACGTATCGCCCGGCATAGGCGGCGGAACGGTCCACCTTGGAGGGATCCTTGCCGGAGAATGCGCCGCCGCCGTGATGGGCAGTGCCTCCATAGCTATCCACGATAATTTTTCGACCCGTCAAGCCGCAATCACCCATGGGCCCGCCCACTACGAAGCGGCCAGTAGGGTTGACCAGGTAACGCGTCTCGCTACCAAGCATATTCCTGGGCAGCACCGGCTTGATGATTTCCTCGATAACCGCTTCGCTCAGGTCGGAATGCGAAATGTCCGGATCATGCTGGGTGGAAATCACCACGGTTTCCACGCGCTGCGGCTTGCCATTCAGGTAACGGATCGAAACCTGGGACTTGGCGTCCGGGCGCAGCCAGGGCAGGCGGCCATCTTTCCTCAGTTCCGCTTGCCGCTCCATCAGGCGGTGCGCATAATAGATCGGCGCCGGCATCAATTGCGGCGTTTCATCGCAAGCATAGCCAAACATGAGGCCCTGGTCTCCCGCTCCCTGGTCCATTTCCTCTTCCTTGGAGCGATTGACGCCTTGAGCAATGTCGGGAGACTGCTTGTTGAACGCGGTAAGCACTGCGCAGGTATGATAATCGAAGCCGATTTCCGAGCTGTTATATCCTATGCGCTTGACGGCTGCCCGAGCCACCTGAATATAGTCGACGTTTGCCTCGGTGGTGATCTCCCCCGACATGACGATCAGGCCGGTGCTGCACAAGGTTTCGCAGGCAACCCGCGCGTTGGCGTCCTGTTCCAGAATGGCATCCAGGATCGAGTCGGAAATCTGGTCGGCCACCTTGTCCGGATGGCCTTCAGATACGGATTCTGAAGTAAAAAGATAGTCGCTCATGTCGTCCAGCCGCCTATAGGAGAGTCAAAAAGGATCTAGGATATCAAATTACACCGCTATTAAGAAGCTGAATAATTTGTCCCTTGCGCTTTCCCCGGGTTCCCGGCTGGAATAGCTGCCGGTGTAAAATAGCGCCCCCACTCCCGGCATCAGCTCAAAGACCGGATGCAAAGCCTCTTGGAGGCGGAAGCCCGGAAGGCGCCGCATGTTGACAATGGCATCTTTCTGTAACAAACTCACGCTGGACAGCCGCGGTGTGCAGACTCGCCGCGGGTACGCCGGAACGATGCCTGGATGGCAGAATGACAATATGAACTGGGCGTCATGAAACTGAAATTCACGAAGATGCATGGGCTGGGGAACGATTTCGTCGTTATCGATGGCGTCAATCAATCTGTTTTGCTCAGCCCGGAACAAATGCGGCGGCTCGCCGATCGGCATTTCGGCGTGGGCTGCGATCAGATCCTGCTGATAGAGGCGGCAAGCGGCGATGCGGATTTTCGCTATCGCATCTTCAACGCGGACGGCGGGGAAGTGGAGCAATGCGGTAATGGCGCACGCTGCTTCGTGCGCTATGTGCACGATTATGGGATGACGAGCAAGGATGAGATCCGCGTGGAGACGCTTGGCGGCCTCATCATCCCCCGGCTGGAGCCCGGTGGCGAAGTGACGGTCAACATGGGCGAACCGGGATTCGAACCGGAGGATATTCCTTTCCTTGCCGCAAAGCACGCCATGACTTATCCGCTCGACATCGGCGGCGGGGAGATTGAAATCAGCGTCGTGTCGATGGGGAACCCTCACGCCGTGCAATTGGTGGAGGATGTGGATCAGGCGCCGGTATCGACCGAAGGCCCGCTGATCGAACGCCATCCGCGCTTTCCTCGCCGGGTGAATGCCGGTTACATGCAGGTCCTGGATCGCCGCCACATACGGCTGCGAGTATATGAACGAGGCGCGGGAGAAACGCTTGCATGCGGCACCGGCGCTTGCGCCGCGGTGGTCGCTGGAATCCGGCGCGGCTTGCTGGATTCGTCGGTTGAAGTCAGCCTGCGAGGCGGCAAGCTGCGCGTGCGTTGGGCAGGCGAAACCCAGCCCGTCTGGATGACCGGCCCTGCCGTAACCGTGTTCGATGGAGAAATCGAGTTATGAAATTCAGCGACGAGGAAATTGCGCTGTATCTGAAGGATCATCCGGATTTTTTTACGGAGTATGCGAGTGTACTGGCAGATATACAAATTCCCCATCCTCATGGCGATAGGGCGATCCCGATCAGTGAACGCCAGATCATGGACTTGAGAGAGCGGAATCGTGTCCTGCAGGATAAGCTGAGCGAACTGGTCAGATTCGCCGAAGAAAACAGCGCTCTTTCCGAAAAGATGCATCGGCTGGCGGTCGTGCTGCTCCAGTTTACCGGTCTGAACGATGTTCTGCAGGGTCTGAATTACAATTTGCGGGAAGATTTCCTTATTCCCCACATGGCGCTGCGAATCTGGGGAATAACCATCGAAGGGCAACAGGCACCGGAGCTGGATAAGACGGGGCCTGATATTCCCAGCCTGGCCGAAAGCCTGCAGCACCCTTATTGCGGTCCGCACGTGCTGGAAGAAATCCGGGACTGGTTTGGAGAAGACGGCATACGCTTGAGGTCGTTTGCCATGATGCCCCTGCGAACCGACAGGACAATTGGCTTGCTGGTGCTGGCAAGCGAGGAATCGCAACGGTTCTATCCGGAAATGGGAACAATTTACCTGGCGCAGCTGGGGGAACTGGCAAGCGCCGCGATACGCCGGTTTGCGTCGGCTTGAGAAACAAGGACAGGTTCGGGCAACACGAAGGCAAGAAGTGAAAGAATATGAAGTCAGCATAACCAGGAAGGCCAACGGAAAAACGGCTTCCTCCTATATCGACCACCTCTCCCAGGAGCGGCGCCTGTCTCCCTTGACCTGTGAAGGCTACCGGCGGGATCTCGATGTATTACTCGGCTTCGCGGCCGAGACGCCACTGGAGCAATTACAACCCCACCACATCCGCCGCTTCGTGGCGCAACGCCACGGGAAGCAGTGTTCCGGAAAAACCGTCGCAAGAATGCTTTCAGCCTGGCGCGGCTTTTATCGATATCTAGCAAAAAGGCACGGATATGAAGGCAATCCCTGTGCCGGAATAAGGGCGCCAAAAGCCCCCAAATCACTGCCCCGCGCGCTTTCGCCGGATGAAGCCGCGAAACTGCTGGACTTCTCCGCCGCAGATGATGTGATGGCCTTGCGGGACAAGGCACTGTTCGAACTTTGCTACTCCTCGGGATTGCGGCTGGCGGAACTCGCAGGCGTCAAACCCGATAATCTGGACCTCGCGGACGGCACGGTGCGTATCACGGGCAAAGGCGGCAAGACCCGCATTGTCCCCGTCGGCAGCAAGGCCGTGCACGCTCTGCACGAATGGATCAGACACCGGGAGAACCTGATCCAGCCAGGGGCAAGCGCACTTTTCATATCGCGGCACGGAAAAAACATGAGCCGGCGGTCCATCAGCCAGCGTCTAAAAATATGGGCTGCACACCAGGGAATCTCGTCCAATGTACACCCGCACATGCTACGGCATTCATTCGCCTCCCATGTGCTGCAATCAAGCGGGGACCTGCGCTCTGTCCAGGAAATGCTGGGGCATTCGAGCATCAGCACTACACAGATCTATACCCACCTGGATTTTCAGCATTTGTCAAAAACTTACGACGCCGCGCATCCCAGGGCCAGGAAAAAGACGGCGGGAACCTGATCCTGGCCGTGCGGTCAGGAAGAATCCGCCGCAACAGGTTTGCTTCTACATGTTATCCGCCAATCGGCGCTATAATCCTCTCTGCTCGATAAACTCATGGGCTCGCAATGCAAGAATTTCGTGGCACTACGATACTTTCCGCACGCCGCGGCGCGCAGGTGGCGCTCGGCGGAGATGGCCAGGTCACTTTGGGCGCAGTAGTGGCAAAGGCAAGCGCCCGAAAAGTACGACGGCTCTATCATGACAAAATCCTCGCGGGATTTGCAGGCGGTACGGCCGATGCCTTCACCTTGTTCGAGCGATTTGAAGGCAAACTTGAAAAACACCAGGGCCATCTCATGCGCTCCGCTGTGGAACTGGCGAAGGACTGGCGTACCGACCGCATTCTGCGCCGGCTTGAAGCCATGCTAGTGGTCGCCGACCCTAGCGTCACCCTCATCGTTACGGGAGCGGGAGATGTGATCGAGCCGGAGTTCGGCCTGGCTGCCATTGGCAGCGGCGGCTCTTATGCGCATTCCGCCGCCCGGGCGCTCCTTGAGAATACGGATCTCACGCCGCTGGAAATCGTCAAGAAATCGCTCGCGATAGCAGGGGATTTGTGCATCTACACCAACCAGAATCATGTGATCGAGGTGCTGTGATAACCGAACAAGGCGGTGGCAGTCACTAGCGTGCGCCATGGCGCTCACGCTAAGCCTGCTGCCGGTTTGCGTCCTGATCGCTCAATAACTCTGGCAACAACTCCCATCCTATACTAATATCATAATCAGCCATCGCTTGCCCCTTCAGTAATCAGCAATAATCAGTGTCTCGATAACGTCCATCTTATCGAACCCAGGCGGTGGCTGGCTCGCTTCATCCATTTGCAGCGGCTCAAGGAACTGATCTGCTTGGATAGAGCGATTCCCAAGGGGTTTTGTGATGCATGATATAGTGACTTTGGTTTTAGTAAATGACCTATAGACGAGAGGACTTACTATGAAACTTGCCAAATCAATTTTGACAATCGGGGTAGTAACGCTTTTTTCCAGTTTCCCATTATTTGCCAGCAGCAGTGTCGATAAGCATACTTCAGAAGCGATAGAGCATGCGATAGCTGCGGAGAAAGAAGGGAAAAGCGGTAAAGCCAAGGAACTGCTGGGGCATGCCGAAGAAAGCTTGAAGCATGCAAAAGCGGCGCTACCCGAAGTGTCAGATAGCGATCAAAGGGTGCATGTCACTGAATCCATTAGACATCTCGATCTAGCCATTGCCAGCGCAAAAGAAAACGATGCTAAAGAAGCTACCAAACATGTCGATGAAGCAATAGTTCACTTGAAAAAAGTGTTTAACAAACATATCGTAGAAGCTATAGAACATGCGAAGGAAGCACAGGCGGAAGGGAAAAAAGGAAATGCCAAAGGGTTGGCGATGCACGCTGAAGCGAGCCTGAAGCATGCAAAAATGGTGCTGCCTGAGCTGAAAGATGGCGACCAGAGAGTGAATATCACTGAATCCATCAGACATCTCAACCAGGCCATCGCTCATGCAAAAGAAAATCATGCCGAAGTGGCTACCAAACATGTTGACGAAGCTTTGGTCAACCTGAAAAAAGCTGCCAGTTAATCGTTATAAATAGTGATTTGAAATCATAAGTAATATACGCAAGCTGGTTTTGGTTCTGTGAATCAAAACCAGCTTTACTATTTTTCGGTCAAATGTTGAACGAGCGGCCAGGATGCCTTGTCCCTGCGAAAATAAATTGCGGGGTGCATTCGCGTCCCCAAGAGCTCTCCAGAAGCCTGAGAGAACATCATGGGATATTCAACCAGGCGTTATCTATGAAGCATCGATTTTACCGGTCTTGCACATTCTCATCCTGACCACCCGTGGTTTTGCACTTCCACGCCATAACGAAATCCTCAACCATTACCCAGTCATTGGCAACAGGTCAAGTGCTTAAGGAAACGCTGAATATGAATTCGGAATACCCGGTAACTCTCCAGCATTATTTTTAACCTTGGACTGCTCACACCAGCCAGCCGCATCTGCAGTGCCGTTGCATCCATTCCATGACAAAAGCAAAGCCGCTGACGAACGCCGGTCGGCTTTCGGGCTCTGGAACAGAGCCTGTCATTTGATGACCATCCAGGCAGTTCTTTTATCAAGAATACCTGAACGGGATTTTTCGGGATCTGAACCACATCGAGAAAGGAAGATTCGGTGGGGAATAGACACAACCGCATGGCTGGCGATGGTAAACGCGTCCAGACCCCGCCCCACAGGATGGGCGATAAATGCTAGACTTCCCTTCATGCACGACGATGACAGGCCATGAGCCGGGAAATGCAATTCAGATAACGAGCTATCCCAGAAGAAGCGACTATGGAATCCGGCAGCGTGTAAACCGAGACATCAAATTACTCGAATATGAGCGAACCGACTTCAAATCGGCACCAGAATATTTTGTTTGCTGACCTGCGCCGGAGCCTGGTCTTCGCACATCCATCACTGTTTTAACCGGACAATACGGAATTGAAATCATGTCTCAACTGACTCCCCAGGAAATTGTCCACGAACTGGATAAGCACATCATCGGGCAGGATGCCGCCAAACGCTCTGTTGCCATCGCGCTTCGAAACCGCTGGAGAAGGCAACAGGTTCAAGATCCCCTTCGGCAGGAGATTACGCCAAAAAATATTTTGATGATCGGCCCGACGGGAGTCGGCAAGACCGAGATCGCACGCAGGCTGGCGAAGCTCGCGGATGCGCCATTCGTCAAGGTTGAAGCCACGAAATTCACCGAGGTGGGATATGTCGGTCGCGACGTGGATTCCATCATCCGCGACTTGGTGGAATCCGCGGTAAAGCAATCCCGGGAACAGGAAACCGAAAAAATGCGCGCCCGGGCGGAAGACCACGCCGAAGAGCGCATTCTGGACGTCCTGCTTCCGCCGGCGCGAGAAATGGGATCCCATTTCGAGGTTAGCGAAACCGAGAATGCTACCCGTCAAAAATTCCGCAAAAAACTGCGAGAAGGCGAGCTCAACGACAAGGAGATCGAAATCGAAGTGGCGGCCTCGCACGCCCATATGGAAATCTTTGCTCCCCCTGGAATGGAGGAATTAACCACGCAGATACAAGGCATGTTTCACAATCTGGGAATGGAGAGGAAAAAGACGCGGAAGCTGCGGATACGCGAAGCCATGAAGATCATCACGGATGAGGAAGCGGCCAAGCTTATCAATGATGAGGAGCTGAAACTGCGCGCGGTCCAGAATGTGGAGCAGAACGGCATCGTATTTCTGGATGAAATCGACAAGATTACCAGCCGTTCTGAAACCTCTGGCGCGGATGTCTCGCGCCAGGGCGTTCAGCGTGACCTGCTTCCGCTGGTGGAGGGCACGACTGTCTCAACCAAGTACGGCATGATCAAGACAGACCATATCCTGTTCATTGCAAGCGGTGCGTTCCATCTCGCCAAACCCTCCGACCTGATCCCGGAATTGCAGGGGCGGTTCCCCCTGCGGGTCGAGTTGACCAGCCTTAGCGCTGAGGATTTCGTGCAGATTCTCACAAATACGGACGCATGCCTGACTCGGCAGTATGAAGCATTGCTGGGAACCGAGGGAATCGAACTGGAATTCACACCGGATGCGGTCAAGCGCTTGGCGCAAATTACCTTTGCAGTGAATGAAAAAACCGAGAATATCGGCGCTCGCCGTCTCTATACCGCCATGGAGAAGCTTCTGGAAGAGGTATCATTTTCCGCGGAGAAGCACCACGGCGAAAAAATTGTCATCGACTCCGCTTACGTCGATTCGAAGCTTGGCAGCCTGTCTCAAAGCGAAGATCTGGCGCGCTATGTACTTTAATCCCTCGATGCCGGATTCAGGTTGAGCCTACACTACCTGCCCTGCCGCATATCCGGACGCCCATGCCCACTGGAAGTTGAATCCCCCGAGATGTCCCGTCACATCCACGACTTCACCTATGAAGTAAAGCCCAGGAACCTTTTTGGCCTCCATCGTCCGGGAAGATAATTCACGGGTATCGACTCCGCCAAGGGTCACTTCCGCTTTCCTGTATCCGGCGGTACCGCTGGGGGTGATCGACCATTTATGCAGGCACATGGCAATGCGCTTCAGTTCCGCGACGCTGTACTCGCTCATCGGCTTGGCTGGCTTCTCGCGCACCGTTGCCTCGCACCAGATCTGGGCCAGCCGCCTGGGAAGCTGGCCAGCCAGCACGCTTGACAGCGTGGCGCTGCCACGCCGCTGATCGAGCAACCATGTTATCGCATCGATATCCGGAAGCAGGTCGATATCAATAGCCATTCCAGGACGCCAGTATGACGAAATCTGCAATATCGCCGGGCCGCTCAGCCCGCGGTGGGTCAGCAATATGCCGCCGCGAAAGCGACCTCCGTTGCAGCGGACTTCGCCGTCCACCGCAACTCCGGTTAGCTGGGAAAAGCTCGCGGCTTGTTCCGGCGCAAACATCAAAGGAACAAGAGCCGGTCTCAGCGGCGTGACATTGAGGCCAAATTGCTCCGCGATTCTATATCCCAAAGGGCTTGCGCCAATTTGAGGAATGGATAATCCGCCGGTCGCGATCACGAGGGAATTTGAGGCAAACCTGCCTTTATCGGTTTCCAGCACAAAACCACCACTCTCGACGGCGGTTTTGCTAGCGCGATCTATCCTGTGTACCCTGCAGGGCATTTGCCATTCCACGCCGGCCACGGTGCATTCATCCCGCAGCAACTTGATAATTTGCCGCGAGCTATCGTTGCAAAACAATTGTCCGGCAGTTTTCTCGTGGTAGTGGATACCGTGCTTTTTCACGAGAGAGATGAAATCCGCCGGGGTAAAGCGCGCTAACGCGGATCGGAAAAAATCGGGGTTGTGAGACAGAAAATTTTCGGGCTTCGCATACAGGTTGGTAAAATTGCAACGTCCGCCGCCCGAGATTCGAATTTTTTCTCCCAGTTTCGCCGCATGGTCGAGCAACAGTACGGACCGTCCTCGCTTGCCCGCCTCCATGGCACACATCATCCCGGCCGCACCCGCACCTATGATCGCGACGTCTTTCCCGAACTTCGCCATTTCACTTCGATCCACGGCGGCTCGGGGGACAATATGCCAATTCGGCCACAGCCCGCGCTGCAATGCGAATGAAACACACTTCAGGATGGGTCAACGCTGGAATCCGCATCAGTGTCTGCGGGAAAGCAGCAGCAATAATAAGGGAACTCCCAAAAGAGCGGTCAACACGCCTACGGGCAATTGCTGGGGAGCCCACAGGGTGCGCGCCATGGTATCGGCGCAAACCAGAAAACTTCCCCCCGCAAGTATGGACAAGGGCAATAGCCAGCGAAAATCATTAACGCCGAGCAAGCGTACGGCATGCGGCACGATCAGGCCGACAAAACCGATCGCGCCCGCAAGCATCAGGGCGGCCACCGTCGCCGCCGAGGCGCAAAAATAAAGCCCGGCCTGCAGCGGCAGCACGGCAATACCCAGCGTTCTTGCTTTCATTTGCCCAAGGCTCAGCACATTGAGGCTTCTCGAAAACAGCATGCTTACGGTGGATAGGATAATGAGCGCTATCCAGGCAGGCAGTTGCCCTTCCGCACGGGAAACATCACCCATCAGCCAAAACAGCATGCCTTTTAAATCGCTGGCAGGCGCCAAGGTAAGAATCAAGGTGGTGAGCGCGCCGAAACCCGCAGACAATACCACGCCTGTCAGCAGCAAACGGTATAGATTCCAATCCCCAGCGCGAAAGCTCAAGCTGAATACAATGGCGACCGCAGCCAGTGCGCCGGCGAGCGCAGCGGCATCGGCCAGCATATGGCTCCACCCGAGCAGCATGGCAAGCAGCGCCCCCACACCGGCGCCGCCCGAGACGCCGAGAATGTAAGGATCAGCCAGGGGATTGCGCAATAGAACCTGGAGCAGCAGCCCGGCCAAGGCGAGCAAGCCGCCGCAGGCAAAGGCAGCCGACACGCGCGGCAGACGCAGATCCCGGATGATATGGTGCGCAACTCGATCACTTCCATCATCCACGGATAGCAAGGTTCTGGCGACCGTAAAAACCGGGATGTCTACGCTGCCGAACGACAGCCCGGCAAGCAAGCTGGCGGCAACGAGGATCATGAAGATGATCAGAAGCACTGGGCCTCTTCCAGCCACCCTCATGGTCTTTCAGGCAAGGGGGGCTTCGGTGCGAATTCGCGTATCAGGAATGTGGCGAGGACACCAAAGGGCCAGGCGGCCCCCATCCGCAAAGCCACGCGGAGGGGCTGGCATACGCAGCACACGTGCCAGTCCGACGATTACCGCAGGCTGATGATGGGCCATCCATTTTCCTCTGCGTGAGCCTTCAGTGTTGCGTCGGGATCCACCGCGACAGGGTGGGTAACCTTGTTGAGCAGCGGCAGATCATTCAGCGAATCGCTATAAAACCAGCTTTCGAGGAAAGACATCCATGTCAAATTGTGTTCATCCAACCAGCTTTCCAGCCGAGCAATCTTGCCCTCCCTGAAACAGGGCAGGCCGAAAACCTGACCGGTAAACTCGTCGTTCACCTGCTCAGGCTCGGTGGCAATGAGATGGCTTATCCCCAGAGCCCGCGCAATGGGACCGGTCACGAACCGGTTGGTGGCGGTTATGATGACGCATAAATTATTGCCAAGCATATGTCTCTTGACCAGTTCTCGCGCCTGGGGTGTTATCAGCGGCAGGATCTTCTGCTGCATGAATTCCTGGTGCCATGCATCGAGCTGGCTTCTGGGATGCCGGGACAGCGGCTTTAGCTGAAAGTCCAGAAATTCATGTATATCGAGCGTTCCCTCCTTGTACTGCTCATAGAATTCGATATTACGCGCTTCGTAGACTTCGCGGTCGAGCACACGTTGCTCGATGAGGAATTGCGCCCACTGAAAATCGCTGTCGCCCGCTAAAAGCGTATTGTCGAGATCGAACAGAACCAGGTTCATGAGAGTTCCTGCAATAATTCGCGAGCCAGCGGAATGGTGACTTTGCGGCGATGGGACATCGAATAACTATCGAGAGCGTCTATGGTAGCCATCAAGGTGGTCAAATCGCGCCGTTCGTGCCTGAGCAGATAATCGCATACCTCGCCGGATAGCTCGAGTCCCCGGCTCAACGCATGGTTCTGCATCGCCTCTATTTTTTCCGGATCAGTCAACTCATGAACACGATATACCAGACCCCATCCCAGGCGCGTCATGAGGTCTTCCCGCAATTTGAGCTGAGCGGGCGCGGACGAGCCGCTTACGAGAAGAACCGCATCATCTCTTTCACGTATGCGATTATAGAGGTTGAACAATCCGATTTGAGCATTGTCCTCAAGACGATCCGCGTCATCCACCAATGTGCAGTCCGCCTCGCTGCGCTCGCGAAAACAGGTTTTTGAATTACAGGCGAAATAGGCGGTATTCACCTGGTTACGCATGGACATCGCAGCCATTGCCTGAAGCAAATGGCTTTTTCCGCTTCCCGGAACACCCCATATATAGATGAAGCGCTCCTTGACCGGTCTTGCAAGCATGGCATTCAGGGCTTGCAGCAGTTCCGTGTTGCGTCCGGGCACGAATCTGGAGAGCGCGGGCAGCGGAGATGGCATAATGTCCAACGCCAATTGCTTCATTGGAGCTCTCCTATCGTTATCCTCAGCTTTACCGAAACCCACGCTCCGTCGTTTGCATCTCGATCGACGCGCATTTACGGTAGAATTGCCGTTTTTTGAAAACCCGCACTCTATCCGCAACAAAGCGAAAATTCAACTTGACTTCATATAATCCAGAGAATACCGATACCGGATCGATCTCTTACCGGGATGCGGGCGTCGATATCGACGCGGGCGATCGTCTGGTTCAAAACATCAAGCCTTTTGCCAGGCGCACGATGCGCCCGGAGGTGCTCGGGGGCATAGGCGGTTTCGGAGCATTATTCGACATGCCGCGAAACTACCGCAACCCTGTGCTGGTATCCGGCACCGATGGCGTGGGAACCAAGCTGAAGCTCGCGTTCCAGTACGAAAAACACGATACCGTCGGAATAGATCTCGTAGCCATGAGCGTCAACGACATTCTGGTTCAAGGTGCGGAACCCCTGTTTTTCCTGGATTATTTCGGTTGCGGAAAACTGGATGTCGATACGGCGACACGGGTCATCAAAGGGATTGCGGAGGGCTGCGAACAGGCAGGATGCGCACTTATCGGCGGGGAAACAGCCGAAATGCCGGGTATGTATCCGCACGGCGAGTATGACTTGGCAGGTTTTGCGGTAGGGGTGGTCGAGAAAGACCGGATTATAGATGGATCGATGATTACGGAGGGAGACGCAGTGCTGGGATTGGCTTCCAGCGGTCCGCATTCGAATGGTTATTCCCTGATTCGCAAGATAGTGGAAAAAAATAGAGTGGACCTGTCGTCGGATTTCAATGGAAGAACGTTGATCGATGAAATCATGGCGCCTACCAGAATTTATGTAAAACCTGTACTCGAACTGATGAAGCATGTGCCTGTGAAAGGCATCGCGCATATCACCGGAGGTGGATTGACGGAGAATATCCCCCGGATTCTACCCAAAGGGATGTCCGCGGTACTGCAAAGAAGCAGATGGAGCCTCCCTGAAATTTTTGGCTGGCTGCAGCGCCAGGGCAACGTGCCGGATGGCGAAATGCATCGCGTATTCAACTGCGGCGTTGGAATGGTGCTCATCGTGGCGCCAGAGATTGCCGGTGCAGCCATGGAAATACTTCATTCGATGGGCGAAACTGCCTGGGCTATAGGGGATATCAGACGCACCACGGCTGCATCGCTGAAAACCATTGTCGAGTAAGCGCGGCGGAAAGCCGTGGCCAAGAAATGATGAATTCCCTTGTTATCCTGGTTTCCGGTCGCGGCAGCAATTTACAGGCGCTGATCGACGCCAGGCTGCCGGTCAGGGCAATCACGATCATCAGTAATCGGCCCGGCGCACCGGCGCTGGATGTGGCAAAAAGAAACGGGCTGGAAACCAGAGTGATCGATCAGCGGTCCTACCCTGATCGAAAGGCGTTCGATGCCGCGTTGATGGAGACGGTAAGCGCTTATGCGCCCGATCTGGTCGTACTCGCCGGTTTCATGCACCTTCTGGAAGAAAACTTTGTTCAGTGCTATGCAGGCAGACTGATGAATGTCCATCCATCGTTGCTGCCTGCTTTCCCTGGGCTGCATCCCCATCGGAGAGCATTGCTGGAGGGTGTAAAAATACATGGGTGCACCGTGCATTTCGTTACACCCCGGATGGACCATGGCCCCATAATCGTCCAGGCAGCGGTGGCGGTAATGCCGGATGATACGGAGGACTCTCTTGCAGTACGAGTACTGCGCGAGGAGCACCGTATTTATCCCCAGGCCGTTCGCTGGTTCATGGAAGGACGCCTGAGACTTTCGGATAACCACGTCAGCGTGACGCATGCGGTGCCTGACGACACAGCTTTATATTCACCTGGGTTCTGCAAATGAAATTTCCATTCATGGCACTGTTGTCGGGATCGGTCCTTTTTGCCATATCTCTGTTCCCGGCTCACGCAGCGGATATTCCTTCACGAGTCGATATCAGTTATTCGATCAGTTCCGGCGGTCTGGAAGGCGAAGTCAACGATACGGTTGAGATTAAAAAAGGCAATCATGCCCGGAGCTATACCATCAACAGCGAAGGACGCGCAAAAGGACTGCTGGCCTTGACCCAACCCGATAGCGTGGTGCGGGATAGCGAGGGAATCATCACGGCGCAAGGGTCGTTTCGCCCCAGCCGGTTTTCAGATCAACATGGAAACAGGCCACCCAAGGTGGCAATTTTCGACTGGAACAATAAACTCCTGACGCTCCAGAATAAGCGGGGGGAAGAACAGAAACCTCTGCCGGCCGATGCGCAGGACAAGCTGAGCTTGCCCTACAGCTTCATGTTTTCCCCTATTCCGGGCAAGATGGTCACTCTGCATGAAACCGACGGCCGCCGGCTCGAACCGGTCCGTTATGCGGTGGGAAAGGAAACGCTGGATACCCCTATGGGCAAGCTTGAAACTATCGTATTGACCAAACAGGTGGATGATAGCGAGGGTCGCGACAAGAAAATCTGGCTGGCGGTCGACCACCACATGCTTCCGGTACGGATAGTTTCAACCGAGAAACTCGGGATCATCACGGACCAGATTGCCACCCGAATAACTTACGGCGAGTCATCGGACAGGCTCAAGCAGGGACGCCTGCAATAAGAAGCGTAACAGGGATCCGAATCCTTTCTCGGGCTTTGCACCCGTACGCTCTAAAACCACTCGCTTGCTTCACTTGCTTCCCTTACACGTGCGATATCCGGGATAATCCTAAATCCGGCAGTTGGACGGGGTGAAGTGTGCGATAGCGAACTCGCTATACAGGTGAACGTCGAGTGCCGCGGAAAGTTTTTGTGGATCATGGCTCTAAACTGGACGTGAGCGGTCAACTGCCGGATTTAGGATAATGCGCCTCACCCCTGCCCACCTGGACATCGCAACCGCTGCGCTTCGCGCCGTGCTTCCGCTCCAGCATCCCGCCGATTCCGCGCTAGGTGTTTTTTTTCGCCAGAACCCGCAATTGGGGGCTCAAGAACGGGCATTCATAGGCCAAAATATATTTGGCATCCTGCGCCACCGCTTGTTCCTTGAATCCGTCGCAGAGATCCCTACGCCCCGTTCACTGCTGCTTGCTCATCTGGCCAGGTTCCAAGGCATCAATTTGCGCGAGCTGGCACCGCTTGTCAGCGAAGCGGAAGCAAAGTGGCTGGGATACGTCAAGGGATTGTCCCTGGAGACGCTATCTCCAGGAGTGCGGGCCGAATTTCCGGAATGGTTGATAAAAAAGCTCCGGGGCTTCATGCGAGAGGACGAGATACTCGATCTGGGACTATCCCTGCAACGGCCAGCCCCTCTCGATCTGCGCGTCAACTCCCTTCTTGCCAGCCGAGATGAGATCATCGCTGCACTGGCCGGGGACGGGATCGAGGCTGCGCCCACCCCCTATTCACCTTTGGGCATACGGCTTGCAGGCAAGCCGGCGATAAACCGGCATCCGCTGTTTCTCGCGGGAAAGGCCGAGGTTCAGGATGAAGGCAGCCAACTGCTGGGCTACCTGCTCTCGCCCAGGCGCCGCGATATGGTGGTCGATTTCTGTGCTGGAGCAGGCGGCAAGACTCTCATGCTGGGAGCGCTGATGCGCTCCCATGGGCGGATCTACGCCTTCGATACATCGGACAAACGCCTGAAGAACCTCGGCCCCCGGCTCAAGCGCTCCGGCCTTTCCAACCTGTATCCCCAGCATATCGTCAATGAAAATGATATCAAGATCAAACGGCTGGCCGGAAAAATAGATCGGGTGCTGGTGGATGCACCCTGCAGCGGCATGGGAACCTTGCGCCGCAATCCTGATTTGAAATGGCGGCAATCACCCCAAAGCATCGAAGAACTCAAGCATAAACAGGCGGCGATTCTGTCATCCGCGGCAAATCTTCTTAAACCCGGGGGCAGGCTGGTCTATGCCACCTGCAGCTTCTTTCCGGAAGAAAACCAGAATATTGTGGAGCATTTTCTGAATGATCATTCCTCATTTACGCTGATGAATTGCGCGGATATTTTGCGGCAGCAAAAAATTCCACTGGACACCGGCATATTTCTGGAATTATCGCCCCGACTTCATGGAACGGACGGCTTCTTTGCCGCCGCAATGGAATTGAAGCAAAGTTAAGCGGTTTTTTTCTGGATGAATTCGATCTTGTAGCCATCCGGGTCCTCCACGAAGGCTATGACCGTCAAACCGTGTTTCATCGGCCCTGCTTCCCGGACGATTTTGCCGCCACGCGTCTTGACATCCTCGCAAGCACGGTAGGCGTCTTCGACTTCTATGGCAATATGCCCATAGCCCGAGCCCAAGTCATATCGCTCCGTATCCCAATTATGCGTCAATTCCAGCACGGATCCGCTTGCCTCATCCTGATAGCCAACAAATGCGAGGGTAAATCTTCCATCGGGATAATCTTTCCGGCGCAATTCCTTCATTCCCAGCACACCCGTATAGAAGGCCAGGGACTTTTCCAGATTTCCCACTCTCAGCATGGTATGAAGAATACGCATTTAGATTTCCACCATCTCAAAGTCTTCTTTGCGGGCGGCGCACTCGGGACAGGTCCAGTTCATCGGCACATCTTCCCACCGCGTTCCGGGAGGAATTCCCTCGGCCGGCGAGCCTTCCGCTTCGTCGTATATGAAACCGCAGATAAGACACATGTAGCAACGGTAAACGCGCGTTTCGGTAGGAGGCATGATAGAGGCGATTTAGGTTAAAATATTATTTTACGGTATAGCTCATGCCCCAGTCACCCCCAATAGCACTTTCTTTCGCTGGCAGCGACTCCAGCGGTGGTGCTGGCATCCAGGCCGATATTCTCACCCTTGCCAGCATGGGCTGTCATGCGCTGCCCGTGGTTACGGCAATCGTGGTCCAGGATACCGCCGGGGTGGAAGAAATACTTCCGCTGGACCCGGAATGGGTTGCCGATCAGGCAAGAGCGGTTCTGGAAGACATGCCGGTCCACGTCTTCAAGCTGGGAATGCTGGGCAGTGTCGAAATCATCACCGCAATTGCCGAGGTGATTTCGGACTACCCCAACATTCCGCTCGTGCTGGACCCGGTACTGGCCTCCGGCCGCGGCGATGAACTGGCCAGCGATGAAATGGTCGTGGCAATGCGTGAATTGCTGCTTCCGCAAGCGACCATCATTACCCCAAACAGCATGGAAGCACGCCGGCTCGCGCGGGATGACGACGAGGAGGAAGAGGATATCCAGCTCCTGAACCGGTGTGCCGACCGGCTTCTGCATATGGGATGCGAATACGTGCTTATCACCGGCACGCATGAGAATACTTTCCAGGTGATCAACAAGCTGTATGGAAGCGGGGGCGAGATGCGATCTGATTCCTGGGATCGCCTAGCGGGCTCCTATCATGGATCGGGCTGTACGCTCGCCGCGGCCATTGCTGCCGCTCTTGCCAACGGCCTGCCCATGATCGAGGGCGTATACGAAGCCCAGGAATACACCTGGCAATCGCTGAAGGCGGGTTTTCGCCCCGGAATGGGGCAGTATTTGCCGGATCGGCTGTTTTGGGCTCGCGACGAGTCTGAAGCTGTCAACGGGGATGAGGCCAAATGACGCGCGGGACCATCGGGGGCTTGTATGCGGTTACGCCGGATATGGCAGATACGATGGCGCTTCTGCGCATGACCCGGCAGGCGCTGGAAGGCGGCGCGCGACTGGTCCAATACCGCAACAAGGCCGCTGACCCTGCGCTGCGCATCCAGCAGGCCGCGCTTCTGGCGGATCTGTGCCGTGATGCAGTCACACCATTCATTATCAACGATGATCCTCGCCTGGCCGCTGCGCTTGGTGCCGATGGAGTGCATCTGGGAAGGCAGGATGTCTCCATATCCGATGCCCGGCAGCAGCTGGGAGAAGGGAAAATAATCGGGGTGTCCTGCTACAACGAACTGGAACAGGCGCTTGAGGCCGAGCGGCAAGGCGCAGACTATATCGCATTCGGCGCTTTTTTTGTTTCCGGCACGAAGCCCCATGCGGCAAGGGCGAACCTCGATCTGCTGCAGCGCGCCAGACGAAGGCTGCGTATCCCTATTGTCGCTATTGGTGGCATCACTTTGGCCAATGCCGCCGAGCTGATACGGCATGGCGCCGATGCGCTGGCCGTGGTCAACGGCCTGTTTGCTGCGCAGAGCGTTCAATATGCCGCCGAACAGATTTCCCGATTATTTCCGGGGAAGCCCCATACCCTACATCATGAGTTCTCAAATGATCTCGCGTAACCAGCAACTATTCGAGCTTTCGCAGAAATATATTCCCGGCGGAGTAAATTCCCCTGTTCGCGCTTTCAAATCAGTTGGCGGTACGCCTGTTTTTTTTCGTCGCGGACAAGGGGCTTACGTATGGGATGCAGACAATAGAACATATATCGACTATGTTGGCTCTTGGGGTCCTCTCATCCTGGGTCATGCCCACCCTGAGGTGATCGCCGCCGTACTGGCGGCGGCTCATAACGGCCTGACCTTCGGCGCGCCCACGGAGGCGGAGCTGGAGATGGCAAAGTTGCTGTGCGGGCTGCTGCCGTCGATCGAGCAGGTGAGACTGGTCAGCTCGGGAACGGAAGCGACGATGAGCGCCATCCGGGTGGCAAGGGGCTACACCGGGAGAAATCGCATCATCAAATTCGAAGGTTGCTATCATGGGCATGACGACGCCCTGCTGGTCAAGGCTGGATCTGGCGCGCTGACTTTTGGTCACCCCAGTTCTGCTGGCGTCCCTGATGGAACCACCTCAGCCACTCTGGTCCTGGATTACAATAACCTTGATAGC
This sequence comes from Nitrosospira sp. 56-18, assembly GCA_001899235.1. Taxonomy (GTDB): domain Bacteria; phylum Pseudomonadota; class Gammaproteobacteria; order Burkholderiales; family Nitrosomonadaceae; genus Nitrosospira. The sequence goes on from MKVR01000014.1 coordinate 254,859, forward strand.
TTGGAGCAGGCCTTCAGCCGTTTTGGGCAGGAAATCGCAGCGGTGATCGTTGAACCGGTGGCGGGCAACATGAATCTGATAACGCCAAAGCTTGGTTTCCTGTCGACATTGCGCAACCTGTGTACCCGGCACGGCACCATGCTGATTTTCGATGAAGTGATGTCAGGCTTTCGGGTAGGGCTGGAGTGTGCGCAGGGGCTTTATGGCATCAAGCCCGATCTGACCACCCTGGGCAAGGTAATCGGAGGCGGAATGCCAATGGCGGCATTTGGCGGCAGGCGGGATATCATGCAATGCCTGGCCCCGATCGGGCCTGTGTATCAGGCCGGTACGCTGTCTGGCAATCCCGTTGCGGTGGCGGCGGGACTTGCGACATTAAGACTGGTGCAAGCTCCAGGGTTTTACGAAAAACTTGCTGCCAGCACAAGGAGACTCATGGAAGGGCTTACCAAAACTGCGGAAAAACATGGCATCGTTTTTTGTGCGCAGCAGGTGGGAGGCATGTTCGGCCTTTATTTCCGGGAACATCTGCCGACAAGCTATGCTGAAGTAATGGACTGCAACAGGGATGCCTTCAACCGGTTTTTTCATGCAATGCTCCAGGAAGGCGTCTACTTCGCTCCTTCAGCATTTGAGGCGGGCTTTGTTTCGGCAGCGCACGGAGATGACGAAATCGGCAAAACGCTGGCTGCGGCAGAACGCGTATTTGGAAGCTGGAAATAGGAATACCGCAAAAAGAAGCGTAGCGCTTCCTTAGCGGATACCCGGAATGCGCGCAGCGCTTCAGCGCAGACCGGATATGAACTGCGATACAGCCTGTATTTCCCTCTCGCTCATCCGGGAGGCGATCATATGCATCACATTATTCGGGTCCCTGGTACGCTCTTCGGTTCTGAACGCCCGTAGCTGCGCGACAAGGTAGTCCGAATGTTGTCCGGCAATTCGAGGATAATTGGGAGGAATGCCTACTCCATTGGGGGAATGGCAGCTCGCGCAAGCGGGCACGCCTTTCTCGAGATTGCCGCCGCGATATATTTTCTCACCCTGTTCCGCCAGAGTTTTATCGCTGGCCTCTCCGGGCTTGGGCGTCTGCCTGGAATAATAGGCGGCCAGATTCTTCATGTCCTCCGGGGAAAGCGGCGCCACCATTGCCGACATTATCGCGTTTTCGCGTTCTGCGGGCTTGCCTTCCTTCGGCTTGAAATCATTCAGCTGCTTGGTGATATACTCGGCATGCTGACCGGCCAGGCTGGGATTGGCAGGAATGGAACTGTTACCGTCCGCATTGTGGCACGCTGCGCACACCTGAGTTGCGATTTGCTGGCCTTTCGCCGCATCTCCTTTCGTTTTTCCGGATTCAGGAGCGGTTTCCGCCAAAAGCTGGCTGGATAACGCCAGCGCGGCGACGATTGCAATGTTCGAGACGAACTTTATGCCCTGCATTCCTGACTCCCGCAAAATGAATATGCCATACTGTTAACGTGGTATTTTAACAACGAAAGGGCAAGTTAACAATAATAAAGCGTCAACATATGAGAACAGTATTCTTTCTGTTGTTGTTCATCAATATTGCTTTCGCAGTTTATATTCAGTCGGAGCCGGCCTCAGGCGATCATGCCCCGTCTCGTGGCCATGCCCAACCTTCAAGCGAGGAGGACCAAACGGAAAGGTCCAAGCCATCCAGGGAACCGGTCGCCTGTCTTGAATGGGGAATTTTTCTCGATGCCGACATGGAACCGGTTGAGGCGGAGATTGCCCAGGTACAACTCGATGCCAGGCTGGATCGCGAGCAACGGGGCAAGACCCCCGTCTTCTGGATACACATACCGCCGCTAAAAAATGCCTTTCTCGCGGAAAAGAAGATGGGCGAACTTGGAAGGCTCGGGATAGGCGGCTATTCGCGCGTCCAGAACGACGATAAATGGAATAACGCGATCTCGCTGGGATTTTTTCATAGGGTCGAGGATGCCCAAAGCGCATTGACGGCATTGAGAACAAAGGGAGTCAGATCAGCGGTTATCGGTGCGCGCAATCTTGACCAGGTAGCGTTTGTGCTGCGCAGCCCCTCGGGGGAAGATACCGCAAAGCTGAGAATCCTCGAAAAGAAATTTCCGGGCAGCGAGCTGAAAAGCAGCAAATGCGCACCGTGAATTCAATCAACGATGAATTTGCAGGATGAGTGGAACGGAGCGCAGCCCATCGAAATTATGGAACCGATGGGATCAATGATGAGGCAGGATGGATATTCTCATGAAAGTTCTGATGTTGCTTGTGCCTCCATACGCTACAAAAGCCGAATTCCATTCCGCTGCGCGGATATTGAAACGGGCCCACACAGCCTCCATCTTACGTTTATCATGATCCGTGAATTGAACCTGAATCCGGCGGATGACCGCCCATTTCCAGTTTAGAGCCATGATCCACAAAGACTTTACACGATATCCGACGTTCACCCATATGGTGGATTGGCTGCAAGGCGGGTTCAGGTTGAATTGATTATGCCGGTTAATCTCAAATCTCCTGAAGAAATAGAAAAAATGCGGGTAGCAGGCAAGCTCGCGTCGGAAGTGCTGGATTACATTGCGCCTTTCGTCAAACCGGGCGTGCGCACCGGTGAGCTTGACGCGCTATGCCACGACTACATGATCAATGTCCAGGACACGATTCCCGCCCCGCTCAACTATGCGCCGCCGGGATATTCGCCCTACCCCAAATCCATTTGCACCTCGGTCAACCATCAGGTATGCCATGGGGTTCCCGGCGAAAAAGTCCTGAAAAATGGCGATATCGTCAATATTGATGTGACTGTGATCAAGAATGGGTATCACGGCGACACCAGCCGAATGTACTACATAGGCGAACCGGGAGTCCAGGCGCGGCGCCTGTGCGAAATTACCTATGAGGCAATGTGGCGCGGAATCGAGGAAGTGAAGCCAGGCAGACAGCTAGGCGATATCGGCCATGCCATCCAGCGTTTTGCGGAAGACCATGGGTGCAGCGTGGTAAGGGAATTTTGCGGGCACGGGATAGGCAAAAAATTCCATGAGGACCCGCAGGTGCTTCACTATGGGCGGGCCGGCACCGGCCTGGAATTGAAAGCCGGGATGATCTTTACGATAGAACCGATGATCAATGCCGGCAAGGCCCCGATACGCCAGATGGCGGACGGATGGACTATCGTGACCAAGGATCACAGCCTCTCGGCGCAATGGGAACATACTGTCCTGGTTACCGGGAGCGGATACGAGGTGTTGACCTTATCCGCCGGCTCGCCGCCAAAGCCTGCATTCAGGGCTTGATATTGAGAGGATTGCTGCGAGCTATGCTGCGCGAGTCCTGACGTTCATGATCATCTCCCTTCTTTCCGGCAACGCGCTTCGAGAGACTTGTCCAGAACGGTCTTAAATATCGAAGCGATCAAAAACACGCTGCATGAAGCGCGCGAACTGCTGCGCCAGCGTTATCAGGAAACCGGGAATGGCGCTGCCCTGCTTCGAAGCCATTGCCGGCTGGTGGACAGCATCCTCCGCCAAGCCTGGCGCGAAATGGACATGCATCATTCCCTTGCCTTGCTGGCAGTTGGCGGTTATGGCCGGAAGCAGCTTTTTCCTTATTCGGATATCGATCTGCTCGTTCTGCTTCCCCCACCTGAACAGGGCAGGGGGAAACCCGACGATGGCATTGCCTGCGGGCTGGAACGGTGGGTGAGCTTGCTCTGGGACATCGGGCTGGAAGTCGGTCACAGCGCACGCAGCCTGAACCAATGCGCGGAAGAGGCAGCGAAGGATATCACGGTCCAGACCAGTTTGCTGGAAGCCCGTCAACTGGCTGGAAATAAAATACTATTCCAGGAATTTTCCCATAATCTCACAGCCGGGCTAGACCTGAGCGCATTCTTTGACGCCAAGCTGTTCGAGCAGGCGCAGCGCCACGAGCGGTACCACGATGCGACTTACAACCTGGAGCCCAATATAAAGGAAAGCCCCGGTGGTCTGCGCGATCTGCAAAACGTGCTCTGGGTCAGCCGTGCGGCGGGCCTGGGAAAATCCTGGCTCGAATTGGGGCGCTACGGGCTCGTCACACCCTCGGAAGTCCGCCTGGCAATGCGCCACCACGCCCTTTTGCGGGATCTTCGGATCCGCCTGCATTATCTCGCCGGAAGGCGGGAAGATCGCTTGCTGTTCGACTATCAGACTCCCCTTGCCGGGGAATTGCATATAGCGGCCAGAAAGCCGCGCCGCTCAGGCGAAGTGCTGATGCAGCGCTACTATCGTGCCGCCAAGTCCGTATCGCAGCTTAATGCCATCCTGATGCTCAGCTTGCGCGCCAGGATTTTTTCCGATACAGAAAACGCCCCCATCATCATCAATGAGCGGTACCAGAAACGGGACGAGTTGCTGGAGATTCGCGACGAGAAATTATTCGAGAAGGATACGAGCGCGATCCTGGAAAGCATCCTGTTGCTGCAACAGCACCCGGAGATAAAAGCGCATAGCGCAGAAACCTTGCGAGCACTGTGGCGAGCCGTGCCTCTCATCAACAAGGCATTCAGGCACAACCCTCGCAATCGGGAACTGTTCATGCAAATTCTGCGGCAGCCGCGCGGATTGACCCGGGCGCTGCGCCTGATGAATCGCTGTGGAATCCTGGGACGTTATATCCCCGCGTTTGGCCGCATAGTGGGGCAGATGCAACATGACCTGTTTCATGTCTATACGGTGGATGAGCATACCCTGATGGTAGTGAGAAACCTGCGCCGCTTCATGTCTGCGGAATATTCCCACGAATATCCCCTGTGCAGCCGGCTCATAAGCAAATTCAGCAGGCCAGAGGTGCTTTATCTTGCTGCCTTGTTTCATGATATCGCCAAGGGCCGCAATGGCGACCATTCGATCCTGGGCAGGAAAGATGCACGGAGTTTTTGCGAAAGCCACGGTTTGCCACTCGAAGATACCGAACTTGTCGTCTGGCTCGTGGAAAATCACTTGTCGATGTCGCTGACCGCGCAGAAAAAAGATTTATCCGACACCCGGGTTATCGCGGACTTTGCCAGCCGCATGGAAAATAAGCGGCGCCTGGTCGCGCTTTATCTCCTTACGGTGGCGGATATACGTGGCACCAGTCCCAAGGTCTGGAACGGATGGAAGGGCAAGCTGCTGGAAGATCTATTCCGCGCAACTCGCAGCTATCTGAGCGGCGAGTCGTTCCATTTCGACGAGGGCGCCGCGAGCCGCAGGGACAAAGCGCTCGAACTGCTAGGAATAGCGGGCGTCCCTTCCGAAGCATATGACCAATTCCTGTCAGCGCTCGATCCTGCCTATCTCTTCCTGCATGACCCGCAGGAAATTGCCTGGCATGCCGGCCATCTGTACCGGCGCATGAAGTCGCCCGTTCCAGTGGTGAAGGCACGACTTGCTCCAGCGGGTACCGGCATACAGGTATTAGTCTACACAGCGGACCAGAAGGATCTATTTGCCCGCATCTGCGGCTTTTTTGATCGAACCGGCTATAACATTGCGCAGGCTCAAATTCACACCAGCCGTCATGGCTATGCTCTCGACAGTTTCCTGATACTGGATCACGTCAATTCGGATGAAGCGCACCGCGAGGCGATCCGCCACATCGAGCATGACCTGGTACGGCAATTGATGCAGCAGGCTCCATTGCAGCCCCCTCTGCAAGGGCGTCTCAGCAGGCATCTCAAGCATTTCCCGATCAAGCCCGAAATCGATATCGAACGGGATGAAAGGGGCGCCTATCATATTCTCTCCGTCGTCGCCGGCGATCAACCGGGCCTGCTGTCGCGCATCGCGCAGGTGCTGGCGGAATTCGCCATAAGCGTGCACAGTGCCCGGATCAATACCCTGGGGGAGCGTGCCGAAGATACGTTTCTTATTGCGGGAAACGCACTGAATGACACGAGAAGCCTGGTTCACCTCGAAACAAGGCTTCTGAAAGCGTTGCAACTCAGTGAAAAGCTATCAGGAAACCTCTGAACGAGCCCTCGCAGGGTGTGTTGCCGGCCGAATCGGAACCGGATCCGTTGCCGGGATGTCAAAACGCGAGCGCAGCAGGCGTGCAGCATCGACCATTCGCTCCAGCGCAGTGACAACTTCCGGCCAGCGGCGTGTTTTCAAGCCGCAATCCGGATTGACCCAAAGTTGCTGCGGACTGATGACCTGGCAGGCTTTTTCCAGCAGTTCCACCATTTCTCCGGTTTGGGGAATTCGTGGCGAGTGGATATCGTATACGCCGGGGCCGATTTCATTGGGATACTTGAATTCACCGAATCCGTCGAGCAATTCCATCCTTGAACGCGATGTTTCGATGGTAATCACATCCGCGTCCATATTCGCGATAGCTGGAAGGATATCGTTGAATTCGGAATAGCACATGTGGGTATGTATTTGAGTGTCATCTTCCACGCCTGAACTGGATAGGCAAAACGCCTCTACTGCCCAACGCAGATATTCGGCCCAGTCACGTTTTTTCAACGGCAATCCTTCCCGGAATGCAGGCTCGTCGATCTGTATGATTCCTATGCCGGCGGCTTCCAAGTCGGCCACTTCGTCGCGGATAGCCAATGCCAGCTGCAATGCCGTGACGGGGCGCGGTTGATCGTCACGCACGAATGACCACATCAGCATGGTTATCGGCCCTGTCAGCATGCCTTTGACCGGCTTTGCCGTCTGGCTTTGCGCATATCTGATCCAGTCTATCGTCATCGGCTCGGGCCGGTGGATATCCCCATAGAGTACTGGAGGCTTGACACAGCGGGAACCGTAGCTCTGGACCCATCCGTTTTCGGTAAAAGCATATCCGGACAGTTGCTCGCCGAAATACTCCACCATATCATTGCGTTCGGCTTCACCATGGACAAGCACATCCAGGCCGATCTCTTCCTGCTTTTTGATCACCGTCCCGATCTCATTTCGCATCGCTTCGAGATACTGCAAATTTCCCATTTCGCCTTTTTTGTATGCGGCACGCGCATGGCGTATCTCCGGTGTCTGCGGAAATGATCCGATAGTAGTCGTAGGAAGCATGGGCAATAGAAAACGTTGTCGCTGCAGCGCTTGCCGGACGGAAAACGGGCTCTTTCGCGCTTTATCGCGCTGAGTCAGGCGTAGCAGGCGCTCCTGCACGATGGGATTATGTATGCGGCTCGATGCCAGGCGTTCCTGGCGCGCCTCGGAGGAAGCAGCCAATTCCGCGCTGATCGCGCTTTCTCCTTTTTTCAGCCCCTCCCCAAGAATGGCAATCTCCTTCAATTTTTGCACCGAGAATGCCAGCCAGGACCTGATTTCGCTATCCAGACGGGTCTCGAGCGCAAGATCCACGGGGCAGTGGAGCAGCGAGCAACTGGGAGCAATCCATAATTGCTCCCGCAATATCGGATGCACTTGCGACAAGCATTCCCATGCTTTCGCCAGATCGGCGCGCCACACATTGCGCCCGTCTATGATGCCGAGCGAAAGTACTTTATCCTTGGGGTAATCTTCCAGAAAGACACGAAGCTGATCGGGCGCACGGCACAGGTCGATATGCACGCCATCCACCGGAAGACGCTTCAAACGCTGCGCATGATTGCCTATCGCTTCGAAATAAGTGGCGAGCAACAGCTTCGTGCCGGAGTTGCCCAGAACGGCATAAGCCTGATCCAGGCCGTGCAGCCACTCGTCATCCAGTTCGAGCACCAGAGAGGGCTCGTCCATTTGTACCCACTCCACGCCCAGGGACCGGAGCCGGGCCAGAATTTCGCCATAAACCGGAAGGAGACGAGGCAATAATTTAAGACGGTTGAAGCCGGATTCGGTCTCCTTGCCAAGGTGCAAGTAAGTGAGCGGCCCGACCAGCACCACCTTTGGCGAAATGCCGAGGGCCCTGGCTTCTTCCACTTCCTTGAAAAGCTGGGTGGAAGCAATACGAAAGCAGGTCTGGGCATCGAATTCCGGGACGATATAATGATAATTGGTGTCGAACCACTTGGTCATTTCCATCGCGGGCTGGCTTGCGGTGCCGCGGGCCATGGCGAAATACAGGTCCAGCCCTGCTTCGCCGCTGCCTGGATTAAATCGCGCGGGCGCGGCGCCAAGCAGAGTGGTCATGTTCAGCATATGGTCATAAAAAGCGAAATCGCCCGCTGGAATCAGATCGATACCGATTTCCCGCTGCAGGAGCCAGTGCTGCTTTCTGAGGTCCGCTGCGGAGGCCTGCAGCCGGCCGATATCGATATCGCCGTTCCAATAGGCTTCAAGCGACCGCTTCAATTCCCTTTGCGCCCCGATGCGGGGAAAACCCAAGTTATGTGTCAATGCCATTTCCCGACTCCTTGATCGCTCATCGCGAACAGTTGCATGAAATAGCCATTGTGTGGCAGACTAAATTATGAATCAAATGAAATGTTATACAAAATCCATGAATATGGTTCATAATTATGCTTGAACTGCGACATCTGCGCACCCTGGCGGCATTGCATGAAACAGGCAGTGTATCGCGCGCGGCCAAGCGGGTGCACCTTACGCAGTCCGCCCTGTCGCACCAGATCAAGGCGCTCCAGACCCATTATCGCCTCCCCATGGTGCAGCGGCGCGGCCAGTCGGTTGAGCTTACCGATGCAGGGAAACACCTTGTCGCCCTTGCGGAGACAGTGCTGGAAGCGATTCAGGCGACTGAACGCGGCCTTGCAAAAATATCTGAACAGGCATCGGGCAGCTTGCGCATCGCACTGGAATGCCATACCTGCTTCGACTGGCTGATGCCATTGATGGATGCATTCAGGCAGCACTGGCCGGATGTGGAACTGGACCTGGTGTCGGGATTCCATAGCGACCCCATCCGGTTACTGGAAGAGGGCCTGGCGGATGTGGTGATCGGTTCCGAAAATAAGCGGAGGCGCGATATTGCCCACCATCCCCTGTTTTGTTTTGAAATTCTTGCGGTGCTGCCGCCGGATCATGCATTGCGCAGAAAACGGATACTTCAAGCGCCGGATTTCTCCGGCATGACGCTTATTACCTACCCGGTACCTGAAGACCGAATCGATCTGATCCATCATGTGCTAAAGCCAGCCGGAATTCATCCTGAGCGGCGCACCGCGGAGCTGACCGTAGCCATTCTGCAACTGGTAGCCAGCCGGCGTGGAATCGCGGCGCTTCCCAGCTGGGGCCTGAAAAATTACGTGGAACATGAGTATGTGATAGCGCGCCGTATCGGTTCGAGCGGCTTATGGAGCAACCTGTATGCTTCGACGCTGAAGGAAACGGCAGCACGGCCTTATCTTCGCGATTTTCTTGCAACCGCGAAAAATACCTGTTTTGCCACGCTGGAGGGAATCGTCCCCCTGGAGTAAAAAAGCTCGTGAACCTGAGGAACACGAGCTTTTGTCAAACAAGAAGCAATGGAGAGCAAATCATTGTCTGCCTGCTCTCCAATCAATGATTTCAGTGTATGGTTGCTGCCGCTTCGTCCTCGCAAGCAAGATCCGAGCAGTAGTTCTCATAAATTCCGTCCAGGAAACCCCATAGCGCGTCACATGCCCGGGTGGTTGCCGCCAATACTTCTGCCTGTTTTTCGGCGGTATCCGCAAAACGCTCGATCAATGTCCACTCGGCTTGCGAGTGGTATATATCCGCCTCCTGGTGCACCGTAAAAAACTCATAACTGCCCGGGTTGTTCATGCCATAGAACCTGGCCAGTCCGTCAATTTTTACCGCTGCTATTGAAGGAACCTGCGATTCGAACGCGTGCAATGCGGCCAGTCCCGCGTAAAACGGCTGATTCAGGCAGATATCCCGGAACGTGGAAACGAGGTTGGCCGTGTCCGGCAAGGCTTTCGCATTCGCCAGATCCTTGTCGCTCGAACCCAGCGCAAGCGCAAAGGTTTTCCACAGAGCGGGGTGATTCTTTTCGCCATGCTCTTCGCTGATAAGATTTTTCAGCACTTCCTGGCGCACGCTGATATCCCCGCTATTGGTTTCGGTGTGAAGGTGTGGTGTATTGAAATGCACTGCACTCAAGTAAGTCGGTTCGGCCAGGACATTATGGAAATACTGTTCGGCGTAGTGGCGCAACTGCTCCTTGGACAGTTTCCCTTCTGTCCAGGCTATATAGAATGGATGCTTGAGCAGATGCCTGGCGGAAATAATCGAATTGACCTTTTGCTTCAGAGATACATTGGTTGTCATGGTTTTCCTCTTGAACAGAGATAAGTAATCGGTAAGCGGTGGGCATATCATCGCGAAATAATATCGTTAAGTCAAATATTGGTTAGGCATCCGCTTCCTGGCCGTGATAGGCTGCGCAAGCCTTTCCCCATCACTCGTCATATTGCCGGGGATGATGTTTACCAGAGCTTACCCCCCTCACAGAAAATTCATGGATGAACAATCAAGTCTGCTGGCCTTGTTCACGAGCAGTTTCCTGGCTGCGACATTGCTGCCCGGCGGCTCCGAAGCCGTGCTGTTCGGCGTTCTTACAACCCACCCTCAGCTTTACTGGCCTGCCCTGTGCATTGCATCGCTGGGCAATACCCTGGGGGGTATGAGTTCATATGCTATCGGACGCTTTCTGCCTGATGAGAAAGCGCTCCTGAGAAAATCGGCAGGCAATAAACGGGGACTGGAATGGGTGCGCAAGCATGGCAGCCCTGTTCTCCTGCTTGCGTGGGTACCGCTGATCGGGGATCTCATATGCGTCGCCGCCGGCTGGCTTCGGGTCAACTGGATATCGACCATGCTGTTCATGGCTGCGGGAAAATTCTTTCGTTACTGGGCAATCGCCGCAGCAGCCACGACATGAGCGATTCCCTTTCCACCCAAGACTGTCCATCGATCAAGTGGAATACCCGACAAAAAGCCGGCAGAGCCGGCGTGTCGGTGCTCCTCCGCTGCGAATACCTCAGATCAGCCGCTCAACCTCATTTCTGAAGCAGTTTCTGCAATTCGCCACTTTGATACATCTCGGTTACGATATCCGAGCCGCCGACGAATTCGCCATTGATATAAAGCTGAGGGATGGTCGGCCAGTTCGAATAGTCCTTGATGCCCTGCCGGAATTCAGGCTCCGCAAGCACATCCACCGCGAAGATATCGCTTACGCCGCACGCATTGAGCACCTTTACCGCGTGAGCGGAAAAACCGCATTGAGGCGCCTCGGGAGTTCCCTTCATGTAAAGCACCACCGGATGAGCGCTGAGCTGCTGCTTGATGGTTTCCTGTGTAGTCATGCCAATTTCTCCTTCAAATAAGTAAAACCTACCAGCAAATCAGCATAGGGCAAAGCTATTACATTTTCAAGAGGTTTGATCAGCACCTGTCGGAATGCCCGCGATTCCCGGCCTATTGCCGCACGATGGAACCTGGACAAAACCCGCCGCTGACCCGCATGATTCCCGCAAGATCAGGGCAGGTGAAAACGGCGTCATAATCTGCGATATCCAGCAATTCGCGGCATATTTCCGCTTGATCATATCCATGCTCGACCAGCAAGGATCCACTTTCCGCGAGATGAGCCGGTGCAGCAGCGATGATTTGGCGTAGACAGTCAAGTCCGTCTTCGCCTCCCGACAGCGCTATGGGAGGCTCAAAACGCAAATCTCCCTGGCTCAGATGAGGATCAGCACGAGCCACGTAAGGCGGATTTGCCACGATCAGATCAAAAATCTCTCCCGCCACTCCTCCGAACCAGTCGCCTTCGACTATGGATAGATTATCCACATCATGTTGCCGCATGTTCGCCCTTGCGATAGCCGCAGCACCAGGAGAAATATCCACTGCGGTAACGAGAGCCAGCGGACGGCATTTGGCTATCGCGATGGCGATGGCCCCGCTGCCGGTACCCAGATCAAGAATCCGGACTGTCCGATTTGAGGGAATACGCTCCAACGCCAGATCTACCAGCAATTCCGTTTCAGGGCGGGGAATGAGAACCGAGGGGGATACCACAAAATCCATGCCGTAAAACTCGCGCTTGCCTGTGATGTAGGCTATCGGTTCGCCAGCCACTCTTCGTTCGATGAGCTGCCGAAACTTCTGCGCTTGCTCCGCCGTCAATACCTGATCCGAATGGACGATAAGATATGCATGGCTCGCGTCGAGCACTTGCTGCATCAGCATCCGGGCATCCACGTCCCCGATGTGTTGATCCGCCTGGCATAACGCTTCCCGCACTGTAATTCCGCGGATACCGGCGCCAACAGCCAGACGATCAGCCACGGTTCCCGCCAGCACGCGCGCTTGCCAGCAACGTGGAAAAAAATGCAGGAAGGGATAAAAAGGACGAGAAAAGAGAAGGTAAAAGGGAATGCCCTCGAAAGGGATATGGCGGCATGCTCCCGCTACTCGCCCATCGCCGCCAACTGCTCGGCCTGATGCTCGGACACAAGCGCGGAGCATAGCTCGTTCAAATCCCCATCCATGATCTGCTCCATCTTGTACAGCGTGAGGTTGATGCGGTGATCGGTTATCCGCCCTTGCGGAAAGTTATAGGTACGGATTCGCCCTGACCTGTCGCCAGTCCCAATGAGAGACTTGCGGGTAGCCGCCTGCTTGCTTTGCTGCTCCTGCGTTTGCCTGTCGCGTATTCGCGCCGCCAGAACGCTCATCGCCTGCGCCTTGTTTTTATGCTGGGAGCGTCCATCCTGGCATTCGACCACGATTCCCGTAGGCAGATGGGTTATGCGCACGGCGGAATCGGTCTTGTTGATATGCTGGCCACCGGCCCCTGATGCGCGAAAGGTATCGACGCGCAATTCCGCTGGATTCAGCACCACATCCATGATCTCGTCCGCTTCAGGCATTACCGCAACGGTGCAGGCGGAAGTATGAATGCGCCCCTGGGTCTCCGTTACCGGCACGCGCTGCACCCGGTGCCCGCCCGACTCGAATTTAAGCTTGGAATAAGCTCCGTTACCGATAATTTTGGCGATAATCTCCTTGTAGCCGCCAGCTTCGGAAGGACTCTGCGAGATTATTTCGACCTGCCAGCGCTGGCGTTCGGCAAAACGCGCATACATGCGAAACAAGTCAGCCGCGAACAGCGCCGATTCATCTCCGCCCGTTCCGGCACGGATTTCCAGAAAAATATTGCGCTCGTCGCTTGGATCCCTGGGCAACAATTGCTTCTGCAGTTCGGCGCCGAGGTGAGTGATCTTTTCCTTTGCATCCCTTATTTCGGCATCGGCGAACTCGCGCATTTCAGCATCGGCACACATTTCCTGCGCGGTATGTATATCGCGCTCGCTTTGCAGATACGCCTCATAAAGCTCGACCACCGGCGCAATCTCGGCACGCTCACGCGTCAGCTTGCGATAGCTGTCGAGGTTCGCCGTAGCACTCTCACTGCTCAGCATACGATTCAATTCTTCCAGGCGCACGCTTAGTTGCGTGAGCTTTGCGGCAATACTCTTGTTCATTCCGGACGGTGGAGGTGGTACAGTCGGTTGATCAGCTCAACCAGGTCATCGCGCTCGTCTGCTACGGCGTGATTAAGGGCGTAGGAAGGCAGATGCAGAAACTTGTTGGTAAGGCCATTGCTCAGCGATTCGATGATCTTTTGCGGATCCTCCCCCCTTGCCAGGAGTTTTTTCGCACGCTCGGTTTCATGACGCCGATAGCGCTCGGCCTGGTCGCGCAGCGCGCGAATCGTGGGAACCACTTCACGCGATTCCAGCCAGTGCATGAAATTGATTACATTCGAATCGATGATCGCCTCTGCCTGTGCCACCGCCCCCTGGCGTGAATCAAGCCCTTCCCGGACGATTTCGGCGAGATCGTCGACGGAATAAAGAAATACGTCATCCAGTTCCGCCACTTCGGCCTCGACATCTCGAGGAACGGCCAGATCCACCATGAAAATGGGACGATGCTTCCGCGTCTTGATGGCGCGTTCAACCATGCCTTTTCCGAGTATAGGCAGTGTGCTCGCGGTACATGTGACCACGATGTCATTAAGCGCCAGCTGCTCGGGTAGTTCGTTCAGGCTGATCGCCTGGGCATTGAAGCGATGGGCCAGAGCCTGCGCGCGTTCGCTGGTGCGATTGGCAACCGTGATGCGCTTTGGATGCCGCGCAGCGAAATGGCTGGCGCATAGCTCGATCATTTCGCCTGCACCGATAAACAGGACACGCTGATCGCCCAGATCGCCGAAGATGCGCTCCGCCAGCCTTGTGGCGGCTGCCGCCATCGAAACCGAGTTGGCGCCAATCTCGGTGGAACTGCGAACTTCCTTTGCCACAAAGAATGTACGCTGGAACAGCTTGTGCAACAGCATCCCCAATGTGCCGGCATGCTCGGCCGACTTCACCGCATTCTTCAGCTGGCCAAGTATCTGCGGCTCCCCCAGCACCATGGAATCCAGTCCGCTGGCTACCCGGAAAGCATGTTTTACCGCTCTCTCCCGGGGCAATTTATAGAGATAGGGGTCCAGCTCCCGCTCCTGCAACTGGTGGAAATTTGCCAACCAATGGGTTGCTTCATCCGGCTTCTCGGTACTGCAATAAACTTCGGTGCGGTTACATGTTGAAACGATCGCCGCCTCTTTCACCGGATGGTGACGCACGAGGTCATGCAATGCATGCTCCATCGCATCTTCTGGAAACGATACCTGCTCCCGCACATCCAGCGGCGCGGTTTGATGGTTGATGCCAAAAGCAAATAGCTGCATGGAGGACAAATTGGCCACCAGGAAGAATTCGAAAATTCGCTGATTATAGTATTACAAGCGTTTGAATACCATAATCTTAGACGGGTTTACGCATGAAGGAGTTTCGGCTGCATTCAAAAACATGCCGGGTGTCTATGCGGGGATGGGCGGAACCGGCCAAGCAAGCCAGACTGGCTGGCTGGAGTCGCGGTTGTTTCATGCCATGAATGAAAGCACGTCTTACTTCCGTTGCCTATGCCGAGGATCCAAGGTAACTCATGTGTTCATTCCTGGCGGATGAAGCTCTTCCACCACGAGCTTTCGATGCAGGTCATCGAGGAAGCCTCGCTGCCCGGAAAGGATGCGGTGCTGTGCTTCCGCCATATCGAACCATTCGGCGCGATCCACCTCGGGGAATTCCCGGATTGCTCCCGAGCCCCTGGGCCATTCCATGCTGAATGTATTTGAAACCAGACTCGAAGGGTCCCAGTCGCCTTCGGCAGCCCATGCGAGGATATGTTTTCCACTTGGCTGCTTTCTCTGTCCCAGGGGCAGGAATGGTCCGGCAGGCCTATGGCCTGTCTCCTCAAAGAATTCACGCAATGCGGCGCACAATGGGTCTTCTCCTTCCTGATATTCGCCCTTTGCCAGCGACCAGACCCCCAGGTTTTTTCTTGCCCAGAACGGCCCGCCAGGATGGACAAGCAATACCTCCAGTTTGCTGCCTGGTCTTCGATACAGCAAGATACCTGCGCTTGTTTTGGGCATGGTGATTTCGAATGCGAAACAAGTTTAAACAGGGCCTATATTACCTTTCTGCATGGTTGACATACACCGCAGTTATACAGAATGATTGGCGATAAAGGCGCATAAAAGACGGGAGCCAGGATAGCGTGTCACGGGATTCGATCGCCAGTGAGCAAACCGCTCCTCATTTTAAACGGAAAAGAAGGGAAGATTTTTGAGGATCAGTGTTTTTACCAATTTTGGGCTTATCGCCATCATGCTGGGGCTCAGCCTGTTGATACTGCTTTCTTCCCAGGTATTGGGAACGCTGGACGATATCACCCGGGCTGAGCGGCAGAAACACCGGTCCCTGCAGCTTGCCAATGAGCTGTTCCTCAGTTCGGAAGATCTCACCAAGGCCGCACGCAGCTATGTCATTACCGGCGATCCTGTCTATGAGCGTTTCTTTTTCGAGATCCTCGACATCCGTAACGGAAAGCGCCCGCGAGACAAGGATCATTCCATCAGTTACTGGGACTTGAACAGGGACCCAAGCCCAAAGGCCACGGGAAACACAGTCTCCCTGATCGAATTGATGCGAGGCGAAGGTTTTAGCGAACGTGAGCTCGCCCTGCTGCAGCAATCCCAGAGAAACTCGGACAATCTCGTAAATCTGGAAAAGCAGGCCTTCGCCGCAACCAAAGGATTGTGCAAGGACACGTCCGGAAATTTCACCGTGCCCTGCGCACCCGATCGGAAAGCGGCCATCGATTTGCTGTTCGGCCAGCACTACACGGCTGAGAAAGGCAAGATCATGGCGCCCATCCAGCAATTCATGCTGGAACTGGATCATCGCACTCAAACCACCTTGAGCAACCTGCAACTCAAATTTCAGCAACAAATCCTGCTGATACTGGCAGCGCTTTGTACTTCGCTAGTGATCGTCGCGATCGCCACATTCTATATGCGCCGCAAAATCCTGCGCCCGCTGGCGGATCTCAGCCGTCAGGCGAGCAGCATTGCCCATGGCAGCTATTCTTCCCGTTGCGATATTTCCACCCATAACGAAATCGCCGAGCTGGGTGCGGGCTTCAACAGGATGGCTGAAGCCATCGAGCACGAAATCAACAAACTCCGGCAGGTTGAGGAATCGTTACGCGAAAGATTGAAGGAAATCAATTGCTTCTACGCCATTCGCCGCGGGATGGAATCCGGTTCGCTGGAAGAAGTTTGCAAAGTCATTTTTGCGGAACTCATTACCGCCATGCAGTTCCCGCACATTACTGCAATCAAGATCGAGTTGGACGGCAAGCAGTTTTTTTCGGAGAAGTACGAAAAGGATCATGCCCGTGAATTGCGGAAACAGGTCAGGGTCTGCGGCGAACCTTGCGGCTGGATCGTTGTTTTCTACAGTGACGATCAGCCGTTCCTGTTGCCGGAGGAACAAAATCTGATCGATGTCATCGGAGATGACTTGGGGAAGTGGCTGGAGCACAAGCAGGCGGAGGCGCAAATTGTTGTGGAGCGGGAGCTTCGGGCGCGGGATGCGGCCATAAGGGAATTTGCGGCACATGTGGACCGGATGCGGGAGGAAGATCGTAAATATATGGCACGGGAAATTCATGATGAACTAGGCCAGCTTCTGGCAGCATTACGCCTGGAAATATCGTTGCTGAAGAGTGGGGGAGATAATAGAAGCGAAAGAGTCGAAATTATCCGACGCAATGTGTCGGCACTCGTGGACATGGCGGGACAAAGCGTGCGCAATATCGCAGAGCATTTGCGTCCGGCGACGCTGGAGCTGGGGATCATACCGGCGATAAAAAAACTGGCCGATGAATTCAGAAAACATGGCAGCGCCACCTGCTTGTTGCAACTGGCGGAAGAACCGATCGACCTGGATGAAGACCAGACAGTAACGATATTCCGGATCGTACAGGAATCCCTGACCAACGTTACCCGGCATGCGGAAGCAAGCCGGGTGGAAATCGTTCTTTCACAGAACTCCGGCGGACTTCTGGTGGAGGTACGCGACAACGGCAAAGGATTCGATCCCGCGTGCGCTGCGATGCAAAAGTCATTTGGCCTCCTTGGGATGCGCGAGCGGGCGAGCATGCTCGGCGGCAGCATCGATATCGCCAGCGTGCCGCCGCGGGGCACCGTGGTCAGCCTGCGCATACCGGTGCAACGAACGGGATCATCCTAAAAAACCCACGCGCTTGGTCTTCCAATCCGGAAAATATAGAATCAGGATTCAGCTTTGGGTATTTCGATATACTGATACGCGTTTTCTTTGCCAATCCAGTTCATTCTCGCGCGGCGTATCTTCTCGAACAGGCCCTCGAATATCGATCAATACGATGGGGTTGCCATGATAATCAAGGTTTTTCTCGCTGATGACCATAGACTGTTCAGGGATGGATTGAAGAGGATACTCGCGGACACTGCCGATATCGTGGTCGTGGGCGAAGCGACCGACGGTCTGGACGCTCTGGAAAAAATGCGCAACGGCGGCTGGGACGTGGCAGTCCTGGACGTCAATATGCCGGGGTTGAATGGACTCGAAGTATTGAAGCAGATAATGACTGATGGCGCAAAGCACCGTGTGCTGATGCTGAGCACATACCAGGAAGACGAGTATGCCATCAGGACGATACGGGCAGGCGCATCCGCCTATCTTACCAAGAACAGCCCGACCGATCTGCTGATATCGGTAATCCGGCGCCTCGCAAACGGCAGAAAATACATAGACTCGAAGCTGGCGGAAAAACTGCAATTCAACTTTGGCTCGGCGTCAGAAAGGCCATTGCATTCGATACTTTCGGATAGGGAACTGGATGTGCTCAAACTCATCGTCGCGGGAGTATCCCTGACAGAGATCTCACAGAAAATGATGTTAAGTGGAAAAACGGTAAGTACTTATCGCGCCCGCATTCTCGAAAAGATGGATATGCAGAATAATGCGCAACTGGTGCGCTATGCGGCCGAAAACAAATTGCTGGAATAGCCTGGTTTTTGCAGGTTGCAGTGAACCGTACCGGAACCGTTCCTCCGGGGTTGTTGATCCCGGAGGCGGCATCGATGTGTTGAATCTCCGCCCGCTACGCTTCGGAACCCGACCAATACTTGGACTTCCCCGCGGCGAACAGGAACATCCACATCACGAGCACGAAGGGAAACGTGAGCGTGGGCAGGCCCAGCGGTGTCAGAAAACTGGCAAGACCCGCTTGACAAACCACGGTCAGGATACCAGCCAGAAGCGCCAGCATGGCGCTTCTGGCTGTAGGTTTGAGAAATACCCAACCTACCGCCATCATTGTAAGAACGGGATTGAAGGAATACAGGCCCATTTCGATAGCGCTCGAACTGGCTCCAAACAATAAGGGAACAATGATGCCTACGAGGGTGCCGCATGCGGCCATGATGGCTCCGCGCAGGGAAACTATCGCGATGCCAATCAAAAATAGTATGCCAACGATAACGCTGTCCGCAAACATGACTTCGGCAACGCCTTTTGTCAGGGCCGTGAACCACATGTCGGCCGGCAGCGTGCCTGCATCCGTTATGGCTGACGGAATATTGGGTGACGGCAATACCGGTCCGCGCGAAAAGCTTTCGAAAGCATATACCGCGACGAGAAACATCCAGGATGTAAGAACAAAAGGTGAGGTGGAAGCGGGAACATTATAAGGATGAAGTATCCGCATCAACGCCGCCAGCACGACAGTCGAAAGTATCGATGCAAGCACAACATACAGCCACAGTTGCGGCGAGTGCTCCAGAAACAAAAAAAGGCAGGGCCCCACCAGCGTTCCATTGAATCCATATAACCCAGCGTCGATATCGTCTTCGGAGAATCCCATGAGATAGGCGGCAGTGGTACTGCTTATTACACCCACGGTTGCAGCTAATCCGGCTGTTACTCCTCCAATGAAAAGCGCGATCAGAAAAATGAAGCCAGTAACCGCATTGCAACAGAAGAATACCTGGCCGACTCCCCGGAGAATGACGCGTAGAGGGCGAGGAAGAGCGCTGTCGATTTTTAATGACCAGTCCATGATTGACTCCAATTTTTTTCTCTGACGTTTTTTATGGTGGTAGGCAGGTCATGCCTGAAACCCGCGAAACCCGAGGTGCCGGTCCGATATCGACCCGCCCTCTGTTTTGCCTGCAAATTGTCAATGCTGCGCAGCCTTTTGTGCCCTCACTTCGTCCAGCAGTCCTTTTTTAATGATGAAATCGACGATTTGATCGACACCTTCCCCAGTACGGAGATTGGTAAAAACAAACGGCCGATCGCCCCGCATTCTTTTCGCATCCCGGTCCATTACCTCCAGACTGGCGCCGACATGAGGCGCCAGATCGATCTTGTTGATGACGAGCAGGGCGGAGCGCGTAATGCCAGGGCCGCCTTTGCGGGGTATCTTTTCTCCGGCAGCAACATCTATGACGTATATGGTCAAATCGGAAAGCTCCGGACTGAAGGTCGATGCGAGGTTATCGCCGCCGGATTCGACCAGGATCAGATCGAGATCAGGAAAATCGGCAGTCATGCGGGCAATGGCTTCGAGATTGATCGATGCATCTTCCCTGATTGCGGTATGCGGGCAGCCGCCTGTTTCCACACCCATCAGGCGCTCCGGCGGCAATGCATGGGCGCGCAACAAAATCTCCATATCCTCCTTGGTATAGATATCATTGGTGATGACGGCCATTTCGTAGCGATCACGCATTTTCTTGCTCAGCGCTTCGCACAAAGCGGTTTTCCCCGATCCCACGGGGCCGCCTATTCCGACACGTAAAGGATTTGAAGTCTTTTTCATCTTTATATTCCAAATTGTTCTGTTGGGCGATCCCGTCAGGATCGGAAAATACGGCTGTACTGCACTTCGTGCTGCATGGATAGAACCGATAATCCCGGAGCCCAGTTGGACAACTCATCATCGCCAAGGCACTGCGCATGCCGCATCGTCTCTTCAATTACGGGGTGCAGTGAAAGCAGCAAACGCTGGCCGGAAACCTGGCCAAGCGGTACGGACTTCACGCATGCCAGCACCTGGTTCTCGATCATTGAAAACAGCATTCCCAGCAACGCGGCTTCGTGCGGAACGCCGAGAGCCTCGGCAGCGCAGGCAAAAGCGGTTGGCAGAGGTATCTCCGGCTGGCATTCCAGGATTTCAAGCAGTTCAGGATCGGCAATCCTGAGCTCCACTATCAGCTTACTGAGCGAATATCCCATCTGGATGGTTTCCGCCCGGAATTCAGCGGTATCCCGGGCAGCCACGAAACGCTCTGTCCAGAACGTGACCGTTTCCGCGTCGCGAGCAGCGAATCCCTCCAGCAGGCGCCATAGAATGGGAGCCTCGAAATCTCCAACTATTCCCAGCGACTCGATGATCCAGTCGCGCGCAGAGCTTTCGCCGGTAATCGTTTCCGCCTCGATAGCTGCTTCCAGTCCCTGGGAATAGGTGTACGCCCCGATCGGCAGCGATGGGCTCGCGAGTTGCAGCAGACGTAGCAGTGATGTATCGTGCATCGCGGTCATGTCCTGCTTCAGGAATGCTGGTCCGAGGGCCGATGGATTTTCTGGTACTTCGGGATCGGCGCCAGCGGACCATGGGCATGGCTATGGCTATGACTATCCCCATCATGGTGATGGTGGTGGACGCCGCCGCTATATGCACCCGCTTCCGGCTCGAACCGCGCACTTTCCTCCACCACGGTGGCGCCGAGGCCTTCCAGCATTTCCTTCAGCACGCTGTCCTGGTAAATGCGCAGAAAACCATCGCCTACCTCGGTCTGGGTATGGCGGTTGCCAAGATGAAACGCGCACGGAAGCAGGTTGTGCGGCGTATCGCAAACTACCCGGTATGTCGGTTCTTCCGCCGCCACGATCTGGACTATCCGGCCGTCATCTCCCTTGAGCAAGTCATTATGGCGCAGCACAGTACCCCGGGCCGTAAAAATGGCTACCTCTTCTCCCGAGGGAAGCGCCGTCCGCAGCCGGCTGTTTTCGCGAAGCTCGTAGGGAAGTACGAGCCGCGCGAAAACCGCGTCCGCATGCTCTATTTTTGAGTTCAATATGAGCATTTGAGGATCTCAGAACAGGAAGTAGCGCTGCGCCATGGGGAGAACATCCTCTGCCCCACAGGTGAGGAGTTGCCCATCCGCACGAACTTCATAGGTTTCCGGATCGACTTCCATTTTGGGAGTTGCGCCGTTATGAATCATGTCCTTCTTGCGAAGATTGCGCGTGTTCTTGACCGCAATGAGGTTTTTGTCCAGTTTCAACTGGTCCACCAAACCTGCATCTAGCGCAGCCTGCGAGGTAAACGTGAAACAGGAGGTCTTGATGCCGCCCCCGTATCCCCCGAACATATAGCGGTAATGCACCGGTTGAGGCGTCGGAATCGACGCGTTCGGATCACCCATCAATGCTGCGGTAATCATGCCACCTTTCAGTATCATGGATGGCTTGATGCCAAAGAAGGCAGGCCTCCAAAGGACAAGATCGGCATACTTGCCCACTTCGACCGAGCCGATCACGTGCGAGACCCCATGCGTAATGGCGGGATTAATGGTGTATTTGGCGATGTAGCGTTTCACGCGGAAGTTGTCGTGCTTGGCCTTGTCCTCCTGCAGGGTGCCGCGCTGGATTTTCATCTTATGCGCCGTTTGCCAGGTCCGCAGCACCACCTCACCGATGCGCCCCATTGCCTGGGAGTCCGATGACATCATGGAGATGGCGCCCATATCGTGCAGAATATCCTCCGCTGCGATGGTCTCTTTCCGGATGCGGGATTCGGCGAAAGCAAGATCTTCGGGAATATTGGCGTGCAGGTGGTGGCACACCATTAGCATATCCAGATGCTCGTCCAGGGTATTGACGGTATAGGGCCGGGTCGGATTGGTGGATGACGGCAGGACATTATCCAGCCCTACCACCGCGATGATGTCCGGAGCATGGCCGCCGCCCGCGCCTTCGGTATGGAAGGTGTGGATGGTGCGATCCTTCATGGCGGCAACGGTGTTCTCGAGGTAGCCGCCTTCATTGATCGTATCCGTGTGGATGGCGACCTGAATATCGTATTTATCGGCTACGGACAGGCAATTGTCGATGGCGGCATACGTGGTGCCCCAGTCTTCATGCAGTTTCAGCCCGCATGCGCCCGCCAGGATCTGCTCCTCATTCGGTGTTGGCAGACTGACATTCCCCTTTCCGAAAAAACCCGTATTCATTACCATGCCGTCGGATGCTCTCAGCATGGAGTGGATGTGCCAGGGTCCGGGAGTGCAGGTGGTCGCCGCTGTGCCCACCGCCGGACCCGTGCCGCCGCCCAGCATGGTGGTAATGCCATTCATCATGGCATCTTCAGCTTGTTGAGGACAGATGAAGTGAATATGGCTGTCGATGCCACCCGCGGTGAGTATGGATCCTTCGCCTGCGATGATCTCGGTGGCGGCGCCGATGGCCATGGTCACATTGGGCTGAATATCCGGATTCCCGGCCTTGCCGATTCCCGCAATCCTGCCGTCTTTCAGGCCGACATCGGCCTTGACGATCCCCCAGTGGTCGATGATGACGGCATTGGTGATAACCGTGTCCATCACATCCGCATGATTGCGCTGCGACTGGCCCATGCCGTCCCGGATCACTTTTCCGCCGCCGAACTTCACTTCTTCACCATACGTGGTGAAATCCTTCTCGATTTCAACAAAAAGCTCGGTATCCGCGAGACGAATGCGATCGCCGGTAGTAGGCCCCATCATTTCGACATATGTCTGACGGGAAATTTTAAATGTCATTTTCTGCTCCTCTCTAGGTTATTGGCTTCGCGCGCAGTGTTATTTCAGTTTTCCCATTACTTTTTGGTTGAATCCATACACCGTGCGGTCTCCGGATAGCTCCACCAGCTCAACGGTCCGTTCCTGGCCTGGTTCGAAACGCACAGCGGTGCCCGCCATGATATTCAGGCGCATGCCATACGCTGCCTCGCGATCAAACTGCATGGCGGAATTGACTTCGTAAAAATGAAAATGTGATCCGATCTGTATCGGCCGGTCTCCGCCGTTGGAGGCCTTGAGTGTCTTGGTTTTTCTGCCGGCATTCAATTCGATATCGCCGGCTTGTACGAATATTTCGCCTGGAATTAATGGTAGTCTGGCCATCTTGGTCTCCTGATCTAAGGAATGGGGTTATGTACGGTCACCAGCTTGGTGCCATCCGGGAACGTCGCCTCGACCTGAATATCAGGAATCATTTCAGGAACACCTTCCATGACTTCGCCTCGGCTCAGAACGCGCGTGCCTTCCGCCATGAGTTCCGCTACGGAGTGGCCGTCGCGCGCACCCTCGAGTACCGCACAGGTGATCAGCGCCACCGCTTCAGGATAGTTCAGCTTGAGGCCTCGCGCCTTGCGCCGTTCAGCCAGCAGGCCGGCTGTGAAGATCAGCAGCTTGTCTTTCTCTCTTGGTGTCAGGTCCATTGTTTCCTCCTCGGTTAGTTAATGTTTTTTGAGCTCCCAACGCCTTGGCTGCGCGTTAACGGTTGCCCGGAGCCCGCTTCAAGAATGATAGTGCCCTCGGGGGCCCATCATGTGTTCCACATGCGCGGCACCATCGCCTGACGGCCGAGCATCGCCGGTCGAATCAATCCCCAACTGTTGAGCATCACCCGTCTTGCGATTTCGCTGGAATTGCCAAGGTAACGAGCCACAACAAGCGAGGTCAACTGCGAGATACCGAAATCCCCTCTGCGGTCCGAGATTTCGACCGCATTCTCACGGGCTTCATTCAGCAGTTCGGCGGGTACCGGTTTCCCCACCGCAATCAGTGTTGCGCATATGGTATGCCCTCCCAGCCCCAAGGGGTTTTTCATTGCAGGACTTCCTCCCCGGAGCCGGATCTGCTCGAACCAAATCAGTTTTCCATCCCGACGTATGCTGGTCCGCTGTGCAATCTGCCCATCTGTAAAAGATTCGCCCGAAGCAGTGCGCCCAAAGCAGAGAATTTCGCAGCCGATATAGCTTGCTTCCTTTTGCAGTAAAACCTGATGGTCGAGCTCGACATGAACGTTATCGAAAAAGATGGTTTCCTGTGGCACCCACTCAAGCGCACCGCCCGCTCCTATATCGAGTTTTATACCCTGTTGCGACACATGACCGTTGGCCTTGTACCATTTTGCCGCTCCCGGCGTCGTGATTTGCGCGTTTGCCAACCTTCCGGCCTTCACCGCTATTTCGAGATTGTCTCCCCCGACCACTCCACCGGGAGGGTGGATGATCACGGCCTGGCACATATCCGGGCCATCCGGGTAAAAAGGCTTCTGCACCAGCAATGGACCGAAATGATCTTTACCGACAAGACGTGTTTTACCCGCATCGTGCTGAAAATCGAGAGATAGCCGGGCCCGAAGCGGCTTGTCGGGCTCCGGTAACCGGGGACCCATGGAGTGGGCCATGGGATATAAACGATGAACCGAAGCGCCAGCGTTCCGGTTCCGCCTGCTTTCAGCATCTTTCTGATTATTGCCAGATTGCATTTTTTAATTTTTTATTTAGCGGTTCAGGAAACATTTCCAAACAGCCGCTTAACGTACAAGCAGCGGCTCATGTCATTCCGAGAAGCAAACATCTGCCTGGCATTCACGCATTCTCACCGGAACTGGAGAAACTACATCTGTAGCTGAAACGACAATTTGAAAACATCCACTTTGTTGCCTGTCACGTCAGGCGCGTAGTTCAAGCCTTTGGTATACAGGTCGCCATGCTGGTAATAGGCGGAGATACGCGCGTTGAACCCGTCTATGATGTAGTTGACCCCGCCCTCGATCTCCTCTCGGTTGCTGCTGTGGTTAGGCTGGATGCTGGTGAATCTGCCATACGGCTGGAACTTTCCGATGCCCACCTTGACGGGAATCAGATAAAGGCCCGTGACTGTCCATGACTTGCCATCGAACATGCAGAAACAACCCGGGTCGGCGAATGCGGCGGTATTGTAATTGGCATAGAATTGCTTATATTCGCCGTTGAAGGTAACGACCCCCAGGTTCCTGGGCAACACCTTTTCAAAAAGCGCGTCCCCTACCAGACCCAGGAAGTCGCTGCGGTTGGCGAACGATCCGGCGCCGTTCCTTTGATAGGATGCGCCAAACGCCAGCGCCAGGATATCGCCGGCCTTGCCAAAATAGGTGCTGCTGGTGTAATACCCCGGGTTCTTTTCCGGGTTCAGGAAGTTATAGGTAAACCGTCCTGCCCACAATACGTCGTTTCCCTGGTTAGGGCCAAGGGTGGTAGACGACTGCAGGCCGCGATATACGCCAACGGCGTAACCCAGCGTGCCCTTGATGAACCCGGGCTCCAGGCTTCCCCAAAAGGTGCCGCCGTCGTCACGACCATAGCGGCCTGCTCCGCCGCTGCCGAACTTGGTGCTGAAGTCCTGGGAGAAAAATGGCGTTTTGAAGGCGTCATGCGTCGCCTGGAAGAAAGGACCGCTTAACTCGCCACGCTCCGTGGGGACCAGCATACGGCCACCCCAGAAATTCACGTAACGGTTGATCTCGACTTTTCCAATGGCGTCCAGAATATTGTAGGACATTTTCGGATTATCGTTGGGCCCCTGGTTGTTACAGAAAAAACACTCGGTATTGATCTCAAACTTGACATACTCGTGAACCTGCCCGTTTAAATACAAACGAGCATTGTCTATGCTGAAGAAGCCATTGTAGTCGCGATTCTGCGCCCACACACCCGAACCGCGAAACCCCATGCCAACAGTCATCCACTTGGTCTCGTCGACCTGGTACTTCGGTCCCCTCGGGAGTTTGAAATCGTCGGCGCTTGCCATCTGTATTGAAGACAGGCAAGCGATCATCAAAACTGCCAGAAACGCTATCCAGACACTGGCATGATCTCTTTGCTTTTTGCTGTTACTTTTTTGTGAAACGTTATAAACCGGAGCTGATCTGTAGCTGGTCACTTTGATATCTCCCTTCTGGAACCTTCATTTGCAGGTTGCTTTCTTGTGCTCGTCGAACCGGTGGCGCAAACGGAGAGTTCGGGGAAACACTCTATCCTTTGGCCGAGTTCACCTGTTGTCCATCCGATCTTTCTGATGATCAAAAAGCGTATCAAAAAGAAAAGCGCAAATATGTAGGGAATTGCTGACAGGATATGAAGTATTAGGAATATGTAATACGCCAAACTGCTGCGGGGACAAGAGTAAATAGGGCAGATGCTGCCCATAGTCTTTTCGAACCAGACCCATGCGCAAGCTGCTCGGCGTCATGTCATGTTTGCCCTTTATGCTTTTTCCAGCCCTAATCGCGGCTTCCGATTTCCGATAGCAGCAGAAGTGGAAGGACGGAAGAAATAAAGCAGGCCAGATCGATCTGGCTGGTATTCCGGATGTCCCGTTCAAAAAGGGGGTTGCCAGATAACTGCTGATCCGTTTCTCTCGCTTTGACTGCGACATACCCCATGGAGATGATCAGACATGAAAACCGCCATCAAACCCCTTCTCGCTATCGTTGCCATCATCCTCGCCATGCCGGCGACGGCTGCCGACAGCAAGCTGGTCGGCTGGGCCATGCTTCCCGCAGCCACCTTTGCCGATGGCCCGACTTCGGGTCAGTTTGCCAGCGCCAATCCTTACGGGACCAATCTCCCCCCGTACGCCGACCGGCAACCGGTTCAGGGTTTTTCGGCCGTCCTGGAGGGTCCCGGAAAGGATACCTTCCTGGTGATGACTGACAATGGATTCGGCGCCCAGGCCAATTCCGCCGACACGTTGCTACGCATGTACGCTTTGAAGCCGGACTTCAGAACCGTATCCGGCGGCACTGGCACCGTTTCCGCCGCAGACTTCACGCTGGGCACGGAATTGCACAGGTTTTCCAACCCCAGCCGGATCACGCTCAATGATACCAATCACAAGCTCGAAATCCCGATTCAAGCCGATCTGGAGAATTACTACAACGATACCGGCAAACCGGTTGTCGATCCGGACATCCGGTTTGGGCGCCTTTTGACTGGCGCCGATCTGGACACCGAGTCGGTCCGCCGCGACAAAAACTGCCATCTCTGGTTTGGTGACGAGTTTGGGCCTTACCTTATCAAGACCGATATGTCCGGCACTGTTTTACGCAACGAGATTTCGCTGCCGGGCGTCTACGCTCCCCAGCACAAGGATGTCGTCGCTGGCACTGCCACTGCCAATCTTGGCAGCTCTGGCGGATTCGAAGGCATGGCGATCAACGAGCGGGGCGACAAGCTGTATACCCTGCTGGAAAAAACCGTTACTGGCGATCCAGCCGGGACGCTGCGCATCAACGAGTTCGATATCGACGACGAGGCCTATACCGGGGCCGGCTACGCCTATCCGCTGGACTCGGAACGCAACGCCATAGGCGACATGACTGCCATCGACGATTACCGTTTCCTGATCATAGAACGTAATGGCGATACCGCAACCAGCGGAACGCCCTTCAAGAAAATATTCATGATCGACCTCAGAAACGTTACCAGCGCCGGCACGCTCGAAAAGACCGAGGTAGTGGATCTGATGAATATCGCCGACCCGGACGACCTGAACCACGACGGAAAGACGACATTCACCTTCCCATACGTAACGATCGAGGATTTATTGATCCTCGATTCCGAAACCCTGCTGGTGATCAATGACAACAACTTCCCCTATGGCGGCGGCCGCGAACTGGCATCAGACAATACCGAACTGCTGAAGATCCGCCTTGCGAAGCCGATTCCCGGCTTCAAGCGTCATCGCCACTCGCAAAGCGAAGCTACGGCCAATCGGTGTGAAGTCCGCGAAGGACACTCCGGCCGCGGCCATTGATAAGTGGTCACGCTGCTTTCCGGACATCGCCGGCGGTATCCGGGCGAACCCGCTCGGCCGAAATGGCCGGGCGATCGCCGCTGAAAGCCATGCAGTCATGCTTCCCATACACCAAATAAACCCCCTACTGGAGACAAACCCGATGATTTCCATCTTGAAGCCCCTGGTTGCCCTGACAGGGCTGGCCCTGGCTGGTGCGGCTGCCGCAAATTGCACTGGCAATGTCGTTATCGGGGAAGGCCCCTCGCAGATCGCTACTTCGGTAGCAAATAAAGCCGTCGGGGGAACGTGCCTGAACGATCTGATCATCGACACCGAAGCGGAGGGCGCCAACTACGGCAATCATGGCGAATTCGTCGCTCGCCTCTCGAAACAGGCAGGCGAATGGACTCTGCAAAGAGCGCTCAGCCCGAAAGAAGCCGGCGCGCTACTGGCAGCCGGCGCGCGATCCGACGTCGGCAAGACCCTGAAGGTACGCATGATCGCCTTCAACGACTTCCATGGCAACATTGATGGAGCCAACCTGAACTTCACCAGTGTGGTGGATGGCATTCCCGCCCGCACGCCTGCTGGCGGCGTGGATTACATGGCTGGTCTGGTGCGGCAGCTCAAGGCCAGCGCTCCCAACAGCGTGGTGGTGTCCGCAGGGGACCTGATCGGCGCCAGTCCGCTCAATTCGGCGCTGTTCCATGATGAGCCCACGATCGAAACCATGAACCGCCTCGGCCTGGAGTTCAACGCCGTGGGCAACCATGAATTCGACGAAGGCCGCGAAGAACTGCTGCGCATGCAGAACGGAGGCTGCCATCCTACCGATGCCAATAGCTGCCAGGGCAACAGCGTCGGCACCCCCTATCCGTTCGAGGGCGCCAAGTTTGAATTCCTTGCTGCCAACGTGGTGGATGTCGCCAGCGGTAAAACCCTGTTTCCTGCTTATGGCGTAAAAAACTTCAAGGGTAATCGCATCGCTTTCATCGGGATGACCCTGGAAGGCACACCGAGCATCGTTACTCCTGCCGGTGTCGCCGGCTTGGCATTCAAGGACGAAGCGGACACTGTCAATCAGTTGATCGGCAAGCTAAAACATGACGATATCCACGCCGTTGTCGTGCTGATCCACGAAGGCGGACTGGCAACCGGCAGCATCAACGGCTGCGACGGCATTTCGGGGCCCATCGTCGACATCGTCAAGCGGCTCGACGATGCGGTGGACCTGGTCATTTCCGGCCATACCCATCAGGCATACAATTGCGCTCTGCCAAACAGCAATGGCCGCGCCATCCCGGTCACCAGCGCCGGTGCATTCAGCCGCCTGCTCACCCAAATCGATCTGACCCTGGATACCAGCACCAAGGACGTTGTCGCTGTCAACGCCCTAAACAAGCTGGTAGATCGCGACAACGTGCTGCAAGCCGGCGACCCCATCCAGCCCGTGGCGGAGATCAGCACCATCGTCGCCAACTACAATGCGCTCTCCGCGCCAATCTGACCTACGCGGAGAGCGCCGCTGGCGAAGGCGACGGCAATGTCACGTATGGCGAAGCATTTACCGTGCAGCCCTTCGGCAACAGCCTGACGGTAAAAACCCTCACCGGCCAGCAACTTTATAATTTGCTCAATCAGCAATGGGCCATTGGTCAATTTGCCGATGGCGGCCGTACTCTGCAAATTTCCAATGGCTTCACCTATCAGCACACTTTCCAGCCGAACGCGAGCCCGCTCGGCGCAAGCTACGTTTGCGACGGATCGCTGAAACTCAATGGCATTCCCATCGATAAAGCAGCAAGTTACCGGGTGACCATGAATTCGTTCCTGGCTAGCGGCGGCGACAACTACGGCGTATTCAACCTGGGCACCAAGTTGGGCGGCGATGTCGATCTGGACGCGCTCGAAGCATACTTGCATGCCAACCCCGACGGCGTTGCGCCGGGACCGCAGAACCGGATTCAGAGCGTCGCTGCCTGCAATTGATCAACGGTGTCGAATGATATCGATATGATTGTAGCGCCGGGAGCCTCGCCCTATATGGGGCGAGGGGTGGCTGATGCGGATTAATGTCTCCATCGAGCAGCATGCTCTTACCCTATATATAAGGTGCTGCGAGCGTTGCCATGGAAAAGTCTACAAGCGACTCATTAATAGCAACTTATCAAATTTCAAGAGGACGTTGCGTTCCGTTAATCGTGGCCGGCCGGCAATACTCGTCGGGAGGTGTTCCTAATTGATCTGCATTCAATAACGGAGCTGCAATGATTTGCTCCAGCAATGCCTCTTGTTTCGGATAAATTTCCAGCGTTTCTTCGAGAAGATGCAGCAGGCGTAGCAATTCTGAAGTAAACTCAGGCGGCCAATTGGTGGGCGTGATATCGTCAAGCGGAGAGGATTTTTTCCCTTTGCGGTTCTTCATGCGGTAACCGAGCCAGGATTGCACCACCTTAAGAGTTTATCCACAAATAACTTGCCAAATTTACCGGATTCACCGACCATGACGCTTTGGTTGAGGAG
>MKVR01000015.1 GCA_001899235.1 Nitrosospira sp. 56-18
TCGGCTGCGCCATTATCGCCTTCCGCAAGGCAGGAGCCCCAGGTAAAGCAAATATTATTTACGGATAAATTCTAAGCTGAAAATCGGTGGCAATGCCTTTGAAGAACTACTTCCACCACTTTGATCCCCAGTTGTAGTAATAGCCAAGTCCTCCCAATTTCATCTCCCGGGAATATGTCTGACCTAGGCTAAGGTTGCCATATTCTTTAGGCGGCAGAGTAAGCTCGATATCTCGTCCACCATAATGTACGCTGACAAAGTATGGATTCCTCATGAGGCGCCCCCCGGTTCCCACCTTCATATGAACAATTGGACCCTTGACCAGCACAGGTTCACCACTACCGGTTATCGCATTCCAGAATATGAAATATCCGATTCCGCAAACGAATGAAAATAACGCAGCAAAAGAAATCGATCCAATTAATCGATAAATTCTAATGAGAATCGAAGGCCGTACTGGTAATGTTCTGGAAAACAGAATCATCCATTTCACAAAAAACAGGATAAAAAACCCAGCTGTTACATAAAAAATTCTTTTATCGTATTCCAGCTGATTCTCGGAATCGATGAACCACAATGCGAATCCGGGTATCACAAAAAATGAACAGTCCAGGTAAAAAAACAAATACCCATTAAGTGCTTCCAATGTCGTCAACGTTCCTTCACGGAACTTGGCGAAAAGCCTGCGCAATTCCTGAATATGGCGGGATAACATTAGAAGGAGTGATTCGCCAGGAGTTTGATCGTCAGCAGAGCCAGGCGGGGTTGAGCAAACGCATTTTCGAATACCCCATGCCGGTCACACAGAGTATCCGAAATCATGCTTATCCAGAAATTATTTGCGCGGCCGGATACTGCTTGTCTGGCTCGCCGGACCTGCCCCTAAACCCGTGCCCGAGCTGGTGCTTGCCCCCAAGCTTATGCCCAAGCTGGAGGACCGCCCTGTCTGGCTGCTCGCCATGGAAGCGGCGCTCGCGCTGGGAACGGCATATTTTGTCCCCGTCTCCAATGCAGCCCCCGCTCCAACGGCAGCGGGCGCACTGAAGCCCGTCGCCAGAACCTCGTTGGCGGCCTTATTGGAGGAAACCGTCAGTCCGGATTTCGTAGCAAGGGCGGCCCCGGTTTTTCCGATGACGCCGGTGGCGTTCAGTACGGCAGCGCCAAAGGCAAGGCCAATAGTTTGACCTGGAGTTCTTTGCTCATCACCTATGCCCTTGACAACTTCGCCTACGAAAGCAGTGGTAGCCTTACTAGGTGTTAAATTAGTGATTTGGGCCAGCGCCGCAAATTTTCCTGTCAGTCCAAGCGTCCCGCCGCTGAGAGCACCCACCATGAAGTCGGTACCCAGGTTGCTCAGGGTGATATCCTGCCCCGTGGCGTAGCTGACTATCGCCCCTACCATCATGTTCACCCCGCCCGCAGCAACCTGCACGAAGAAAAGCCCCGGCGGGTCCGTGCGGTTGATCGGATTGTTCTCGACGTACGCATACAGGTTGAGGTCGCTTTGATACCCCACCGGATCGGTCTGCAGGAAGCGGCCCAGGACCGGTGAGTAGAACCGGGCCTTGTAGTAGTACAAGCCCAACTCCTGCAGCCACTGCTGGCCAGTATAGCGGAAGCGTATCCCGGTGGTGACATTCGGCCCCCCAAAGGGATCATAGGAGTAAGTAGCGGTGGACGTGCCGGCGCTGTTGGCGGTGGCGGCGATGGAGCTCTGGTGGTCGGCATACAGCCAGGTCTTGCTTCCGGTGCCGCTGCCCTCGTACCACACCAGGGGCTCGTCGATGCCCGGCCCATGCACGTAGCGGCGCACCAGGCTGCCCGACGCGTACTCACCCACCATATCGGTGCCGTCATATAGCCAATCAGCAGTAATAACGCTGTTTTGGACGGTGCGCCGCAGGCGATCGAGACCATCATATGTCAGGACGAAAGTCTGCCCGGTCTTGTTGGCGCTGCGCAGCCGGTTGTCTGGATCATAGGTATAGGTCCATGTTCCATCGCTGCTCAGGTTGCCGTTGCTATCATAGGCAGGTGTGGCGCCCGTCGCCGCCGTGTACTGGTTGAGCCCGTTTGCAGTATAGCTCCTGGTGCCGTTGGCATAGCCCGCCCACTGGTAGGCGTTGTTGCTGGTGGTGTTGGTGACGATCTCCTGCGCTTGGTTGCGGGCGTAGGTCCAGGTGTTGTCCTGCGCCGTGCCCGCCAGATTGTGAGCCAGGCTGGAGAGCGCCGACTGGTTATTATAGCCATAGGTGGTGGTGGTGCCGTTGCCCAGCGTCACCGTGGCGCGCCGCGATAAATCGTCATAGGCATAGGTGGCGAGATCGGTCGTGCCCAGTTCCTTGATGCCGGTGGGACGGTTGAGCGCATCGTAAGATGTCGTGACATAGAATGTCGTGTCCGGCCAGATGATGCGAGTGCGGTTGCCGGCGGCATCGTATTGATAGGAGAGCTTCAGGTTTCCGCCCACGTAATAACCGACCAGCCGGCCAGCATTATCTTGAATGTAGGATTGGGTGTCGCCGATGGTACTGGCTGTGAGGAGGCTGTCGCGCAAATCGTAACCGAATTGTACTAGGGCCTGTTAACACATATTACATATATCATTGTTTGCAAAAATTTTATTTAGATGTGAGGATTCTGGGTAATGCTTCGAGTTCAATGAGTTACTTTGAAGTGTTAACAGGCCCTAGATCATTCGGATCCGGATAATCCCGCCTGATGAGGCGGTTGAGCTTGTCGTACGTATTGGTGACGACCTGCCCGCCGCGCTTGCGGGTGGTGGCAAGATTGTCGTTGTCGTCATAACTGTATTGCTCGTAGTCGGTGGTAGACGAGGTGCCGGGCGTGGTCTTGTCCGGATACAGGGTCTTGGCCATGCGGTCGTGGCCGTCGTATTGATAGGTGGTCAGGTTGTTTTTGCCATCCTTGACGCTGGCAAGCAGGCCGTTGTTGGTATAAAGATAATAGGCATAGGGCTGGGGCGTTGCCGTGCCGACAGCGCGCGTATCGCTATAGAGCCGCCCGTCCAGGTGATAGGAATATTCCGTGATCCGAATTCCGCCTTCACCCGCCGTCAGGTTTTCCGTGATGCGCCAGGGCGTGTCATAGACGGTATAGCCATAATCCGTGACCCGGACCGGCGCGGCGGCGGTGGGACAGGTCGCGTCCGATGCGGTCTGTGCCGGACCCCAGGCTTTCAGCACCTTGCCCGTGGCCGTATAGGTATTGCAGGACACCATCCATTGCGTGCCGATCTGGAGTGAAGAGCGGATGCGGTTGCCATCGGCGTCATAGGCATACTTGGTCAGCTTGCCCAGGGCGTCGGTGACCTGGGTGGGCCGGCGCTGATTGTCGTAGGCCGTGGTGGTGATGTCGCTGACATCGGCGCGCGGGCCGTTCACTACCGTCAGATCGCCGATGGTGTTGAAGGTATAGGTGGTGGCCAGGTTGAGCTTGCCGGTGCCGGAATCGACCGTGACGGTTTGCGGCACGTACTTGTTGGCGCTGTTGTAGCTGGTCGTGTTGGTCACGTTGACCAGCTCGGTGGCGTTGAAAGTGACTGACGTGGGTAGATAAAAGGCGGGTAATCCGGCGGGGGTGTACGCGGTATAGCCGTAGGTGGTATAGGGCCGGATGGCATTGACATCCGCCGGGCGGGTGATGGTGAGCGGATCGCCCTGGGCGGTGTAGGTAGAGTTGGTGACATATCCCTTGGGATCGGTCACGGTGGCGCGGCAAAGCCGGGGGTTTACCTCATTTAATTATCCAGAACCCGTAAAATGATGGGTTGCGCTTTGCTCCACTCATCCCGCGCAAGCTGGCTTTACCTTGAGATGAAAATCAATGCGGTTGATTCAGCGCTCTGCCGCGAACCTTAGCGTGAATGGCCAGCACGCAGCGATAAAATGCAAAGCGCAGCGATAAAGTGCAAAGAAATCCCCAATCATGGTAAGATTTTTGCCTCAGCAACTTGATTATGTGGGAGGTCGCTTTGTCCCTGAATCTGGATTCAGAGAAGATTACGATCGCGTGTCCCCACTGTTCGGTAAAATTCGATGAGATGATCTCTCGTCTGAAATACGAGCCGAAGCTATCCTGCCCGCACTGCAAGAAATATATCGGCGTGAATCTTCTGGAACTGCACGCAGCGCTTGAATCAGTGCGTAAATCCAGCAATGCCCTGCTCGAAAAATTGATGAGCCGCACGGATGGCAAAAGCTTTCGCGACCAGTAGCTGATAAGGTGCGCGTCGTACTTCAGTCCAATGGAAAATACGGATTAGGCGAGTATCATGCAACTCAAGGTACTGCTTCCCTCCACAGTTGGTAAGTACCCCGCCCGCTGGCACATGCCCAACTGCCGGCGGGCTTTTCTTTTTGTGCCAGGAGCGCAATTGCCATCCCATCTCTTGGGAAATTCCGCAACCCCGTTCCTATCCGCTATCCGGCCGACCGGAGCAGTGCTTCGACGATTCTTTTGGCTTCCCCAAGGTTTTTAGCAGGCGAAAGGTCCACGGCAGGGTTGGGGTAGGCATGCCAGAAGGTAAATCCAGCGGAAGTAATCCACAGAAGACCTCTCACATGCTGCTCCACGAACACCTCCTGGTGATGTTCGTCAACGATTTTCCATTCGATCTCCATGATCCGCTCCTCTCCCGCCGATGAATGATGAATGACACAGTTTACATGGAAAATGAACTAAGGAAGCGCTGAACAAATCCTCGCTGAACGCGTTGCTGGTAAAATCGGGATGATCATAAGGCGCGCGACGCAGGTCGTAGCTGGGACTCCGATGCCAGGGAGCGCAACGCCATGGCTCCCCGCAACCCTTATGGGACAGGGCTTTGCGGGCGATCTGCCTTGTCAGGCTCCTGGCGAAGGAGCGCCCCGGAGCGTCGCCCGAGGGGCCCCGCAGAGCGGGGATCGGGCAGCGGAGGGGATGCTTCGACCGCACCACAGGTTTGTTGGGGCGCAGGCATCCCGCTGCGGGGTCGCATCTTCCTTCGAAAGACACTGGAAGACACTGCTCCGCCCTGCGCGGCCGCACTATTCGCGTCGTCGCCTTTCGCGCATCCCATTCCGCAAAGCCGCCGCCGCGCCAGCGGAGATTTATTCAGCGCTTCCCTAATATTGCTTTTCGGGTACGACGATCACTCTCTCGCTGCTTCCCGGCTCTCCTTTGGGGCCGGGTGGTCCCTGGGGATCCGGTTCCCTTGAACCGATCGATATGCAGCCAGCCATCGCGGCCGACGGGATTACCGCCACAAACAGATTTAACTTTTTCATCTGAAACTCCTTTCCTGAGTTGCATATGAATACTGGGCATGAATGACATATGAATGACACATGCATTGTGTTTGCAGGCTGGCAGGAAGCTCAAGCGAAACCGCCTGTTACCGAACATTTGGATTTTACGATCCTTCATCAATTCGCTGAAACCCGCCGATGAAGAAGCTCTCGCGCAACGACCCGTGCCCATGCAACAGCGGCAGGAAATACAAACACTGCTGCCAGAGGCAGGATGAAGCAAGGCAGCAGGCGCTATCTTCCTTGCGGTCTTCCCGGCATACAGGGGCGGACCTCGCCGCTTTCTCCGCGTCCGCCTTGTCGCAGGCGCTGGATATGGCCGTCGAGTATCATCGGGCGGGAAATTTGCACCAGGCGGAAACCATATACCGCCAGATACTCCGCATGGCCCCCAGCCACCCGGGTGCACTTCACTTCCTCGGGCTGATAGCAAAGCAGTCGGGGCAGTTGGAAGTCGCGCTGGAACTTATCGGAAAGTCGATCGCCAGTGAACCGGCTTATGCCGAGGCGCACGCCAACCTGGGAAACGCGCTGTGCCTGGTCGGGAGAGTGGAGTCAGCAATCGCGAGCTATCGGACGGCGCTATCGCTGAAGCCGGATCTTGCGGAAGTGCATGCCAATCTGGGCAATGCGCTGATACAGCAGCGCCGGTTCGATGAAGCCGCGGCCAGCTATGGAAGGGCGCTTGCGCTGAAGCCAGACCTGGCGGAATTGCACAATAACCTGGGCAATGTCCTGTACCAGCAGGGCAAGCGGCACGAGGCCGCGGCGAGCTACCGCTCTGCGCTACGGTACAAGCCTGATTTCGCCGAGGCCCATAACAACCTGGGGAATGTGCTGAACGAGTTGGGCAACCGGGAAGATGCCGTCGTCCACTACCGCAAGGCGCTCGCCAGCCAGCCAGCATTTCCCGAAGCCTGCAACAATCTCGGCAACGCGCTAAACGGACTTGGAAAAACGGATGAAGCCATTGCCAGCTATCGTGCCGCGATTACCCATAGGCCACGATATGCTGGAGCGCACAAAAACCTGGGTAATCTCCTGCGGAAACTGGGCGATCTGGAAGGAGCGGTAGCAAGCTACCAGCGAGCGCTCCGGCTTACGGATGACCCGGAAACCACGGAAGGCTTCGTCCAGTGCATAAAGAACGTTTACTTCACTCGGGAAATCGACGGCCTCCGCCCCTTGCTGGCCAGAGCCCTGTCCACTCCCTGGGGGCGACCCGCAGAACTGACGAACCCGGCGGTGTCGCTCCTCAAGCTCGACCCCGGTATCGGGCGCCTTATCCAGCGCGCAAACTGCGCCTGGCCGGGAAGGTTGTCGCGCCATGAGCTTTTTGAAGATGCCGAATTTTCCAGCGTCGCGAGCTCCCCTCATCCAGGCGACCCAGGCGACCCAGGCAATGCGGCCGGTGTTACCCCACCCTTAGGCATGCAATCATCCTTGCCGCCGGGCCTGGCCCTGGCTTGCAATGACATCCTGCTTCGCTGCCTGCTCGAAAATACGCCGGTTTGCGATATCGCGCTCGAGCGATTCCTGACCATGGCAAGGCACATACTGCTGGATATGGCGATCAGTATCTGTCCCGAACAGCCCAATGCTGCCTTCAATGAACGGGCGCTTGTTTTTCATTGCGCGCTGGCGCGCCAGTGCTTCATCAACGAATATATTTTTGAATGTACAAGCGAAGAATGCGACAAGGCTGAGCTGTTGCGGGAACGCATTGGCGCAGCGCTGGATACGGAATCGCCGGTGCCCGCGCCATGGCTCATCGCTTTTGCCGCCTACCGCCCCCTGACCGACCTGCCTCCAGCCCAAACGCTTCTCGATCTCTTTCCGGATATCTCCGCCCCCAGTGTTTCCTCTAGTGCCTCTGACACACCAGGCTCGTCAGCCGCGCATGCCATGGCTGCGCTGCTGGCGCAGCAGGTGCGCGAACCGCTGGAAGATCAGAAAAATCGCTCCCTTGTCCCGCACCTCACATCCATAGCGGACAGTTCTCGCCTGGTGCAGCAGCAGTACGAACAAAATCCCTATCCGAGATGGGTGAAGCTGCCGGCCGCCGCCCAGCGGGTCTTTC
Source organism: Nitrosospira sp. 56-18 (assembly GCA_001899235.1). GTDB lineage: Bacteria > Pseudomonadota > Gammaproteobacteria > Burkholderiales > Nitrosomonadaceae > Nitrosospira. Next base: position 7,390 of record MKVR01000015.1, read on the forward strand.
TCGATGAGGACCTGCGCCAGCGGTTCCCCTTTGCGCGCTTCCAGCCGATGGAGCCGAAGGGGCCGGCGAGTCCGCGTGATCCAGGTGGAGAGAAGGCCAATGAGGGGATCGATATCCTGGTTGCGGGCTGTGGAACCGGCCAGCATTCCATTGCAACGGGCCAGCGCTACCGCGACGCCAGAGTCCTGGCTATCGATCTGAGTCTGGCGAGCCTCTGCTACGCGAAAAGAAAGACTGATGAATTGAGTCTTGAAAATATCGCCTACGCGCAAGCGGACATCATGGCACTCGACCCTGCCGCCCTAGGTGGCCGAACTTTCGATCTCATCGAATCCATCGGGGTACTGCATCATCTTGCCGATCCGCTTGCGGGTTGGCGAAAGCTGCTCAGCCTCTTGCGCCCGGGTGGATTCATGCGCCTGGGATTCTACAGCGCGCTTGCCCGTAAAAATGAAATAGCTGCGCAAGACTTTGTCAGGAATCTTCTTGCCAGCTTCGGCAGGAAGGCGAAGGATGCAACGCCGGAAGATATCCGCAGGTGCCGCCAGGAAATGATGACTGCCGGGAATGCAGGCGCATTCCGGCAAGTTCTCTCCGCCAGGGATTTTTATACGGCGAGCGAGTGCCGCGACCTGCTGTTTCACGTGCAGGAGAATTGCTATACGCTCCCCCAGCTCAAGGAATATCTTGCTCAACTGGGCGTGTCATTGATCGGTTTCTCACTGGATCCCGATATCATGGCTCGCTATGCGCAGCAGTTCCCCGATGACAGCGCGCAAACCGACCTCGACAACTGGCATTTATTTGAAACCGGGAATCCGGATACCTTTGCCGGCATGTATCAGTTCTGGGTGCAGAAAGCTTGATGCGGCCATGCGCCGGCACCCGCAAGGATGCGCCTGCATAGTGGATATTTATAGTCAAGGAAAATAGTCGAGTTTCCCGTGCAGGTAATTCTCCACCTCCCGGATATCCTTGGTGGAAATATCCTTCACAAGCTCGCCTGCTACCAGCTCGCGCACCGCTTCCTTCAGGCTGCCATGCAGCAGCCCCAGGAATTTCGGTCCTGCAATGAGATACAAGCGGGCGTAGCGGCGGGCATTGCGCGCGCTGTCCAGGTAATCAGCCAGGGCATGGGAAAACATTTCGTTCTCATGCTCTACCGCGGATACAGCGGGCTCTGCCGTATGTCCCTGATATTGCTCCCCTCTCCCGTAAAACCGCCCCCGCTCGTCAGTGCCCAGTTCACTGTCGTCAGCGCGGCCGGCGGCATTCACAAAATCGCTTATTTCCCGCAGATGTTTTTCGTTCTCTTTTTTTTCAAAAATTCGGGCCCGGCTGCTGTCCGCAATCAAGATCCATGTCGTGCTCATGACGGCCTCCTCAAGGTCAAAAAAGAGTTAAAAATACTAATAAATGACTATTGACATTTCCCAATAATCCACATCCGGAAATCCTGGTTTCCAGATATTCCATAAAGCGCAGCGAAGAACCGCATGAGTGCTCGATTTACATATAAGTAATTGATTAAAAGTGATTTATATTAAGTGTTCAAAAAAACGCCAGTCGAAAAAACCTGTTACAGAAAGATGACTTAGCCCTGCTGTTCAGGGATTATCAACAAACTTATCCACAGCAATTGTGGAGAAACCGTTCCGCCTTCGACGCTAATGATATGCAATGGCACATGACGCTTAAGTGCGCTACCAGACCGATCAATAAAAACAGGCAAATAAGCTTGCATGCGATATCTGATGATGTCTGGCCAGCTCATTTTATTGGAGCAAACCATGTGGGCGGAAATGAAGCGGCCAGCCGGAAAAAACCGGCTGGCCTCGCCCCGGCGGTCCTGATGCAAGGTTATGGCGGCTTCATGATTAAGAGCTTTTCAACGAACCTGCGCCATGCTGCGCAAGCTTTTGTCCCGATAGCATGCGCAGGCCGACATAGAACACGGGTGTCAGGAACAGGCCGAACACGGTCACGCCAATCATGCCGGAGAATACGGTGATGCCGGTGGCGGAGCGCACTTCGGCCCCGGCTCCGCTCGAAAGAACAAGCGGGACGGTGCCGGCGATGAACGCAACCGAGGTCATCACAATCGGGCGCAGGCGCAGACGGCAGGCTTCGAGTGCGGCCTCGACGATGCTCCTGCCTTGAAACTCCAGTTCGCGCGCGAACTCGACGATCAGAATGGCATTCTTGCATGCAAGCCCCATCAGCACCACCAGGCCAACCTGCACGAAGGTGTTGTTGTCCCCGCCGAAGAGCTTCACGCCGGCCAGCGCCGAGAGCATGCACATCGGCACAATCAGGATCACCGCAAGCGGCAGCACCCAGCTTTCGTACAGCGCGGCGAGCACAAGGAAGGCCAGCAGGATGGCGACTGGAAACACGAGCAGTGCCGCATTGCCCTGCGTGGCTTGCTGGAAACTCAAGTCCGTCCACTCGAAGCTCATACCGTTCGGCAGCACGGAGCCAGCCATTTCGGTGATCCTGCTCATTGCCTGATCCGAGGATAATAGCTTTGGATCGGCTTCGCCGATGAAGTCGGCTGCGGGATAGCCGTTGTAGCGCAATACAGGGTCAGGACCGAAACCCCGGTTGATCTTTACCACGGAACCGATCGGCACCATTTCGCCACGCACGTTGCGCGTCTTCAGATTGGTGATATCCTCGACCGTCTTGCGGAAGTGTCCGTCTGCCTGCGCATAGACGCGCCAGGTACGGCCGAACAGGTTGAAGTCGTTGGCATAGGCCGAGCCGAGATAGACCTGCAACGTGCTGAACACCTCGGTGAGGGCCACGCCTTGCACCTTGGCCTTGATGCGGTCCACATCAACATCGAGCTGCGGCACGTTGGCCTGATAGCCGGAAAAAGGAAAACCCATGGCCGGATCCTGCATCACCGCGCCTTGCAGGGCGCCGACCGCGCCCTGCAGCGCGCCGTAGCCCAGGCCGGCGCGATCCTCGACAAACAGGGAATAGCCGGCGCCGGTGCCGATGCCGTCGATCGGCGGCGGCATCAGAACGAAGGCCATGCCTTCCTCGATAGCGGAAATCTTTGCCTGGATCTCGTCGGCGATTTCCTTCGCGCTGCGACGGCGCTCCTTGAACGGCTTCAGTATCGGGAAGGCCACGCCATAGTTCGGCGTGTTGGTGAACTGCGTTGGATTCAAGCCGATCATTCCTGGCACATGGGCAACGCCGTCGGTGCTCTTTGCAATTTCGACCACTTTTTTCAAGACCTTGTCGGTACGCTCGAGCGAGGCGCCCTCGGGCAGCTTCACGCCGGCAATCAGGTAGAGCTTGTCCTGGGTCGGGATGAAGCCGCGCGGCACCGCGTTGAACATCAGTCCGGTTCCGGCCAGCAGCAGCGCGTAGACCGCGAATACCCTGCCGCGACGCCTCAGGATGCGCCCCACGGAACCATGATACCTGTCGGAACTGGCTTTGAAGAAACGATTGAATGGACCGAATGCCCAGCCGAAGGCGCGATCGATGCCCCGCGCGAGCGCGTCTTTCGGCACGGCATGCGAATGGAGCAGTTTGGCTGCGAGCGCCGGCGACAAGGTCAGCGAGTTGACCGCCGAGATTACTGTCGAGATCGCGATCGTCACCGCAAACTGCTTGTAGAACTGGCCGGTCACCCCGGTCAGGAATGCCATCGGCACAAACACCGCGCAAAGCACGAGCGCGATCGCGACGATCGGGCCGGAAACCTCCTTCATCGCCTGATGCGCGGCTTCGAGCGGGGTACGGCCCTCCTCGATGTTGCGCTCCACGTTCTCGACCACGACGATTGCATCATCGACGACAATGCCGATCGCGAGCACGAGGCCGAACAGAGTCAGCGTATTGATCGAGAAGCCGAACACATAGAGCGCGGCAAAGGTACCGACGACCGAAACCGGCACCGCGATCAACGGAATGATCGAGGCGCGCCAGGTCTGAAGAAACAGGATCACGACGAAGACAACCAGCAGCACGGCTTCCAGCAGGGTGTGCACCACCGCGTCGATCGAATCGCGCACGAAGATTGTCGTGTCGTAATCGGAACGCCAGGTCATGCCAGGTGGAAATTGCCTGGCCAGTTCGTCCATTTTAGCGATCACCTCGTCGCGCACCACGAGGGCATTGGCGCCTGGCGCCTGGAACACGCCAATGACCCCGGCATCCTGACCATCGAGTTCGCCCCGCAGAGTGTAATCGGCTCCCCCAAGCTCGATGCGCGCAATATCGGCCAGGCGCACGACCTCGCCATTCGCCCCCGTCTTGAGCACGATGTTGCCGAATTCCTCGACCGTGCGCAGGCGGCCTTGCGCATTGATCGGAATCAGGAAATCGCTGCCGCCCCGCATCGGCTCCGCGCCGAGCTGGCCTGCCGAGACCTGGATGTTCTGTTCCTGCACTGCGAGCATCACATCGCCCGCAGTCAGGTCGCGCGAGGCCGCCTTGTTCGGATCGAGCCAGATGCGCATCGCGTAGTCGCCGCCGCCGAACAATTGAACCTGGCCCACGCCGGGAACGCGTGCGAGCTGGTCCTTGATCTTGATATTGACGTAATTGCGCAGGTAAAGCGCATCGTATTTTCTGTCCGGCGAGATCAGTGTGACCAGGACCAGGAAACTCGGCGATTGCTTCTGTGTCGTAACACCCAGCCTGACCACATCGGCGGGCAGGCGCGACAGAGCCTGGCTGACGCGGTTCTGCACCTGCACCTGGGCAACATCGGGATCGACGCCCGGGCGGAAGGTGATCGTCATCTGCAGCACGCCATCGGTGCCGGCAACCGACTTCATGTACATCATGTTCTCGACGCCGTTGATCTGTTCCTCAAGGGGCGTCGATACGGTTTCGGCGATTACCTTGGGATTGGCGCCGGGATAGGTCGCGCGCACCACTACCGTGGGCGGCACCACGTTCGGATATTCACTGATGGGCAGCAGCGGGATCGCGATCAGGCCGGCAACGAAGATAATGATCGACAGCACGGCCGCGAAGATCGGCCGGTCGATAAAGAATTTAGAGAAATCCATTGCTGCGTCTTCTTACCTCGTCGCGGCCGGCGCGCCGGCGCTGCCGGGCGCCGCCGGGGGTGCAACCATCGGCACCTCATTCGGCTTCACCGGCGCGCCGGGAAAGAAGATCTTCTGCAAACCGGCCACGATGACTTTGTCATTGGGTTCGAGTCCGGATTTTATGACGCGCAGACCGTCGATCACGCCGCCGAGCGTGACATCCTTGCGCATCGCCTTGTTTTCCGGATCGAGCACGTAGACGTACTTGCGATCTTGGTCGGTCATCACCGCCTTGTCGTCGATCAGGATCGCGGGGAATTCACCGCTGCCCTGAAGCTGTACACGCGCATACAGGCCGGGCGTGAACACGCGGTCGGGATTGGGCACCACTGCGCGCGCGCTGATCGTGCCAGTGGCCGGATCGACCTGGTTGCTGACAAAATTTACCGTGCCGGCATAAGGATAGCCGGTATCGCTGGCGAGGCCTACACGCACCGGATTCGCCGAGCCGGGACGTTCTCCCTTGCGCGCAAGTTCCGCGTAGCGCAGATAAGTCAGCTCATCGGGCTGGAAATAAACATAGACCGGATCCTGCGAAACCACCGTCGTCAACACACTCTCGTCAGCCTGGGCGAGATTGCCGACCGTCAGCAGGGCGCGGCCGACGCGTCCTGCGATGGGCGAGCGCACATGGGTGAAATCGAGATTGAGGCGGGCAGTGGCAACCGCTGCCTCGGCTGCACGCACGTCGGCGTTACTCTGGGTCAGGCTGGTTGTGCGCTGATCGTACTCCCCGCGCGAGATTGCCTGCTCCTCGATCAGCGGTTGCGCCCGCCTTTCCTGCAAATGAGCAAACTGCGCAGCCGAGCGTGCGCGTGCGAGCTGCGCCTGTGCGTTGTCGAGCGCGATGCGGTATGGGCGCGGATCGATCACGAACAAGAGGTCGCCGGCCTTGACCTCGTCGCCTTCCTTGAAGGCAATGCGGTCGATATAGCCCGAGACGCGCGGACGCAGCTCGACCGTGTCGATTGCCGCAACACGGCCAGTAAACTCATCCCATTGATGCACTGGTTTCGACACGACCGCCGCCACGCTGACCTCGGGCGGGGGCGCACCGCCGTCGGGCGGCTTTCCGCCTTTGCTGCAGCCGGCGATGAGGGCTGCCAGTAACGCGACGAAGGAGAGTGGCTGGGCCAAACGGATGATGCAACGCGAAAACATGGTGAGTTTCCAGGCTAGGGGTGGAGGCGCCGAATCCGAGATCCTGCGCGGAATCGAATAGCAAATTCAACGGGCATTCGATTCATCAGCCCATATGATAAAATATTGAAGTTGAAGTCAACTTGAATTATAAAGAAAGCATTATCGCATTATCAGGAATTATTGTGTCAACGAGTGCCGACATGCTGGTCACGATTCAGGAAGTCTGCCGTCAAAGCGGGGTGACTGCATCGGCGCTACGCTACTATGAAACCTGCGGGCTGATCACTTCCAGGAGATTGAGCCGCTATTCGCATCGCCGCTACCAGAGTTCAACGCTGCAGCGAATCAACTACATCATGCTGGCGCAGCGCGCCGGCTTCTCGCTTGAGGAAATTGCCGGGCAACTGGCCATGCTTCCTTCCGACCGGGAGCCGACGAAAGAGGAATGGGCACCTCTGAAACCATTGTGGATAGCGCGCATCGAGGAACGCATCGCCGATCTCGAGCAGTTGAAGGTCCAGATCCATCATTGCACCCAGGGCGGCGATTCGCCCACGACTCCCGCAACTTGACTCCGTCCAGCCCGGCATGAGGCAAGCGCATGCGAACCCCGGATCGTCGATATTTACAGCCAAGTTGGAGTAATCAGCCGCATGAATTGCGGCGTTGCGGGAAACATGTTCGGCGGATGAGTTAGGGAAGCGCTGAATAAATCCTCGCTGAGCGCGTTGCTGGTAAAATCGGGATGATCATAAGGCGCGCGACGAAGGTCGTAGCCGGGACTACGATGCCAAGGAGCGCAACGCCATGAGCGCCCGATTTTGCTGCAACCCTTATGGGGCGGGGCTTTACGAGTGGTCTGCCTTGTCAGGCTCCTAGCGAAGGAGCGCCCCGGAGCGTTGCCCGAGGGGCCCCGCAGAGCGGGGATCGGGCAGCGGAGGGGATGCTTCGACCGCCCCACAGTTTTGTTGGGGCGCAGGCATCCCGCTACGGGGTCGCATCTTCCTTTCGGAAGACACTGCTCCGCCCTGCGCGGTCGCATCATTCGCGTCACCGCCTTTCGCGCATTCCATCCCGCAAAGCCACCGCCGCGCCAGCGGAGATTTATTCAGCGCTTCCTTAGATAAGCGTCCGGCGCCGCTCCACTCCCAGGAGCTCTACTTCTTCATGCGCCGGATAGCCTGAAATGCTGGCGATGCGGGGTACCGCCCCGCCAGATGAAACTTTCCATGTAGTAATGAGCAGTCGTAATGCCGATCACCAGCCATCCGAAGAAAGTCATGCGGCTCGACAGATAGGTCAGCACTGCGGCAATCGCAAGTGCGAAGGCCAGGTTGAGCAGCCATACGGGCAGAAAGGGGAAGGCGCGGTATAGCAGGTTCTTGCGCTCCATCCGGTTGCGGGCGGTGTCGTGTCCAATGTAGACCACGAATCCCGAGGCATCGTGCAATATGCGCGCCAGCATCAACCCGACCAGCACGTATTGCGTCTTGAAGATCAGCATCAACGCAAAAATAAAGAGCAGGATGTTGAGCGCCAATAGAACGGCGCCGGCGCGCTGTGCACGCGCCCGCCAGACCAGAAAGCCGCCGGAGATGGCAATTGCCGCGAGCAGCGGCGCCATCAGGACATCCGCCAGAGTCATGAGCATGCCGTAATGCTCATTGCCGTCGAGGCCGGTTGCGGAATAACACTGAAAGTAGGCCACGGTCCCGAGCAGCACGGTGCACCACTTGCAGATGGCGGATGTCATCGAGGGGCGCAGCCGGGCGACGGACATGGCGATGCCGTACTGCTGGACGATGACATGATGGACGGTGAGGATAAGAAAAGGAGTAAGAATAATTGAAGCAGGCACGCCCATTTCGTGGAGCGCGAATGGCAGGAAGAACAGGCACAATATAAACAGAGCCTGCTTTCGATAGGTCGCAAGGTATTCCGCATCGCATATCGTCTGAAAGCTGGACAGGATATGCGGCAATCCGAAGAAGAATACCCAGTAGGGAATTTGCTCGGGTATCCGGTAGTGCGGGCCGGAATACAGGAAACCCAGCGTGCACAGTACCGCAAGCGGCAGCAAAGGCAGCAGCAAGGCGTAAGGCATCGAAACCAGACGCCTGAGCAAGATGGATGCAGTCATGGGTATCGTGATCCGGTGACCCTCAGCGATTTTTTGCGGTCAGTATCGGTATGCCTGCCATTCTGGCGAGGGCCGCACGGGAAATGTCCTGCGCGATTTCAGCCGAGGTACCGCTGGAAGGCCACTGGTTGGTGGCCGAGACCAGCAAGTCGGCACGGCCGGCAAGCAAGCCGCGATGGGGCCAGAGCAGGAAGTCTTCGTAGCACAGGGAGAAGGCGACCTTTTTCCCGTGCAGGTCGGTGATGTCGCTTCCGAAGATATTGGTCTCCGCCCCTTCCTCGAAACCAAACTTCCAGTCTCCAACCGGCATCGGCACCATGGACGAGACAACGACCGCGCCGCCATCCTTTTCCGCGCCATATCCCACCAGGGCATTCTTGAATCCGGTACGCGCGTTGTCCCACGTCTCCTCGCCGACCAGGACCGTCGCGCCCCGTGCTCTTGCCGCCACGGAAACGTCATGCCACACCGCCGATTGCACGCGCCGGTTCGAGCCCGAAATCGATTCCGGAAAAATGATCACCTTCGCGCCGTGAGAGAGATCGCGCATGGCCCTGTCGGCCAGGAACTCGCGCCGCCACGCCATTTCGTCGGACCACAGCTCGGGGCTCTTGCCCAGCTGCAGCGACACCGCCTGCCATTCCGCCGGCGGCCGGGATTCACGGTAACCGGCATTGGCGATGACGGCGAGGATGGCGGCCCCGCCAATGGCGGCATGGATTCTGTATGTGCGGCTTGTACTGGCCGCTATCAGCGCAAGCAGGCCCGCCGTGATCAGTAATCCTGCCCATTGCCATCCAGGGTACAGCAGGCCCGAGGCCATCAGGGGAGTGCCCCAGTGAAACAGGCCGATGGGAGGAACGGTCAGGATCAACAGCGCCATGGCTACGCTGAAGGCGCGCCGCCATGCTGTTGCGCCATGCGGCGGAAATGCGAGGACCCAGGGAAGTGCCAGCAATGCCGTGTGCGTCCCCCAGAGAGACAGGCTCGCTCCGATGGAAAGACTGGGGAAGAAGTAGCAGATAATGCCGGGCACGGCACGGGTGGCCGTTCCGTAGTAGGCGAACGCGACGAGAAACGCTCCGGCGCGGTTTGGCGCGCGAAAAATCAGCATCGGCAACAGGAGCAGCAATGTCAAGGGGAACAACTGTTCCTGGTCCGTCCAGGCCGCCATTCCGATTCCGGCGGAAAGCAGGCATAAAACAGGTGACGACGCCAGCGCATGCCTTCCATCTTGCGGAAGGATGCCGCTCGCGCCTCCGATGATCATATTGCTGGGTTGAATCCGGCCGCCCATCTGCCATCTATCTGCCATCTCATTGCGGTCGATCGCCGGGGAGCCGGAGGAAACGTCCCGCAGGCTGCCCGGCGATATTTGCGGTTATTGCCCCGGTTTGCCCCGGTTATTGCCCTTGAGGCTGGAAGATGATGTACAGCGGTCCCTGGGTTCCGTGGTTCCAGTTCCAGGATGTGGAATTGCAAAGTGAACTGGTCCCGCAGACAACGGTGTCCTTGGACGGGTTGTTCAAATTGATGGAGTTCGTGCTCCCGGCCCCGCTCCAGGCGGTTTGTGTCGAGCCGCTGTAGGCCGTATTCGCTATGGTATAGCTCAATGGCCATGTCGATTTGTCGGTGGCACAGAGGTCCCCTTTGGTAGAGCTGGCTTTGGCCTCGACATATCCTACCGAGCTGCAGGTTACGCCGGCGGCGCTGACCGTGAAGGTTGTGTCATTGCCGGTATCATTCATGCAATGCGTACCCGAGCCGCCCGCCGATACTTTCACCGTCAGGGGAGAACTCGGCTTGACCGGCAAATTGATGCACGCATTGACATTGGCGCCCGCACCCGCATGAGCCAAGCCCGCGAACATTGCCGTGAGGCCAAAGATCCCGACACCACTCATAATTTTCATTGCTTTCATCGTTCATTTCCTTTTCAAGTTATTTAATGTACCCCGGAAATACCCTAAGAATCAGACAAGGAACAGAAGACCCAGCAACGAAAGCGCGGCGTCGCCTGCTGCCGCCCCTCCGGCAGCTGCCGCGGCCGCCGCTGCCGCCACTGCGTCTGTCGCCACTGTCGTTGCAGCGGTTACTGCAGCGAATGTTGCCTCGGTTGCAGCTGTCGCCGCGCTTGCCACGGTCGCTCCCGCGTATCCCAAGGCTTCACCCGCAGCCGATCCCAGGTAGCCGCCTATTGCACCACCTACAGCCGTGCCTGCTGCCATGCCTGCTGTTCCTGCCACCGATGCGCCTACATAGGCGCCTAACCCCGCGCCTATGGATGCGCCCACCGCAGCGCCTATGGACACTTCGGTTACGGTCGCCGCCACGGCGGCGCTGGCCAGCGTCACCGTTCCGGCTATCGCACCGACAGTGCCCGCACCGGCCCCCAGCGCCAGCGCACCCGCCCCGACCAGGGCGCCAGCTCCTACGGATGCCACTACTCCCGCCCCGCCCACTGCCGCGGTGACTGCCGCCCCGTAGGTTATGGCTACATAAGCCGCGACCCCGATCGCGCCGACCACAAGGCCGGCGGAGACGCCAAATGCCGCGTATTCCAGTGCATCGTGGCCGGAGGGGTCGATATTGTTGACGGGGTCTCCGTTGCCATAGGCATACCGGTTGTCCAGGCGATTGCTGTCTCTGGATATGAACCGCATGGTTTTGGGGTCGTAATATCGCGCGCGCAGGTATACGAGGCCATTGTCTGCATCCGCATATTCCTGATTCCAGGCGAAGTTGTTGGCGGCATCCAGCCCCAGGTGCACGTTCGTCTGCGCTCCGTACGCCTGATAGCTGGCACTGCCGGTCAAGGCATCGCCGTTGCCGGAAGATGGGGACAGCCCCAGCACCGTATCCTGGCGCTGATTGGTGCCGTAATAGTAGGGAGCTGCGTTGCCGCTATAAGACGCGTACCGTTTCGATCCCACCGCCAGGAACTGCGTCGGCACGCCGTTTTGACTGGTATTCGCCACCTGCAGGACGCTGTCGTAATACATCCGGACGTTCGAGTCCGGGCTCGCCCGGGTTGCCAGCAGTTCGTTGGGGTAGTAGGTGTACTGGATTTCGCCCGCACCTTCCGCGCTCAGCAGCTTGCCCCGGACATCATAGGCATAGCGGTTCCCATCGCCATCGATGGTCAACCGGCCATTCTTGTCGTAAGTCTGTGTCTGCTGCCTGCCCGTGCCGACCGTGTAGGCAGTGAGCTGATCGATGCTGTTGTACGTGTAGCTGGTCACCACGCCATTCGATGTTTTTTTCAGGACGTTCGCATTTCCGTCGTATTGGAAAGCATCGTCGCTGACCACAGTGCCGGAGCTATTCCTGATGATGTCGGTCGAGAGCTGGCTGAATGCATCATAGGAATAGATACGTTGCTGGTTAAGGCTGACGTCGCTGGTCAACGTGGAGCTCAGCGTGCTGGCGCTCAGCTGGTTGAGCGCATCAAAAACATCGCTTTCATCGAGTATGACGGCGCCTGCCACCGACAGTTTTTGCGTCCCGTTTTTTCGGTCATGGGCATCGTATCGATAGGTTTCGGTATAGTTGTTCGAGAGGGATACGCTTTTTGGCGCACCCAGCACCGTATTCTTGCTCGTGTCATCGTAGAAACTGTAAGTCAACGAATCCCGGGCATTCTTCACGCTGGAAAGCTGGTTCAGCGCGGTGTAGGCATAGGTCGTCGTGGCGCCCGAGGCATCCAGCTGGCTGACTTTCCGGCTATATTGGTCGAGGGTATAGGCAATCTTCTTGCCATCGGGGTAGGCGATACCGGTCAGCACGCTGTCCAGGGAGTAGCTGTTGGTCACGGCGCCATTCTTATCGGTCGTGGAAACGAGCCGCCCGCCATCGTCGTAGGCATAGGCAATGGAGCACGCTGCGCCGTTTTCCGTCCATGATTCCCTGGATTTCTGCCCATCGACCGTGTACTGATAGCTGATGATGCTCCCGTCGAAGAGCGTTTTGCTTGCGAGAAGACCGTCGCCGTTATAGGCATATGCTTCGATCTGATCCAGATTATTGGATAGCTCGACCATCTGGCCCAGCGCGTCGTATTGGCAAACATCGCTTGGCACGGTATAGGTCCTCTTGTCCGGGTAAGCCACTTTCCTGGTATGGCTTATCTCCTTATTGTTCAAATCGTAGACGGTTTGCGTCAGGCTCTGGGAGCCATCCGGTGCGCTGAACTGATCGCTGATCTGTTGGGATTCGGCGTCATATCGATATGCATTGGTATAGAGTTCGGTTGCGGCGGCCCCGTCGACACGGCTGATGCTTTTCGATAGCAGGTTGCCAAAACCGCCGTATGTGGAAACCCGCCTGAGCGTATATTGGGACGCCGGATCTGTGTTGCTGGTATTGGGATATTTTTCTTCCAGGATAGCCCTGCCGCAGTTGTCATTCACGACCTTCTTCTGCGCAATGCCATTGATACGGGTGATAGTGGTATTGGCAGAAAAATCGTAGGCAATGTCGGTCTGGTTCTTCAGCGGATCGACGGACCGCGTCGGTTTGCCTAGCGAGTTATAGACGCCGGAAGTGGTATTGCCGAACACATCCGTCTCTGCAATCACATTTCCCAGCACGTCGTACTGCTTCCGGGACAATGTTCTCAGCTGCTGCGGAGCAACCGGATTCCCGTTGTCGCAGGTTGCAATCTCCCGTCCCAGCGGATCGCAGATCGATTTGGTCAGGTACCCCAGAGGGTTGGTTGTCGTGGTGCTGTTTTCGCCGTCTATCCCGAGGAGCTTATAAGCATAGGTAGTCGTCAAACCCGACGGCAAGGCCATGCTGACTATGCGGCCAAGCTGATCGTAGGCGTATGACGTGGTCGCTCCGGACGGCAATGTATCGGCCACCTTCTTCCCGTACATCGTGCTGACCACATGCGAGGAGTTGAAGCCCAGCGCATCCGTGATCGTCGTTGTCACGGTAAATTTTGCGGGGTCATAAGCGTAGGCATAGCTGCTCGATGTCTGCTGCACTCCGGGCGCATTTTTCTTGACCCACCGGAATATTTCCGAAGTTTCGCGGCCGTATGCATCGAACGCCACATTGCGGACTTTCCAGTCATTCCACGTAGAGCCGCCGTCGTTACTGAAACTCACCGTCGACGATGCGATATCCCTGGAGTCGGCGGTCAACGTATTGACAGTCTTGATAACCTGGTTCGTGATGCCGTCCGTCTTGGCAACCGTATCGATGAGCGTGAAAATCGACATGCCAGCTTGCGTAAAATACGAGGCCTCCTCGACGACATCCGTTGCGTAAGTTTGGGTTGAGAGGTTGTACGAGCTCGATTGCTTCGATGTCGTGTTTCCAAAAACATCGTATTGAAACGCTCGTTTGCTTTGCGGCACGCCATTCGGGGACGATCCCTGAAAAAACAGCTGTTCCGTTTGTTTCGGGCTCAGGTAATTGGGTTGCTGGTTATGGCGGTCGGGTGAAATATCGTAGGTCGAGTTCACCTGCAAGTAGCCGCTCTGCACGCCGGCAGCATCTATGACGTAGGTGTTCTGCTGGATGGGAACGTGGGCAAAGCTATAAAACGTATTGACGAGAGACAGGATGTTGCCGGCCGAATCAAGGCTGCGTACTTCGACGTTGTACTGGTAGAGGGTATTGTTGCTATCGAGCAGGCCATCGGCGCTGCTTGACAGCGTGTAGCCTCCCTGCAATCCAGTAAAGGTATTGCCACCGGTATCCGTGCCATAAGCATATTGATAATGGGCCAGCGTATTATTATCCTGATCCATGTAATACAGATCGGAAATGGCCGGTATCGCATAGACGGCATTATTGGAATCTTGAAATTCGATGCTCGTGTAGCCGACATTGGTGGTTTTGCCTGAAGGGTAGGCGATCGCGCTGACGACATTGAAGTTTCCCTGCAAGCTGTTGGTGAAATTTGTCGTGTGTCCCAGGGAATCGACCAGGCTGCTGATACCGGCGTTAGAGTAATTGAGCGTCGTGGCCCGGCCATCCGGACACGTGACCATGATCTGGTTCGGGTTGTATCCGAATGTGGTCTGCTGTCCAAAGCTGTCGACAATGTAGTCGAGCAGGTTGTTGCTCGTGTAGGAATAGTAAATATAGTTACCGTGGCGATCCGCATTCATCAGCAGTTTTCCCGCACTATCGAAATAATAGGCTGAACCGTCCGTGTCCGAGTAGGCAAACTGATAGGTAGCGCCGTACTGTCCATACGGCAGCGGCGCGCCCGAGATGTTGTTTACAAACGCGATCCCGTGATTGTTTTCATACTTGAGTCCGGACGCGTACCCGGTGGAATCTGTCCAATCAGGGTCGATGATGTATCGCATGCCCTTGATTTCGAGCGACTCTCCCGGCACCAGGGAAGGAATGCCAAAGCTCCAGTTATCAGGCAGCCCGAGACTGCCGGAAGCCCCCATGGAGTAGGATAGCTGAATGGTCAACCCGATACCTTCCTGCTTACCGATGAGATCGACGATGGGTATATTGAGGATCAACGATCCCGAATTCGGAATCACATCTTCATAGGCGTTCGAAATCCGGTTAAACGCCTGCGAACCTTCAAACGAGTTATCGCTCATTGCTTTTCTCCCTGTTTGAGTATTTCGGCGGCGGCAACGCGGATGCGTTTGCCAGCTGCGCCGTATGTGTTGATGGTAACGATGCCACTATCATGAGAGGCAGCGGTGAGCCGTTCCTGGGCATCCCGGATGCAGGCAGCTGAGCCGGCGAGTGCCGGCGCCCAGGAGGATAGCCAGGAATCCCGGAATCGCCATGCCGCCCGGCAATGCGTCCAGAAACAGGCCAGCCCATGCGCGCGAGCCCGATAAGCTGCGACAGCAGGCATCCATTACTGCTCTCCATGCCAAAACGCGTTATTTCGCGGGCGGCAGATGTACGTTGCCGCCCATGTGGAAAATCAGAACTGCCATGCCGGGCTTGTTATTTTGCCGCCGGTCTCGTTGAAGGGATGAAGGGAATGGCATCTTATGCCATTCCCATTTTATAAAGTGTTGCCGGTCCCGTCGCTTTTGCGCCTGTCGCCATGGCGACGGTCGAGCAGGCGCCTGTGCATTGCACGCCTCTGGGAGTGGCGCCGCTCTTCGGGATGGGAAACATGGGCCTGTTCCTGGGAAGGAAGGTTTCCTTCTCCGGTAAGCAGCCAGTCGAGAGAGAAATCGAGGTGCAAGCGAAGCTCGAGCAGCTTCTTTATTTCCGGCATGGCGCCGCCGGTTTCCCATTGGGAAACCGCAGCTTTGGAAACACCGCACAGTTCGCCCAGCCTGGCCTGGCTAAGCTTGTATCTGCGGCGCAATTGGATGAGCCGTGCTCCCATATTTCTCTCAGTTGAGGTTTTACAGAACTTCAGGCAGATAAATGTACATAAAGTTAAATGTGACTGTACATAATGTAGAGATTAAATTAAAATTTGCCAGGTTGTCAATTAAAATTTGACTATAATATTGGCCACTGCCGGATTTAGGTTGAAAAACAACGATAGCGATAATCAGGCAAACAAGCGGCCGGCGGGCAATAAGAAGCGAGTGGCTGCATCCGCTACGGTGGAGAGGCTCGCAACTATTGTCACGGAAGGTTCTTTCTTCCGTTGCTCCGTTGCATAGGCTGCGTCGACAACCTGCTGAACCAATACCCCTGGCGACTGCCTAACCATACTATGGCTCATTACTGGCATCGAGCGGAAATTTACTCTGTAACAGATTGTAATCCAGCTCAATCAGCTTCATACCGACAAGGAGGAGACGTGAACAAGCACCCTCATCAGGATCCCCTCACCCTGTTTTCCACCAGACTGGATCAAGGCGCGGAAGTATTCATGCACAAGATGTTCACGTATCTGAAATCCAGGACAAAGGAAAGTTTGGCTGGAAGCAAGGGCAGAGGCAAAGCCACGGTGCCGAGAACCCGGATGGAAAAAATTGGCCAGGCCTAGCCAGGTCTGGGAAGAAACGCTGAACAGATTTCCGCTGGCGCGACGGTTGCGCGGCCATGAACGGCGGCTTTGTGTACGCCTATGTCACGCGCACGTTCTTGAATTGCCATGGATCCTCGATATCCACATCTTCACTGAAGAGCCAGCCTCTGTCGAGAAGCGGAGTCCAGTCAGTGTAGACTCCGGCCACTTTTCCCAGATAGGGCAAGGCTGCCTTCAGGATCGCTTCATGGTCCAGGTCATCCGGCTCTACGATTCCGGCACGAGGATTCTCCAGCACCCAGGCCATGCCAGCCAACACCCCGGCCACGACCTGAAGGCTTGTCGCATTATTGTAAGGCGCAAGCTGCCGCGCTTCCTCTATGGATAGCCGGGAACCGTACCAGTAGGCACCCCTGGCGTGTCCCATGAGCAGTACGCCCAACTCGTCTGCCCCCGCTGCTATCTCGTCCCGTATTACCCGTTCGCTCGGCTGTAAGCGCCAGTTTCTTCCGCTCAGTTCATGAATGGAAAGCACTGCATCGTCGCAAGGGTGATAGGCATAATGGACGGTAGGACGATAAATCACTCTGCCGTTCTGCCTCAATGTCAGATAGTTGGCGATGGAAATCGATTCGCCATGGGTTATCAGGAAGCCATGGAAAGGACCAGTGGATGGAACCCAGCTACGGACCCGAGTAGCCGCCCCGGGCCGGTTGAGATAAATGGCGGCATTGCAGCCGAATTCATGGCGGACGCCGTCCTCGGGCCAGTGGCGCTCATGGCTGCCCCATCCCAGCTCCGAGGGTTGGAGGCTTTCGCCCACGAAGCCATCGACCGACCAGGTGTTGACGAATTCATTTTGTTGCTTGCACCGGCTCGAAACCTGCGTATCCCGCTCCGCGACATGGATTGCCCGTATCCCGAGATGGCATGCGAGCTCGGCCCAATCATTGCTGGCGGCGGGCCTGGTTATTCCCACTCCGGTATCGGCGGCAATGTCGAGCAATGCCTGCTTGACAAAGGCAGAAACGAGACCGGGATTTGCTCCATGAGCCAGAAGCGCCGTAGGCCACTCCCCGTTGTGCCGTCCGAGGGAAAGGGCTTTTTCCCGCAAGGCGTAATTGGAACGAAGCGAGGGCGAAAGCGATATGTCCGTATAGCCGCCGGGCCAGGGCTCGATGCAGGTATCCAGATAAAGTACTCCTCGCCTTCTGCATAGCGCTATAAGCGCAAGGCTCGATACGTCCACAGACAGATTCAGCAGGAAATCTCCCCGGTTCAAGCTGGGCTCCAGCAGGGCAAGATAATTTTCTTCCGTCAGGGCATGAGGCGTGATCGCCAGATTCCATGCGCCCGCGACGTCCCTGCCGTTCTCGTCGGCGGAAATGATCTTTACCTGCCCGGGATGCATACGGAAGTGCTGGAACAATAGCGGAAGCACGGCCTGGCCGATGCTTCCGAATCCCACCATTATCAGGTTTCCTCGTAAAACTGGCTGCGGGTCGTTTTTTTTCATTTACATGGATTTTTTATCTTTTAGCAGTCTGGCAGCGCTATCAGCGGGTAGCGATCACGCTTCTCCCTGCCGTTTACGATGCACCGTCCCCGCGAAGGAACTTTCGCCACGAAACGGGTCCAACCTCAGGAAAAGCTTGAGGCTTTGCCAGACGTTATTTTAACTGCTGTCCAGCCGGCAAAACGATCAAACGATCGTGGCAGGCAAGAGTCGAACACTGGCTGGCGCACCGGGAAATTGCCTGCCGGGTCATTCCGTCTGCATATCACTCGAATATCGGGGAATACCGAGTCAATCAAGGAGAACAATATGTCTGATTGTAACCTGCCACAGCACGAAAACCATTCACATTCACATGGCCCGCAGTGCGGGCATACCGGAATCGTCCATGCCGGACATGTCGATTACCTGCACGATGGACACATGCATCATGTGCATGGCAAACATGTCGATGAGCATGCGCTCGATATCACTTCAGCCAATCCCGAACGCTGCACGCCCGAGCACCAGTGTTCCGGGCATCAGCCGGAACATGAGCATGGGCCGGATTGCGGTCACGAAGCCGTCCCGCACGGAAATCACGTCGATTACCTGGTGGATGGCCACCTTCATTATCCGCACAACGGGCACTGCGACGATCACGGCCCCGTTACCGTTGCCGGCGGAACCGGTAAATAGTGGCTGGCACTGATGCGTCGCGCATATCGCAGTATATGCATCTTGCATTGCGTTGCCGTTTCCTGCCGTTTCCATTTCTTTCCTTCCTGACGCATCGATTTGGCGCGGCCGCGGTAGGGTCACCCGTTGACAGCGCCTCCTGAAAGTACTTCAGATCATGCCGGTTCTCCTATGCCGCGTTTACGCGGCTTGAAACCCGACCCATCTCCTGCCAGGAAACCGGAGAAAACAAACGGCGCCATGGCGTTGCCCGATCGTCCCGATCGGGATGGCGTCGTGCTGGTGCATGGGCTATGGATGGCCGGCTGGGTAATGCATCCCCTGGGAAGACGCCTGCGGCGCTGCGGATTCGATCCTTACCTGTTTTCTTATCCCTCGATGCGGAGCACGCTGTCGCAAAACGCCTTGCTGCTTTCCCGCTTTATTGCAGGGGTCGATGCAGCCCGCATCCACTTCCTCGGACACAGCCTCGGCGGCCTTCTGGTCCTCCAGATGCTGGCGGAATACCCGGAACCGCGAACCGGACGTATCATACTGGCAGGCAGCCCTTACAATGGCAGCCTGGCGGCACAAAGGATTTCGGGCGTTGTTCTCGGAAGACGCTTCCTTGGCCGCAGCATGCTGCAATGGATGGAGCAAAAATCGCCTGGTCCCGGCCCGGCATGCGAAATTGGCGTTATCGCGGGCCAAAGAAGTCTTGGCGGGGGGCGATTGATATCACGGCTGCCGAAACCCAATGACGGCGTGGTGACGGTGGAAGAAACGCAGGTGCCGAATATTGCTGACGGGATAGTGCTCGAGGTGAATCATTCGGGCATGCTTTTCTCGGCCGGTCTGGCTCGCCAGGCATGCTCGTTCCTGCGTACCGGCCGCTTCCTGCACGAAAACGAAACCGGAAGACCATGATCCCAAATCCGGCAGCTGACCACTCATTTCCGGTTTAGAGCCATGATCCACAAAGGACTTTCCGCGGTATTCGACGTTCACCTGCATGGTGAGTTCGCTACAGGGCGGATTGCGCGGTTTTTGCGGCACATGGCTGCGTTGCAACTCCCTGGAATGGAATGGCCATTCCGCGTCGCAGCACCTTGCCCTGCACCCCAAAAACCGCACGCTCCATTCTGTTCAATTTCCGGATTCAGGATGATACGAAACAGATCCGGGGAATACTCTTCAGCCCGGGCAGTGGAAAAATCCGCAGGAAACCCTCCAGGCCGGCGATACGCCGCTGCCACCGCCGGTCTGGCCATATTGCTCGGCGGATGCGCGAACCTGGGCTATTACGCACAGGCAGTGGATGGGCATCTGGCCATACAGAAACGCACCCGCCCCATCAGCGAGATCGTCGCCGATCCGGCGACCGCGGAAAACCTGAGGCGCAGCTTGTCGACTGTCAGTTCGTTGCGTGAATTTGCCGTCCGCGAACTGCAACTGCCTGACAATGGGAGCTTTACCACCTATGCGGATCTGGGGCGTCCCTATGCCGTCTGGAATGTCTCCGCTGCGCCGGAACTTTCCATCGAGCCTGAGAAATGGTGTTTTGTGGCGGTCGGTTGCGTCAGCTACCGCGGTTTTTTTTCGATGGGCGAAGCGCAGCGCTTTGCCGGGGAGCTCAAGGCGCAAGGTTATGACGTTTCGGTAGGCGGAGTCCGTGCCTACTCAACCCTGGGCTGGTTCAGGGAACCCCTGCTCAATACCTTTCTGGGTTATTCGGATACTGAACTGGGGCAGTTGATTTTTCACGAACTTGCCCATCAGGTGGTGCATGTGCGCGATGATACGGCGTTCAATGAATCCTTCGCAACCGCGGTCGAGCTTGAGGGAATCCACCGCTGGCTGGACAAAAATGGCACGGAAGCACAGCGGGAGGCATTCATTGCAGGCCGGAAAAGGAAGGCTGCCTATACAGCGACGCTGCTGGAATACCGGGCCAGGCTAAAGACATTGTTCGCTTCCAGCGAAAGCGACGCGGATAAGCGCGAGGGCAAAACGCGCATTTTCGCGGACCTGGACGAGAAGCTTGCCAATCTCCAGACCCCCAGGGCCGCCGTCCATCGGGCTCCGCCCGCCCGGCCCAAACTCAATAATGCCGATCTGGCGACAGTTTCGACCTATACCGGCCTAGTGCCCGCGTTTCAGGCGATTCTGCAGCAGCAGGGCGGGAATCTGGGATCGTTCTATGAGAAAGTGAAGGAAATAGCCAGGTTGCCGGCGCCAGAGCGAACGGCTGTTTTACGGCAGGTGGAAGCCTCCGCCAGGCCCCACGCCATGGGCGCGGCTTCCATAAACCCGGATCCGGGCAGCCGCGTGGTAGCGAACCAGTGAAATCGGCAATCGCGCCGATGGCAGCGATGGCAGCGCAAGCAGGCGAAAGCTATCCAGCCATCAATGCCGGATGAGCCAGCTCTATTTCACCGATTTTTCGTCCTTGCTGCGGTGGCGAATAAGCGCTGTAGCTCAGCATCGCGGGTGGTTCCAGGTAGCCGATGACCTGTTCGAGATCGGATAAGCGCAACCCCTGCCGGACCAGATAGGCGATATAACTGTGCCGGACTGCCTCGGCGGTAATTTGCTGGGGATCCGGCAAGCCTGAGTCCACCGCCGCGCAAACCAGGGCAGCAGAGAGATCGATGCGTACCCCCGAATCGTCCGGATTCCAGCAAGGCCGATTGGCCGATTGCTGGAACAGCGATCTGAGCAAGTGGCTCATGGGAATGAGTCGTGGCCATCGTCCGCCCACGCTAATGGTCCCCGCCGGCAGGTCGATCTGCTCCGGCCGCAGCGAGGCGGCTTCGTCGAAGCTCAGGCCGCTCAGCAACAATGCGATCAGCTGTTTTCCCTTGAGATTTGAAGCATTGAGCAAAGTCCTCAGGTGGTGGCTCGACAACTCGCGGCTGGACGGATTGGCAAGCATATTGCCAGCCCCCTGCTCCTTATGGTCCAGCTGATTTGCCACAGGCTGGAAATGACCCGGAAGCTCCGCCTTCGCCGGAGCATAAGCTTGCAGACCGACAACCGTGATTGACGAGGATGGCTCCTCTTTCCTATGCGTCAGGAACTCCGCCATCCAGACGCCAAAAAGCGCAAGCAGCAGGGAACCGCCGAGGACCAGCAACGCATCATGGCGATAGTCGGGGCTCACCGGATGCCGGGGCTCGTAGGCACGACTGATGACACTGACTTGCGGATATTTTTCCCTCTGGCCCGATTTGACCTGCATCAACCGGTCCTGGGCTTCCCGGTAGAGCTGTTCGAGACTCTCCAGGTCGGCTCTCAGCGCATCGTGTTTCGCGAACTTGGTCGTAAATGCGGAGGCCCGCCGCTTATGCTCATCCAGTTGGGCACGAATCTCCCGAACGGCCTGGCGAGCCGCGGCATAAGTGACTTCCGCATCGGTCAATACCACGTTCTTGCCATCCTGCCGCTTGCGTTGAATGGCATTATCCATGTCTTTTATCTGCTCGGGGATGAACTTGAACTCGGGATGCAGATTGATGTAGTCGCGGGTATATTTCTTATCGAGATCCGCAAGCTTTTCGCGCAGATCCTGCATGCGCAGCTCGAGTTCGAGCAGGCTGCCTTTTTCGTCATCCGGGACCACGGCCTTGCCCCGGGAAATGGCCGACTTGATCGCATCCAGGTTGGCTCTTGCCTTCACTTCCTCTTCGCTTGCCTTGTTGAGGGATTCGTTCAAGCCTTTAAGCCGCGCCAGCTCTTCGTTTTCCTCCCTTTCGATGGATGAAATGTCGTGTGTCTTCCTGAAAATTTCCAGTGACTCGCGCGCAGCTTCGACCTTGTTTCCCAGGTCATCGACTTCGCTCTCCAGAATCCGCGCCGTGTTTCCGGTCAGCTCCTTCACTTCCGCGGCACGGGCATCGAGGTACACATCGATCCAGGTATTGATCAGTACCGGCGGGAATTTGGGATCGGTATCCTCCGCCAGGATTTCGACGAGGTTGGTTTCAGGGATAGGTTCCACCTGCAGCAAATTCTGTATATCCGGGATGGTCAGGTTTTCCAGCGACCTGTCGGCCGCTTTGAGCCGCGACAGGGTTTCCGCCGCCAGCTCGCGCCCCAGCAACAGCTGCATCTGGATTGCAACATGCTGGATATCGGGATCGCCGCTTTGCCGATCCACCGGGGTCATCGCGGAAGTGAGCAATGTGGCGCTGCTGCGGTAAATGGCCGGGCGGGAGTAGTCGTAAATCAGGCCGACCACCGCGCATGGCAGGAATACCGAAAGGAAAATGATGAACCGGCGCGACCGGTACCAAGGCTGGCTGACAGGAATTCCGGGGGCGCTGGCGGACGAAAACATCCGGGATGAGCGGTTATCGACTCTCATTTTCATGCTGTAGCTGTTATGTCATGGTGGTCTCGAGTCATTAACCGACCGCCATGCCGACGGCCGGTACATGGATTCCACCTGGCTTTTTTATTTTCCAACAGGGATTGCCCGGCCTCCGGAAGATCCATTCCGGCACTCGACCGACTCGACCCTCGACACTTCTCGATCCCTGAGGCCGCCCTTGCCTCGATTCAGGATCGTGCACCACTTTCTTCCTACCCGGATCTGCCCCGCCGGCCCCCACCGGCAGACATTCCGTCCAGCGCGCATCATTCGATAATTCTATTCCTGTTCATAATGCCTGCAGCCCTCCTGACCGTCTCTCCCTTAACACATCATATGCCAATATTTCTGCATTGGGAATGAGCGTATAAGAGCGACAATTCATGGAGTACCGATGCAATGCAAATAAAACCCACCTGACGCCGCAGGTTCTGTTCGGTATCGCACAAACAACCAAACTTGGCCGCACGACAATGGTTTTCCATCAAAAATAGCGGTATTTCATATTGCTGTAAAGCACGTGAGTTAAAGTGATCAAGGTGGTCATGCAGCGCTGTATTTGAAATTCCGGACAAATCCCGGCCGGCGCGATAACGTTCAGATGTGTTTGATACAGGCCGCGATCTGAAAAATCATCTCGAACACGTCTCATCCATCAGGGGAATCGATATGAGAGAATTTTGCTGCAGACATCAGCTCTACGCGCCTCACGGCCTGTCCGATCACCGATCGGAGGCCTTTCGCCAGAAAATGATCCGTTATTTCCAGTATAGCGCCGGCAATGACGGGAGCAAGCCATGGAATACCATGAAAAGCATTCCGCAAGGAAGCAGAAAAACGGGAACGGTTCTTGAGGAAAGCGCTTGAGCTGTAAACTGGCACCCGCCTGGCGTAATGACGCTACGCCTTTGCAAGCGCCCGGGCGATACCCGGTGAGCGATACCAGAAACAGGAAGGCAATCGCCTCCCCGAATCCCTATTGCTGAAGCTCATGCCCGATTCGGATTCCTGCTCCTCTCCGGCCGCGCCAATGCCTGCCATGCCCGCCATATTCGTGGGGCATGGCAATCCGATGAACGCGCTCTCCCGCAATGCCTATACCGCTGGCTGGTCAGCCATCGGCCTCTCGCTTCCCTTCAAGCCCAGAGCCATCCTCAGCATATCCGCCCACTGGTATGTTCCTGAAACCGCGCTCACCTCCATGGCGGCGCCGCGCACCATTCATGATTTCGGCGGATTTCCCCAGGCGCTTCACCAGGTCCAGTATCCCGCGCCGGGTTCGCCGCAGCTCGCGGCGGAAGTGGCAGACCTGCTCGGGCCGATCGCAGTCATGGATGTCGGCTGGGGCCTGGACCACGGAACCTGGTCCGTGCTGCTGCACGTTTTTCCCGAAGCGGACATTCCAGTGGTTCAGCTCAGCATCAATGAAACCCGCGACGCCGCCTGGCACTTCGATATTGCACGCCGCCTTGCACCCTTGCGCGACCGCGGCGTGCTGCTGTTCGGCAGTGGAAATATCGTGCACAACCTGCATACGTACTCATGGGGCAAGCATAATACCGAGCCGTACGACTGGACTATCCGCTTTGAAAACACGGTGCGGAGCGCATTGGCCTCGGGGGATGCCGAATCGCTCGTTGCCTACGAAAAGCTGGGACGGGATGCCCTCCTGTCGGTGCCAACCCCCGAACATTACCTGCCTTTTCTCTATATCCTCGCGCAACGCCGCGACAAGGAAAAAGTCAGTTTTCCGGTCGAAGGCTTCGACGGCGGATCCATTTCCATGCTCGCGGTAAAGTTCGGCTAGCGCGGGAAACGGTTTCTTGTCCCTCCTCCTTTCAGACCATGGGTGCTGCTCGTTGCCTGCAGTGCTGTATTCGATCCCGCACGTTTCCCCCTATAGTCCGCACAGTCCAATTACCTGCCAATCATCTGCCCTGAACCGGATTCCTTTGCGCCTTCCCCGGCTTCAGACCGGACAATTGCGGCAGGAATCCACAGAAAAATCGCTAATGGCCAACGAACGGCTCTCGAAGGGTAAAATCCCTCTCGCCGGGTATGAAAACATTACAGCTATATTCTCCTTCTTCCTGGCTCACGGTGAGATTAGCGACGATTCCGGCGCCATCCAGGCTGGCCAGGGGAATCCCCAGGGTTCCGTTGTCCAGCTTGTGCCCCCTGGGCAGGAGCCGTCGGGCAGGCGCGCCCTTGAAATTGGAAACAGCGTTTCTTGACAGAAAGGAATGCCGAACCTCGGGTTGCGAATTGCCGTCCTTTCGCCAGTTGACGCCCAGCAGGATATCCCTGCTTCCGGACGGAGACGGTGTCGCCCAGCAGGCAAGCCCCTCCCGGTCTTCCATGCAGGCGCGCCAGGCCACCAGTATCGGGGACGCGGGATCCGATATCGCTTCCTGCATGAAAAACTCTGCCGCACGGGAAGCATCGGCGTAGGAGGTCGTCGAGCAATAGACACTTTTCCACTGGTGGAACCGGTCCTGGGACAGCTCCTCCCCGGGCGGAGGCTCTTCGTCATCCCCGCTACCGGGCAGCCCGAGCGAAGCGGCGACAGAATGGCCATCGCCCGGCTGGTGAATTCCCGCAAGCGCATTCCGGGCCATCTGAAAAGTCGATGCGCACAATTCGGCATATATGGCCCGGTCTCTTGCCGGTACGCGAGCGCGGGAGTATTCATGGTGGAACCCTCTGGTGAGAATGTTCCAGCAAGTGTTTGCGGCCATTGCCGGCGGCAGCGGGGAAATGAACAGCATGCACAGCATATTGCATGCGAGAACAATACCGGATTTCATTGCGGCCTCCGACGGTCCCTGGGTCTTTGTGGAATCATGGCTTCAAACTGGAAATGAGTGGTCAACTGCCGCATTCAGGATAATGCTCATACTATATTTACAGACGGCCGGAATGCAACGGAATTCGGGGGTTTCTCGAAATGACTCCAGAATGGGCCGGACTTGCCGGGATAACCGCCCAGCCGCCTCAAAATCCGGGACGGGGCCGCTCACCGCGATTTCCGGGAAGCACACGGAGCAAAATGTATCCATGCACACTGTTTATGAACAGGATATTTTTACAAATAACACTTCCGGCAAGCAAAACAGCAAGGATGAAGACAGCCTGCAAGGTTACCGGATTCGTGGGGCGCGGTTGAATTTCTGAAGCTGATCCGTATCATTCGCCTTGCCGAAAAAAAATCTTTTCTGGATTCCAACGATAAAGTTCTCCGCCCGGCAGCCGTTATAAGATGAATCGTCCTCCACGGCCCATCATGTTGCTGTACGCCGCTTTTTCGATGCTCTGGCTCGCACTTGCCGGCTACCTGATTTCGCACGCCATATACGACCCGCTCCTGCAAAACCAGGCTTATATCGCCAAGGAGCTGCTTCTTATCGCGGTCAGCACCGGGCTGTTTTATCTGCTGCTCAGACTGGGCCAGTCACCTTCCGATGCGTTAATCCCGAAGGATGGAGCCGCCGGCCGTTTCCGTCTCAATCAACTGGTGCCGATATTCGCTTCGCTTGCATTGGTCGCCCCGCTGGTTGCCCTGGGAATTTTCAGGGGATATGGACCGGAACTGGAACAGGGAGCCTACGCGGATCTGCAAACCATCACCGATCTCAAAATCGGGCAGATCGAGCTTTGGCTGGAGGAACGGCGGGGTGATGCCGAATCGCTGAGAATCGACGAGGTGCTTGCCGAACGAATAGTCAATCTGCCGCACAAGCGCGCGGACAAGCATCTGCGCCAGCTTGTGCGCACCCGGTTGAGCGCGGTCCAACGCGCATATGGATACGAATCGGTGCTGTTGTTCGCAGAAGGGACAGAAGAGAACGAGACCACTCTGGCGCTCGGCGAACAGCGTCCTCTGTCCGCCCGCGCCCGGGCTCTGGTGCCCGCGGCATTGCATACCGGACAGGTGCAAAGCAGCGACATGTATTCCGATGAAAAGGGAGAAGCACGCCTGGATATCGTCGCTCCTCTGGTTCCCGACGAACTCAGCAAGAAGGCGGGCGCGGTCATCATTCTGCGGGCAAACCTCAGAAAATTCCTTCTTCCCCTGGTCGAGAAATGGCCGGGCAAGAGCCTCAGCGCCGAAACGCTGCTCGTCCGGCAGGACGGCGAGACAATTACTTATCTGAACAGAAGGCGTCATGCCGCAAATCGGGGAGAGAAGGAGCGCCAAGGCTACGAACAGCCGGGCGCGGAGGAAGGTCTGGCGGTGATTGCGGCGATACGGGAAAATCAGCGGGGAACCCTGCAGGGGCTTG
Source organism: Nitrosospira sp. 56-18 (assembly GCA_001899235.1). Taxonomy (GTDB): domain Bacteria; phylum Pseudomonadota; class Gammaproteobacteria; order Burkholderiales; family Nitrosomonadaceae; genus Nitrosospira. The sequence goes on from MKVR01000015.1 coordinate 34,512, forward strand.
ACTACCGCGGGGAGCCGGTGTTCGCCGCCCATGGGCCCATCGCGGGAACCGGCTGGCATCTCGTTTCCAAAATCGACCGCAGCGAGGTACTGGCGCCGCTATGGACCCTGATCTACTGGGTAAGCATGGTGATCCTGCTCGCCACGGCCATCGTCGGCCTGGTGCTGGTGCTGCTATGGCGCCAGCAGCAGCAGGCAGACCGCCTGGCGCTGTTGGTGCGCACCGCCGAGCAGGATCGCCTGCTCAAGAATTTTTACGAAATGCCTTTTATCGGGATGGCCATCACCTCTCCGGTTACAAAATGCTGGCTGCGATGCAACGATCAGCTATGCGAAATCCTGGGCTATCCGCGCGAGGAGCTCATGGAAAAAAACTGGGTGGAATTGACCCATCCGGACGACGTCGAGAAGGATATTGCCGCATTCGAAAACGTCATGCGCGGAGAATCCGAAGGCTATGCCTTGAATAAGCGCTTCATCCGCAAGGACAAGACCATCGTCATCACCAATACCGACGTCAAGTGCGTGCGCAGGAATGACGGCAGCGTCGACTACTTTGTGGCCATGATCAGGGATATCACCGAGCAGGAACACCGGAAGAACGAAATCCTCGCCGCGCAGAATCAGCTGCAGGCCACGCTGGACGCCATACCCGACCTGCTGTTCGAGCTCGACCTCGATGGCGCCTGCCATGCCTACCATTCCGCGCGCACGGACCTGCCAGCCATTCCGGTCGAAAGCATGCTGGGGAAGAAAATTTCCGAGGTGCTTTCGGCCGCGGCGGTGGAGATCATTTTGTCCGCGTTGCGGGAAGCCAGGGAAAAGGGGTTGTCGGCGGGCAAGCAACTGGAACTCGATCTCGCGCAAGGCAAGCTGTGGTTCGAGCTATCCGTATCGCGCAAGCATGCCGACCCGGGAACGAAACCGCGGTTCATCGTTCTTGCGCGCGATATCACCGAGCGCAAGGCGGCGGAGCAGCGTATCATGAATCTGGCGCACTACGATCCGCTTACGGGCCTTCCCAACCGCGTATTGCTGGGGGACCGCATGAAGGTCGCCATACAGCACGCGGCACGGCAATCGCGGCGGCTGGCCGTGCTGTTCGTCGATCTCGACCGCTTCAAGCCCATCAACGATTCGCTCGGCCACGATATCGGGGACAAGCTTCTAAAGGCGGTTGCGGTGCGCATGCAAGGTTCGGTGCGCGTGGTGGATACGGTAAGCCGGGTGGGAGGAGACGAGTTTGTCGTGCTGCTGAGCGAGATAGAGCTGCCTGACGACGCTGCCCGTGTAGCCGAAAAACTGATCCTTGGATTGTCTCAACCTTACCGCATCGACGAACATGAACTGCTGTTGACGGCAAGCATCGGCATATGCATCTATCCGGACAACGGCACCCAGCCTTCCATCCTGCTGCGCAACGCCGATGCGTCGATGTATACCGCCAAGCAGGGAGGCCGAAACCGCTACCAGTTCTACTCGGACGACATGACGCAGCGCGCCATCGAGCGGCTCGGCCTGGAGCACGACCTGCGCGGCGCGGTGGAACGCGGCGAGACATTTCTCGTTTACCAGCCGCAGATCGAGCTTGCGACTTCCCGGATAATCGGCATGGAGGTGCTGATGCGCTGGCGCCATGCCACGCGCGGGCTCATTTCACCGGCGCGCTTTATTCCCGTTGCCGAAGACAGCGGCATCATTCTCACCCTGGGAGAATGGGCGTTGCGCGAATCCTGCCGGCAAGCCCAGCTGTGGCGGGACCAGGGGTTGCTGGATGTCTGCGTTTCGGTCAACGTGTCGGCGGTACAGCTCCGCCAGACCGACTTCGTGCATATCGTGGCGCAGGTGCTGGCCGATACCGGCCTGCCCCCGGCCAACCTCGAGCTCGAACTGACCGAAAGCGTGATCATGCAAGAAACGGAATCCACGCTGGAGAAGCTGCGCGAACTGGAGACCCTCGGGGTGAAAGTGGCCATCGACGATTTTGGCACCGGCCATTCCAGCCTGTCCTATTTGCGCCAGTTCACGGTTGACCGCTTGAAAATCGATCAATCCTTCGTGCACGACCTCCCGGGGAATGTGGATGCGGAAGCGATAGCCGGGGCAATCGTGGCCATGGGGCTTCGCCTCGGCTTGCGCATCATCGCGGAAGGCGTCGAAACCGAAGCGCAGGCCGCATTTCTGCAAAGCGCCCTGTGCAGGGAAGGCCAGGGCTACTTCTACGCCCGGCCGATGACCGCGGACGCCTTCCAGGCGTGGGTTGCCACCTGGAAGCAAGCCCAGCCAATTCCGGACCCGGCCGGCGAGCCGGAATCCCGCTCACCGGAATCCTGATCTCGATTCTCTTTCCATTTCGGGCAACCCCGATCCACCTGCATCCTATTTGTCGGTGGCGGCCGGCGCTTCCTTCTTCACCGGGTTCTGCACGGTATAGCCTTCTTCCTTCATCTTGTATCCGCCATAGGCGCCCGCGCCCCCGGCCGCAAGCAGCCAGCATCCCGATATAACCGGAACGACAAGCAGCAATGCCGCCAGGCCCATCCATTTCTTCGTTTTCATCGCATTCTCCCGCGTGAATTTATCTGAATCATTCAGCGCGTCCCTAAAGCACATCCCGCCGAACTCGTCCGTACCACACCTGTTCCTTTCTCCCGCGGCACATGCACAAGCATACAAGGCGAACCTCAGCCGCTCTGTACGTTGCCATACACTCGTGATGCCAGACCGCGAGTATACTTAAGGAAGCGCTGAACAAATCCTCACTGAGCGCGTTGCTGGTAAAATCGGGATGATCATGAGGCGCGCGACGAAGGTCGTAGCCGGGACTACGATGCCAAGGAGCGCAACGCGGTGGCTCCCCAGAGCGTGGCCCGAGGGGCCCCGCGAAAGCGGGGATCGGGCAGCGGCGGGGATGCCGGAGCGCGCCAAAGTATACATGGGGCGCCAGCAGCCCGCTACGGGGTCGCATCTTCCTCTGGAAGACACTGCTCCGCCCTGCGCGGTCTCGCCCGATTTTACTGCAACCCTTATGGGGCGGGGCTTTGCGAGCGGCCTGCCTTGTCAGGCTCCTGGCGAAGGGGATCAGCCATTCGCGTCGTCGCCTTTCGCGCATCCCATCCCGCAAACCCACCGCCGCGCCAGCGGAGATTTATTCAGCGCTTCCTTAAACACGTTCTCGTTGATATCCCCGAGCGTCGCTTGCGGTCGGATGGGAACAAAATGGCGCAGTACGTATGGACGATGTCCGTGTTTCGCATAGCTAACACACAGGAATACCCATGAAGTGGGAGGGAAACCGGCAAAGCAGTAATGTGGAGGACCGCCGCGGTTTCGGTGGCTTCGGCGGTCGCGGCATCGGCATCGGCACGCTCCTGGCAGCCTTGATTGGCGGAATGCTCTTTGGCATCGATCCGCTCACCATGCTGAGCATGATGGCTGGAAACGGCTCCGGGGTACGCCAGGAGCAGTCTGCGCCCCCGCCTCCGCCCGGGGACGAGCGTGCGGCTTTCGTATCCACCGTTTTAGCTGACACGGAAGATGTCTGGACCACCATCATGAGAAAGGAGGGAAGCGGCTACCGCGAACCGGGACTCGTCCTGTTCCGCGGAGCGACTTTCACTTCCTGCGGCCGGGGGAGCGCAGCCATGGGACCCTTCTACTGCCCGGAAGACGAGAAAATCTATCTCGACCTCGAGTTTTTCGATACGTTGGCAAACCAGCTGGGCGCGGCGGGAGACTTCGCACAGGCTTATGTCATCGCACATGAGGTAGGGCACCATGTGCAGAACCTGATGGGGATTTCGCAACGGGTGAATCACGCGCGCGCCCGCATGTCGCCGGAGCAGGCGAATGCATTATCGGTTCGGGTCGAGTTGCAGGCCGATTGTTTTGCCGGAGTCTGGGCGTATCATTCGCAGCAATCCAAGGGATGGCTCGAAAAGGGTGACATCGAGGAAGCGTTGAATGCCGCCGCGCAGATCGGCGACGATACCCTGCAGCGCAAGAACCGGCACGCAGTGGTGCCGGAAAGCTTCACCCACGGCACCAGCAACCAGCGCATGCGCTGGTTCCGGCAGGGGCTGCAAACGGGTAATATCGCACGGTGCAATACACTGGAAAGCAGAAATCTGTAATCATCATCAACGCCGGTCCGCCGGCTCCCGACAATAATAATCGATTCCACGGAGCGCAACATGAAGGTTTCGGAACTCAAGGATGAATTACTGGATTACTGGGTAGCAAAAGCAAACGATATGGCGGACATCCAGGTGATGGATGGACACTGCCTGGTAAAGCATGTGCGCTGGGAACCATCATCGGACTGGTCCCAGGGAGGGCCCATCGTGGAGCGGGAATGGATAAACCTCGGCCATGGCATCGAAGCCGGGCCGGAGCACTGCGTGGCCTACATGCGATCAGGCAGGCACCGGCAAAAAGGGCTGACCCCTCTGGCCGCCGCGATGCGCTGCTATGTAGATTTCAAGTTCGGGGAGGAAGTGGCCGATTGAAGCCCGGCCTGGAGAATGCAGGCACGGAGACGAACCAGGGCCTGCAGCAAAATGAACAATATCGAAGGCGATAACAATCAATAACCAATAAAACAGCCATGGACACCAATGAGCACAGCCATTTGCCCGCTGCCCGGACGCCGATCATGGATGACAAAATAACAGGAACCACGGCAGCAGCGACGAAAACCCGGGAATTGGCACGAGAAATGCCGGGGGTGCGCATCCTTGCCGCACAGGCGTTTTCGCGCGCGGCGGGCGCTCCTCTGGTGCATGGCAACGATATCCGGCTGCTCAAGGATGCGGGAGAAAACTACGCCGCGTGGCTGGACGCCATCCATGCCGCCGAACAAACCATCCATTTCGAAAACTATATCTTTCACAGCGACAACATCGGCTGGCGATTTGCCGAGGCACTGATCTCGAAAGCCAAATCGGGGGTACGCGTACGGGTACTATACGACTGGCTGGGCGCACTGACCGAAACCTCCTCCCGGTTCTGGCAGAAACTGCGGGAAGGGGGCGTCGACGTACGGTGCTTCAATCCGCCGCGTTTCGATAGCCCTCTCGGGTGGGTAAGCCGGCTCCATCGCAAATCCCTGTGCGTGGATAACCAGGTGGCATTCGTCAGCGGCTTGTGCGTCGGCCAAATGTGGATAGGCTATCCCGAACGCAACATCCCGCCATGGCGCGATACCGGAGTGGAGATATGGGGACCGGTCGTCGCCGATGTAGTACAAGCTTTCGCCCACGCCTGGGCGGAAGCGGGGCCGGAATTATCCGAAGATGAATTGCCCGCTCCGGATTCCATCCCTGTGGCAGGCCCCGTCGACTTGCGGATATTGGGCAGCGTAGCCAGTACCGCGGGCCTGTATCGTCTCGAGCAATTGATCACCGTGCTGGCGCAAAAAACGCTCTGGCTGACGGATGCCTATTACGTCGGAAGCACAAGCTATGTGCAGGCTCTCAGACACGCCGCGATGGATGGCGTCGACGTCCGGCTGCTGGTCCCGGGATCGAGCGGCGACCTGACTTTTTTACGGCCGATCTCGCGTGCCGGCTACCGTCCGCTGCTGGAAGCGGGAATACGCGTATTCGAATGGAACGGATCGATGTTGCACGCGAAGACAGCCGTGGCTGATGGCCGCTGGGCGCGTGTCGGTTCCAGCAATTTGAACATGGCGAGCTGGCTTGGCAACTGGGAACTGGATGTCGCCGTGGAAAATGTGGAATTCGCCCGGCAGATGGAAGAAATGTACCTGAAGGATCTGGAGAATGCCACGGAAATAGTGCTCGGCGATAAAAATCGTGTCCGTCCTGTGGAATCGCCAGCCGGAACTGGCGCCGGACGTGAACGCCGGCGCCTGCGCAGGAGTGGCGGAAGCGCGAGCCGCCTCACGGCCAGCGCGCTCCGCGTGGGGAACACTGTCGGCGCGGCCATTACCAGCCGCCTGGTCCTGGGAGCGGCCGAAGCCAAAATCATGACATCCGGCGGCGTGGTACTCATTGTCCTCGCCATGATTGCGCTGCTGCAACCGCTGCTGCTGGTGGTCCCCTTTTCGCTGATCGCAGGATGGATGGGCGTTTCGCTGCTAATGAAAGCACGCGCGTTGCGCAACACCTCCATGACGCACAGGCAAGCCGGCAGAAATTCAGATCAGGCCAGCGGAAAAGAGGATTCCCAGTTCCGGAAGAACCATTGCGACCCCTCGCCCGGCACGGATGGGGAGCCCGCTGGCCAGGAGGCTGGAAAATCTGCGCAGGCGCCCTCCTCCGGCTCCGGCGATTCAGCGGATCCGGCGAAACGGGGCGATCACGCCAGCGAAACGCCTCATGAGCAGAACGATGAGCCACAGCCTGAGCCGCTCCATCAGCAAAAGGAAGCGGCTATCGCGCCGGGTTCGCAAGCTTCCGGCTGAGCCGTTTTCCGCTTTCCGCCTCAGCCCTTTCCACAGCCGCCTTCGTAAACTCTCCGCGCCTCCCGGCAAGTCTCCACGGACTGATCCGGAATTGCCCAGCTTTGGAAAAACGCTGGCGATTCCTTTGTTCAACGCTTTTTTAAAGACTCCCCGCCTGTTTCCGCCTGATGATCTCATTCATGATCTGCTGAAATTGCTCACGGGCTTCATGCTTGATGAACACGTTTCCCATCACCGGAGGAATCCACATTCCGGGGATGATATCCGCGTGATAGATGACGCGTGTGTAATTGCCCTCCGGCAGGAACTGCGTCGTTTCCTCCATTTTTCGCATGCTTCCGCTCAGCATGCGTTCATGTATCCTCTGAAAGGGTAACAGATTCACCTCTCGCACCGTTTCGAAGGAAAAACCAATGAAGCCATAGCGGGTGACCCCCTTTTGCGATACTCGCAACCTGTTCCCGTACCGGTCGTTGACCTTGCTGGCTACCACGCCGGACACGAAATTGGGAATGTTATCGAAATCGGTAAAAACCAGCCATGCCTGCTGGGGAGAAACCGGGACGACGAAGGTCGCATCCACCTTCACCTGCTCGCCATCATTCCTGACCTTGACGTGTATATTCTTATCGGGAGATTCGACCGGATCGGATTTGCCGGGCGGCATGGAAGTCGCCCCCATAGCCGCATCCTGAATCGTGCCGAGAGAGGCCTTTTCCTTTCGTGTATCGACTTCCGCCAATGCGGATGAACTGCCGATAAACAGGTTCAACAGCAAAGTCCCGCAAACAACGTGAATTTTGCACATGGGATTCGATTCCAGGATCGGGTTGCTGACCTGCGTCGTCCTTACCTCCGCCGGAAACAGTCTCCTGCACCGCGGATTTTTGTATCGCGAGCCAGCTGCAATAAAGCGAAGATGCGATCGATGGGATTTCAGGGCGGAATTTTAGCTCGAAACCAGGATGAAGTATCCAGAATCTCGCCGGCCGCCTGGGCGTGCCGGCAACGGAATAAGAACTCGCGGGGAAAGATACATCAGGGTACGGAAGGTCGAATTTCTTTACAATTCAGTACCGGCATACCTTCACCGACCTGTTAATAATTGATCCGCCTAGGTTTTATTTATGGAACAATTATTGCTAGAGTAGCAGTGGTTTGCGTACCATTCGTACCATTGACTATCAATCAGGGCTGACATGGTTTTTCTCTCCACACTCTCCGATGAGCACATGGAACGCTATTTCCGCATCATTCGCGCAGGAATAGCGGTGCACGGGCACTCCGATCTGCTGAATTGGCTGCAGGGAGAGCTGCAATACTACCTGCCTCACGACATCATGCTTGCGGCCTGGGGCGATTTCGGCTCCGTCCATTTTCGCCATGACCTGGTTTCCTCCTTGCCGGGCATCAGAACGCAGCATATCAAACGGGAAAATCTTTCCGCTCTGCTGCGCGCTCTGTTCAATTGCTGGGCGGAACTGGGGAAAAAACCCTACACCCTCGGTGTCGGACCGTCCGGTTTCGCTTTTGAAGACGCCCGCCCCCTAAGCGAATCCGGGAAAGCTTTGGATGGAATGCAATCCATGCTCGTGCATGGCGTCACCGACGAACGCGGATGCCTGGATTGCCTGTATATCCTGTTCAGCTCGCGCGCAACGCTGGACAGCTCCGCGGTCGCGGCCATGGAAACGCTGATGCCTTATCTGGATACCGCGATGCGCCGCGTCACGCCACTGGCCGATCAGGCTCCTTCAGCGGATTCGGGCGAAAACCAGGAAGTGGCTGCGGATCACGGGCTGAGCGGCCGTGAAATCGAGATACTGCACTGGGTAAGGATGGGCAAGACCAACGCCGAAATTGCATCGATTCTGGGAATCAGTATCTATACCGTAAAAAACCATCTCCGGCACATTTTCAAAAAACTGGATGTATACAACCGGACGCAGGCTATTTCCAAAATCCGCTCTGCTTCCACCGCGGCCGGACCTCGCAGCGGCCACCCCGCTCCAGCCGACCGTTGAATCTAAATCCGATAGCTGATCGCTCTTTTTTAGCCTGGACCCATAATTCACAAAGACTTTCGCGATACTCGACGCTCACCTGCGTGGTGAATTCGCTACAGGGTGGTTAACAGATCAGATCCTAACCGGGATACCTGAGCTTCAGCCGGTTAACAAATGGCTCCAGCAGGGGAAAATCCTTCTCATCCGGCAGAAAAACCTTGCAGCTTTGCTCCTTGCCTCCTTGGTTTGTCGTCAACGTCGCAAAAACCCCCTTGCCGTCTGGCCGCGTTACCGGGATCTGGAGCGTGCCAGCGCTTAGCCGGTAGCCGTCCGGCAGAATGCGCCGGGCTTCAGCTCCCTTGAATTTCGACATTCCGCCCCTGTTGAGATAGGAATATCGCACTTCCGGCTGCCGCGGCTGCGCGGCGCTCTTTGTCCAATTGACATTCAGCAGAACTTCATCAGCTTGCGAATCGTGGGGGGAAGCCCAGCATGAGAGACCTTCCTGCTTGCGCATGCAGGCGGACCAAGCCTCTACGGATTTCGCCAGTCCGGCGTTGCCCTTCGCAGCCTGCTGCATGAAAAGTTCCGCCGCCTGCGAGGAAGGTTCGGCAGAGTATTGCGAACAATAGCCGCTCTGCCATTGCGAGAACCGTTGTCCGCTGACGCGTGGAGCAGGCGATGCTTTTCCGTTCTGTTCCGCATTGGGATCGACCTCATCCAGATTGATCAGCCCATACCTCAATCCCACCAGTCGGTCGCTCGATTGCGCACGTTTTATTATGCTTTCGGCTTTCGAGTAATCCAGAGAACACAACTCCGCATACAGCGCCCGGTCTCGCTGAGGAAGGCCAAGTCGCGGATACTCGCCATAGAATCCATTGGCGAGAATGGAATGGCACGCGTCGGCGGCTATGCCGCTGATCGGCAGCAGGGAACAGACGAGTAGAACGGAAAAAGCACTGCCTGTCGCGAAAATTCGATTTATCATGAATGACCCCTCCATTATTACCCATAGTATATATGGATGCGTGAACGTGGAGAAAAGCCGGATAAACCCGGCGCGGGATATTTTTCCGGAGGTTCGCCCAGGCGGCCACACCCCGCCGAAAATCCGGCATATGCGCTAGAATGGCACCTTGATCAAACCCATGAGAGTTACATGCACGACGATCTTTTAGCATTCCCGATGATCGGATGGGAAATAACCACTCTTTCCTCCGAGGGGATAGTATGCGTACGCCTACCCTACCTGCCACTGGAACATGACAGCCTGGCGGAGTCGCTGTCAGGGAGGCCGCACGCCATGAGCATCGAGCAGGCCCGCGAGTTCCGCGACGCCTTGACGAGATCGATTCAACGTATCGACGACCACCCGCCGCGGCCCCATCTGGCCGAAAAACCTGCCAGTCACCGCGAGCAAATGCAGCAGAGAAGAAACGCCGAAAGGCGCAAGCGTGACCGGCGCCAGCAGGTTTCGCGCTGAACCGGCTGCACGCCGTTGCTCCGGGTTCCCGGCTGGACACGGCATGAAGCGGCATTTTGAATATTTGGCGAATTCCCGGCCTTTCCACCCTAACCTTCGAAACCTCGCGATGACCATCACCATTACTGCTTTTGAACGATCGCCTGACGGCGGCAAGGGGTTGGCGCGTGATATGCGCGTACGCTGGGCGCTTGAGGAAGCAGGCCAGCCTTACGAGGTTCGCCTTGTTTCATTCCGTGCGATGAAGGAGCCCGCGCATCTGGCGCTGCATCCTTTCGGCCAGATCCCGACTTATGAGGAAGGCGATCTTGCCCTGTTCGAGACGGGAGCAATCGTATTCCATATCGCGGAACGCCATGCAGGCCTGCTGCCGGTCGACGCCAATGCCCGGGCGCGCGCGGTCACCTGGATGTTTGCCGCGGTCAATACGGTGGAGCCGCCGATCCTTGAACTCGGAACCGCCAGGCTGGAGGGAGACAAGCTCTGGAACAAGGAGCGCCTGCCTTTAGTCAAGGAGCGTATCCGGAATCGGCTGGACCAGCTTTCCACCTATCTGGGTGATGCCGACTGGCTGGACGGCGCGTTCAGCGCAGCCGACCTGATGATGGTGTCGGTGCTGCTCAGGCTGAATCCATCGGGCATTCTGGACGAACATCCGAACCTCGCGGCCTATGTCGCCCGCGGCGAATCGCGGCCTGCCTACAAGCGGGCTTTCGACGCTCAATTGGCGGTTTATGCCAGAAAGCGCTGAACAAATCTCCGCTGGCGCGGCGGCGGCTTTGCGGGATGGGATGCGCGAAAGGCGACGGCGCGAATTGTGCGGCCGCGCAGGGCGGAGCAGTGTCTTCCGAAAGGAAGATGCGACCCCGTAGCGGGATGCCTGCGCCCCAACAAAACTGTGGTGCGGTCGAAGCATCCCCTCCGCTGCCCGATCCCCGCTTTCGCGGGGCCCTTCGGGCGACGCTCCGGGGCGCTCCTTCGCCAGGAGCCTGACAAGGCAGACCACCGGCAAATCCCCGTCCCGCAAGGGTTGCGGTAAAATCCGGCAGCTTCATGTGGCGCAAACGCGCGGCGCTTATTACGCCCTGCTTTTCTTTTCCGGATGAAAGCCTTAGCCAGGACTTTCTGGTCTCCTCCCACGAAACCTTGTCCGCCACGGCATTGTAGGCGAGAGGCAGGCATCCAATGGCGCCAGCCTTCCCAGCCTGATTCCCTGATCCTCCTCCCATCAGCCTTGATCCATAAGGAAGCGCCGAACAAATCCTTGGGAGACCGGCTTCGCGACAGATCAACGGATGGCCGAAGACGTCCGGCACCCACTGTAAGATGTTACAGCTAGGCAGGAATGGAAGTTGGCTATTTAATGACCCCTTTTCGGCCGACAGAAGCTTCATGCCCCGCGCATCTGCGGCAGCGGACATGAAAAAAACCATGACCATCTGGAAACTGAGCAATACCTTCTACCTCGTCACCGGGGTTCTGATTTCCCTGCTGGCTCTGTTTATCGTGCTCCGCTACCTGGAGCAGAAGCAATTGAATCATGTTCATGATATCCGTTATCGTTCCTTTCTCGTCGCCGACGAACTGCGCCAATCCTCCGATGACTTGACTCGCATGGCGCGCGCTTACGTCGATACCGGCGACCCCCGATTCGAAAGCTATTTCTGGAAGATCCTCGCGATACGCAATGGCGAGACGGCGCGTCCCGCTCGTTACGAGCGCGGCTACTGGGATCTCGTCATTGGGGACCCCGATTTCCAGCCACCTCCCGGGGATGCCAGAATCTCCTTGAAAAGGCAAATAATCGAACTCGGATTTACCCCGGATGAGCTTGCAAAACTCAACGATGCGGAAAACCGCTCCAACGAACTGGTCGAACTGGAACGCGCGGCGTTCAACGCCATGAAAGGGCAACACAAAGACCAGGATGGTGAGACGGAAATCATGGAAAATCCTGACCCCGCGCTGGCGCGCAGCATGCTCAATGGAGAAAATTATTATGCTGCGAAGACTCGCATCATGCGGTCGATCAATGAGTTCTACGAGCTGTTCGATACCCGCACCCTCCATGCTCTCCGGGTAACCCAGCTTTATACCAGTTTCTATGTGTTTGCCATTTTTCTTTCGCTTGCCCTGCTCGTCGTCTGGCTTGCCATGTCATCGCGCGTGGTGCGGCAAAAGGTGCGCAACCTGGTCCAGCTCGAATACGAAACCAGAAACGTGGGAAAACCGCACCATGTTTCCAGTTTCGACATCGATTCCAGGGACGAGATCGGCAACCTGTCGCGTGCCTTCAATGCCGCCCAGATGGAGCGCGACCGCTACTTCAATCAAGCCCGTAATCTACTTGCCATTTCCGGCTTCGATGGCCACTTCAAGCGGTTGAATCCGGCATGGGAAGACTGTCTTGGCTTCTCGCAGGAGGAGTTCCTGTCCCGGACGTTCATCAGTCTTGTCTCCATCGGTTCCCGCGCGGAAGCCATTGCCGAACTGGATAAGCTCCCGGCCGGCACGCCGGCGATATCGTTCGAAAGCCAGATGCTGTGCCAGAACGGCTCCTCCCGCTGGGTCCTGTGGAATATTGCGGCGACCCGGGATGTGCAGGAATTCTATTTTTCCGGGCAGGACATCACCGCGCGGCGCCAGATCGAGTCGGAATTGCAAAAGGCGCGAAAGGCGGCGGAGGCCGCGAGCCTTGCCAAAAGCGAGTTCCTTGCGAATATGAGCCATGAGATCCGCACGCCCATGAACGGCGTGCTGGGCGCTGTCAGCCTGCTTTTGCAGACCACCTCGCTGACCATGCAGCAGCGCGAACTGGCGCAACTGGCGCAGGCCAGCGGCGAAACCCTGCTCACCATCATCAACGATATTCTGGATTTCTCCAAGATAGAAGCAGGCAAGCTCGTCATTACCCCCATCCCTTTCGACCTGCTCCAGGTCGTCGAAGAGGTGGCGGGAATGATTGCCATGCAGCCTCAAAGGAAGAAGGATGTGAACATGATCGTGCGCTATCCGGCAAACGTGCCGCGCTACATGATCGGCGACGTGGGCCGCATCCGGCAGGTGCTGACAAACCTGACCAACAACGCCGTCAAGTTTACCGACAAGGGGCACGTGCTTATCGACGTCGAAGCCGACGCGCAAACCACGGAGGAGGTATCGCTTCGCATCAGCGTGGAAGATAGCGGACTCGGAATTGCGCCGGACAAGCTGGAAAGCCTCTTCGATAAATTCACCCAGGCCGATAGTTCGACCACGCGCCGCTATGGGGGAACCGGCCTGGGTCTGGCCATCAGCAAGCAGTTGGTAAAGCTGATGGGCGGCACGATCGCCGCCAAAAGCCGCGTCGGGATCGGCTCGACATTCTGGATTACCCTTCGCCTGCCTTTGCAGGCGAAACAGCCACCCGTGGCAAAGTCCGCCGCATCGTTGTCGCGCATCCGCGTGCTGATAGTGGACGACAACTCCGCCAACCGCCTGGTGCTGCAAGAGCAGTTGCGCGTCTGGAAGATGCGCATAGGGAGCTGCGCCTCCGCCATCGAGGCGCTCCGGATGCTGCGGGAAGCGCAGGCCGCGGGCGATCCCTATCAGATGGCGATCCTCGATTATCAGATGCCCGAAATGGATGGAGAGATGCTGGGACAGGCCATCAAGACCGACCCATTGCTCCACGATATCCCGCTGGTGATGCTGAGCTCCCTCGGGCATGAGAACGATATCAGGGACAGGCTCAGGAAAATCGGCTTCGCAGCTTATCTCCTCAAGCCGGCCCGCCAATCGGAACTGCTGTCCACTTTGACGAGCATCTGGGAGGCGCACTGCAATCTGCGGCCTGCAGATCTCATCAAGCCGCCCCGGCCCGCTCCGAAAGCCCGCATGCCGGAAATGGCCAGCGAGACGTCTGCTCCCTTTTCGGGCACGCGCGTGCTGCTGACGGAGGACAATATCACCAACCAGATCGTCGGAACGATGATGCTGAGAAATCTGGGCTGCAAAGTGGATGTGGCCGGCAACGGCCAGCAGGCGCTGCAAAAAATCGACACATTCCCTTACGATCTGGTTTTCATGGACTGCGAAATGCCGGAACTGGATGGCTTTGAAACGACTGCGATGATCCGCCAGAGAAAGGATGAAAAATCCCTGATCCCCATCATCGCGGTGACAGCACAGGCCATGCAGGGCGACCGTGAGCGCTGCCTCCTGGCAGGAATGAACGATTACCTCAGCAAGCCCGTGAAACAAAAAGATTTCGCCCGGATGCTGGAATCATGGCTGTCGAGGCATGCGGAACCCCAGACAGGTGAAAAACCGGGAGATGGTGCCGGACCCCCTGGCCCAGAAACACAGGAGGCCGCCGGCAAAGCGCCTGCTGCCACTGCCACTGCCGCTGCCGTAGAACCCGATCCGGAATTGAAAGCAGAAAGATCGGCGGTGCCCGCCCGCTCCGCTGCAGCCATCCTGAATGCCGACACGATCACCCGGCTGCGGGAATTGCAGGCAGCGACAGACCCGTCCCTGATGGATCAGATATTCGCGTCTTTCATCAGCGATGGGACCGAGCGCATCCGCATCCTGAAAAATTCGCTGGCGGAACACGATTCCGAAGCGCTGCGCAGGACGGCTCATGCCATCAAAGGCGCCTGCGGCACTATCGGCGCCCAGCGCATGGCCGGCGTAGCCCTGCGACTGGAAACGATGGCGGCTGCGCCGATGACCGAAACGTCGGCGTGGGAAATGCGATCGGCTCTGATATCGCAAATCGAAAGTGAATTCGAGCTCGTCAGAAGGGAATTTGCCAGGCTCGACGACCAGGAAGTTCGACAGGGATGAAAATACTCATCGCGGAAGACGATACTACGTCCCGCCTGTTATTCGCCGCCACGCTCAAAAAGCTGGGGCACGCGGTAACGGCGGTGGAGAACGGACACAAGGCATGGGAGGCCTGGCGCGGCGAAGCGCACCCGCTGCTCATTTCCGACTGGATGATGCCGGACATGGATGGCCTGCAACTGTGCAGGATGATCCGCGCCGAGCCCGGCCTGCAATATACCTACATCATCCTGCTCACCGCCCTGGACAGCAAGGGGAATTACCTGGTGGGCATGAACGCGGGGGCGGATGATTTCATCACCAAGCCTTTCGACGAAGAACACCTGGCGGCCCGTCTCAGGGTTGCCGACCGCATACTTGCGCTGCATCAAAAACTGCATATCCAGGCAACCCACGACCGGCTCACCGGCGTATGGAATCGGGCCGCCATCCTGGATCATCTGCAGATGGAACTGAAACAGGCTGCGCGGGAAGCCGCTCCCATGGGCGTTATTGTCGCAGACATCGATCACTTCAAGCGGATCAACGATACCTTTGGACATCCGGCCGGCGACGCCGTGCTGCAGGAAGCCGCCCGGCGCATGCAATTCGCGCTGCGCCCTTATGACCGCATCGGGCGTTACGGTGGAGAAGAATTCCTCATCACGGCGCCGGGCTGCGGGTGGGGCCATGTCGCCACGCTCGCCGAAAATATCCGCAACTCTGTCAATGCTGCGCCTATTGAAAGTCAATACGGGCAGATACCCATAACCGTAAGCCTGGGAGCAATGATTGGAGGCGACAGAGGGGAAGATGCAGGCATGCTCATCACGGCTGCCGACGAAGCCCTTTACCGCGCAAAAAAAGCCGGCCGCAACCGGACCGAACTGGCGCTCGGACATTCGGGCCAGCAAATTTAAGACAATTCACCATTGGGCTGCTGACAAATATCACGTCTTTTCAAGGATGCGCAAAACCTTGTAGCGGTTTAGCGGATTTTTGGCGCTGCCTGCGCGTCGATTGCAATCGTAAATCCGGCTGGCAAAGCGATTCCGGTTGAATGTTTCATCCCCCCCTTTCCTCTTCATCGACCCGTAATTCGGCTCATTTTCTCAGCTTGACAGCACTTCGCCGATCACTATCCGCCCGCCAGACTGATGGGTGGAGTGAAATGCACCATCAAAAAACATCCATCCAGCACCAGGAAAATGATGGGTTACACTTTGCTCCACCCATCCACGCAAGCTTATTACTTCCCTTTTACTTCCCTTTTACTCCCCCTTTCCTGCCGTAGTTCCCTGCCCGCCTTCTCTTGATAGAGACATCGGGAATGGCGGCCGTCCTCCTCTGGCTGGATATAACAGGCTATATAACCAAATTATTACCATGGTTAATGCCCTGCATAGTCCCATAGGATCATGGAACCATTACCTAGCGTGCCATTTCAATTCCTTGTTTTTACATAAATAATGAATTCATGCGCGTGAGAAGGCTTAGCGATTTCCGACAGCGCCGTGAACCCGGTTAATCGACCAAGGAGAATGATATGAACAAGTTTTCAAAAACAATGATAGCCGTCCTCCTGTTAGGAGGATCGGTTTCCACTGCAAGCGCGTCGTCGGTCATAACCGATATTACCGCAAGCGGACCCGGCCTCGGCACGTTCTCGGTCATGGCAAGCCCCACCAACGACAAGGGACTCGACCTCACCAAGGTTTTTGACAGCATCGATCCCATCACGCTGACGTTCACAGTGGCGCATTCAGTGGGCAATGGCGGCTCCTACGACGTGGTCGAGTCGATCACCAACAACACGGGAACGGCCTTTTCGGATTTCCATCTCAGCATTGCCGGGCCCACGGGCGCATCGGGGAACGGCGTGGTTTTCACCAGCTTCAATTCATCCACGCTGAGTGGCTTCACGCTCGATTCTCCTTCCATGGATCAATCCTCTCCCTTCAATGCGACGGGACCGCGCGATCTCAACTTCACGGGAAATCTGGCGTCGGGCGACACTGCACAACTGAGCTTCCATCTGAAGGCCTTCGATCCCGGCGTGGGCAATACCTACACCTTCACCATAACCCAGACTCCGACAGTGAGTCCGATACCGGAACCGGAGAGCTATGCGATGCTGCTCGCCGGACTGGGCCTGATGGGTTACATGGTCAAGCGCCGCGGAGGCAAAAGTAGCAGCTAGCAGAATAGCAGCACGCAGCAAAAAAGCAGCATCCGGAAGAAAGCAGCACCGTAGCAAAAAGCAGTACTTGATAAACGGCAGTACGTGAGCGGCGACTCCGCTAATAACAAGAAGCCCGGCCTTTAGCCGGAACATAGGTAAATAAAAGGAAACGAACATGAACAAGATAACTTTCTCAAAAGGGATCGCCGCACTGGCCGTTAGCGCCGCGCTGTCGCTGTCCTTCGCACCGGCTGCCCACGCAACCTTCATCGTGGATACGAAGATCGGGGAGGCGCTCCTGGGCAACTCGGGCGATGCAACCGAACTTGCCAATATGGAGACGTTTGCAAATAACTCCAACCTGATCCAGGACCTCAAGATTACCAGTCCCGTCGCCGTGGCTAATGGGCCGGATGGCTGGTACATAGATGTCGCGCCAACCGAACCGGGCTACTTCCTGCTGAAATTCGGCATCGGCGGCACCAGCGCCACGGCCGATACATTTTTCTTCCAGAATATCGGCGAACTGACCAAATTGGTATGGGACAATTCCCAGGTGCAGAACCTCACCAGCGGCGTAGGCAATCTGAACATCGGCAGGCTGAGCCACTATGTTACCTATGATCCCAAGAACCCCGATACCGGGGTTCCCGAGCCTGCAACCCTTGCCCTTATCGGGTTGGGTCTTGCCGCCCTGGGAGCCACGCGCAGGCGCAAGCAATAACATCCAAAAAGAAACGAAAGACCCTTTTCAACCCGCCGTCAGGCGGGTTTTCTTTTTTCCGGCTTCTCCCGGCATACCGTCACAAACAAGCATTCAGCCGCTCCGACGAGCGATGGAGAGGGATTCCACTTCGGAGGCGTTCTTTTCACTCATGCATTGCAGCCGCTTTTCACCGGCCCTACAATAAGCATTCACGTGCCACCATTGCTGGCATGGAAGTATTTTGCAGGTAACCCCCCGCGGATTTGGAGAGGCCCCATGGGATTATTTCATCGCGATACTGGTACGTCCCCTCCGGGCGGCACAGCCCCGGCAGGAAAAACCGTCCAGAATCCGCTCACCCTGGTCATGGGGATCAAATCCCCCGAGGATTTCCAGAAGCTGGAATCCCGCATACAGCAAATCCAGGCGGCGCCGCCGGGGGAAAATCCGATCTGGCTTGCCCTGGACAAGCTCAGGATCGTCCATTTCGCACGCTTCGTTTTTCTCGAAAACAATACCAAGCTGGCCATCATCACCACTTATGATGGCTCTTTCGAGGATTATCTCAATGAATTCATCGACGAGATTGGCGATGTATTCAATGCGCTGCTCCAGCATATGGATGAGGCGCCGCCGCTGCCCGTGCAGCAGAACCGCGATGCCTTTCACCAGTATGTTAAAACACATGACCTGGGATGCATCCAGCCTTTTTACAGCGCCTATCCGCGTGCGACAGTACTCGACATCCGGGCAGCGCTCGATGAAACCTGACAATGGCATGAGCGGCCAGATGGACCACCAGACCAGCGGAATAACCTGAAGTGCCACTGCGGTAGTCTTTCGCATCGGCCGGCTGGCCGCTCTCGAATGATTTGAAATCGGCATCGAATAATCGTGGAACACCTCCTGCAATGACCGATCTTCCCCGCGCTGATATCCAGGGTTTCATCCTCCGTACCTATGCCATGCCGCTGCTGCGCATATTGGCTTTGAAAGTCGAGCAGTCCGCCGCGGCAAGGCGATTCCTCGGCAAACTGGCAATGGCCCGCGAGGGAGGCAATGGTTCCGGCGAACTGCCGCAACTCGCCACTGCCGTCGATTGGGACATCAAGCCGCAGTATTGCCTGAACATAGGGCTGACTTATGCCGGACTTGCCGCGCTCGGGCTTCCGGCCGCATCCCTCGCCTCGTTTCCGGCAGAGTTCGTCGAAGGCGCCGCAGCGCGGGCGGAGAGAGTAGGCGATACCGGAAATAGCAGTCCGGAATATTGGGAGGAAGCGTTTTCCAGTCCCGATTTGCATATCCTGCTGTTCCTCTTCGCCCAAACCGACGAAGCGCTGGAGCAGGCGGCCAGCCGGCTTCGTGCCGGGTACGCGGAAACAGGCGCGATATCCGAACTCTCGGCGCACGATGGAAGGAGCCTGGCGGGAAATATCGCGCACTTCGGCTATCGCGACGGCTTCGCCCAGCCGACCATCGAAGGCGGACTTCTGCCAGCGATGCCGGATGTGCTGCCGCAAACGCCAGCCGGCGCATTCCTGCTGGGATATCCCAGCCAGTACACGGATTTTCTGTACCCGGTGCCAGCGCCCGGAGAATTGGGCAGGAACGGCAGTTTCGTCGCATTTCGAATCCTCGCCCAGGATTGCCACGGCTTCGAGCAATTCCTCACGCAGGCCGCGAGGGAAACGGGGCTTGACCGCGAATTGATCGCCGCCAAGCTGTGCGGCCGCTGGCGCAATGGCATCCCGCTCTCCCTTTCTCCGGATTTTCCGGACGAACGCATTCCGCTGGAGCAGCGCAACAGCTTCGATTACGTTCCGAGCGAGAGCGTGCCCGATGCATTCGACGACCGGCGCGGCTACCGCTGTCCGCTCGGCTCCCATATCCGCCGCATGAACCCGCGCAGCTCGGCGGTGGCGGGAAATGGCGGCCTCAAGCACCGCATCATCCGCCGCGGCCTGCCCTACGGCCCGCCTTACGATCCCGCCAATCCCGACGACGGCATCGAGCGCGGACTGCTGGGCCTGTTCATCGGCGCAAGCCTCAAGGATCAATTCGAATTTTTGATGTCGGAATGGGCCAATAAGGGCAGTTTCGCGCCCGGCCTGCGCGATACCACCGATCCAGTCATCGGCAATCACGCCGGCCAGATGGCAACGGGCGAGGACGGGGCCGGCGGTACTTTCCTGATCCCGGTCGAGGGTGAAAAGCGGCCAACCGCGCTAACGGGACTCGCGCGCTTCGTCACCTGCCGGGGAGCGGCCTACTGTTTTCTGCCCAGCGCCACGGCAATCCGTTATATTTCCGCACTCGATGGCTCTGCCGATCGTCCATGACAGGCGGGGCCGGGCATCAGTCCGTTGCCATCCGGCATTTTCAAACAACTTGCAAAAGGATCGCGCCATGAAAGAATCCCGTTTTTTTCCAAAAACCTTTGCCCTGCTCGCTCTCTACGCTCTCTGCTCCCTTGGCGCGCCATTCATCCCCCTCGCCAGGGCGGAACTCATCGGGGAAGTCGATACGGCGTTCCGCTGGCTCGGCAAGGACGACAGGGTCGTGGTCGAAGCCTATGACGATCCCAAGGTGCATGGCGTGACGTGCTACGTCTCGAGGGCGCGAACCGGCGGGGTAACGGGCACCGTTGGGCTCGCGGAAGACAAGGCGGAGGCTTCCATCGCCTGCCGGCAGGTGGGCGAGACCATTCACTTTGCTGACAAGCTCCCGCGGCAGGAGGACGTATTCACCGAACGCATGTCCATCCTGTTCAAGCGCCTGCACGTCGTGCGCGTGGTCGACTCGAAACGCCATACGCTGGTCTACCTTGCCTACTCAGACAAGCTGATAGAAGGCAGTCCGAAAAACAGCATCAGCGCCGTCTCCATTCCTCACGGCGTATCTATTCCCCTGAAGTAGCACGATAGCCTCATCCGGCTTGCGGCTGGGCGTGCTCTTTCCTCTACCAATGCAAATGATAAGCATTTACTTACGTACGCTACCGTACGGACGGTTCTCCCGCACGATGGATAGAATTCAGATCAGGCACTATATGCTGCCATCATCATTAGATCCACGGCTCGATAAAGGAGCAAGCGTGGACCCTGCGGGATTTCCGCCTTCTTTAGTCAATTTTATGGAGAGAATAAAAAATGAATGGACCGATTTTGAAATCGCGCGTGACCCTGACTAGCTGCGCAATGGCGGCATTGCTGTTGGCCGTTTTCGCGGGCAGGGTCACCGCAGCCGAAATCCAGGTCAAACTAAGCGGCGACCAGGAGGTGCCGCCGGTACAAACTTCTGCGAGTGGCAGCGGCAGCGTTACGGTGGAAGACGATAAATCCATCAAAGGCAAGATCATCACCGACGGCATCAAGGGCAACGGCGCCCATATCCACGAGGGAGCCGTCGGAAAAAATGGTCCGGATATCATTACCCTCAAAAAGACCGGGGATAACGAATGGTCGGTCCCGCCTGATGCCAAGTTGACCGATGCGCAATACGATGCTTACAAGGCGGGCGGCCTCTACATCAACGTTCACAGCAGCGAGCATAAAAGCGGCGAGATACGCGGCCAGTTGAAACGCGTCCCTGATCTCGGGAAACTCTGAACAGGTCTTCACTGGCGCGGCGGTAGTATCGCACCTGTCTTATGGCCATCCCGATTTTTCCAGCAACCCGCTCAGGGAGGATTCGTTCAGCGCCTCCTTAATGCAGCCCCACCCGGCTTTTGTCGACCTGGTCCCTGGTGACGAGAGAAGCGGCATTGCCCCAGGCAGTCCGTATGTATGACAGTACCATGGCAACCTCGTCGTCGCGCAGCACTTGCGCGAACGGCGGCATTCCGTAGGGTTTCGGGTTACCCGAGGTGGAGGGAGGATAACCTCCGATGAGTATGCTGCGGATGGCATTGACAGGCGGAGTCATGACCACGCCGCGATTGCCCGCCAGCGGCGGATAAATGCCTGGCGCTCCTTCGCCTGATGACCCATGGCAATCCTTGCAGTGTTTTTCGTAAATGGCCGATCCTCGCTCCAGCCAGGCCCTGCCCTGCTCGTTGATGGCTTGAGGGGGCGGTGGCGGCTGCGCGCTTTCCGGCAGGGATTTCAGGTACACGGCCATCGCCCGGGCATCCTCTGCTGTCAGATGCTGCAGGCTTTGCCTGACGACATCCGCCATGGGGCCGGAGGTGGCCGCCTTCAAAGAAACACCCGTAGTGAGCAGTCGAGCGATTTCATCGAGCGGCCAGCCGGCGGAGCCAGCTTCGAAACTGGATGTCAACGAGGGCGCATACCAGTTTGAGCCCATGATTTGTCCTCCCCCCAGCGTTTCGCCTCCCGCGGCGCCGACGACGGCGCCCAACGGATTGCGCTCCGCATGGCAAGCGCTGCAATGCCCGAGTCCCTGCACCAGGTAGGCGCCCCGATTCCACTCGCCGCTTTGCCCGGAATCCGCCTGGTAAACACCCGGCTTGAAGTAGATGAAACGCCAGAGGCTGAGCAATGGCTGGAAGTTGTACGGGAACTGGATTCTGCCTGACGGATTCTCTTGCGCCACCGGAGCAAGGGATTGAAGATGAGAAAAAATAGCGTCGGAATCCTCGCGGCTGATCTTCGTGTATTCGGTGTAGGGGAATGCCGGGTAAAGCGGCCTGCCGTCGCGTGATTTGCCTTCATGCAACGCCTTCCAGAAATCCTGTTCATTCCAGTTCCCGATCCCGGTTTGTTTGTCCGGGGTAATGTTCGACGTAATGAACGTGCCAAATGGCGTGGGCAATTCCTTGCCCCCCGCATAGGGCTGCCCGCCTTGCGCGGTGTGGCACCCCATGCAATTCGCCAGTTGCGCCAGGTATCTGCCCCGTTCCTGGCGCAGCCGCAGCGAGCCGGAATCCGCAGCCGTCGTGCCTGTTTTTTCCTCCGGTGGCATCGAGGTCGAATCGGCGGGCCCCGGAGACAAACCCAGTCCCGCCAGCACCAGTAAGATAGCCAGCACGGTGACGAGCGTCAGTATGACCGCAAGGCTGCCGCGCTTCATCATTCCGCGCTGGATCGAACGATGTCGCCGCAGCGTTGCGCCATCTCCGCCGCAAGAGTTGCAACGGAAAAGTCACGCTCGGGCACAGGGCGGGATGAGAGCCATGCGGCCAATGCGTTGGTTTCTTCGACGGTGAGCTGCTTTCCGATTTCGGACATGCAATCCGCTTTTCGCCCCCGGAGCAGGCCCCCGCTGCGCCACGCTCCGAACTGCGCCACCATGTACATGCGCGGCAACCCCAGCAAGCCGGGAATGAAAGGGGGCGTGCCCATCAGCGCCTTGCCATGGCATTCGACGCATGCAGGAATGTTTCGGGCTGAATCTCCATTTTCAATCAGTCTGCGGGCTAGCGCGGCTTCGCCGGGCGTTAGGCTGGCTGGCTCGGGTGGAGGATAAGGCTGCTTCAAGTCAGCAAAATGGCTGGCCATTTCCATGAGATATTCGTCGGACAGATTTTCCAGCAGGAGAGCCATGGGGCGATAGTAGCGGCGTCCGTCCCGAAAATCGCGCAACTGGTTGAAAAGGTAGCCTTTCGGCTTGCCCGCAAGCCGTGGATAAAAACTATCCTTACCGGCGACGCCCTCAGACCCATGGCAGGCAACACAGGGCTTCACCCTTTCGGCCATGGTATCCGGCACGTCGACCGCTGCTGCCACGGCAAACTCGGCGCCTGGCGCAAGCACGATGCTGCAAATGGCCATCATCAGGAAAAATGTCTTCATGCCTTCATGGATGGGAATGCGAATTTCCGCGGCACTGTTGAGACTATGGCATATCGCCGAAGTTGCAGGCCATGCAATCGCGCCCTATGGTGGCGAGGGGCGGCTAGGAACAGCGAGAATATCGCATTCTGCTAAACTTGATTGTAATGCAATGAGATATCCCTGCCGGAGGAACACATGTTCGGATCGAATGTGCTGGAAGTCGCGATTGGCGTCATATTTGTCTATTTGCTTCTCAGCCTCGTATGCACTGCGCTCAATGAGGGGATTGCGTCACTCCTGGACAAGCGATCGGACAACCTCTTCGAAGGGATAAAAAACCTTCTCAATGATCCCCAGTTTACCGGACTGGCGCAACAACTATACAACCATGGGTTGATAGAAGGCATTTCACAGCATGCCGCGAACCCGGACAAGGTGACCCGCAAGCCATCCTACATGTCGCCAGCCAATTTTTCCCTTGCCTTGCTCGATATCCTCGGCGCGCGGGGAATTATAGCCAATAAGTATGGGGATTTGCTTGCAGTTGCCGAGAAAGCCGACGACGACTACGAAGAAGCTTGCCAGGCCACAGCGAAAGCACCGGGGGATACCGCCCTGGCCGCAACGCGGGATCGCGCAAAAGCCGCCAGCGACCAGGCGCGCAGCGCACTGGAAACAATCGTTACCCAGGCAAGCACTGCCTATGATCAGGCTCGACAGGCATCCGACGGCTCGCCCGGGGACGCCAGTCTTGCTGCGCTGGCGGCAAAGGCGCAAAAGGATGCCGAGATCGCAAAAGCTGCGCTCCGGATGCTGGATGCCCGGCGCGCTGCCGTCGACTGCGCCAGAAACCCGAAAGAGATGGCCCTGTTTCTGAATGCAGGCAAAACCCTGAAAGAAGCGCTTGGCTTTGCGCGTACATTCGCTGCCGAATATCCCGATCCGCTGAAAAATATCCAGGAAGGCCTGAACAGACTCCCCGACGGAGATAGCAAGGAAACGCTGCTGGTCCTTATCGACAAGACCCGGCGCGAAGTGACCTCGGTCGAGCACCAGGCCGAGGCCTTCCGCCGCAATCTGGAAGGCTGGTTCAACGGCGCGATGGAACGGGTAGGCGGCTGGTACAAGCGCTGGACGCAACGGGTTCTCCTCGGCATGGCCATCATCATGGTAGCCGTCTCCAATACAGACACCATCATGCTGGTCGAATGGCTTTCAAAGGATAACGCCCTCCGTGCGTCACTGGCTGCCGCGGCTCAGGAAGTGGTAAAAACTCCTGCGGCCACACCGGATACCGACGGAGTCAGCCTGCGGCGGGTGCTGCAAGCCACGGAGGATGTCAAGCTCCCGATAGGGTGGTCGCTTGATCGGAATGACCCCCGGTATTTCAAGTTCATTGAATTCAAATGGTCTCCCGAATATGCCGCATGGATGTTTTATAAAATATTCGGATTGATGATTTCAGTCCTTGCCGTGTCGCTGGGAGCGCCATTCTGGTTCGATACTTTGAGCAAGTTCGTCAATGTGCGCAGCGCGGGCACGCCCCCGGGCGAAACCCGGAAGAGCGCTCCGCAACCGGCTGGTTGACCGGAAGGGACGACCAGGACGAACCGATGAAAATCCTCATCGTCGTCGATGAACCGGCGGACCGGTCCATCGGCTGATCCAGCACAATCCCAGCGCATGCCCAGGATATCGGCATCCTGGCCGCGCAGACCATCTGGCCGATCCAGCCCGCGCGGCTGGCACTCGATATAACTGGCTTTCACATCAAGGTGATCAACCTGCGCACCTCCTACCACCACCTGACGAAAATCTTTACAGTTTGTGATGAATTTGTGAAGAAAAGAAAAGCGACGGAAATGATTTCATGTGCAACATACTGAAATAAAAAATGAAACCGAGGAAATATACTATCTGGCACGAGTTATGCATCAATGAGGATAGGGAGGCGACAGCATTCTCTCCACAAGGGGGATCCGGCCCGGCGGCGGCGATCCTGCTCCGGGCCCTCTTTCTTGCCAATGCGTACCCTGTTGGTCGCCTGACAACACGTGAATCATCTGAAGGGCTTTCGAAATGCGCAAAATCGTCGGTTTCAGCGGCTCCTACCTGCTTTATTTCCTTGCTGATTGTGTGGATATCCTCATGACCAAAACGGACTCGCGGCGGCTTTTTCCCTTGTATAAAAAGTTGCTTGTCCGGTCCGCGGATGTGGAAAACTGGGGTGGCGGCGGGGGTGCATGGGGTGCTGTCTGGGCGAAGCATCGATAACGCGGCACCAGTCTTTCCTCGCTTCTCCGCTTCCCCCCGCTATTCCAGGATCCGGGGAAATCGATGTCGCTAGGGAAGCGCTGAATAAATCTCCGCTGGCGCGGCGGTGGCTTTGCGGGAGGGGATGCGCGAAAGGCGACGATGCGAATGGTGCGACCGCGCAGGGCGGAACAGTGTCTTCCGAAGGAAGATGCGACCCCGTAGCGGGATGCCTGCGTCCCAACAAAACTGTGGTGCGGTCGAAGCATCCCCTCCGCTGCCCGATCCCCGCTTCGCGGGGCCCCTCGGGCCACGCTCTGGGGAGCCACCGCGTTGCGCTCCTTGGCATCGTAGTCCCAGCTACGACCTGCGTCGCGCGCCTTATGATCATCCCGATTTTACCAGCAACGCGCTCAGTGAGGATTTATCCAGCGCTTCCCTAGGAAACGTGGCGCTGGAAATAATCATTTTCCGATCCCTCATCGGCCCCGCTCCCGGCAATAGCTGCTTCCATTTCTCCTGCCTCTGCAATCTTTCGTTCCTGGCACCCGAAGAAAACAATTTCCATCAACAGATCGGATAAACACTTCCCCCTGTATGGCATAATCAGGCTCAGCCATTCAGCGGACAGCATTCCGGAAAATGGCGTCCAACCGGGAAGTTATTTTTGGGGGTGGCATGAAATCAGGAAGAAATCACTCGTTTGCCAAATGTGCTCTCGCATTGGTCCTGGGCAGCATGCTCAGCGTTTGTCTCGCAGCACCCATTATCACGCTCCCCGTTGGTGAAGTTACCCGCCTGAGTTATACCGGGCAAGAGCGTTTCAACGATACAAATAACAATAACCGCCCGGACGTTGGAGAAGTGTTTGAAGGCGTGGCATCCGTTACCGGGATCCTCGGCGCCACGAGCGGCGCTGATTTCTCAAGCCAGCTTGCAAACAAGGAGATAACGGCTCATTTTCACTTTACCGTCACCGGCCACTCAAGTGATTTCAGCCATCTCGAATTCGGCCTGTTGCCGGGTGATTTCTTCAATCTGTATGTGGGACAAGGCGCCAGCAAGAATTTCGATCCTTCCGCCTCCGACGCTGATGCGCGGGCTTCCGATGGACAACTCTGGCTGGGGATACAACCGGGGCCGTTTTTTGAAAGCGTGAACGACAGGCAACCGGACGGAAGCACGCTCAACAGGGCATGGGCGGATATCACGGCAAATAATACCGGTTACCTGCTCCCCCAGGAATTTCTCCGAGCGCTGCTTGGGAGTGATCCACAGCACTTCATTGGCACACAATCCCACGGAGATCACGCGGTTCAGGCGATTTTCGACAATCGGGTTGCAGGATTCTCGCCCTATTTCCCTCGTTTCACCTTCAGCATATTTGGCGAACTCGATATTTTCGCCGTGCCCGAGCCCGCCACCTGGCTGCTCATCCTGGTTGGCATGGCGACCGGGATTTTTTTTGCGAAGCCTGGAGGCAGATTGCAGCGAAAGAATGGTTTCGCCGCACTTGACTCATCGTGGAACCGGCTGACCGTTCTCCAGGTCGGGACTACACCTCGCTAATCCGCCCGCAAATTTACAGCTTCCCGAAAGCGGGATACACAAGCACTGCCGGATTGCGAGCCAATCTCTGGAATGGCAAGAACGGAATAGTGATTTGCCGGTCGCTAATTCTGCAGCATGAAGGTCTCGTACTCGAGCCGGTTGAACTTGTGCGAAAGAATGAACAGGCTGAGAAAAGCCGACAGCGTCACGGAAGCGGCAAAGCCGTAGCCGAAAGTTTCCGCTCCCAGGTGCAGGGTGGCGAAAGTAAAACCCAGGTTGGTGGCAAAGAAAAACGTCGTGATGAAAAGCACCTCGCGGCGGGCGTCGAGGTAAAACAGCACGTTGAGTATCGCCATCAGCAGCACCTGCACGCTGACGGCGACGACGTCGATGTAAAACAGGTGGATATATAGCGGCGAGATGCCGACCACCTGCAACAGTTCGCGCCCCCATAACAGGCACAGGACGACGGTCAGACCCTGTATCTTGAAAATTTCGTATATCCCCTGCCTCGCCGCATAAACCATCCGGTCCCGCCGGTATTCTATATGCATCAGCGTGTCGCCTTCCCGAACAGCGCGGTAAAAACGCTCGTGCTGGTCGGCAAAATCGGCTTCGATGCTGACCAGGAATACCGCCATACCGGGCAGAATGAAAAGATAAGCCAGAAAAATGGGGAGATCGTAAATGATGGAAGCCCGCAGCGGCCCCACGACCGCCTCGGAAGTATAAGGCACAAACCAGAATATGAATTTATCGACCCATACCGCCAGGTAATAAAGGGTTCCTATGAGAAACAGGCTGTAAAAGCTTCGTCCTTTCTCAAGAAAATCAAATCTGAGCAAATCTTTTCCGGGATAGTCGCGCACGATATGGCGCAAAAACGAAAACAGCAGAAAACTATGGCCGGTCAGGACGCCCAGCAGCAAGCCATTCAGGTCCCATCGCGATGCAAGGAGCGCCACAGCAATACCAATGGTATAACCAGTAGCCATGTTCCCGATGATGCGGCGATAAGCCTTCATGCCCGAGAGAAAAATCAGCGTGATCCACATGCCGCTCAGCACGATGAAGTTGCTCAACAGCAATAGCTGCTGAAGAAGCGAATCCGTAAAGAACCAGAAAATAAAGGGAGCTGCCCAGGCGAATCCGCCGGCCATGGTAACCAGCAGCACGCCGAAGAGGTTGGGCAGCACCTCGGCCTGCGCCCCCGCATAGGTGCGATCTGCGGCAAAACGCGTGAACATCAGCTGCATTCCGCCGGTCCATATGAGCGATCCGGCCATCAGGTAGGTAACGCAGATCTGGAACGCATTGACCTCGTGCTGGGCCACGCCGAGGCTGACCGCGAGGATGCCGATCATCATGATGCTCAGGATGGAAAGCACCCATGGGCCGCCGCTGACCAGACCGGCATAACCGTAGGCGCGCAGCACCGACCAGTAACTGTCATGTTCCAGGATTTTGCGGATTTCGGAACCGATGCCGGACATTACGAAGCTTCCATCGTCGGAGAATTTTCCGGGGATGGAAAACCGGCTCCGGCTGAAGGGGATGACGGGAGCGCCGGATTGTCGAGCGCCTGAGTATAAAGATCGCGGTAGGAATCAAACATGAGGCGGTCATTGTAGTAGCGCCGCACGCGCTCGAGGCCGGCCTTCTGGGCTGCGTGCCAGCGCCCGGCATCGTTAAGCAGCTCGAGCGCCGCACGCGCGGCGCCTTCCGGATCGGCAATGAATACCACGCTTCCGGCAACCCCCAGGGCGCGATCCTCTTCGGTGCGGCCCTCGATGAGTTCGCGGCAGGAACCGACGTCCGTGGCCAGGCATGGAAGGCCGCTGGCGAACGCCTCCAGCACGACGAGCGGCAGCGCCTCGCTGATCGAGGTCAACACCATCAGCCCCAGCTGCGGCAGTATCTCCGCCACGTTCTGGAAACCGAGGAATTTCACATGGCCGCCTAGTCCCAGGCTTGCAACCAGATCCTTGCATTCCGCCGCATACGCCGGATCTTCATCTTCCGGACCGACAATCCAGCCCTCTGCATCGTGACGCACATTCACGAGCGCGTGCACCGTGCGAATGAAGGTCTTGATGTCCTTGATAGGCACCACCCGCCCGACCAGGCCGAGCACCGCGGGAATTTCGGCGGGCCGGCGCTGGAGCACAGTTGAATATCGCTGCAGATCGATTCCATTGGTAATGACGCGAGTCTTTCCAGCCGGGGCGCCGTCCGCAATCTGCCTTTTGCGGTTGCCCTCATACAGGCTGACGATCTGCAACGCCTGCCCGTAGGCGATGCGGCCGATATGCTCATAAAAACTGATCCACATGCCGCGGATATAACCCATTTCGTCGTGCAGCGTATTGCCTACGTCATCGCTGTGGTCGTGAATCCAGGTTGCCTGGGCCAGGTCGATTTTTCGCTCCTTGGTGTAGATGCCGTGCTCGGTAAGGAGAAAGGGTATGGAGCGCCGCAGGCGTATCATCGCGCCAAGCAAGCCGGCATATCCCGTGGAAATGGCATGCACCGCCCCCACAGGCGGCAAGCCGGACGCAATATCCGCAAGCACGAACAGGGGATCATGCATCGCGCGCACCGCCCAGAAATAATTCACGAAGGAAGGCTCGGTGCAGCGCTCCCGATATTGGCTCGTGATATAGCTCCAGGCGCTTTCGCTATGGAGAAAATCCTCGCGGCGGACGCCGCCTGCAATACCCAGTTGCGCCAGCGCGCCGGCCATTTTTTCATCCGGCATATATCCGGATTGCCCCGATGCGCGCAAGAGCGCATGAAATTCCGCCATTTCCAGAAAAGCCTTGCGGTTGCCCTTGCGTGCACGCACCTTGGAAGGAGCATCCGGGCTCATTAAATAGTGGGTTTCGGCATGCGTCACGTTGGGCGGGAAGGCATACTGCGCAGGCCCGTACATCGTTTTTTCGCCGCCGATGAAAACGACGGCGAACCTGATTTCCGGCAGGCCACTGATAATCTGGTGAACCCAGGCGGATACACCCCCACGGATGTAGGGGTAAGTGCCTTCGAGCAGCAGCGCGATATCCGCGACCGTTTCCTTCCCTGCCCGCGCCCGGACCAGGGCACTGGCCCCGTCGGCCAGACCTGCCGGACCTGCCGCTGGCATGGGTGCCTGCTCCTCCCGCTCCGGCATACCCTGATTCATGCGATCCACCACGCTCTTACCTGTGCCAGGTCTCTTCCCTTCTCGCCCGGGCGGTTCAACGCCTGCAGGCAACGTCTCACCCTTGAAAATTTTCTTTCCCTGAAGGCGATTTCGGCGAGCCATGGCAGGATTTTTTGCGCATCCGCTCCGCAAGCCAGTGCGTTGTCGAAAGCCTTTTTCGCCGGAATCAGGTCATCTGGCTCTTCATCGGCCGAATCGAGCAGGATCCGTCCGTATAGCAGCCAGCTGTTGGCATCGTGGACCAGCGCCGGCTCCCCCGGGGCGCCGCGAGCAGCCGGCGCTGAACCCTGCGCGCGGGATGGCTCCGGAGCGGCTGGATCCAGCACATACTCGATGTGATGCCGGGCAAGTTGCAACCAGTGCCGCCGGGCCGCCCCCTGCACCAGACGGTGATACACCAGTTCCCAGCATAATGCCGAAATGGCTTTGTGGTGGCCGCGCCGATGCAGCGGAACATGGGGCAGCGCCTCCGTCAGCGCCTGGATGCGGTCCACCAGTTTCTTTTCGCTGTTGTCCCTCATGGCGAAAGCCAGCAGCCGCACGTCATCGACCGGATCGCGGGTCGCCCTGGACCATACTTTCATTGCTTCGCGCGGCGCCATTTGCCGTGTCGCCATTACTGCTTTCAGGCGCTTCAACGGCCTCTGGGCAAAATGCACGATCTGGCGCAATGCGCCCATGCTGTACGGCGGAACCGGGAAGACGACAGGGGGAGAAAACGGCAACTCGGGCAAGGCAATGATTTTTGCTTTTGCAGCAAAACTGCCGCGAGGATGCTTCAGGATACTGCTTAGGGTCACCAGCAAGCCCAGCGGACCGATGACGGGCAGTATCCACACGATCGCGAACAGGAATCCAAGGGTTCTCGGGGCAGGCAGCCTGTATCTGCGGGGCAGCAGCTGCCACAGGCCTCGCGCCAGAAGATATGACGAAAGCGCGTGCAGCGCAGCGGCGGCAAGCAGGCTCCCCAAGCCGCCATCCCCATGCCAGAGCGACGCCACGGCCAGGCCTTCCACCATTGCGCCTGCCGGCAAGGCGTAAAACAACGGAAGCCGCTGCATCAATATTCCTCCAGCGAACGGATTGCTTGCGGATCGGCATCCTGTATGGAAATCAGTTCTTTCGACACCTGCTCCGGAATATCACCTGCCCGGTCCATCCACGCTTGCGCGCCAGCGCGGGGGGTAAGAGGGATCAGAACCAGCGCAACCGGATGCCCCGCACGGCGGGCAATACAGACAATGTCGATTGCGCGGACCATCGGGCGCAGCTTGTCGTATGCCGCCAGCACATCGGATGGATTTCCGGACAGCGTCAGAAGTGAAGCATCCAGCTTGAATCGTGAAAAATCCTGATACGCCCGTTCGAAGGACGTGATGAATCGCGTAACGGAAGAGCCTCCCGCGCCAAAACGCAGATGATCGATGCCATGCGCTGCAAGCACGGCAATGAGCCTGAGATTGTTTTCGTGGAACGCGAAAAACGGCATGGATCTCACCAGCAGCATGGCGTGGATCTCCCCGGTCGAGTCAGCCAGGGGTATGGCCGCCAGCAACTGACCCCGATCCATCACCTCCTCCGGCGCAAGGTTTACCGTCGCCAGTTCGCCGCTTTCAAGCGCAGCGGCCAGCACCGGATCATCGGGGTCGATCTCGAACCGCTCCCCCACCTGGGCTAATACCTGGGTGGCGTCGAGACGTTCCGTCGAAATACCGGCGATGCAGGCCTGGGTGACCGCGCCATAATCAGCGAGAAACTCGATAAGACTCTGGAAAGCGGCGGGAGCCGGGCGATCCTCCGCCCCGGCGGCCTCCAGCACAGGCTGCAAATGCATGATACCTTCCCGCAGCGAAAAACCGCTGTTGGCCACGGCCTGTTCCAGGCGGTCATGGGAAAGCCGCAGCAACTGGTAATTCCGGGTAAATTCCTCCAGGCGCTCGGCGCGATACTGGTAGGCGCCCTCCAGCCGGTGCAGGCGGCGCCCCCACATGTCGCGGAATTCTCCCGCTACCATTGCCACGGCCACCGCGCCCAGCGACCAGGCCAGAGGAAACCCCGCTGCCTGCTGCCATTGCTGGTTGATAGCCACGCCCAGCGTTGCCAATATGAGCAATGCACTGACAAAACCATAGGCAAAGCCGTAGCGCAGCCCTGCCAGCAAAGGCGCCAGTATCGGCCAGGGAAAACCGCCGCCCAGGCGGAATGGATCATGGTCCTGCTGGGTGGCGAAGGACGCTGCGATGACCAGCGCGGTCAATATGAAAGTTTCAAGCCAGCCCCCCCACGCCGAATCAGGGCTGTTGACATTGACTATCTCGATGCCTTCGAGCCAGGGCTTTTTCATGGACTTTCCTGCTTCTTGTCTGACGCCGCCTGCTTCTTGTCGGGCGCCGGGTATTGCTGCAGCGCCCTGATTCTGGAAAGAGTCTGGCGGCACACATCCGGCTCGTCATTCAGGGAAGTTCGAGCGGACGCACTCTCTCCCGCCATCCATTGGCCAGCCCGCTCGACATCGTCCACGGATAACGGAAGTACGCCATCGGGTACCGGCAATCCTGCCTCGCGATTCAGATGGTCGGAAACAGCCGCCAATTTTGCCGCTATCATTTTGGTGTCGTTGCCACTGACCGCATCGGCAAATTCCAGCCACAGCGGCAATGAAAGCCGCCCGCTCAGGCGGTTCAACGCGAAATAGCGCGCGTTGTCCATCGCCTTGGCGAAACCCCAGCGCTGTTCCAGCGATTGCAGCTTTTTCGTTTCATCCGCAGTACCGGCTTGCGCGCCGGAAAAATAATCGGCAAGGCGTTCATAATGCCGTACCCCGGCTTGCTGGAAATGCTGCGCGGCAAACATCTTCAATGCGCTGTAACGCACATGATTCGCATTGGCGGAACAGCCCGCCCATTCCATGTTGTCAGCCAGCACCAGCGTCCACAAAAAATCTCTGGGCCGCGCCTCCAGCGTGCGCAGATACCATGCGGCCGCCTGCGCGGGCTTTCCAAGGACATGTTCCGCCGCGGCCAGCGCCTCCATCAGCGGAGGGCTTACCGGTGCCTTGCTGCTCGCCTGGCTGCGGTATGGCTGAACCGCGGCTTCGAGCAGCGTGCTATCGATCTTTTTATCCGACAACAGCAGCCAGATCATCGCCTCGGTAATTTCCGGATCCGCGCCGCGCAACTTCAAGATCCGGCGCAATGCGTCGCGGGCGGCATCCCGGTCGCCGCTGGTCATTTTGCCTATCGCCCGGAAATACCAGTAATCCGGAGCCTG
Source organism: Nitrosospira sp. 56-18 (assembly GCA_001899235.1). GTDB lineage: Bacteria > Pseudomonadota > Gammaproteobacteria > Burkholderiales > Nitrosomonadaceae > Nitrosospira. Next base: position 68,138 of record MKVR01000015.1, read on the forward strand.
CTCGATCAGCCCGGGGTTGGTTGCCGCAAGCTTGTCGGCCGCCGCGAGCCACTGCTCGAGTTCCTGCCAGTTCTTTCGCTTCCATGAAAAAAGCATCAGGCGCTGCAAATCCTCGATTCGCTTCAATCGCTCCCATCCGTAACGGGCAAGGCGCTCGCTTTTTTTATCGTCGCGGTGGCGTATCGCCAGGCGCTGGAGATTTTCCAGCACATTCACATCGTTCGGGCGCAACTCCAGCAGCTTTTCATAGGCTTTTTCGGCATGCGGGTCCTTGCCTAGCTGGGTAGCCACCCTTGCGAGTAAAAACCAGTAGGCCTCGGCATCGGCTGCATTCGACGTCTCCGGTTCACGCGCAAGCAATTCGAAACTTTTTTGCGTTTCCCCTGCTTCCTCATAAAGCGCGGCCAGCGCCAGCCGTTCGCGTCCGCTCATCGCCATCGGCTCGCCCTGCGGCACGTCGAGCGCCGCCTGGGGCTTGCCCTGAAGGACCAGCACTTCCGTCAACGCCTTCAGCGTTTCCGGGGGATTGTTGAAACGCGCGGCGTGCCGGCGCAATGCCTGTTCCACGTGCGAGGGCTGCGTCACCGCGAGACCGGCAGTGATATAGGCTTCCGCCTCGGCGTGGGTCAACTTGCGGCGTTCCATGACGGCTTCGAGCAATTGCAGCATGGCATGATGGTCCGGTTTTGCGCTGGCAAGCGCAAAGGCGCGTGCTTCCGCCTCGCTGTCCCCGCGGGCGCGGGCAAAAGACAGCCACAGGGAGAGGGCCTGGTCCGGATGTGCGGTCCAATCCAGGATATGGGCCAGCAACTTCTGCCGCTTGCTGCCGGGAGCGGCAGGCATCAGGCGCTCGGCATAAGGCAGGCTTTCCTCCAGCAGGCCCATCGATACCTGCAACCGCACGATGCGCTCGGCAAGGGCCTTGTCGTTCGGCAACAGCGCGCCGGCCTCCTTCAGCCAGGCCAGGGCATGTGCGTTATCCGCCAGCGGCTCCGCGATGCTCGCCGCCAGCAGCAAAAGCTCCGCATCGGCACCGTTCCTGCCGACATCATTTTCGGCTCCAAGCGCATCCAGCGCCCGCACCGCGGCCTTGAGCGCCTCGCTGTCGATGCCCGCCTGAAGATAGGCGCGAAGACCCGATTTCGCCGTTTCTCTTTTCGATTTGAGCGACCGTTCGAGCGCGAACGCCTTGAACAGGTCGCGCGCCGCCAGCCGCGGCTGGGCCGCGGCAATGCGCTGTTTCGCAGCAAAAATGAGCCAGTTCGACTTTCGTTCGTCAGTTTCGTTGCGTATCACCAGCAACTGCTCGAAAGTTTCAGCCAGCACTGCGGGCTCGGCAAACTGCTCCGCAAGCGTGACGACCTGGGTCAGCTCGCGGCCATCGGCAGCCATATGGAGCAATGAAGGTATAAGCTCGGCAATACGGCCGCGCAACATCCTCTCGGCATCCTGCGGCGGGTGGCGGTAGAGTTGCTGCAGGCTCAGCTTGAGCTCCGCCATGCCGATCTCGTAGGCGAGATCCGGTCTCGGCGCACGCTTCAGCGGCTCGATGGCCTCGACCGCTTCCTCGGTCAGGCCGGCTTCTGTCAATACCTGCACCAGCGACAGGCGCAGCGGCGCATTATTCGGGTCGGACTGGACAAGAACGCGAAGGTACGCGACGGACAAGGCGTCCTTCGCCGAAAGATTGGAGGGATCCCTGAATGCGGGCTGGCGGGGAAACAGGACCCAGAACGCGATTAACAGCACCACGCTCATGAACATGAGCGCAGGACCGTTCAATAGCGATTCACGCTGTATTTCAGCATTCAAGACGGAATTCCCCCGTGGCGGCGCCTGCGGGCGCCACGAACATGGAATGGGAACCATGCGGGTGGGCAGGCAATGCGGCGCCGCCCACGCTCAATATGCAGGGGCGCGGCACCTCCACCGCCAGGTCTCCGCGCGGCTCGAAAAAAAGTGTCGCCGAACCGTCGGAATTGAGATGCCACGACTGCAGGGGTGCGGCCGCACTGATCAGGCGCAGCGGCGATGCGGCACGTTCCTTGCCTTGGCCAGGGCTGAGAATGGCATGATTGCGCGCAAGGTGTATGTAGCGGTCGGCATTGCGGTCGGCATACCCCGTTACATCGTCGGAGATGTGCGGCGTCATCGCCGCGGCAGGCAATCTCACTGTTCTCAGCGCATCCCCGAAGAGCGACCAGTTCCCGTCGAGCGTGCGGGCAATGCTCGCCGTCTGGAATGCGCGCGCGCGCCGGGCATACTCATCGACCCACAGGGGGAGAACAGCGCCGTTGCGCTGCTCGCTGGCAAGCTGGTCCAGCAATTCCATTCCTCTCGCATTCAACAGCGCATCGGCGTTGATCGAGATCGAGGATATGCGCAGCCGGCGTTCGGCGTCGAGCTGCTGGTTCCACTCGCGCACTTTTCCGAAATTCAGCGCCTCGCCATACCAGAGCCTGGCGAACAGAGGCTCGGCCGTCAAGGGTGTCAATACCTGCGTGCCCCACTGGGTAGGCCGCAGCATCGGCGAGAGATCCGCCAGGGAGAGCCGCCCGCTGCGCCAGTGCAGCCCGCCACCGCCGTAGTGAGGAAGGTCTCCCTTCTGCGCAGCCGCAAGGGGAGCCGGGCCAGGATTGCCGTCGCCGGACCAGATCAGCAGCAGCGGGGAGCTGGGTGCGACTTTTTGCATGAAGCCGATGGTTCCCTCGGTTTCCCGCGTCATCTCGGCAGCATAGCCTTCCATAAACACGCCGTAGCGGTAGAATTGCTCATCGGCATCGGTCTTGCCCTCGAAGATCCCCCAATAAAATGGATGGCTGTAAGTATGGCTTGCCAATCGCACCATGGGCATTTCCGCGAACTGCTGCAATTTGGCGAAATGCGCTTTGCTATTCACTTCCGCTTCAATGACACCCAGCGTTACCGGTGCGGGATTTCTTTCGATCCACTCCCGAAGCCGGTCGATCGCCTCCACGCCATGATCGTCCTTCTCGAACAGGCGGTCGCCGCGAACTTCCACAATGCCCAGCCGCCGTCCATTTTCGGTTGTCGGATCGAATACGGGTTGCTCCGGCAGCCGCAAGACGCTCTTGAAAAAGAAAAATGGATCGAGCAGCCACTCATGCCGCCCGGAAGCGCTTTCGCTTATCACATGTGGATTCAAGGCAAAGCCTCCCCACGGAGCAATGGCGATCGGATGAAACCGGCTGCTTCCGTCGCTCAACGTCAACCACGGCTGTGCGCCAGAGGGATTGCGGATATCGGGCGTTCCGCTACCCACGACCGGTGCCGCCGCGGGCCTTCCCAGCCGCTCATGGGAAGTCTCCAGTGATAGCGGATGCGTGGTCGGCTGCAATTCTCCTTCGTACCCGACGATGCTGCGGCAGGCCACGCCGGCGGGAAGATGACCCATGAACACGACTGGCAATCCCGCATCCACTTCCGATTTCAGGCGCGCGCAAAGACTCTCGTAACGCCCCAGCCTGTCCTCATCGAGCCAGGTGATTACGCCGGAATAGCGGCCCACCAGGGGTTCGATAGGAAGAGGAAGATGGTCGATGTACCAGTAGTCGATCGCCAGGCCAAGATGCTCCAGGGGCATGGCGGCATGCTTGAACAGCTCGTGATCCATTTGCTGCGCCGGGGTGCCATTGATGACGGCGAGCACCCGCCGGGGAGCAAGACGCAAGCGCCCCTGTCCAAGCCAGATCAGGTCGCCATTCGCCACCCATGGCATATACCCGAGCTTGATGATCTCGCGTGCCGTTTTCTCGGCTTCGGCCCAATCTCCCGGATCGACATAATCAAGCACGATCACCGGAACCTTGAACTCGTTTTGCGCGCGGCTCAGTGCCTGAATAAGCCAGGTCCTGTTTTCCTCCTTGGTGGGCGCGTGCTTGCCTGTCACGGGGTCGAAGCCGTGAAACAGCGATTCCGCAACCATGCCATCTGCATACTGTGCGGCCCGGTCCAGGACCTCGAAGCCGCGGTTGAGGATAAGCTTGCATTCCGGATAGCGCCGCTTTATCTCCGCCAGCAGAGCGACGAGGCCTTTTTCCTGCTCCTCGCGCTGCTTGCCTTCGGTTGTTACGATCAGATAGCTGTCAACGGTATCCAGAAAAAAAGCACGGTATCCGTCGCGCCACAGGCGGTCGAAGTGATGTTCCAGCAGATATTGGTGCCAGGCGGGATCGGTCATGTCCATCACCAGGCTGTTCCAGGCAGGATTGACCCCAATCGACCATTTGGTTTTGATGCGCTCCATGTCCTCGCTGTTGCGCGCAATCTCGCCGAAAGAGACGTAGGCAAAAACCAGGGAATCCAGGTTCAGCAGCGCAGTCCTTTCGTGCGGCAGAATCTGGCTCGGCTGTATGACGATATGATCATAATGGCGCAAATCCTCCACGGGCGGACGGCTGCCATAGTAAAAAACGATATCGCGATCCTCCAGCGCCGGCACCTCGGCAAATGCCGGCTGCGCCGCCAGCCAGGCTGCCAGAACCATCGCCAGCAGGCACAACGGAAAGTTCCGGGATCTCCGGGATCTCCGGGATCCCACGGCAGGTTTGTCAGGAAAATGGAAGGAAGGCATCCTGTTTTTCAACATCTCTGGCTTTCGTTATGGACATGATGGCGACAGAGGAGACGGAGGCCGTTCAACCGTTCGCCATTCCTGTCTGCAAGCTTCAGGAAGGTGACGATCATGGGCCATGAGCGCGACAATGGAATGACCTGCCTAGCTAGTAGGCGGCATGGCGTCTCGAAGCGCTACGGTCGCATGGCGAGCGATGCGCGGCACATGGGCCGCGCCTGACACGGCCCCTCGCGGCCCTTTATCCAGCACCCGGCCATTATCGCGGCAACAAGCAATATACGGCAAGCCCGAACACAAGCTCATTTCGGGATGCCGCTGAACAATACAAGCGCAAGAGCGCCCGCAGGGTCCAACCTGAATCCGGCAGTTGGACAGGGTGGAGTATGCGGTTTCTGGAGTGCAGGGCAAGGCTCAACCACGCGCCCCGACCATTCGACTCCAGGGAGTTGCAACGAAGCCATGTGTTGCAAAAATCGCGCAATCCGCCTCTCTGTAGAGAACCCATCATACAGGTGAACGCAAATACCGCAGATAGTCTTTGTGGATCATAGCTCTAAACCGGAAATGAGCGGCCAGCGGTCAATTGCCGGATTCAGGCGCCATCCTCCACGGGATAAGGCAAAGGCATGAACGCAAGCGGAAGTCCATCGGGCGACTTCCACCTGATTTTACCCTCCCTCCCCTCTTCGAGGCCGGCTATCTGGATTACCGCCAATGCATCCACCCCGCCCCCGGGGGAAGGCGCGGCATTGACTATCATGCCCGCGGGCTGTTCCCCCATCTCCGCGGCGAACAATTCATCACCGGCTGCAACCGGCGAGGATGCGGAATGCGGCCTGATATTTGCCAGATACATGCGCCGCTTGATTTTACCCAGGTACTGGGTCCGGGCGACGATCTCCTGCCCGGGATAACAGCCTTTACGGAAACTGACTCCTCCTATGGCCTCCAGGTTCACCATCTGCGGAATGAATTGTTCCTGGGTGGCGGACGTGATGACCGGAATGCCCGCCCGGATATCCAGCCAGCTCCAGCATGATGCTCCCACTGGCATGGCAACGAGCCTCAAGCGATCCCATAGCCCTGGGGCGTGCTCCACGGATGTAACGAGTTCGAATCGATCCGCCGCCAGGCGCAGCACAACGGCGCTATCCCCCTGAACCGCACCCAGCTTCGAAGGAACACCCTCTTTCATGGGCGGAACCTCATTCACCGCTTCCAGGACCAGCGCCTGCGCCTGTTCGCCGGACAGGCCGATCCGTATCAGCGCATCGCCACCGTCAGCAAGCCTGACCCTGGACCGCAGCACGTAGATGGACAAGCGTTTCTGAATCCCTGCCTGCAGCTCCCGTGGCAACTGCATGATGAAACCGCCATGATCTTTCCAGATCAGAAAACTCGCCAGCATTCTGCCTTTGGGGTTGCAATAGCTCCCATAAACGGCGGTTGAGCCGTCGAGTTCCGCGACATCGCAAGTCAACTGGCCTTGAAGAAACGATTGCGCATCCTCACCCGAAAACCGGATCGCGCCAAAATGCGACAGATCGGCCATGATGGTGGTTGAGCCCATGCCTTTCAGTTCGGCCGCGCCATTGCCGAAATGCGCGACGCAGCCATCCTGAATGCTTGCGTTACAGCTTTGGAGATGCGCCTGCCACCTAGGGTCCATGCACGGAATGCCGCAGGAACGATTTACTGCGGTTATGAACAAAAAAGGAACTCACGAAAAGTATTATAACCAATATGGTCTCTCTATAGACGCCGGTCCCGCCGTTAATCGCGCCAGCGGTATCCAGCCGCGTCCGTTGAACCGCCTGCTACGGCAGGGCTTGTCCGATTTGCACCAAACGGGATAATGGCAGGATGTCCGTCCCTCGCGTCCCCTCGCCCGCCGCCACTCCCGCCATGCCTGCTCCCGCCATCCCGGCAGAACCGGCATCGCCGGCCCCTCTGCTTGCAGTGCGCCTGAAACCCTCCTTCCGCCTGGCTGCCATCCTGGGCACGGCCCATTTTGCGGCTATCGGCCTGCTGTGGCCTCTTATGGTGCCGCCTGGGATCAAACTCGCGGGCAGCGCCATGCTGGCAGCTAGCCTGGTCCTCTATTGGCGGCACCATATCGCTCGGCGCTCCAGGAGGTCGATCCTCGGTTTCGAATTGACCGAGGACATGCATTGCATTCTCGAAACCAAAGAAGGCAATATCGCCTGCATGATACTGGGCAGCAGTTTTGTCGCACCCTATCTGACAGTGCTTGAGTTGAAGCCGCTGGAATCACCGGAGGAGAGTACCGGCTCAAGCGTTACCAAACCGCGGGAATGGAGGGGTTGGTGGCGCAACCACAGGAAACATTTTTCACGCAGCCTGGTGATTCTGCCAGACGCCATCGACGCGGAAGCATTCAGGCAGTTGCGGGTACTGCTCCGCTGGAAGTGGAAAGATCCCGACTGAAGCGCTGTTTTTCTGTTTGTTATTTCGTGCGCGCGCGGATGAGAAATACGGGGTACAGCAATCTGCGATTCAGCACAGCACGATTCGACTCCCCACAAACATACTGGCACCGTGCTGATTTTTCCCAGGACCTCGAGCAACACTCTGTCTTCCGCTCAAGTGCAAGCGCGACCGGGCCGTCTTGAGCACTCTACTTCATTACGCCTCGCGATGTGAAAAGCTTCACGCCGGTTAAGGATTCCAGACATGAGCGTCGCGGAGTTACTCACTTCAAGGTATCCGGCCAGGCAGAAAAAAAGCGCTATATTTCGCTGCATTTCGCTGCGGGTAATCTCATTCTTAATTATCCGGTAGCGATAGCGGGAGGTTAAGGCTGCTCAACAGGTCTTCTGGTACTGCTCTTTCATGACAGCAACGAAATATTTTGCCGCCGGGCTTAAATATCGATCTTTCGTGATGGCCAGCACTACCTCTCTGGCAGGTGGCTCGCCTTTACTATCCAGGTTGATATAGCGTATGCAGGAACTGGGATCTCTGTCGATCGCAATCGAAGGCAAGATGGAAACACCGTAGTCCAGTTCAATCAGTAGCTTAATCGTGCTTAACTGTGAAACCTGAAACACAACCTTCGGCATGAATTGTTCATTGAAACAGTACTGTTCGATCTGCCGCGTTAAACAATGAATATTTTCCAGCAGGATAAAAGGCATATCCCCCAGGGCATCGAGAGAAACAAGTTCCATTCCGGCCAGAGGGCTATTCCGGTTAACTGCAAGATAGAATGTATCCGAGAATAATGGTTCGACGTTCAGGCAGGTTTCGTCAAATGGCAGGGCTTCGACAAGAATATCGATTTCGCCGGATATAGCGGCAGCGATCAAAGCCTCGGAAATTTCTTCGCGCACTGTAACAATGGCTTCAGAGAAGTTTTTTGATAGCGTCATCAATGTCGTCGGCAATATGAAAGGCGCCAGCGTTGGCAAAATGCCTATATTCACGGAACCACCGCTGCTGCTGTCAAAATCGCTGACTCGACGTTTTGCATCCTCCACGTTCTTTAAAATATTGCATGCCTGCTCATAAAATATATGGCCGGGATCGGTAAGAATCAATTTACCTTTCACTCTGCTGAACAATTTCCTTCCGATGCTCTCTTCCAGTTTTGCTAATTGCTGGCTGATTGAAGGTTGTGAAATAAAGCACTGCTCGGCAGCTTTGGTGATGCTGCCGGTTTTCACCACGGCGACGAAATACTTGAGTTGATGTAGCTGCATGAGTGTGCCGCTTTAGTCTCCTGGATTGACTGAAGTCGATCCCTGGTTTGTTGGTTCCATCCATAAGCTGGAAGCCCAAGGATCAGACGATGCCAGCCACATTCCCCGTAAACGATTGTATTACCGATCAGGCCTGCTCAGCGTGGGATAGCCTTCGACGTATATCCAGTCGGTATTCTTTGCCGGCATATGACAGGGAAGACATTCCGTACGGTAATCAGCAGTGACGCTTCGACTTGAGCTACCAGTTTTAATCAATGCCCAGCCCCAGCCATCGCCCCAGACAGGATTGCCGGCAAAGCGACCCTTTGTATCCTTGACCATTACAAACCACTGCTTGATGTCCCCTGTTGCATGGCTGACATTTTTGCCCGTAGTGTATGTGTCTGCAGCCGATGATCGCAATTCTTTGACCAGTGTTGCCCCGTCTGGAAATTTTCCGGTTTTATGATAGGCTCTCGCGGTTTCCGGCTCAGTATAGACATCGTGGAAACCGCTTGCCTCGCCCTCCGGCACAAACCAGGAACCCAAATGGGTCATGGATAGCCGAAAATCATCGGGCAGACTGATGTTGCCTGACTTATCGACATATAACGAAAAACCCGCCTTGTCAGCCATCGCTGTTCCGGCGTGTGCCAGCAACGCCATCGTAAACAAAACCGCGGTCAATGAAACAGCAACAGGTTCATTCCGAGTCAGATATGTATCCATGTTTGCACTCCCTATCGAGCGTTTCATTTTATTTGCCTCCGACGGCCTTCTCCGGGCTCGACTTTCCAGCACGAAGAACGGGATAATATTGCGTGAATACAAGGTCATCTTGTGCGGATGCCTGGTGACAACCGTTGCAATTCGCCGTTGGTTCCAATTTCGCAGCCTTTTTTATGGATTTGTGGTCCTCGTTAGTGAAGCTGAAGTAACCCCAGTTGCCGGGCTCATCGGGAAATTCGCGCTTGCTTTTTATTGTCGCTTCCAGCCCGATGAAATCACCCATGAAATAACCCTTTCCGCTTGTCGCGACCTTGCTGCCCACACTGGTCATCTCTTTGATAAGAATAGCGCCGTCCCGAACATTACCTGTTTTTTTCCAGTGCTCCCAGCTCTCCGGGTCAATGTAAACGGTATGGAATTCCTGGAAGTTGGCCTTTCCGTTATTCATGTCATTCGGGGTGAGAGGCGTGCCGACGTAAACCCACTCGCGATATCCCGTCGGACGTTCCAACACGTTATTTTTGACAGTAAAGTATTCTTTAGCAGAAACACTGCCAGACATTAAAGAAGATCCCAGCGCAGCTAGAATCCACAAACCGAGTAAATATTTGCCAGCTCTCATTCTATTCTCCTATCTGTTTTCACATTCAACGTGGTCTCGCCTTTGCAGCTATTTGTGGCGACTCTTATGGAGCAATTTGCATCGCTTACCGTCTCAACGGCGCTCGTCAGCGAATGCAGCTCACGCGAAGCATCATATTTACGAAAAGATATCTTTCCCAATACTTATTTTCTATTGGCTGATAGGAATCGCTTATGGGATAGGGAAAGGAGGCCCAGTTGCCCGATGAGGTTGCCAGGAAGAGTGCCTGATGCTGTACAGCAGGATAACGGACAACTTGAAAAAATCTTCGTTGATTTCTTGCGGGAATCTTCAATTTGAGGCTGCGGCCTTCACCCATCTATCGTTTTACTTCATCACTTTCCCGCAAATTGCAATTTTTGAACTACAAATAAAAGTGCTATGCCTTTTGAGCTACATAAATTTCTACATAGCCCGTCAGGACTACATGAAACCGCTAGCCTTTCCTCTTTGGGTACTCACGTAAAACTATCATGCAACCATCCAGATTATTAATGGCTCTCTCACTGGCAGGAAGTATGTCCGTTGGGGGTAGTGCCGCAGCGTCAGGCTTTGCTCTGCAAAACCAGAACGGCGCCGGAAACGGCTATGCGTACGCCGGCGCCGCGGCCGTGGCGCAAGACGCCTCCACCATTTATTTCAACCCGGCCGGGATGACCTACCTTGCTCCCGGCCACCATATCTCCGGTGCAGGAAACCTGCTTATCCGGTCATTGAAATTCAACGATGCTGGCAGCGGCGCCTTTCTCAGCTACCCCCTGGGGGATAACGGCGGCCAGGCCGGAGGTCTTTCGGTCATTCCTGCGGTTTACTGGAGCATGTCGCTGGGTTCCGCCTTTCGCGTGGGACTGGGAGTATCGCCGACCTTCGGCAACGCCACGGATTGGAGCAAGACTTTTATCGGCCGCTACCAGGGGGTGAAATCAGGGATAACGACCGTCAACTTCAATCCCAGCATTGCCTGGAAGCTGCACGAAGACGTCTCGGTCGGCATAGGTTTCAACGTGGTCATGTTCGATGCGGACTTGCGCAGCATGGCGCCGGTGACCTCGCTGCTGCCTGTCCCGGTGGACATCCAGACCCGGCTGAAGGGAGACGATGTCGGTTTCGGCTATAACCTGGGAGTGATGTTCCGGCTATCCGAATCCACGCGCATGGGGCTGACCTATCGATCGGCGGTGGATCTGAAAGTGGATGGGCACCTCAGCGCTCCTGGCGTGGCCATTCCCGCGTCAGTTCCTGTCAAGCTGCCCGGCAGCGCATCCCTGGCCATCTCGCACATGATGAATGAGCGCTTGCGGTTGCTCGCTGACCTGACCTGGACGGGCTGGAGCAGCCTGCCGGCCATCGTAGCCAAAAATCAGACTTCCGGCGCCATCCTGGCGAACGAGCGGCTGGGGTTTGAAGACAGTTTCCGCGTAGGCCTTGGGGCGCAATATCAATATACGCAACGCCTGCGGTTCCATACCGGATTCGCCTACGACCGGTCGCCCGTGCGCAACTCCCTGGATCGGACTGTCCGGCTTCCGGACTCCGATCGTTTCTGGCTTGCAGTGGGCCTCAACCAGAAGCTGGGCGAACGGACATCGATCGACGTCGGATACTCTCATGTATTCTTCGAAGGCGCCGAAATCAACCGTCCGAGCTTCCCCAACCCGTCGCTCCAGGTTGTCCGTGGCTCCTTCGACACGGGTGTACATATCATCTCTCTCCAGCTCAACCACCACTTCTGATCCAGAGAGAGCTGAAGCGCTTCCGTTTCCCCCTTATTCGTCCTGCCGGATTCCCGCCCCAACAGCAAGACAATCAGTTTTTCGCGATATTCCCTTGCCCGAACCCCTTATATATAAAAATTCTAACCAAATGAATTATTCTTGGTTCCCGATATATAAAATAACTGATAACTTCAACTCTGCAACTGTTTTCTCCTTTATTCAAGGCGTCGGCACGGGCTGGCGCCTTTTTTTGCCGGTAAATTCCGGATATGAGGACCCCTGGAACGATTTGTAAATAACTTATCGGTGGCTGCGAAAACAACGGAGCGCCGGGCATCGTTATCCACTCAACAAAACAGCAGGAGGAAAGAATGGCGGATATTCATCAGGGACATAGCGCACTCGGAGATGTGGCGGCGCGTACGCTCGCCAATGCCACCAAAACCGTTCCACAACTGCGGCTGATCACGCCGCGCTGGTTTACCCACATGCTTAGCTGGGTGCCGGTCGAAGCCGGTATCTACCGGGTCAACAAGGTGAAGGACCCCAACAAGATTATCGTGGACTGTTCCCAGAGGGAGGAAGAACGCGAGTTCAATACGACTTTCGTGGATTACGAGGAGTGGGGACGGGAATATTACCTGAGCGCGGTCAACACGGTGGTTGACATCCACACCCGCGTTTCCGACCTGTACAGCAGCCCGCACAACCAGATTCACGAGCAGGTGCGCCTGGCCATCGAAATCGTCAAGGAGCGGCAGGAACGGGAGCTTCTCAATAACGAGGAATATGGATTGCTGAGAAATGTCGATGACAGCATGAAGGTAAAGACACGTACCGGCGCGCCTACGCCGGACGACATGGATGAGCTGATTGCCCGGGTGTGGAAGGAACCGGCTTTCTTCCTGGCGCACCCCGTAACCATTGCGGCATTTGGGCGCGAATGCACGCGCCGCGGCGTTCCCCCGCCCACCACTTCGCTTTTCGGCTCGCAATTCCTCACCTGGCGCGGCTTTCCCCTTATTCCCTGCGACAAGATCGATGTCGTCGAAGGCAAGACCGCCATCCTGCTGCTGCGCACCGGAGAAAGCCGCCAGGGCGTAGTCGGGTTGTATCAGCCCGGTCTGACGGGAGAACAGGGCATGGGCCTGTCGGTGCGCTTCATGGGCATCAACCACAAAGCCATCGCCTCCTACCTGATTTCGCTCTATTGCTCGCTGGCGGTTCTCACCGAGGATGCGGTCGGCATACTTGAAGATGTCGAGGTTGGTAAATACCATGACTACAAGCATGTATACGCCAGGTAATCCCTCGGGGATGGGAGAATGGGAGGGAGCGCAAGGCCATCTTCCAGACGTTGAGGAGCTTACGCGCCTTGCCAATGAATTCTATTTGGCTTCCCCGGGACATTCCGCTCCTTCCGGCACCCGAGCCGGCGGGCAACCGCCTCGTGACTCAGTGCCGCCACCACCGGGCGCGAGCGAGTCCCAATCCTGGCCATCGGCTGCTTCCCCTGCTATCCCTACTCCTGCAGGCACCGCATACAATGGCTTGCCCTCTTCGGTGGGAGCGCACACCCTATCTTTTTTAGATAATCGTCCTGAAGGGATACCGTCCGAGTTTCCGGCTCCGGATGCGGCGGCCGCTTATCCGGACAGCAGCACGGCACCCTCGGTGGCTCCCAAAGGGCCATACCCTATTCCCCCTTCCGCGTCCACCTCGCTCTTTTCACGGACACCCGTCCCGACACCGGTCGCTCCCAAGGGACCCTATGGCGTGCCCCCGTCAGCCGCTGCCGCACCTGTGCCGCGAACGCATGCGACATCGGGGATCACTCCCGAAGCGCTGTACCATGTGCCGTCTTCCGCTTCCGTCGGTCCATTCTCGCGGACGTCCGCGCCGACACCAGTCGCCCCCAGGGGACCCTATGGTGTGCCGCCATCGGCTGCTGCCGGCCCAGGCCGGGGTTTTGCGCCCTCCCCCATGCCAGGGAGAAAATCGCATTCCGCCATTCCCTATACTGGCGCGGCTACGCGGGCAATGAACCTGCCGGAACCATCCGTATTCGATAGCGGCATTCCGTATGCCGATACCGGCCTGCCTGCCGGGTTTGCGGACTTCCCTTCCATGCTTCCATCCCAGGAAGCTCCCGGTATTCACGCCCGCTCGCCGGCCGCTGCGGGCGCCCTGCCGGTTCCAGGGCCCGATGGGCCGTCGTTCTATTTCCTGGAAGGCGCGGTTCCTCCCGTACCTCACCTACCTTTCGGCAGTGGAGCGCGGGCATCGGCGATACCGGGAACCGCAGGGGCGCATCCCGCCTTTGACGCCAATGCCATCCGGCGGGATTTCCCGATCCTGAGCGAACTGGTCAACGGGCGTCCGCTGATCTGGCTGGACAATGCCGCCACCACGCAGAAGCCGCAGGCCGTCATCGATCGCCTTACATACTTCTATCAGCACGAAAACTCCAATATCCATCGCGCGGCGCATGAGCTTGCGGCCCGCGCAACCGATGCCTATGAGAATGCGCGGGAAAAGGTGCGCCATTTTCTCAACGCGCCATCCGCCGATGAGATCGTCTTTCTCAGGGGAACGACCGAGGCAATCAACCTCGTCGCCCAGAGCTGGGGGCGGCAAAATGTGAGAGAAGGCGACGAGATCGTCATTACCTGGCTGGAACACCACGCCAACATCGTGCCCTGGCAACGGCTGTGCAGTGAAACGGGCGCGAAACTGCGCGTGGCTCCGGTGGACGGCGACGGGCAGATACTGCTGGATGAATATCAGAAACTGCTGGGCTCCCGGACCAGGCTCGTGGCCTTCTCGCAGGTATCCAATGCGCTGGGCACGGTCACTCCGGCCCGGCAGATGATCGAAATGGCTCATCGCGTCGGCGCCCGTGTGCTGGTCGACGGCGCCCAGTCGGTCTCCCACATGCGCGTGGATATGCAGCAGCTCGATTGCGACTGGTTTGTTTTCTCCGGCCACAAGGTGTTCGGACCCACCGGAATTGGCGCGCTGTTCGGGAAAAGAGACCTGCTCAACAATACGCCCCCATGGCAGGGAGGCGGCAACATGATACAGAACGTCACCTTCGAGAAAACGGATTACCACGAGGCGCCAGCGCGTTTCGAGGCCGGCACGGGCAATATCGCGGATGCCGTCGGACTGGGCGCGGCAATCGATTACGTGGAACGTATCGGCATCGACAATATAAACCGCTACGAACACGAACTGATGGCCTATGCTACACATGCCCTCGGTTCCATTCCCGGACTGCGGCTGATCGGTACCGCGCCCGACAAGGCGGGCGTGCTGTCCTTCGTGCTGAAGGGATTCGACGTGCAGGAGGTGGGCGGTGCACTGAATCGGGAAGGCATCGCCGTGCGTGCCGGCCATCACTGCGCCCAGCCGATCTTGCGACGCTTCGGTCATGAAAGCACCGTGCGGCCCTCGCTGGCGCTGTACAATACTTACGCCGATGTCGATGCGCTGGTAGCTGCCCTGCGCCGGCTGCAAGGCGGCCGCTTCAATTATTAGGAATCGCAGGATTTTCCATGCCGACCTGTCCCTCCATCTTGCGAAGCGGAGCGGACAAGCCCTCTTTTTATAAACCGGGCGGACTCGAGCAGCACTGATCGATAAAGAATTTGATTCCATGAATTTTCAGCAGCTGCGCATCATTCATGAAACAGTCAGGCGGAACTACAACCTGACCGACACCGCGAATGCCCTCTTCACCTCCCAATCCGGCGTCAGCAAGCATATCAAGGATCTGGAAGACGAACTAGGCGTGGAATTGTTCGTGCGCAAGGGGAAAAGGCTCCTGGGATTGACCGATCCCGGAAAGGAGCTGGCCAGGATCGTGGAGCGCATCCTGCTGGATGCCCGGAATATCAAGCGCCTGGCCCAGCAGTTCAGCGATCAGGAACAAGGATATCTGACCATCGCCACGACGCATACGCAAGCGCAATATGCGCTGCCCCCCGTGGTAACGCAATTCAAGAAAGCATTCCCGCAGGTGCATCTCGTCCTGCATCAATCCAGTCCCGGTGAGATCGTATCCATGCTTCTCGACGGGGTGGCGGATATCGGCATTGCCACGGAAGCGCTGGAAAGCGTCAGCGAACTGGCTTCCTTCCCGTACTACTCCTGGCACCACGCCATCATCGTCCCGCACGGCCATCCGCTGGAAGCGGTGCATCCGCTTACCATCAATGCCATTGCCGAATACCCGATCATCACCTACCACCAAGGCTTCACCGGACGCGCGGGAATCGACGAAGCCTTTGCAAGGGAAGGAATCATACCGGATATCGCCATGTCCGCGCTTGATGCCGACGTCATCAAGACCTATGTGGAACTCGAACTGGGCATAGGCATCGTCGCTTCCATGGCATTCAACCCGGCGCGCGATGTCCGCCTGAACCTGCTCGACAGTTCGCATCTCTTCCAGAAAAATATCACGAACATCTCGGTACGGCGCGGGCACTACCTGCGCGGCTATGCCTACCGGTTCATCGAACTTTGCCTGCCCGCGCTCACCGAAGCCGACATACGCTCGAGTGTCAGGCCGGCGGAAGCGGAACTGGGACCCGCATAACCGGATAACGGACATGTTCCGTTGTTATGCATATTCCCCCAGGAATCCGCCGCTCTGGTGTTCCCATAGCCTGGCATAAAGCCCGTTCAGCGCGATAAGCGACTGGTGGTTCCCTTCTTCCACAATGCGGCCGCGATCCATCACGATCAACCGGTCCATTGCCGCGATCGTGGACAGCCGGTGCGCAATCGCCACGACAGTCTTACCCTCCATCAGCCGGTAAAGGCTGGACTGGATGGCGGATTCCACCTCGGAATCCAGGGCGCTGGTCGCTTCGTCCAGCAGCAGTATGGGCGCATCCTTGAGCATGACGCGCGCAATGGCGATACGCTGGCGCTGGCCGCCGGAAAGTTTGACGCCGCGCTCGCCCACATGCGCATCGTAGCCCCGGCGCCCCGTGGGATCGGTCAGGCTGGCGATGAAGTCATGCGCCTCGGCCCGCTTCGCCGCCGCGATCATATCCGCATCGGTCGCGTCGGGCCGCCCGTAAAGGATATTGTCCCGCACCGAACGATGCATCAGCGAGGTATCCTGGGTCACCATGCCAATGCTCGCGCGCAGGCTGTTCTGCGTGACCTGCCGGATATCCTGGCCATCGATCGATATGCGCCCCTGCTCGATGTCGTAAAACCGGAGAAGCAGGTTGACCAGTGTCGACTTGCCCGCGCCCGAGCGGCCGACCAGGCCGATCTTTTCGCCCGACCGGATGTGCAGGGAAAGGCGATCGATTACCGGCGTCGTCCCCCCGTAGCAGAACAGGACGTCCTCGAACCGGACGTCGGCATCCTTGACGACAAGCGGCTGCGCGCCCGGCTCATCCGTCACTACGTGCGGCCGTGTCAGCGTGGTGATGCCGTCGCGCACCGTGCCTACCTGTTCGAGCAGCGAAGCCATCTCCCACATCACCCAGTGGGACATGCCGTTGAGCCTGAGCGACATGGCACCCGTGGCCGCCACTGCGCCCACGCCGATATGGCCGTCCACCCATAGCAGCAACCCCACGCCGACCGCGCCGATGATCAGCGCGGCCCCCATGACCTGATTGACGACCTCGAAGCTGGTCACCAGCCTCATCTGGCTGTGCACGGTCTGCAGGAAATCCTGCATCGCAGCCCTGGCGTAGCCCGCTTCCCTGCCGGCGTGGGAAAACAGCTTTACCGTGGCGATATTGGTGTAGGCATCGCTGATGCGGCCTGTCATCAGCGCGCGCGCATCGGCCTGGGATTGGGAAACGCGGCTCATGCGCGGCACGAAATACCACAATGAGACGACATAAAGCATCAGCCATCCCAGGAAAGGCAGCAGCATCCACGAATTGAAAGTGCCGACGACCGCAACCAGCGTGAAAAAATAGATCGTCACATAAACCAGAATGTCGCCAAGGATGAAGCAGACGTCGCGCAGCGCCAGTGCCGTCTGCATGACCTTGGCCGCCACGCGTCCCGCGAATTCGTCCTGGTAAAAATTCATGCTCTGATTGAGCATCAGGCGGTGAAAATTCCAGCGCAACCGCATGGGAAAGTTTCCGCCCAGCACCTGGTGCTTGAAAAGATTCTGCATGAACACCAGCAACGGGCTCGCCGCCAGCAACCCCGCGAACAGGATGAGCGTGTGCCGCTCCTGCTCCCACAACAAAGACGGAGGTGTGTCTTTCAACCAGTCCACGATTTTGCCCAGCATGGCAAACAGCAGCGCTTCAAATGCGCCTATGCTCGCGGTAAGCAGGGTCATCGCCACCAGATGCCGCCTTACGCCGTCGGTGGCCTCCCAGATGAATGCGAGAAAGCCTTTGGGCGGAATCCTGCTGCCGGATTCGGGATAAGGGTGAATCTTTTTTTCGAAATGAGTGAACATAAAGATCTCTGGATAATCTCGCGGAGCATTCCGGCGGGCTGGGAGAACGGCTGAAATTATACGGTTGCGATGTCAGGCGGCGGAACACGTCCAATGCATGAAACCCGCGATAAGAAGCGAAGGTGGGCCTATCCACAAACGTAATCGCCTGGATAGTACGCGATACGCTGGGAGGAGTTTACCGTGCGCCTGAAAGACAGGACTTTGGAAGCACAACCGGTTTGCCCGGCTCATAGCGAGAAGAGCAACCGCAGCAAAAAAACGGGACAATGGACAACAATAAACGAAATCGAGGCCGCGCTGCAACCGTGAATCCGCCAGCGGCGCCGGCCCCGCCGTTGGCGATCGCTTCCTGTATCAGGCCGTACCGCGGCGATTCACCGCTTCAAAAAATTTATATCCCCTCCTCTTGTAATGTCTTTTTTCACGGTATAAAATAAAAACAGACCGATCGGTCTATCCTTGATGCCGCTATGGGATGTACGAAAATTAAAGTGGCATAGGTATTCCGGGTAACGAGAAGGAGATGAACGATGACGATAAAATGCGTGAACGGTATCGACCTCGACAGATCACGGGTAACGCAGCACCTTATCGGGACGGATGCGGATGGACTTTTTTCCAGGCCCCGATACCAGTCGACCATCGTCTGGAACAACGGCTACTGCACCGTCTCGCGCGTTACGGACGGCCAGGAAATCACCGGCGACGAACCGGAGCGCTACGGTGGTAGCGGAGCCGGCTTTACACCGCAAGATTTGCTGCTCACCGCAGTCGGGCATTGCCTTGCCGCGACCTATATCGGCGGACTGTCGGCTGCCGGCATCGCGGTAAAATCGCTGCAGATCAACGTATCCGGCCGTGTGAATTTCCGGGCCGCCTATGGCCTTGAAGCCGCCAATCCAGGATTTGAAAGCATCGGGGTGGAGGTGGACATCCGGACTGATTCCTCTCCCGACAAGGTGAAGGAAATTCTGGAGAGGCTGCTGAAGACTGCGCCCATCCCGGATACCATCATCCGCCCCGTCCCGCTCGACGTGGAGATCAGCTGCAGGCAGGCGGAACTCGCGGCTGAGCCTCGATAATCACCGAGAGGGATGAATATGACCGGTGTACATGATGTCGCAGTAATCGGCGCCGGCCCGGCGGGATTGTCGACGGCGTATGAGCTGAAAAGAATCGGCCTCGATCCGCTGGTGCTGGAGAAAACAGCGGCAGTGGGAGATGTCTGGCGCAACCATTATGACGGCGTACGCCTGAATACAGGACGTTTCTTTTCTCAACTCCCGGGGAATCCGTTTCCCCGGTCGGCCGGCGCGTGGCCTTCGCGCGACGATGTCGTGCGCATCCTTGAAACATTTCCCCAGCGGGGAGGATTCAAGGTTCGAACCGGCATCAACATCGAGAAAATCGAGTATGACCGCGAGCGGAACATCTGGACCATTTCCAGCCAGGATGGGGAAACATTCGAATCACGCGCCGTGGTTGTCGCAACGGGCGGCGCACGCATTCCTGTCATCCCGGAATGGGAAGGCAAGGAAACGTTTCCCGGAGAAATTATCCATTCCTCGAAATTCAGGAATGCGAAAGCTTACGCGGGAAAGAACGTACTGGTGGCCGGAAGCGGAAATTCCGCCGCTGAAATTGCAAGCAGGCTCGCTGAGCACGCCAGGACAGTGACGATATCCGTCAGAACGCCGCCGCACATTCTCCCTAAAAGCGTTTTCGGCTTTCCACTGGCTGGAATCGGCGTGGCGACGGCTTCCCTGCCGCTAGCATGGGTGGATAGCCTCCTGCATGCGTTGCGGCGGCTGTTCATAGGCGACCTGACATCCCACGGCCTTCCTTTTCCTTCATCCAGGGTATCCCAACAGTTTGCCAGGACCCAGGTGGTGCCGATACTCTACAACCCTTTTGTGGAGGATATCCGCGCGGGACGCATCCACGTCGTTGGGCCGATCAGGAAAATCAGCGGGCAGACCGTACATGTCTTTCATTCCGCCGAAGCACAATCTCCGGGACAGGCAAGGGAAACAGCCTTGAGCATGGACGCGATCGTCGCCGGAACGGGTTTTCGTACCGGCCTCACCGAACTGGTCCGGGTTCCCGGCATTACCACCCAGGACGACAGGCCTGTGGTTATGGGGGATCAGGAATTTCCCGATGCTCCGCGGCTGTATTTTATCGGGCATGTCAACCCCCTGAGTGGCCTGCTGCGGGAAATTCGCCTGGAATCGGGCAGGATCGCAAGAAAAATTGGGAAACAGCTGGCTGGTCGTGGCATCCCCGAACAGCCGGGCACGCATCGATCAATGCGGATCGTGGAGGAATAAGGTGACTAAGGCAACCCGCAAACCGCCGGAGGAAAAGTTGCTGCTGGCCGCGCGCCGCCTGTTCTGCCAGGCGGGGATACATGCGACTGGCATTTCACGGATTCTTGAGGAGGCCGGCGTGGCGCGCGCCAGCCTGTATACGCACTATGGTTCGAAAGAAAATCTGCTCAAGGCGGTGCTCGATATAGAGGCAAACATGTGGTTTCGCTGGTTCGACCAGGATTTGCCGCATCTGAAGTGTTCCCCCCAGGAGCGCATCCTCGCCCTGTTCGATCTGCTCGGGCAATGGTTCGAGAAAGAAGATTTTTTCGGGTGCATATTCGTCAATGCCGTGGCAGAGCACGAAAAGGACAGCAACTGGGTAAGAGATATGGCCGGCACGTACCGGGACCAGATAATTGAAAAGCTCAGGGCACTGGTTGTGGAAAGCGGCGCTACAGATCCCGACATCGTCACCCAGAAACTGGGCCTGATCATCGAGGGCGCGATCATAACCGCCATGGTCACCCAAAGCAGCCAGGCCGCCTATATTGCGCGGCTTGCCGCCGGGGATATTTTGCGGTGCGTGGAGTACGCGCTCTCCCTCGCGAAAACCTCCTCCCTTCCAGCGGATTCAGATCCGGCATCTTCCGCCAAGGCCAGGGCCGCCACCGGAGAATCGGCTTAGCCAAAATTTTTACAGGAGTAATCAATGGATAGTATCTGGGCAAATTTATCGGCAGGCATGCGCCGTTTCCTGGTCCTGACCGGATCCCTCGCGGTGATTGTCGCGGTTGGCCTGCAATTTCACGTGAGCTCGCAGGGGGATCAGTCGAACACCTATCCGAAGGGTTTTCGCGGCGGCACGTGCACCATGGAATCGGGGTCCCTGGTGATAGGGTACTCCGGTTATTTCATTCCAGGGGATTATGAAATTCCCGAGAATGCAAACAGCGCGATGTCCGTTCCTGTCCTGTGCGGAAAAATACCCGCTCCCGGAACGCTGGATGTCACGATCGATCTTCTTTATCCCGAAGCCGCGCGTGACTGGCCCCTGGCCATGAGGCTCGTAAAAATGGAAGGCGGCACGCCGTCGAAAACATTGATGACGATTCCCGAGGCGGTCTACGGGGCTGGCACCATCACCCAGGCATTGCGTATCGGCGAAACGGGTGAATACAGGCTTTACCTATCGGGAAAAGACGGGAATCAGTCCGATTTCATGCTGGAAATCCCTATCACGGTGGGAACGCCATGGTACGGAAACGCCGCTCAGTTCTGGCCCCTGCTGGCCGCGGTCGCCGCGGCAATCGTTTTGCATATCTTCAGAAAACTTTAAGGAGATTCTCATGAAATTCCAACAGCTGCGAAATGCAACGCTCATTATCGAATATGCCGGGAAAAAGTTCCTGATTGACCCCATGCTGGCGGAAAAGGGAGCTTTTCCAGGATTCGACGGAACCATCAACAGCCACGTAGCCAATCCCCTGGTCGATCTGCCCATTCCCATGGACGAGATCCTCGATGTCGATGCCGTCATTGTCACCCATATTCATCCGGATCACTGGGATGAGGCAGCCGTGAAGCTGGTGCCCAAGGACATGCTGATTTTTTCGCAAAACGAGGAAGATGCGGCGGCAATCCAGGAGCAGGGATTCCGCAATGTTCGAGCTCTTGGGGAGAGTACTGTTTTTGATGGCATCACGTTCATCAAAACTCCGGGACGTCATGGCGGAGAAAAAACTGTCGCGAAATGGGCCGACCTGCTGGGCCAGGTATCTGGCATCGTATTCAAGCATCCCGACGAAAAGACGTTTTATATTGCCGGGGATACCGTCTGGTACGAAGGAGTCGAAGAAAACCTGAAGAAATACCGGCCCGATGTCGTTGTCCTGAACAGCGGAGACGCCCAGGTACTGGGCTATGAACCGATTATCATGGATAAAAAGGATGTTCACGAGGTTTATAAGGCTGCTCCCAGGGCAACCATCATTGCGAGCCACATGGAATCCGTGAACCATGCCATGCTTTCAAGAAAGGAATTGCGTGAATTCATCGATGAAAAAGGTATGACGCAACGCATATTGGTGCCGGAGGACGGCGAAGCCTATAGTTTCTAGCGGGTTCGGATCTGATACCTGGTTGGATCCCGACGCTTGCAGGCGCCGATTGCACGTGCCCAGCCTGCAATCTGGCTTAAAGCTGAGGCCACGGTTCAATCCCTGGAAAGGTGCGATTAAATCCGTTGCCTTTCCTGGTTTTCATTGGCGTATTTACTTTCCGGAGAATTGACAATGGCAGGTTATTTTGGCGATGTCGCCACCGCATATGATCGTGACCTCGGTCCCGTGCTTTTCCAGCCCTATGCGATCGACATCGCACGGCGCGCAACGGAAAGATCGGTCCGCCACGTGCTCGAAATCGCGGCGGGCACGGGAGTCGTCACCCGGCAACTGCGCGATGCACTCCCCAAGGACGCATTGCTGACCGCGATCGACATCAGCGATTCCATGATGGATGTGGCGCGCGCAAAGTTTCTTCCCCACGAGCAGGTCACATTCCAGGTTGCCGATGCAGTAGCGCTGCCTTTCGAGGACGAAACATTCGATGCCGTGGTGTGCCAGTTCGGAGTGATGTTCTTCGATAGAAACGCGGCGTTCCGCGAGACGCACCGTACCCTGAAGCATGGAGGGAAATACCTGTTCAGCGTGTGGGACTCGCGGCGCTATAATCCCTTCGCCAGCGTGACTTTCGAAGTGCTGAAGCAGTTCTTTCCGTCGAGCCCGCCAGGTTTCCTGGAACTTCCCGTTTCCTGCTTCGAGATCGATCCCATCAAGGAAGCGCTCGGCCGTTCGGGGTTTGACCGGATCATCATCTCGGTTCAACGCCGGGAATACGATATCATGGATGTAGCGGCCTTCGCCCGGGGGCTGGTATTCAGCCCCGTGATCGAGGAAATAAGAGAGCGTGGAGGAGTCGAGCCCGAGAGGATAGTCGAGGCCCTGGCGGAAGCGCTGACAAGAGAGTACGGCTCGAATCCCATGCGCTATCCCATGCAGGCCATACTGTTCGAAGCGGAAAAACCTTGATGCAATTTCAGGCGTAATGGCGCAGATTTGCCCGGCGCCTCCCCGGCCAGGTAATCCATATCGCACAACCAACAGCTCCAAGGAAAACCACGTCATGCCTGGCGCCTATGCTCATCTCACGCTCGTCAACCTGATCCGGGAACCAGCACGGCTGGAAAGCCACGGCCTTGTTCCGGATGCCATCACTGCGGTTCTCGATTATTTCCGCTTTTGCGAGCTTGGCGCGGTCAGCCCGGATTATCCCTACCTGGACATTGCGCACCCTGAAGCCTGCGAATGGGCGGATCGCATGCACTACCAGAAAACCGGCGAGGTCGTAAAAGCCGGGGTGGGCCTGGTCAGGCGGATGGAAGGCGAATCCCGCCAGAAAGCCTTTTCATGGCTGCTGGGATATGCCAGCCATGTCGTTACCGACGTGACCATACACCCGGTCGTCGAACTGAAGGTGGGCGAATACCAGAAGAACAAGGGAAAGCACCGGATCTGCGAAATGCACCAGGACGCCCATATCTTTCAGCGCCTCAATATCGGCGAAATAGGCCTGGGCGAGCATCTCGATTCCGGCATCTGGGGCTGCTGCGATACACCGGGCAGCGGAAGGCTCGATCCGCTCATCGTGAGCATCTGGCAAGGCATGCTCGAAGCAACCTATCCCGACCTTTACCAGTCCAGGCCGCCTATCATCGACAACTGGCACGGATCATTCAGGTTTATCGTCGACAAGGCGGAAGAAGGCAACCTGCTGCCTCCCTTTGCGCGCCATGTCGCGGCCGGCATCGGCCTGACCTATCCTGCCATCGACGATATCGATGCCCAGTATCTGGAAGGCCTGGCCACCCCGCTCGGCCCGATGCACTACGACCAGGTATTCGAGCGCGCCATGAATAACGTGCTGAACGCATGGTCATCCATTTCGGATGCCGTTTTCAAAAGCGATGACACATACCGGGCTGCCGCCGTCAACTGGAATCTGGATACCGGAAGGAACGATAAAGGCCGTTACGTCTACTGGGAGAAACAGGCGTGAAAGCGAGGGGTAAAACCGATGCGGGCGCGATCATCGTCGCGCTTGCAATTTTCCTCCTGGCTGGTTGCGCATCCAGCCCGGATCAGGTCGATGCCGAGGAAATGTATATCAAAGCCTCCGCCCTGACCAAGCTGTCGGCGGCGGTGGAGTCGGCTGTCCGCTACAAGAACCCGCCATCCGTTCTCGGGGATCAGGAGTTGCTGGTTTTCGCCACGCGCCACGACCCCGCGCTGCTGGAAAATTTCAGGGGCTACCAGGTCCGGGTGCTGCGCCAGGATCGCCATTCCGCAGTGCTGGTGTGCAATGCAACCGGCGCCCGCGCGCTGCTGGAAGATGCGGGATGCACCGGCCCCATGGACCGCGCGCGCTGGAAGGAGGCGCCCCCGCAGCCGTGCGATTTTTCGATCGATATCGGAAAGGCATGCGGGGTGGAGTGAAGATTACCAATCAACCGCCGCACGCCTCCTGCACGACACTCAGTCTCCCCGCCTCAG
The DNA here is from genome assembly GCA_001899235.1 of Nitrosospira sp. 56-18. Lineage (GTDB taxonomy): Bacteria > Pseudomonadota > Gammaproteobacteria > Burkholderiales > Nitrosomonadaceae > Nitrosospira. The sequence goes on from MKVR01000015.1 coordinate 92,905, forward strand.
CACCGTATTCCGCGCCTCCGGCAATAGCTCGGGATAGTCGCGGCTGTAGTGCAGGCCGCGGCTTTCGTGGCGCATCATTGCGCTTCGCACGATCAGGTCGGCGGTGTCCACCAGGTTGCGCAGTTCCAGCAGATCGCTGGTGACGCGGAAATTGGCGTAATACTCGTTGATCTCCTCACGCAGGAGATTGATGCGGTGGCGCGCGCGTTGCAGCCGCTTGGTGGTGCGCACGATGCCGACATAACTCCACATGAAGCGCCGCAACTCATCCCAGTTGTGCGAGATGACGATTTCCTCGTCTGCATTGGTCACCCGGCTTTCATCCCATTGCGGCAGCTCGACGGCTGGCGGAGGGGTCCGCGATAGGATATCCCGCGCTGCCGCCTGGCCGAAAACCAGGCACTCCAGCAGCGAATTGCTTGCCAGACGGTTGGCCCCATGCAAGCCGGTATGGGCGGTCTCGCCTATCGCATACAGATTATCCAGGTCGGTCTTGCCATTGCGGTCGGTCATGATGCCCCCGCAGGTGTAGTGCGCCGCAGGCACCACGGGGATGGGTTGTCTGGTAATATCTATCCCGAATTCGAGGCAGCGGCTATAGATATTGGGAAAGTGCTCGCGGAGAAAATGGGCGGATTTATGCGAGATATCGAGATAGACGCAATCGAGGCCGCGTTTTTTCATTTCGAAGTCGATCGCCCGGGCGACGATGTCGCGCGGCGCGAGTTCCGCCCGCTCATCATGCCAGAGCATGAAACGCGAGCCATCGGGAAGCTTCAGCAGCCCGCCCTCGCCACGCACCGCTTCGCTGATGAGGAACGATTTGGCGTGAGGATGGTAGAGGCACGTCGGGTGAAACTGGATGAACTCCATGTTGGCGATGCGGCAACCGGCGCGCCAGCCCATGGCGATGCCATCGCCGGTCGCCGTGTCCGGATTGGTGGTATAGAGATACACCTTGCCGGCGCCGCCGGTGGCGAGCACGGTGCTGTGCGCGGCAATGGTCCTGACCTTGCCCGCCGCCTTGTCCAGCACGTAGGCCCCGTGGCAGCGGCCGGCGCCACTATGGGACGCCCCCGCGCGGCCCAGTTTCATGCTGGTGACGAGATCGATGGCGACATGATGTTCGAACACCGTGATATCCGGATGGGTGCGTGCCTTTTCGCTCAACGTGGCCTGCACCGCCTGCCCGGTCGCATCGGCCGCGTGGATGACCCGCCGCACGCTGTGGCCCCCTTCGCGGGTCAGATGATAGCCGGTCCCGCTGCCCTGGTCCCGGGTAAAAGGCACGCCCTCCTCGATGAGCCACTGGATGGCCTGCGGACCGTTTTCCACCACATAACGCGTGGCCGCTTCATCGCAAAGGCCGGCGCCGGCGATCAGCGTGTCGCGAATATGGGCCGCGGGTGAATCTTCTTCCGATAGCGCCGCGGCGATCCCTCCTTGCGCCCAGCCGCTGGCGCCGTCCAGGAGCGCGCCCTTGGTGATGAGCCCGACCTTTCCGCTACGCGCCAGGTGAAGCGCAAGGGTGAGCCCGGCCAGCCCGCTCCCAATGATGAGCGTATCGAAACGGAGTTGATCCAACTGGGTTTGCATGACATTGTTTTGAGAAAGCCAGAATCAGGATCATAGCAGAGTCATGGCAGAACCGCCGCAGCCACGTATTTATCGTGGTTCAACCGCGCACTCTCCTTCAATTTTTTGTGTAATAACCACGTTTTCATCTGAACTAATCCATACTGCCCGTTGTCTGTGCATCAAACTGGGCACAGTTAGGAGCATCCAGCGGATGACATCCCCCGATTACCCCCTGAACGGGTATACTTGGTCAGCCATGCTGAACGTAGCAAGGCCATGGTATAAAATAATATTCAGGGATCAGGGATGGGTGACCGGGAAGTCGATCAGCAATTGGTGGAGCGCGCGCAACAGGGTGACAAACATGCGTTCGATCTGCTGGTGGTCAAATATCAGCGGAAACTCGCGCGATTGCTATCCCAGTTCATCCGCGATTCGACTGAAGTGGAAGACGTGACGCAGGAAGCCTTCGTCAAGGCTTATCGGGCTTTACCCTCGTTTCGCGGCGATAGCGCGTTTTATACCTGGCTTTACAGGATCGGGATCAACACAGCGAAAAACTTTCTGGTGGCACAGGGCCGCCGGGCGCCCACTACATCGGGCGGATTTGACAGCGAAGATGCGGAAGGCTTCGAAGAAGCCAGCAATCTTCGAGAAATGAATACACCGGAAAGTGAACTCACTAGCAAACAAATCGCTCAAACGGTAAACCAGACTCTGGAAGAACTGCCAGAAGAATTGCGTACAGCAATTACCTTGCGGGAAATCGAAGGACTGAGTTATGAGGAAATTGCGGGCATCATGAACTGTCCGATTGGCACCGTGCGATCGCGCATATTCCGCGCGCGCGAGGCCATAGCGGAAAAATTGCGTCCCCTGCTGGGGACTGGAAAAGATAAGAGGTGGTAAGATGGAAGACAAGATTTCGGCGCTGATGGACGGGGAACTGGATGCGGCAGATGCGGCAAGCATGGTCGCCCAGTTCGGAAAAACAGATCGGTTTCGCGATGAATGGGCGATTTATCACATGATCAGCGATGTGATGGGCCAGTCGGGGCAAACCACAGGGCCAATGCCCGCCGACATCTCGCGGCGGGTCAGCACCAGGCTGGCGGGCGAGCCTACCGTCCTCGCGCCACGCTCTGTGGCTGTACCAAGGCAAAGGATGAAAACCTACGCCATTGCGGCCTCGATAACAGCCGCGGCGGTGGTTGGGTGGATGAACCTGCAGGTGGCCGAGCAGCCGGCCCAGCTCGTGGCGGATAATTCCCCCGCCGCCCCCGCTCCGGCCCAGACCCAGACCGTTGCCACCGCATTGCCACCGATTCCGGCCACTTACGTTTCAGCCTCGACCCCGGTCCATATCAACGACTACCTGCTGGCGCACCGGGCGTTTTCCCCCGGCACCGCCATGCCCGGAGCTGTACCCTACGTGCGAGCGGTTGCGGAATCGCGCGAACTATCCGCCAGATGATCCGGTACGCCCTGCCCGCCCTGCTGCTGGCAGCAGTGGTTCAGCCTGTGTTTGCCCAAAATCAGCCGAGTTCATCCCCACAAAGTTCGTCGCAACAACCAACCTCATCCCCTGAAGCGCTGGAATGGCTGCAAAAAATTGCCGCCGCCCCCCAGCACTACAACTACGTCGGCACCTTTATCTATTCATCCGGCGGCGATATTGAAACTTCGCGTATCATCCATCTCGTGAACGAGGGCGGCGAGCATGAAAAAAGCGAAGTGCTCGATGGAGCGCCGCGAGAGATAATCCGCAATAACGACGAGATGAAATGCTATCTTCCCGATAGCAAGACGGTAGTGACGGAGAAACGCTGGCTGCGAAAAGTCTTTCCTTCCCTGCTGCCCCAGCCGCTCACCAACCTCGACGAAAATTACGTCGTCAAGAAAGGGGGGCAGGAGCGCATCAGCGATTACCTGTGCCAGGTCATCATGCTGGAACCGAGAGATGACAAGCGCTATGGCCAGAAATTATGGGTGGATGCCAATACCGGCTTGCTGCTCAAGGCTGCGGTGATGGACAAGGATCAGGTAGTGGAGCAATTCGTCTTTACCGAACTTAAAATCGGCGGGGACATAGACAAGGAATTGCTGAAATCGAAATACCTGGCGCAGGCCGATCGCTGGCGCACCACCAATCTCATCTCCTCCAGCACGGGAAGCGGCAAGCTGGGCTGGGAAATCAAGGACCCTCCGCGCGGATTCAGGAAGATCGTGGAAATGAAGCGCAATCTCTCGGATAAATCCCGTCCGGTGAGCCATATCGCGTTATCCGACGGCCTCGCCGCCGTATCGGTTTTCATCGAGCCGATGTCCAAGAAAATTTCCCGTCCTGGCGAAGGCCTTTATCATAGCCGGGGCGCGATAAACATCTATACCCGCACGGTATCGGACAATATGGTGACCACCGTGGGAGAGGTCCCTCCGGCCACCGTAATGCAGATCGGCAACTCCGTGACAAGCAGATAATCTGATCAGATACGCGGATTGAACCTCGCACATCCGTATAAACGCTCCGTTACGTGGGTCGATGCCAGCCTTGTTTTTACCTGTCTCCCCGCTTTGCCTGATGGCCGGCGGCGGCAGCCGTGCGCCAGCGCACTTACGCGCGCCGGATCGTTGTATAGGCTGTATAGGCTGTTACAGCCATTTACAACCATTTCAACGACTCCTGCCGGCTGCAATCCCTGTCTTATGCAGTTGGCGTTTTCAGGCAGTTGGTCATTTGTTTAATTTTTTATCAAAGGCATAGCATGATGGCTAAATTCATACTGGCGATATTGCTGGGACTATCCACCGCGGCTTCCGCGCAATTGCCGGATTTCACCGAGCTTGTGGAAAAGCAGGGACATGCCGTGGTGAACATCAGCACGGTGCAGGCTCCCAGCATGGCATCCAGCCGCGGCTTACCCGGCATGCCAAATATCCCCGAAGACGATCCCTTCTTCGAGTTTTTCCGCCGCCATTTGCAGCCGCACGGGCAGCCGCGAGACTTCGAAGCCAAATCGATGGGCTCGGGATTCATCATCAGCCCGGATGGGTACGTCCTGACCAATACCCATCTGGTGGATGGCGCCGAGGAGATCAACGTCAAGCTCACCGACAAGCGCGAATTCCGTGCCAAGCTGATCGGATCGGACCGCAAAACCGATATCGCGCTGCTTAAAATCGATGCCACGGGCCTGCCTAAAATCATCCAGGGCGATCCGGAAAAGCTCAAGGTCGGCGAATGGGTGGTGGCAATCGGCTCCCCCTTCGGTTTTGAAAACAGCGTGACGGCGGGCATCGTGAGCGCGAAGGGGCGTTCCCTCGCACAGGAAAACTTCGTGCCCTTCATACAGACCGACGTGGCAATCAATCCCGGCAATTCCGGGGGGCCCCTGTTCAATCTCAAGGGTGAGGTCGTAGGCATCAACTCGCAGATTTACAGCCGCACCGGCGGCTTCATGGGACTGTCTTTCGCCATCCCCATCGACGTGGCAATGGATATTGCGAACCAGTTGATCGCCAGCGGCAAGGTGAGCCGTGGGAGGATAGGCGTGCTGATACAGGAAGTAACGAAGGAACTCGCCGAATCCTTCGGGCTGGCAAAACCAGCCGGAGCCCTGGTGGCATCGGTGCAGAAAGGCGGCCCCGCGGACAAGGCCGGTATCAATGCACGTGACGTCATCCTGAAATTCGATGGCAAAACCGTGACCGCTTCCGGTGACCTGCCGCGTATCGTGGGCGCAACCAAGCCCGGATCAAAAGTGCCGGTACAGGTATGGCGCAACGGCGCTATCAAGGAATTGACCGTAACCGTGGATGAGCTTCCACCGGATGAAAAGGCTCCTGGCCGGGGAAGCAAGCGCGGCAAGGCGCCGGATACCTCGAACCGCATCGGGCTGATGCTGAGCGAACTCACCGCGGAGCAGAAGCAGCAGTTGGAAATTGCAAACGGGTTGCTGGTGGAAGATATGCAGCCCGGCATCGCAAGCCGCGCGGGCATTCGTCCGGGCGATGTCATCCTCAGCATCAATAACCAGGATGTCAAGAGCGTGGACCAGTTCAACCAGTTGCTCAACAAGGCGCCGAAAGGCCATAACATCGCCCTGCTGGTGAGGCGCGGCGACACCGCCACCTTCATCACGATGAAAATGAATGGCGACAATAAGCAGGATGGCAAGTAGTCCGGCGGCGGCCGATAGGGTTTCCCTTACTCTTTACGGCCGCCAGCACTGCCATCTTTGCCATGAAATGATAGCCGCCCTGGAGAAACTCCAGGCGCGGCTTCCTTTTCGTTTCGATATCGTGGATATCGACGGGGACGAGGCTCTCAGGTCGCGCTACAACGAGCTAGTCCCGGTTCTCGTGGGGGAAGGCGAGGAAATTTGCCGCTATCATCTCGACCAGGCCGCGCTGGCCCGGTTCCTGGAGAAAACCTGAAGCGCTGAATAGGCTAGATGCTTATTTCGGTAAAATTCGCTAGAATGCTCTTTTCCCAATAATAACGCAGACGAATTCCCGCGCCACAGGCGTGGCGCATTCCCGCCATAACTTCGAGAGGGCACGGCATGTGCCCTTTTTTAGTATATCGCTTTGCCAACAATCACACTCGCCGATAATCCATCCCGGTTCCGATGCAGCATATCCGCAATTTTTCCATCATCGCCCATATCGACCATGGCAAATCCACGCTGGCGGACCGGATCATCCATCTGTGCGGCGGCCTGTCGGACCGGGAAATGGAAGCGCAGGTGCTGGATTCGATGGACCTGGAACGCGAGCGCGGAATTACCATCAAGGCGCAGACTGCGGCCCTGGAATACCGGGCGCGCGATGGCCGCCATTATCTGCTGAACCTGATCGATACGCCCGGCCACGTGGATTTTTCCTATGAGGTCTCGCGATCCCTTGCGGCCTGCGAGGGCGCGCTGCTGGTAGTGGATGCTTCGCAAGGCGTGGAAGCGCAAACCGTGGCCAACTGCTATACCGCCATCGAACAGGGCGTGGAAGTCGTGCCGGTGCTGAACAAGATCGACCTGCCGGCGGCCGAACCGGAGCGGGTTATCAAGGAAATAGAAGACATCATCGGCATAGACGCGCAGCAGGCCTTGCGCGCCAGCGCCAAGACCGGCGAGGGCGTGGAGGATATCCTGGAAGCGGTGATCGAACGCATGCCTCCCCCCAGGGGAGACCCATCCGCGCCTTTAAAGGCCCTGATCATCGATTCATGGTTCGATAACTACGTGGGCGTCGTCATGCTGGTGCGCGTGCTGGACGGCATGCTCAGGCCGAAGGACAGGATACTGCTGATGGCGAGCAAGGCATCCTACCTGTGCGAACAGGTGGGGGTCTTCACGCCAAAATCGAAGAACCGGGAATCGCTCAGCGCGGGGGAAGTCGGATTCATCATCTCTGGCATCAAGGAACTGAAATCCGCCAAGGTGGGGGACACCGTCACCCTGGCGGATCATCCGGCCGCCCAGCCGCTGCTCGGCTTCAAGGAAATCAAGCCCCAGGTGTTCGCGGGGCTTTATCCTGTCGAATCCAACCAGTACGACGCGTTGCGCGACGCGCTGGAAAAACTCAAGCTCAACGACTCGTCGCTGCAATATGAACCGGAAACATCGCAGGCACTGGGATTTGGCTTCCGCTGCGGCTTCCTCGGATTATTGCACCTGGATATCGTGCAGGAAAGGCTGGAGCGCGAGTATGACATGGATCTCATCACTACCGCCCCTACGGTCGTGTACGAGATAGTCATGCGGGACGGTTCCACCACCGAAATCGAGAATCCTTCGCGCATGCCCGATCCCTCGAAAATAGCGGAAATCCGCGAGCCGATCATTACGGCGACCATCCTGGTGCCGCAGGAATATGTCGGATCGGTCATCACGCTCTGCATCAGCAAGCGCGGGACGCAGAAAAACATGCAATACATGGGCAGGCAGGTGATGCTCACCTATGAAATGCCGCTCAATGAGGTCGTCATGGATTTCTTCGACCGGCTGAAATCCACCAGCCGCGGCTATGCTTCGCTGGACTATGAATTCCAGGAATTCCGCGCTTCCGACCTGGTCAAGCTCGACATACTCATCAACGGGGAAAAAGTGGATGCGCTGTCGCTGATTGTTCACCGCAGCAACAGCCAGTACCGCGGACGGGAGCTGGCCCAGCGGATGCGCGAGCTGATCCCCCGGCAAATGTTCGACATCGCGGTGCAGGCCGCCATAGGCTCGCATATCATCGCGCGTGAAAGCATCAAGGCGCTGCGCAAGAATGTGCTCGCCAAATGCTATGGGGGGGATATCACGCGCAAGCGCAAGCTGCTGGAGAAACAGAAGGCAGGTAAAAAACGGATGAAGCAGGTTGGCAATGTCGAGATACCGCAGGAAGCGTTTCTCGCCATTCTGCAAGTGGGCGATAAATAGAAGACGAATCCATTCGGGATACCCTTATATTCCTTTGAAGGAAACGGAATGAACTTTCCACTCATCATGCTGGTGCTGCTGGTCATCACCGGCGGCATCTCCCTGTTCGATCGCCTGGCGCTGCGCCACAAACGGCCGCCGGAGGCCCAGGGTCCGTGGTGGGTCGAATACCCGAAAAGTTTTTTTCCGGTGATTCTCGTTGTATTCTGCCTGCGCTCCTTTCTCGTCGAGCCTTTCAAGATTCCGTCCGGCTCCATGATTCCGACTCTCCTGGTGGGCGATTTCATCCTAGTGAACAAATATACATATGGCATACGCCTGCCGGTAGCCAATGTCAAGATCATGGATGTGCAGGAACCCAGACGGGGCGAAGTCATGGTATTCCGTTATCCCGAAAACCCTTCGATGGATTATATCAAGCGCATCATAGGCGTACCGGGGGATACCATCACCTACCAGAACAAGCGGTTGACCGTAAACAATGTCCCGGTGAAGACGCAGCCGGATGGGGAATATGCGTACGTGGAATCCGGCTTGAGTTACATATACAGCGACCGTTTCACCGAAACGCTGGGCGAGCATACGTATAACATCCTTATCAACCGGAATGTCCCCGACATGCATCTTCCCAGCGTCCATCCTTTTCCCCTGCGCGACCATTGCGCCTACAATGACGATGGATTTACCTGCACCGTTCCTGCCGGCAATTACTTCACTATGGGCGACAATCGCGACAGCAGCAGCGACAGCCGATATTGGGGATTCGTTCCGGAGCGCAACATCGTGGGCAAGGCGTTCATGATCTGGTGGAATTTCGGCGACCTGAAACGAATCGGGCTATCCATTGACTAAGGATTCGTTCAGCGCCCTAACCAGCCGCACTGCCAGGCCGGGCCCGATACGGGAGACGGGAAACCGGGGAAAGCCCGGGTGCATACCATGAGCAACGAAGCATTAAGCCGGAAGCTCGGCTACAGCTTTAATCAGCCGGCCCTCCTCTGCCAGGCCCTGACTCATCGCAGCCATAGCATTCCGCACAATGAGCGCCTTGAATTCCTCGGAGATGCTGTACTGAATTGCGCTGTTGCGGGGCTGATATTCAGGCATTTTCCCGACCTCAGCGAAGGCAGCCTCTCCCGCGTTCGAGCCAACCTGGTCAATCAGCAGGCGCTGGCGGAACTGGCGCAGGCACTTGGATTGGGCAGGCTGATCCGGTTTGGCGAAGGAGAGCTCAAAAGCGGAGGCGAGCGCCGCCCGTCCATTCTCGCCGATGCGCTGGAGGCCGTGCTGGGCGCGATCTATCTCGACGGCGGGTTCGCCGCGGCGGAAAAAGCAGTGATCATGCTCTTTGCTCCGCTGCTCCAGGAACTGGAACCGCAAACCCTGGGCAAGGACCCGAAAACGCTGCTGCAGGAAAATCTCCAGGGCCGGAAGCTGGCGCTGCCGCAATATGCAGTCACCGCCATCATGGGCGAAGCCCACCAGCAGCAGTTCACCGTGGAATGCCTGATTCCCCAGCTCGATATTCGAACCACGGGAACGGGGGCTTCCCGCCGCAGCGCGGAGCAGGATGCAGCAAAACAGGCATGCGAACAGTCGATGCGCAAGCTGAGTCAGTGAACGTGCGGCCAGATCAGACTTGTTCAACGATTCCCTGAACGGCTTCCTCCGATGACTCCGAATCCCGGCGATCCCTCCGGCTATCGCAGCGGTTACGTCGCTATCGTCGGACGGCCAAACGTCGGCAAATCGACGCTGATCAACAAACTGGTCGGACAGAAGATCAGCATCACTTCCAAAAAAACCCAGACCACCCGCCATCGCATTCACGGCATCTTCACCAGCCCGGAAGCCCAGTTTGTTTTTGTCGATACCCCCGGCTATCAGACCCAATACGCGAGCCGGTTGAATAGCGGCATGAACCGCGCCGTGGCCCAGAGCATTCGCGATGTCGACGTAGTGATCATGGTCGTGGAAGCGCTGCATTTCGATCGCCGCGATCGCCAGGTAATCGAGCTTCTACCCGTCGATGGAAACCGGAAGCCTGCCAAGCCGGTGATACTCGCCGTCAACAAGATCGACCGGCAGGCTGACAAATCGCGCCTCCTTCCATTTCTCCAAAAAATGACGGATGAATTCAGTTTCGCGGCCATCGTTCCCATCAGCGCGGAGCGCGGAACACAACTGCCGGACTTGCTGCGGGCCGCTGCCTCCTATCTGCCGCAAAGCGGGCTGCTGTTCCCGGAAAGCGAAATCACCGACCGGAACGAACGGTTTATCGCCGCCGAACTGATCCGTGAAAAACTGTTTCGCCTGCTGGGAGAAGAACTCCCCTATTCCACCAGCGTCATGATCGATGAATTCATTACCGAGGGCGGGAACGAAGGAAGCGAGCTGCGTAAAATCCATGCATCCATCATCGTCGACAAAGCCAGCCAGAAGGCTATCGTCATCGGCAAGGCGGGAGAAAAGCTCAAGCTGGTCGCAACCCAGGCGCGAAAAGACATGGAACAGAACTTCGGCGGCAAGGTATATCTCAATATCTGGGTCAAAGTGAAAAGCGGCTGGGCCGATGACACCCAGGTTTTGAAAAGTCTGGGCTACGAGCCATGAGCAGGGTTGCCCTGCTGCCCCGGCGGAAACGGCAGCGATGACTTCCGACAATCACCGCATCGACGCCCAGCCCGGATTTGTCCTGCATGCCTATCCCTACCTTGAAACCAGCCTCGTGGTCGAGGCCTTTACCCGCGATTTCGGAAGAGTGCCTCTGGTGGCCAAGGGCGCCAAACGGCCAAGATCCGCCATGCGCGGCCTGTTGCTGGCATTTCAGCCCCTGCTGCTCAACTGGGGAGGCAAATCGGAATTGCGGACCCTGCATAAAGCGGAATGGCAAGGCGGGCTCGCGCCATTGCAGGGAACAAGCCTGATTTGCGGCTTTTATCTGAATGAGCTCCTGGTGCGGCTATTGCACCGCAATGATCCCCACGAGCAGTTATTCGTCTACTATCAGGAGACGCTGGAAGCGCTAGGCAGCCAAAAGGATACCATTCCCATACTGCGGCGATTCGAACAGCGCATGCTACGGGAGCTGGGATATGCGCTCACGCTGGATCGCGACGTCGAGTCGGGCAAACCCACGGAACCGCAGCAGAATTACAGCTATGAAATCGAGCGCGGACCCGTGGCATGGGACGAAAATCGCCCTGGCCGCGGCTTGCCATTGCAAGGCAAAACGCTCCTAGACATGCAGCAAGGCGACTATTCCGCAACCACCACCCGGCAGCAGAGCAAGGCGCTGATGCGCTACATACTGAACCATTATCTGGGCGGGCAGCCGCTGCATACCCGGCAACTGTTGAAAGACCTGCAGCAGTTATGACTGCGGCCTGTACCGAACCATCCATCTGCTGCTTGCAGGCCGGATTAACAAAGCGTAATCCAACAACAGAAAGCAAATGAATGTGACAGGGGCTGTCGGATTACGCTTCACCAATCCGACTTATAGGCTATCTGATTTAGGATCAGGATTCATGAGAACATCAGGTAAACCGCAAGCAGTATCCCTGCCGTGGCGACGGATAAAGACAGAAACGACGAAAGCTGCGGTATGGACAGCAGAGGAACATCTTCTGGCGGAAGCGAGGATACGTATACCCGGTGATTGCGCAGCGCGCCCAGAATCACCGCGGAGCCCGCAAGCACGAGAATGACGCCGAGCGCTGCCGAGGGCCAGTGCGTGCCGGAAAGGGTGGACGCATTCGTCAAAGCCGGACTGGAGAGTGCGATCATCCGCAGGAACAGGCCAAATCTTGCCACGACAAAACCCAGCGCCATCACCGTAAGACCGGTGCGAACCCATGCCAGGAGGGTACGCTCCGCAGCAAAAAAAATGCGCGTATCCGACATTCCGGCTCACCTCGGCATCAATGTGTCCTTTCCCTGGAGAAGCGCCTCCCCAGGGAGAACATTATCATCATTTCGCCCCTGCGCAAAACTTTGCCGGGATTCATCCGCCGATCTATTCTGCAAACCATCTTTTCAGTACTATAGCAAGTCCAGACCATGCATTCGGCGCTGAGGCCTCGCCCATGCGATAATCGCGGAATCAATTGTGAAACCTTTGGCACTGCAAACATCATGATCGAACTCGGCGTCAACATTGACCACGTGGCCACGCTGCGTCAGGCGCGAGGCACGGTTTACCCCGACCCCGTTGAAGCCGCCATGGCCGCGGAAGCGGCGGGCGCGGATGCGATTACGCTGCATTTGCGGGAAGACCGCCGCCACATCCAGGAGCGCGACGTGGAAATCCTGCGGGAAATGCTGAAAACCCGCATGAACCTTGAAAGCGCGGCAACGGACGAAATGATCCGGTTCGCGTTGCGCATCAAGCCGCAGGAAGTGTGCCTCGTACCTGAACGCAGGGAAGAACTGACCACCGAGGGCGGCCTGGACGTCATACGCTACCTGGAGCCGGTACGGGATGCGTGCCGCCTCATGGGGGCGGAAGGCATACAGGTATCGCTGTTCATCGACGCGGATCCCGGCCAGATCGAAGCAGCAATGCAGGCGGGCGCCCCGGCTATCGAAATCCACACCGGGCGCTATGCCGATGCGGCTACGCATAGCGAACAGCAGGAGGAGTTCGAACGCATCCGGCGGGCGGTGGCCATGGGTCTTTCGATGGGATTGAAAGTCAATGCCGGGCATGGGCTGCATTACGGAAACGTCCAGCCGATCGCCGCAATACCGGGAATATCCGAGCTCAATATCGGCCATGCCATTGTCGCTCATGCGCTGTTTGTCGGCTTTCCCCAGGCGGTAAGGGAAATGAAGGCGTTGATGCAGGCTGTCTCGCAATGATTTATGGCATCGGAACCGATCTGGTCGAACCATCACGGATCGCGCGCCTGCTTGAAAAATATGGCGAGCGCTTCGCAAGACGCATCCTGGCGGCTGAGGAATGGTCCGAATATCTGGGCAGCGGGAAGCCGGCCCTGTTCCTGGCGAAGCGTTTCGCCGCGAAGGAGGCGCTTTCCAAAGCAATGGGGACGGGCCTGCGGCATCCGGTCAGCTTGCATCGCATCCGCATAACGCATGATCCTCGTGGCAAGCCGTTTTTTGCCTTTCATCCCGAATTGAGCGCCTTCGTGAAAGATGAAGGCATTACCGGCCATCATCTTTCCATCAGCGACGAACTGAATCTTGCCTGCGCCTTCGTCATCCTCGAAAAATGACAGCTTGCTGCTTCTCGCGGCATGGCCTCTCATTCACCCGTAGATAGTGAACATGGAAGCATTCAACCACAGGAGCCGCTGATGTCGCTTGGACCCGTCATGCTCGATATCGAAGGCACGGAGCTGACCGCTGCGGACAAGGAGAAACTCCGGCATCCCCTCGTAGGTGGAGTCATCCTGTTCACGCGCAATTATGCCTCGCTCACGCAGCTCAACCAGTTGACTGCGGAGATCCATGCGCTGCGAACTCCATCGCTGCTGATTGCCGTGGATCACGAGGGCGGCCGGGTGCAGCGCTTTCGCGACGGCTTTACCCGGCTGCCTCCCATGCGGGAACTGGGCAATGCATGGGACGAGCATCCGGACAGGGCGCGGCACCTGGCGCAACAGACAGGCTATGTACTGGCTGCGGAGTTGCGCGCCGCGGGGGTGGATTTCAGCTTTACCCCGGTGCTCGATATCGACTATGGCCAGAGCTGCGTCATCAAGGACCGCGCCTTCCATCGTTCCCCTCAGGCGGTTACGGAGCTGGCGCACAGCCTCGCATCCGGGCTGAAACTCGGGGGCATGGCCGCAGTAGGGAAGCACTTTCCGGGACACGGGCATATCCAGGCCGATTCGCATTTCGAGATGCCGGTGGACGAGCGCTCCTACGCCGCCATCGAAAGTGCCGACCTGTCGCCATTTCGCAAGATGATAGGCTTTGGTCTTGCAGGCATCATGCCGGCCCATGTCATCTACCCCGCGGTGGATGCGCTGCCAGCAGGATTTTCGACGATATGGCTGAAAAACATCCTGCGCGGCGAACTGGGTTTCGAAGGCTGCATCTTCAGCGATGACCTGAGCATGGAGGGGGCCGCGGGTGCAGGCGGCATGCTGCAGCGCGCCCAGCTCGCGCTGCAGGCTGGGTGCGACATGATACTGGCATGCAACAACCCTGCGGGCGCAGAAGCGTTGCTGTCTGGATTGCACTGGGACATTCCCGCCATCAGCGTTGCGCGCCTGGCGCAAATGCGGGGAAAACCTCATCCGGATTCATTGGCGAAACTGCATGAGAATCCCGCTTTCGCCAGGGCGGTAAGGGAAATTGGAGGAATCGGCATGCGCAGCGGAGAGCTGCCGCTGGCATGACGCCAATTGTGTAGCTGTCCGCCCTCGCATCCCATTCGCGGAAGAGTCGCCCCCCCCAACCAGCCGCTCCTGTTCAGAATTTCCCTTAGGGAAGAATGGTTGAAAAAACGCAAGCTGCCACTATATTGATTATGAGGTACCGGTTGCGGCATTACCGGTATTGACACCAATCAACTTACGTGGAGGTTTTTATGGCTATTGCTCGTTATGAACCCTGGAGTCTGCTGCATCAGTTGCACAGGGAACTGGACCGCGTGCGCGAAGGCGGGAACGGCGAGGGGTCGACTGCCACCGCCGAATGGGCGCCGGCGGTCGATATCAAGGAAGCGCCGGACAGATTCATTCTGCAAGCGGATCTTCCCGGAGTAAAACCCGAAGAAATCGATATCAGCATGGAAGACGGCGTACTTACCGTAAAAGGTGAAAAGAAAACTGAAGCAACAATCGATAAAGAGGGTTATAAACGGGTGGAACGCACCTATGGCTCTTTTTACCGCCGCTTCAGCCTGCCGGATACAGCCAATCCGGATGGCATATCGGCGAAATCCAATCATGGCGTGCTTGAAATCGTCATTCCAAAACGCGAAGCTGTCCAGCCGAAGAAAATCAACGTGACTTCGGCGGACAAGTAATAAGCAGATAAGCAGCAATCGGGCGGAGCCAGCGTGCCGCATGTCCGGGGTTCTGGCATGCGTGGCTCCGTTTTATTGCGTGGCGCGGTAAACGATCCGTACGATTTGCAGCGAATCGCGCTGGCGATTTCCACTGGAACATGGCGCACTACGCCGATGCCGCGCTGAGCGCCTCCAGCGCCTGCCTGATGGGGATGCTATCCACTGGCCTGACCAGCCGGGCAATTTCCTTACCCTGCCGCAGAAAAATCAGCGTCGGCCAGAGCTTCACCCGGAATGACCGCCCCAGGGCGCGGCCCTTCCCATCCTCGATCTTGATATGCCTTACCTCCGGATGGGCGGCTATTGCCTCGGCAATGGAGCGCTGGGCAGCACGGCAGTATCCGCACCACGGTGTCCCAAATTCCAGCATGGCCGGCCCTTCCAGAGCGTCGATCTGCGCGCGCGCCGGTTCGCTGGCTGGATAAACACTGTCCATGCTAATAGATCATATCAACGCGCTCAGCGAGGATTTGTTCAGCGCTTCCTATAACAAGTAAATAATCAGTAAAACTATGGCGGGCACGCCTAACAACCACGCTATCAGATACTTGGCCATGACGATATGTCCTGAAAAGGTTTTCGCGGAGTAACCCTGAATACTCGTTCAGTTTAGGCGATCAACGTGCATTTCTCGGTACGGCATCGCACATCCAGGCGAGTCGGGGGACAGGCAATCTCTTTCCTCCCGGATGTCGTCGCATCGACCGGGACAGAGCCGGTTTTCCCATCATCACTGATCGTCTTCATCCCGATTATTCCTGTCTGCGGGAAGATGGATGCCTTTGTATCCGCGCGCTATCCGGTAATATATCTCCCTCAGCGGTTTTCCGTCCCGCGTGACTTCCCGCCGCTCTATCGGGCCAAGCCCGGCCAGCATGGGCTCGAGGCTGAATCCCTCCCCATTGTGCTCAAGCAAATGGGCTTTCATGGAAACCAGGATGATGGGCCTGTCGGTAGGTGGGTCCGCCGCTTGCCAGAAATCGTACATGGCGCCGCTGGGACCAAAAAAATTACGGGAGCGTATGTCCATCGGCTCTTCCTTCCGCTCGTAAAAGGACAACGCGCTAGCCACCGACCATTTAGTCATGCCTACGACAATGGGTTTCTGCCCGGTCTTACGCGCGACCTCCGCAGCGAGATGTTCGACTTCTCTTGTCGCCTCCCGCCAGTAATAGTGGTTGTTGAATCCCTTGTACGGTATGCCCGGAATGCCAAGCACCACGTAGTGCAGCCCGAAAGCGTACAGGAAAATGCAAAGCGCGATGGTGGGCTTCCAGGCCGCCCTCAACCAGCCGGCAGCCGGGCGCTGGCCATTGGCCTGCCCCAGCATCCAGGCCATGGTCGGCAGCAACGCAAGCCATACCGGACCCGTCCAGTGAAATTTCGGCGCTCCGAACAGGCTAAGCCACACAAATGCCGCCAGCGGCACGCCAGCAAATACCCGAATGAACAGGCGGCGTCTGCGATCCGAAATACTGTCGCCGCCATCGCTTCCCGGAAGCAGCGCAATCACGGCGGCCGCCAGGCCCACCGGGGTCAGCAGTACCAGAATATGAAGAAATAGCCACTGCACCGAAAAATGCCTGCCTATTCCCTTCGCGCGCTCCGACTGGAACATGATTGAAATCCAGTCATGCTCCATGTTCCATATAAGGACCGGCGAGAACAGCAACAGGGCAAGGACGGCGGCGAGATAGGGATGCGGCCGGCCCATCCAGCGGCGCGCGACCGGATCCAGGATGACGAAAACAAGCGCCGCCAGGCCCAGCAGGCCCAGCGTGTACTTGGAGAGAAGCCCCAGGCCGAAGGCTATGCCCACCCCTAGCCAGGCAATGCTGCGATTGGCTATCAGCGCGCGCTCCAGGTAGTACAAGGTTGCCGCCCAGGCAGCCACGAGTGGAGCATCCGGTGTCATCAACAGCCCGGTGGCAAAATAAAACGGCAGGATGGCCAGCAGCAGCATGGTGCGGATGCCGGTCGACTTGTCATACAGATTGGCAGCCAGCGCATACAGGTAGCCCATTGTGACCAGGCCGCAGACGAATGCGCCGATGCGCACGCCGAACTCGGTATCGCCAAAAACTGCCGTGCCCAGCCAGATGAGCCAGGCAACCATGGGCGGATGATCAAAAAAACTCAAGTCCATGTGCTGGGCGTAGTTCCAGTAGTAGGCCTCATCCGGGATGAGCTGCCCCACTCCCAGGTAGATCAGGCGCAGCAGCAGCACGAACGCTACCAAGCCAAACGAGGCAACGCGCCAGCGTATATCCAGGGAAGGCCCATTCTGCTCAACGGGAAATACATAGAAGGCGGAACCCAGATAATTGATGACGGCAGTCGCGGCAATGGCAGGAAAAATCGCCAGGAAGGCCGGCACTTGCCAGCCGTAAACCAGCAGCGCCAGAACCCCGCCGCGCATCAGCAAGGCGAAAATCCCCACGGTGAGAAAGCGCGCGAACTGGCGCCAACGCAACTGTCCGTCGTGATGGCGGCGGAATGACCATTTGGAATTGAGCGAGTAATTCAACGTCGCCGCAGCGAAGAAACTCAGGATATGCGATGTCGCAAGCCCGGCATCGCGGCTCATGAACCACTGGAACACCAGGGCATCCACCAGCACGCCGAACAGTCCCACTGCGGCAAAGCGGCTCGCGGTGCCGAACGAGACGTTGCCGCCCGCCAGCGTCATCAGCCGCTGCAGATAGGTCCACTGGTGCTGAAACGAGAGCTTGGAAGCGCCGTGCGTGCGGTCGCGAAAGCAGATGGGCACTTCTATCACCCGTAGCCTGCCCTGTCCCGCCATGAGCAATTCCAGCAGGATCTTGTACCCGCGCGCCCGCTGGGCGATGATCGTGGCAAGTTCGCGCCGGAAGGCGAAAAATCCTGAAGTCGCATCGCTGACATCGCAGATGGGACGTGCCAGCCATCCCCCCAGGCGCGACAACAGCTGGCGATGCAGTGGCCACCCTTCCGTGCTGCCGCCGGGCACATAGCGGCTGCCCACGGCAACGTCATGGCTTCCATCCAGGACAGGCGCGATCAGAGCCGGCAGGCGCTCGGGCGGATGGCTCAGATCGGCATCCATCACCACGATGACCTCGCCGCGAGCCATCGCCGCCCCGGCCAGTATCGATCCCGTCAGGTCCGGCTTCTCCCGCCGCTCTATCAGATGAACATTCCCGCGCCCCTCCCATTCCCTCACCTTCTGCGGGGTTCCGTCCATCGAGCCATCGTCGACGATGATCACCTCATAGTCGTCGCGCGCCACATGCAGTGCAAACAGCCGCGTCAACAACGGGTCTATGTTGTCCGCTTCATTGAGCGTGGGCACCACTACGGAAAATTTCAGGCTGGAGGTGATGGCTGTATCAGTATGGCTGTACGACGGTGACGGGGGAGTGTGCAATGATGGAAAGGTGGCCGCATCCGGTAATATAGGCAACTGCATGTAGTATCTGTGGTTATGTGAACCGTATGCTTGTCATCGACTTCTGCCGGCCTTTGACTGTTTCCAGCGCATAGCCGGCAATGGTGGAATCAGCATTGAAATGGCTGATAATCCGCCAGCGCGAGGGTAGCACATTCCTTGCCGCGAGTGCGCGCAATGGTGAATTTACGGCCCGTTTATGCCACCCGCACGCAGTCTGTTTTCCGAATCCCTGCCACTCCCGCCCGCTCCCCGCGGCGCCGTGCGCTACGCGCACCCCCTCTGGCTAACTGCAAGCGCACTACTTGCAAGCGGTTCCGGAACGTGTATTTTTTGATACCCCAAACTGTTTTACGATATGCTAGTATTGGTAGGGATTTAAATTAATTAATCTACTCAAGGGAGGTATCGATGAAAAATATGCTGAAATCACTGCTGATACTGTCGGCGCTACTATTCTTTTCGCAGGGCGCCACGGCGGCGGACAGCTATCCCGAGAAAGTGGGGCTTAAACTGGCCCACGGGCTTGCCAACACGGTTACAGGCATTGGTGAAGTGCCGAAAAACATGGTCATACAAACCAACCAGCAAGGTCCTGCCTATGGCATACCGGTCGGGTTGCTTACGGGCATCGTGCTGGGCATAGGGCGCACGTTGACCGGCGTCGTGGATCTGGTGACTTTCATCATACCCACCAAACCCATCATTTATCCCGATTTCATATGGAAGGAGTTCTCCACCAAGGAGACACACTTCCACCCGGATTGGAAGCTGCAATAACGGCTGAGGCGTTGATCGCCTGATTCCGAAAAAGGGAGCCCGACGGCTCCCTTTTTTTGCATTCCGCGATGCGATATGTATCCGTCCGGGTACCGCCTGATAGCCTCTTCCCAGCTGAATTTCCATTGAAAGATTGAATGCGCATCGGTCCCATGAAACAGCGTATCCTTGCCCGCCATCCCAGCGACCTCACGACTGACTGGGCGCAGCGGGTGATCGGCAGAAACCATCCAAACGTCATGGTATCCGGGGTGGATATCCGGTCGGTCGATACCGGAACCACCACGAGGGTTCGCCTGGAAGTCATGCACGACGGCCCGGGGAATCTGCCCCGGCAGTGGTTCGTGAAATTGCCGTCGCTCGCCTGGCGCGCCCGGCTGATCACCGCGCTGCCCAGGTTGCTGCATACCGAAGTGCGTTTCTATAACGAGGCGGCCCAAGGCATGCCCATCGCCATGCCTGACGTGCTGGCGGCGCAAAGCGCGCCGGGAAGAGGCGCCATCCTGGTTCTCGCCGATGTGGCGGAATCGGGTGCCATTTCGGGCCAGCCGGGCGATATTCTGACCGATGCGCAAGCCTTGCTGGTGGTCAGGCAGCTCGCCCGCCTTCACGCCCGCTTCTGGAACAAAGCGGACTTCATGCGGACCTATCAGTGGCTCGCGGGGCCGGTGCGCCGCCTGGAAGACCGGCTGGGCGCGGCTCTGGCAGTGCCATTGATGAGGCGAGGATTGCGCTGTGCGGGGCACCTGGTGCCCAGGAAATTACACAAGCTGGCGGTCCGCTATGCCAGACAGCGCGCGCGGGCAATGCGCTTTCTCTCGAGTGCGCCGCCGACGCTCGTCCACCACGACTGTCATCCCGGCAATCTGTTCTGGAATGAGACGCAGCCTGGCCTTCTCGATTGGCAGCTCGTGCGCTTTGGAGAAGGAATAAGCGATGTCGCGTACTTGCTTGCAACATCCCTCACCCCGGAAACCAGGCGGAATCATGAAACACGGCTGATTGCCGCCTATGCCGAAGCGCTTCAGGACAACGGAATAACAGAAATCGAACTTGGCCATCTTCTGCAACGATACCGCGCGCACCTGGCGTATCCATTCGAAGCCATGGTGGTGTCGTTGGCTGTGGGGGGAATGATGAAGCTGGAAAACAACCATGAGCTCATCCGGCGGACAGCCGCCGCCGTCGATGATCTCGATGCCTTCAGCGCGCTGCCGATCTAGCTGTCTGCCGGGCTTGCCTGCCCCCGCCGTCTCTCCGGCAATACGCATACGCTGCACCTCTTCCATGAATTACGCTAAACTGTAATAAATGTAACGTTTCAATTCGAATCTTGCTTCGGGAAATGGACGATGACGAATACGCTCAGGGCTAGGCTTGAAGCAATCGATCTGGATTGCGAGGCGAAAGCGACCATGGAGGTCGATGATCTCCGCGCATCTGCGCGCTCGGAAGACGGAAAATTTTACCCGCCCTCCCCCCAGGCCGCGGAGCAGGTCTGGCTCAATCTCATTAGCGCGAAGGAACAGGAATTCATCCAGGAAATAGCCAGGGAAGCCGAACCCGAATCCGTGGGTCGTACCGGGATTCAACGCAAGGAGGCCGGCGCCACCGTTGAGCAGATGGTTGATTATCTGTTTGACGAAAACCGCTATCTCGATCGCATGCAGGAATTCTACCGGGAGCTGGGCAGAGAAGCGCAGTTGCAAGGCATTCTCTTTGAAATGGAGCCCAAGAGACTGGAACTGCTCGATTCCACCTACCGCATGGGCGTATCCGACGCGCTGCGCAAAGCGCGGCGCAATATTCTCGCAAAATTCGAATTGAGCAGGGACCCGGACAGTCCGGAGGATGCAGGCATGCTGGCGCAATGGCAGCGTTATTCCACGCTGAGCCCCTGGAGATTGATCACCACCATCGTCCTGTTGAGCCTGACCTCATCCCTGATCGCTTTCATCATTTCGAGCGAAGTCGTCCAGGGATGGCTCGAACGCTATGGCTGGTCGGCAGGGACCGGTCTGTAGAAGACCGCTCTGCGGGATTTCCGGTTGCTGATAACATCAGCTCGGCAGCTTGCCGCTTGCCTGGATGAACTCGGCAAACCCGGCCAGAAAAACCTGAAGCTGCTTGCGTGCCGCTTCATCCAGCATCTCTCCCGATTCATTGAAGATATGCTGCGCTCGCGAGACCAGCAATCTCCCGCCAAACCAGGGGCGCATGCCCAGCGTCCGCAGCACGGGCAGCCAGGCATTTTGGGACAGAATCGTCCCGAACCCGCCGGGCGATGCCCCCATTACCGCAACCGGACGACCGCCAAAAATACGGGCGATCTCGCCAGGCGGACGCGAGAGCCAGTCGATCGCATTCTTGAACACGCCGGGTATGGAATTATTGTACTCGGGGGTAGCCAGCAGCAGTCCGTCGGCTGCAGCAATCCGTTCCTGCAACGCAACGACCATCGCGGGAATGCCTTCGTTGGCTTCGATGTCTCCGTCATAAAGCGGAATCCCCTTGAGCGTCGCGATATCCAGCGTTGCCCCATTTGGCATCAGCCCTGCACTCGCACGCAGCAGCGCGGTATTGAATGAGCCGCTGCGCAGGCTTCCGGTAATTCCAACGATTTTGATCATGACACCTCTGCTCTATCGAGATTGAGAAAGTCGGGAAATAAAGCTATGCCTTCAATTCCCGTTCCCAGGGCAGCTCACCTTCGAATGCAACGGCAAGGTGATCAATGGCTGCACGTACCTTCTTCGGGAGATGGCGATTGCGCGGATAGACCGCATAGATCGCATCCGCAACGGGACGCGCGCCCGGTAGCGCGTTGATGAGCTGGCCGCTCGCCAATGCTTTGGCTACGATGAACATCGGGAGAACCGAAATGCCCAATCCTGCGATAGCAGCATCGCGCATCGCTTCGCCATTATTGGTGACGATCCGGCTGCGCACAGCCAGAGAGCGCGGCGTGCCGTGAGGCTCTGCAGGGTCGAACTGCCAGATCTGACCGGGCGAGACATTGGTGTAGCCGATGCATGCATGATCGGCCAATTCCTCGATCGTCTTCGGCAGTCCCGCGTGTTTGGCATACGCAGGGCTGCAGCAGACGATTCGGCGGCTTATAGCCAGTTTGCGGGCTACAAGAGATGAATCGCGCAGCCGGCCGATACGGATTCCCAGGTCATAACCCTCGCCCGGCAGATCGGTAACCCGGTCATCCAGGTCCAGTGCAAGTTCCAATTGCGGATGACGGCTGATAAAAGAGAACAGTATCGGCCCGAGATAAGCGGTGCCTAATGTCATCGGGACTGAGATCCGCAATGATCCGCATAACCCGCCGGCCTGCTCCATAAGTTCCTCAGCCGCAAGATCAAGCTGTTGCATGATGGAACGCGCCCGTTGATAGAACGCCGTCCCCTTATCCGTCGCAACCACTCCTCGCGTCGAACGATGTAGCAACTCGACCTTTAACGCAGCCTCCAGGTCGGTGACGCGCTTGCTGATGACGGACTTCGACAGGCCCATGCGTTGCGCCGCGGTACTGATGCTCCCCGTTTCCATCACCTGCACAAAGGCCAGGATATCACCGAGTCGATAGCGCATTGTTCTGTTTTCCCAAACACTGATTTTGAAAAAAAACGGATTCCGAAGCAATCTGGAAAAGAGTAATTTACAGTCTATATTGAAACTATGCGACGATGGCATAGATCCTATTGCAGGCTTCGTCCCTCGTGCCGAGAAATCTATGCCGACTATTCCATGCCGCATTACCGCCCGCTGATCGAGAGTTATGACAAGGCACAGGCAGTGCAAAGGGAAAAGAAGTGAATCCGGTTTCGCTCCTATTCCAAGCATACTATTCGTGCAGTTGCGGCGAAATGCACCGGTTCGCTCCGGTACCCGCGCCGCACGGATCCATGAGCACTGGTCAAGGCAGCAAGATCTACAGCGAGGTTCCCGGTACGGGAACAGACCGTCACGGATTTCAACAGCGAACGCCTGACTTCAGGAGCGGCAGCGGGTACCGCGTTTCAGCATATTTTTACCACCTTAGATAACGGGAGAATGCAATGACCAGTGAGACGATTCGTGATCCTAAAAAAGACCATCTACTTACCCCGCAGAACGCCGCATTGGTGATCATCGATTATCAGCCTGTGCAGGTGAATTCGATTGCATCGATGGACCGACAACTGTTGATCAACAATATCGTCGGAACCGCGAAGATTGCTTTGGCTTATGACCTGCCGATCGTCCACTCGACCGTCAATGTAAAGTCCGGCTTGAACAAACCCGCTATACCGCAACTGCGCAAGGTGATAGGTGATTTGCCGACATATGACCGCTCGACCATCAACGCCTGGGAGGATATAGAGTTCCGGAAAGCTGTCGAGGCGACCGGCCGCAAAAAAATAATAATGACGGCCTTGTGGACCGAGGCATGTTTAACTTTTCCATCCCTGGATGCACTACGGGAAGGTTACGAAATCTATGCAGTAGTGGATGCTGTTGGCGGCACCTCCGTTGCGGCGCATGATGCTGCGTTGCGACGCATCGAGCAGGCTGGTGCCAGGATGATCAGCTGGGCTCAACTGCTTTGCGAGTTGCAACGTGACTGGGGACGGACAGACACTGTACCTACATTCATGGATTTGTTCATCGAAACAGGTGGAACGGCTGGCATCCAATTCGCCTACGAGCGCGAAAAGTAAGCGACTTGATCGGGGGAGGCATTTAGGCTAGGGACAGTGACGCTATCCGTCCAGCAGACATCCGGTGGTACACGACGCAGGCTCATGTACTTCTTCCGGCGTACCCGCATACGGACTTGGAGACCTTCCCGGCAATACAGCCTATGGACATGTTTGAGATTGACATACCAGCTTTCGCGCCGCAACAGGACGTACATGTATGTGCTCGTAACCAAACCGTGGACAGTTCATGCCAATGTCGCGGATGCGCATGCACCATCCTGGCTGCCATCATCTGCACGAAAGCCGTGATCGTCGAATCGATAGCACGTCATTCTGTTTTTCAGAACATTGATTTCGAGGAAGGATGGATTCCGAAATAAACTGAAAGAGAATAACTTGCAGTCTATATCGAAACGTGCACGGCAATGGCATAGATCATATTGCGGGCCTTCATCTCTTACGCTGGAAAAGATTTGTAATCAGGGTCTAGGGGAAGGTTTCGCAGCTTGCCAGAGCTGTCGGCGCCGATTTCAAAGGAAAGGCATCCTTGGTCATTTATGCTTTTGCCGTACCGCTGGCGTTCCTCAGCCGATAGCTTGCCTTCGGCCTGTACGTGGTTGCCGCCATTATGTGGGTAATCCCCGATCGCCGCATTGAAAAAAAACTCAACCAGAATTCCTGACTCGTATTTCGTACATGTAAACAGCAACTAAAGAGGAGAACAGCCATGCAATCAGCCAAAGCCAGCAAATCGATGAAAAAACTGCTTCGCGTCGAGCGCAGCACAGGCCGCCATTGGGTCGGTGATGGCTTTCCCGTACAAACGCTTTTCTCCTACTCGAATCTGGGAGAGGCCATCAGCCCTTTCCTGCTGTTCGATTACGCCGGCCCGGCGGAATTTACGCCCACGGAACAACGGCGCGGAGTCGGCAGCCACCCGCACCGCGGATTCGAAACGGTAACGATCGTCTATAGCGGCGAAGTGGAACACCGCGACAGTTCCGGCGGCGGAGGCAAGATCGGACCGGGCGACGTGCAATGGATGACAGCAGCATCAGGGCTGGTGCACGAGGAGTTTCATGGCCACGATTTCGCGCGGCAGGGCGGAATGCTCGAAATGGTCCAGTTATGGGTCAATCTGCCCGCCAGGGACAAGATGTCGCCCCCGCGCTATCAAAGCATCTCGAATAGCCAGATTCCCGCCGTGAATCTGCCGGACAAACAGGGAATCGTGCGCGTGATCGCAGGCCAATTTGACGGTGTCGAAGGGCCAGCGCACACCTTTACGCCGGTCAACGTCTGGGATGTTCGCCTCGATGGCGTGCATGAAACGGATTTTGCCGTACCCGACGGCTACACCACTCTACTGGCGGTGCTGAAGGGTTCGCTGCGCATCGCGAGCGGCGATGCAGGGAGTGAAACGCTTGGCGCGGCCGAGATTGCCCGGTTCGATCCGGCGGGCGAACATATCCGTATCGAAAGTGCCCAAAATGCCGCCGCGCTGCTGCTGTCCGGCGAACCCATCCGCGAACCAATCGTGGGCAGCGGTCCTTTCGTCATGAACAGCGCCAACGAAATCCGCCAGGCGATGGCGGATTACCAGAGCGGCAAGATGGGACATATGGCATGAATGCTGCGGAATTGGCCTTCACATCCCATCAGCATGAGTACAGCGGTAGGTTTTTTTGAAGTGGCCAGGGCCTGTCAACAGGCCCTGATGGAGCACAGGGAATAATCAGCCGTGCTCCATTCGATTTGCTACTTGCGGCGGCGCGCTGCTCCCATGCCGACAAGTCCAATACCGATAAGCGCAAGGGATACGGGTTCGGGCACGGGATTTTGAGGATCCTGGGACGGGGGAGTGCCCACGCTTCCTGCATATTTTACCGAATTGCTGCCTCCCGGGCCGGCGCCGACCTGCTGGACGTGCACCATCGCGAGAGAAGCGGGACCACTGCCGGACACGGAGACGAGAAAGTCGTTAATCACGACATTGCTGATTGTCCAGGTGCTGAATTCGCCGTTGGTGAACCGGTTTGCCGCACTGTTGGGATAATCGAGATCCAGGTAGAAATCGTAGCCTGCATCCTTTCCGGGCGGGTTTATGCCAAAATCAGCGGAGGTAACGAGTTGCGTTCCGCCGAAGTTTATAAACGATGCGCTTGTCAGGGCAGGCGTTCCATCGTAGGAAAAGAGAAGCTGCGAGATATATGCATCATCCCCGATGCCTCCGGGTAGATTGTTCACCAGATTGTCAAACCTGAAGTCCACGTTGTTTCCGTTCTGCGTCAGTGTCAGCGTGGCGACAGTCGCGTTGGCGGCCGTTACGCTTCCCGTCACATAGGTGTTGATATCGATCGTCAAAGCAGAGGCGGATAATGGCGCGACAATCATTCCCAGCCCTATCAGCGCACTTGAAAAATTGCCTTGTGTTACCTTTCGTTGCAGTTTCATCGTTTCCTCTTCTAAGTAAAGTATTTTGCCCACTCTATCTCAAGCAACAATCATGCCAAATATTAAGATATTGAAATTAAATAACAATATTTGACTAAAAATCGCCGATGTCAGCATAACCGACAATCCTGCGCCTGAATCAGGGTGTTTATGCAAAGCCGTTCATGGGTATTCGCGGGGGCATGAGCTTCGCGGAAAGAGGAGCTGGGAAGTAAATCGCGAGGAGGCTGAACCAGCAGGATGAAAGCCCACTGGTGATCTGGTCAGGCGTGTCTGGAGGCTGCCGGACCTGAAAGAAAAAGCATTTTTGCTAACGGGGGTGTGCCCGATACAGCCTACATGGCGTTCAAATCCCCCATCGCCGCTAGAACCATTCCGGTTCCGGCAGCAATCAGCAGGATATCCGCCGCAACCCGCACATAACGATATCCAGGGCCCGGATACCCCAATTGTGCAAGCAACGGCGGGGGCAGATCATAAAAAACCACATTGCGGGGCAGAGGATAGCCTATCGCCCATTTCTTCGCCTGCCCCGGCGGCATGCAGCCATTGTATTTTTTTGCCAGACCGGGCGGGCAGCGGCCGCTTTGGAAGCGCGGTGCGAAATAATCGTGGATAAGGGCCCGCTGGCGGTTGTCGAAGTTGAAATTCTGCGCCGGATAATTTCCCGCACCGGGGTAGCGGCCGCCGGATTGATTGTTCCAGTTCCGCCCGGAATTCCCGTTGGCGCGGCCAGACCCATGCTGGCCACCGTTGCCCTTGTGTCCCTTTGCGCCGGGATAACCGTGCTTGCCGCTATTGCCATTGTTGCCACCCTTGCCATTGCCGGCCCATGCCGGCTTTTCGGCGGAAGCGGGCAAAGGCATGCCCATGGTTATGGCGGTGAAAATGCAAAAAGCCGAAAGAATTTTACGCATTCTCGATCCCCTATCAGCACGCTTGTCCCTGTTCACCCGGTTTTCCATCAATCCTGTACCGTCACCGCCAGCCATGCATCGAGACGGGAACGGAGTGTTTCATAAGGGCAATAGCCTCGCGCAAGCAACGCATACCCCGCATACCTTTGAGGACCCTGCATCATCACTGCAGGAAAGCCGCTCACGCCCCTTTTGCGCGCTTCCTGGAAATGTTCCAGCGTCCTGCTTCGGGCCGCATCCGACCCGAAAACCTGCAGGAAACGCTGCTCATCCAGCCCCACGGCACCAGCCAGACGCGCCAGCACATCGGGAACCGTCACGTTTTGCTGCTCAGCATAAAAAGCCGATTGTACCCGTCTAAAGAAAGGAAAGACCATTTCTCCATCCATCAGGGAAACTGAAACCACGGCACGGCTGGCGGCTTCCGTATCGTAGACGAATCCTTCCGGCATCGCGCCTTCGAAGCGGAATGGTTGCCCGGTGGTGCGATGGACGGCCTGCCAGTGGCCCAGAATTTCCTCGCGCTGCGCCGCCGGCAAGGGGATCTTCGTGCCCGGCCGCAATCCCCCCAGCAGCAATTCGAATTTCACCTTCCCTGCATATTCCAGCCGGGTTTTCTCGATTACTGGCGAAAAGCCCCAGCACCAGGAGCACATGGGGTCGGCAATATACCACAGCGTCTTTTCCATCATCGGCGCCGAGGGGCTTGGCGGAGCGATACGCTTAGGTGGATGGCGGCTTCAGGCAGCCGCGCGCGCGGCTCTTTTGCGTTCATGCTCCTGCAGGAAACGCTTGCGTATGCGAATGGTTTTGGGAGTGATCTCGACCAGTTCGTCATCGGCGATGAACTCGACCGCGGATTCCAGCGTAAGCTGGATCGGGGGAGTCAGCGTCACGGCTTCATCCGTTCCCGACGCACGGATGTTGGTCAACTGCTTTCCCTTGATGGGATTGACCACCAGGTCGTTGTCCCGGCTGTGAATGCCTATCACCATGCCTTCGTACAGGCGGTCCCCCGGGTTCACGAACATGCGCCCGCGCTCCTGCAGTTTCCACAGCGCATAGGCTACCGCCTCGCCCTGCTCGGCGGAAATCAGCACGCCGTTGCGCCGTGCCGCGATTTCCGGCCGCATGGGCGCATAATCGTCGAATACGTGGCTCATGAGTCCGGTGCCGCGCGTCATGGTCATGAAATCGGATTGAAAGCCGATCAGGCCTCTTGCGGGAATGCGGTAGTCCAGCCTCACCCGCCCTCGCCCGTCCGAAACCATGTCCTGCAGGTCGCCGCGCCGCGCGCCCAGCGCTTCCATCACCGCGCCCTGGTGGGCCTCGTCCACATCCACGGTAAGCATCTCGAACGGCTCGCACTTTTCGCCATCCACCTCCCGTATCACCACATGGGGGCGCGAGACCGCCAATTCATAACCTTCGCGCCTCATGCTTTCCAGCAAAATGGTGAGATGCAGCTCGCCTCGCCCCGAAACGAGGAATGAATCGGTATCGGCTGTTTCTTCAAGCTTCATGGCCACATTGGTGAGCAGCTCTTTTTCCAGCCGCTCGCGCAACTGCCTGCTGGTCACGAACTTCCCTTCCTTGCCCGCGAAAGGCGAGGTATTCACCTGGAAATTCATGGTCAGCGTGGGCTCGTCCACGGCAGGCATGGGCAATGCCTCGGGTTGATCGATGTCGGCCAGCGTGAAGCCGATGCCGAGCTCCTCGATGCCGTTGATCAGCACGATGTCGCCGGCCAGAGCCTCATCGAGCTGTATCCGTTCGATACCGCGGAAACCCAACACCTGGTTGACCCTCGCCTTCTTCGAGACGGCGGTACCAGCGAGGACCATGACCTCCTGCCCCGGCTTGAGCCTGCCGCGGCTGATGCGGCCGATACCGATGCGGCCGACGAAGCTGGAGTAATCCAGCGCGCTGATCTGCAACTGCAGCGGCTCGTCGGGATTTCCCTCGGGGGCGCGAACATGCTTGAGTACGGTATCGAACAAAGGGCGCATGTCGGGGCTGGGATGTTTCAGGTCCAGCATGGCATAGCCGTTAAGCGCCGAGGCATAGACCACGGGAAAATCCAGCTGCTCCTCGTTCGCACCCAGCTTGTCGAACAAATCGAAAGTATGATTGATTACCCAGTCCGGCCGGGCGCCGGGGCGATCCACCTTGTTGACGACCACGATAGGACGCAGCCCCAGGGCCAGCGCCTTCTTGGTTACGAACCGTGTCTGCGGCATCGGGCCCTCGACCGCGTCCACCAGCAACAGGACGCCATCCACCATGGAAAGGACGCGCTCCACCTCCCCGCCAAAGTCCGCATGGCCCGGCGTATCCACGATGTTGATATGCACCCCTTGGTAGTCGACCGCGCAGTTCTTGGCAAGAATGGTGATGCCCCGTTCGCGCTCGATATCGTTTGAGTCCATCACGCGCTCCGCGATGTGCTGGTGAGCCGCGAAAGAACCTGCCTGGTGCAGCAGCTTGTCGACCAGAGTGGTCTTGCCATGGTCGACATGGGCGATAATGGCGATATTGCGAATGGGACGGAGCATCGGAAACCTCGGTCGGTACGGAAAAGCGCGGGATTATATCAGGTAGCCGTAAGGAAGCGCTGAACAAATCCTCGCTGAGCGCGCTGCTGGATCTTAAAGTACGCCTGCAACACGCATGGACGGAATAGCTGGCAATTGGTTCAAAAAATAACGGCGGAGGATGCGCCTCGCGCCGCGCCGGCCCCGCCTGTTTCGACAGACCCGGAAATATACCATTCCATGATGTCATTCAAGTGTCAGGACCGGCAAAAGCTCTCTCGTTCAGCGCTTCCTTGAGTTAAAAACCAATTCCGAGATACCCGCCGGCGGTCACTCCGTCGATCTTGACGCCGTCCGTTCTGCCGCTGGTCAGATGATAGCGGGCATCGACGCCCACGAAGAAGTCTTTCCAGATTCGATAATCGGCCCCGGCGCCGAACATCACTCCCGGAATCAGGACGGTAATGGACTCGGACGGCGGACTGATCACGTGGATGCCAAGGCCCGCGGGAATGATCCAGGGCCTGAATCCGGAGCCTTCGAGAAACTTGATCTTCGGCGATGCCGTCAATGTGAACTGGCTGACGTTTACCCCGGCCCCCGGGGCGGTAAGCGCGTTGCCCCTCACCTTCGAGCCGAATTCCTTGTATTCGAACATCACCTCCGACATGACGCTGGTTTTGGGCAGCGCCCCCCAGGCATCGTTGGTCAGGTTAAAATCAAAACCGGCTCCGATATACCAGGCATCCCTGCCCGCTTGACCCCCCGGACCTCCAAGACCGCTGCTTTGTATGGATACGCCGTTGCGCAGGTGATCGCTGTGCGCAAAACCGCCACGGAAAAACAGCATGTGCATCTTGCTCTCCGGCTGCCTTTCCACTGTTGCCGCGGCTTCTTCCAGTTTGGCCACTTTCTGCGCTTCCGCCGCCTGCCGCTTTTCCACGGAAACCGATCTTTCCTCGATTTTCATCAGTTTCTGCGTATCGCGAGCGGATTCCGATTTGAACTGGTTCAGCTCGTTCCGGATGGCTTGCATGCTTGCTTCCAGTTGTTTCAGCGACTGCTCCAGCGCTTCTGTTCTTGCATCCCCGGCGAGTGCCGGCCAGGCGATCATCGTCATGGCAAGGGCGAGCAGAGCAGCGCTCACACCGCCAGCCTGGCGCATCTTTTCAGAATCACGTTTCACTATTTTCCTCCATTGTAACTAGCAGATCGGCCGCCTATTCAAGACAATCGGATTTTTATATCCGCTAATGGATGATATGGCGCACTGGAGAAAAAGAACCTGACGCATGTCATCTTCCATGCGCCTTGGCATAACGGGAAATTGCCGCCGCCGGGGAAATCAAGGACTGGATGGAGTAAAAATTGAGGGGAAGGAACCCGGAACAGCCCAGCCCTGCCGGATATCAGATACCAGATACAGCGGCCAGGCTGTGCAACGCGGCCTGCCCCCTGAAAGGGGCAGGCCGTGCAGTGAGCAACTGTAGCAACGGTAGCAACGGTAGGATGGGTGGAGTGAAACGCAACCCATCAGAAAACATCTATCCAGCACCAGGAAATGATGGGTTACGCTTTGCTCCACCCACCCTGCGCAAGCTCGCGGATAGGATGAGCCTTATCTACTTGCTCCCAGCACGATTGAAAGGAAGCTTTGCTGTCACAGCCAGTAGAACAGCCAGAACAGCCACACCGGACTGACGCTCTCTCGCGATGCCGGTCTTGTTTTTTTTCATCTTTGCCGGCGTTCCCGGCCATCGAAACGGCGCTCGCAGCCACTATGTGGTCGAGTAGCCCTAAGGAATCTCACCTTTAGGCTCTCACGCAACGGTACGTGAATCTCTCGATTCATACCGCTCCTATCGTTCAGTCATTCCGGCATAGGTGATGTGCCAATGGGCAAAGAGACCCGATTGCTGCGCAACTACACGCTTCAACCACGCCCGCGCCCATGTTGGACTGCCACCTAACCGCTTGTATTTCCGTTTGACCCAG
This sequence comes from Nitrosospira sp. 56-18, assembly GCA_001899235.1. Classification (GTDB taxonomy): domain Bacteria; phylum Pseudomonadota; class Gammaproteobacteria; order Burkholderiales; family Nitrosomonadaceae; genus Nitrosospira. The sequence continues at coordinate 124,748 of MKVR01000015.1, forward strand.
CGCACGAGAGCATAGTCGAATTGTCCCAGAATCGGTGCAAGTTTCGACTTGTAGAACTTGCCGTAATAATTGATCCAACCCCGCAGCACCGGGTTGAAACTGGTGGCCAGTTCTTCAATCTTGAGTTGAGTCCATCGGTGCGTCTTCCAGCTACGCATCGTTTGCCGAATCGACTTTCCGGCTTTCACGCTGACAGCAGGGAGAAAGCTGAGGAACAATTCGCCCCCACGGCACTGTGCGCACCGGGGCTGGAATCGATACCCCAGAAAGTCGAAATGCGTTTCGGAGTAATTTCTGCGCCGTTGCCCGTCTTTGCAGTAGACCACCTTCGTCTTGTCCGGGTGCAGGACTAGCCCGCACTCGGCCATTCGCTGGTCGATCTCTCTGAGCACTTGCTTGGCCGCATATTCCGATTTGCAGTGCACGATCACATCGTCGGCGTAACCGCTCGAACGGCTTGTTCGGGTGGCTGCACTGCATCCACCTGTCGAACGCATAGTGAAGGAATAGATTTGCCAGCAAAAGACTGATGACTCCGCCTTGCGGCGTGCCCTTATCCCTTGGCAGGCAAGTTCCATTCTCCAGTTGCACCGGCGCCTTGAGCCATCTTTCGATGTACAGCAGCATCCACTGGCACTGCGTATGTTTCCGCACTGCCCGCATGAGCAGTTCATGATCCATACTGTCGAAGAATGCGCGGATACCTGAACTAGCTTTAAGCAGGTACTGGAGTTACTTCCGATTCCTTTGGCGTCAGGCCCCTTCGCCATTTGTCGTAAATTCGGGGCAGTTACCGCCAATAGAAACTGATCCTGCGCGCCGCTCCGGAGTCAAGCCATTCGGAGTCGAGTGTTCTCTGCTCGCAGTGCGATAATTCCATCTCTTCCGGGAGCACCCACTTCGCCACCATCGGCGGCCTCGACCCAGCTATGCAGGGGTTGTTCAATCAGTCCGAGCCCCTTTGCCACCATACCCAACGCTTTGGCCTCCCTTGACATTGAGTTGAGAGGGTCTATAAAAAAATGGATGCGCACATTTTTAAGCATTGTTCCGCTATGGTACTCGGTGATTTGCAGCGGCGGAATAAGTTGCGACTATTCTCTGAGCTTGGCCGTGGTCGATTGTTGCAAAAACTGTAGCTACTGCAACCACCCATCGTATAACCGATATGTCGAATTGGTTGACTCGCTGATCAACGCATGAAGGCTAGACTCTCGTTGACCCCACTTCTTGGAGATCTGGGAATGAGCTTACAGGTAAACCTTCTGCGTGCAGTGATTGCCGCGTGTTGTCTGATGGCATTTCACACTTCGGTAAAGTCGGCCCCGATTACCAATTTGATCTTCTCGGATGTCACGGATAAGGTTACTGCGACGTTGAACGGTATTCCATTAAAATGCTTCACGGAAGGCTGCTTCCATTACATGGCGCTGCGGCACGCCAATGGAAACATCACCCGGGATGCGTTTTATTTTCAACTCGAGCCTGTGGGAGAGCCAGCTGCACCGGATGACCATCGTAAGTTGGATGCGAGTGTGAGTGATATTCTGGCCCTCACGTTTCAGAAGCAAGACACAGTGTTAGCCATCGAATACGAATCCGATCCCCTCATACTAATTCCTTCTACGTTAAAACCTTACGGCAAAGTAACAGAGAACGGTAACTCGCAATACATACCACTACCGCAACTAGAAGGCGTAACGACGATGCAGATTGATCCGATGACAGGGGAAATAGGTGGCCCCAAAGCCACGTACACATCTGTGCAACTAGCTGATGGCACTTATCTAGTAATCCAAGCTGCCTCCGACGTCCCTGAACCCTCCACCTTGCTCCTTGTCGGAGTGGGCATCTTCATGCTTCTTCATCGCAGTTGGCAGCCGAAGCCTGCACGCTACTGTGTGGTAACTACCCAATAAGAGGTGTATTCATGAAATTGCCCAATAATCTTGTTGCAAGCGTGGTGCTTGTAAGCCTATTGACGACTCCGGCCGCCGCTAGCATCTTCATTCATGACCTCGGCGAGGTAGTCACGATCGTGGACGAGACTGGAGTAAAACCAGACAGGATTTGCACTGACGAGAGTTTTTCTTGTAACTTCGTATTTGAAGCGAAAGCGAATAGTCCGACCGAACAGCTTTTTACAATCTTTGAGCAGGATGGATCGATAAGTGACCAGATACGATTGCTCCCATTCGTGAAAGGACAAGCCGCAATCCTTTTCTTTAGTAGCGATCCGGCGGCATTTGTCACGCCCAAATCAACTCCGGATGAGAAAAACACTGAAGACGAAATCGATTTTCTAAAGATTTTTACCTTTTCCCCGATAGGGTTCGATGGTAACGTACAGGTGCAGTCTGATGCCGATCTCAGCACTCATGTTGACGAACCCGCTGTGGGCTGGCTTCTGGGCCTGGGGGCGATCCTCGCGGCGCGTGCACGACGCACAGTGGCTATAAGGAAGTCGACTCAGAAAGCGGAATTTAAAGTACGCTAAGCGGCCTACTTGCCTGCGGGTTGATTCTCCTTTCTGACAATGGTGGGTCCTGTCAGGGTGATATCTTTTCGGAGCTGCTGCATATCCACAAAACGCGCATTGACGCCTTCGACCTTCTCCAGGTCGTCAGGCGACTTGAATGACCCGGCTTTGGAACGATAATCGATGATGGCCTTCGCCTTGGCAGCAGTGATGCCCTTAAGGGTCTGGAGCTCTTCCTGGGTCGCCGTATTGATGTTGACTGCCGCGTAGGCGGAGCCGCTGAATGCCGCCAGAGCAGCAATGAAAATGAGTGATTTTTTCATGAATTCTCCTGGATTGATCGAAAGCAAAGGACGAATGCTGTCTGCGCTTATTGCAACATCACTATCCGGTTTGCGCTGACCATCATATTGCGCAACGTGTGGGAGAACCCTGACCAATGTCATCTTGCTGGCGGTTATCTTCGGGCAAGCAATAGCTTTGCCTCGCCGAAAGATACTCGGGAATCCCGGAAGGCTTATGCAGGAACGCCCTGGTCCTCGAACGAGAGGGAGTGGATTTCTTCGGAAATGGATCAGTCCAGCGTGGGCGAACAGATATGAACAGGGATGAAGAACCGTGTCCGCCTGGAAGATGGGTTCAACGGGAACAGTGGATCCGGCTGGAATGCGGAAACGGAATCAGGCCTTGGCCGCAGCCAGAAGCATGGGGCGGCCGATGTCTGTCCTCCGCGATTCCCCAGGAAGGCGATGATGAGCGAGCTGCTGCAGGCGCTCCAGATCGTTGAGCTTGACGTGACGGTAGTCGCTGCTGATAAGTCCGCTGTGCTGAAAGCGCGCGAATACCCGGCACACCGTTTCTTCGGCAATTCCCAGATAGTTTCCGATATCGCTGCGGGACATGCTCAGGTCGAACTCATTGGCCGAGCAATGGCGCTGCGCAAACTGCTTTGAAAGGCTGAGCAGGAAAGCCGCCAGGCGCTCTTCGGCGTTGTGCTTGCCAAGCAGCAGCGCCAGTTCCTGCGCATGGCGAACTTCCATGCTCAGGATCTTGAATATCTCGTGCTGGATGGCTGAATCCTTCCTGGTCAGCTCTTCAAAGCGGTCGATGGACACTTCGCAAACGGAAGTCAGTCCGGTCGCCCGTGCCTCGCAGTTGTGTTCCCGCGTTTCCATATCCTCCAGCCCCAGCAATTCTCCCGCTATATGAAAGCCTATTATCTGAACCTGTCCATCCTCGGTAGTGATGCACGTCTTGACCGATCCACCGCGAATGACATACAGATACTCGACGGACTGTCCCATGCGATAGAGGGTTTCTCCGCGCTTGAGCACCTGTTTCCTTTTTACCACCCGGTCGAGCAGCGACGCGTCGCCGCTCTTCAGCCAGAGCGACATGCATAGCTTGTACGCGCCGCAATTTCTGCAATCCTGGGGCACGCTTGCAGGGACTTCCGCGACTGGCGCTCTTTTCGATACTTCCGACATATCATTCACCCTTCATTCACCATTCGTTCAAGTAGATTTTCTGGCTTGTTGCCGCTTTCGCGCCATCCTTCGCATGCAGCCCGGCCAACAGCGCGCAGGGCATATCCGTTAACTGATATTCGCCGCTCGTCACGCCCGCCGCGAGCATTTCCAGGGTCTGGTGCTGGAGCAGCCCGACTATCTCCTGCTTGATCGGCCACCACCGGGAATGCAGCGGGCAAGCCGTCTTTTCGCTGCAAACCTTGAGTCCCAGCACGCACTCTTCCGTGAATCCCGGGCCTTCCGTGAGTTCCACGATCTGCATCAGGTTGATTTCAGCGCCGCTTTCCCGCAGGCAAAAGCCGCCCTGTTTTCCACGGAAGGAATATAGCAGGTTACCCTTGCACAATTCCTGCAATATCTTCGCCAGATAGGTCGGCGGCGACTTCAGGTGTGCCGCGATGGTACGGTTCAATACCGCTATCCCGGCTGGCTGCGTGGCCATGTAAATCAGCGCCTGGATGGCGTATTGGGTAGTGCGGGATAAAATCATCGCAGGTTATTGTCCGGATGCTTCCACTTATTCCACTTTATATCAGCCAGTAGACGAAGATGAACAATCCCAGCCACACCACGTCCACGAAGTGCCAGTACCAGGCAACGCCCTCGAAGCCGA
>MKVR01000016.1:0-82803 GCA_001899235.1 Nitrosospira sp. 56-18
CCCCGGAGCGTCGCCCGAGGGGCCCCGCAGAGCGGGGATCGGGCAGCGGAGGGGATGCTTCGACCGCACCACAGTTTTGTTGGGGCGCAGGCATCCCGCCACGGGGTCGCATCTTCCTTTCGGAAGACACTGCTCTGCCCTGTGCGGTCGCACCTTTCGCGTCGTCGCCTTTCGCTCATCCCATCCCGCAAAACCACCGCCGCGCCAGTGGAGATTTGTTCAGCGCTTCCTTAAGAGCGCTACCGCACAGATGATTATCTGATTCGCGTCTATCCTACAATCGCGCCCGTCATTCCAGCCAGGTTTTTACAAATTGGATGTTCTGGCGACTATGTTTCCTAAATGAATGAACAGGAGGCCGCAAAATGGAAAAGAAATCAGTTGTGTCAGCTATTCTGTCCACTGCGATGGTATTCGCAACCTCGGCTTTTGCCGGAGAAATGGAGAGGGTTCGCTGGGCGGATGTACCGCCTGCAGTCCAGAAAACGATAACCGATAACGCAGGCGGCGGAAAAATCGAGGAAATCGAGAAGGAAACGAGCATACAGAAGGTCCGGGTCCTTCATTTCGACGGCACCAAAACCGTTACCGTTTATGAAGCCGAGGTAGAAAAACCAGACGGCAAAGAGATTGAGATCAAAGTCCGCGATGATGGCAAACTGATCAAGATACAGCATCACTCCGGAATTTCAAATCCCTATACCGGCGGCGTTTAAGCGAAGATGGCAGGCTCATCAGGATAAAAGGCCAGCCGTGTCCGGCAATTCAATCGAGTAGATTCGGTAGCCGGAATCCCCATGCTGGCCTTGGGGATAGATTCCGGGCCAGGCCCGGAATGATGAGATTTTTGGTATTTTCTGGCTGGATCAATAGTTGATCATCGATCCGCAGCTTGATGACGCTGCGGCAGAATCGGCACGCTGGTTCCTCCGCCTCTTCCTCTTCCGTTGTCCCGGACATTTTGCCCGGCAGGAACGCCATTATTCGGCGCTGGTGCTTCGGGGCTGCGAATCTTCCATAATAGTTTATTGTTTTAGGATTTCATTCAACCATTTGCCACAACCTGGAACATGAAGATGTGGGCATGATGCGCAACTTTCACGGTTGAGGGTACCCGGCGTGATTCATGACCCAGGATACAAGCTGCTTATGTTTCCGGGGTTTCCGGGCAGTGGCAGGCATGGTTAATTCCGGAAACGCTTGCTTGACGGGTCAGAATAATCCGGCAAAAGAAATGCCAATAGATTCGAAGCGCCGGCCCTGGTGGCTGGAACCGCTGCGGGAGGAGGAAGCCGCGCGCCTCGCCAGATACCCGGGCTTGTCGGATCTCGAAGCGAAAGCCCGGCTTATCCAGTTTGGTCCCAACCTGTTCCGAAAGCGGCGCGAGCGATCGCTGTTGCTGCTGTATCTCACCCGCTTCAAGAACCCCCTGGTCATTATTCTTCTTGTCGCCAGCGCGATATCCGCATTGAGCGGGGAGGTCATCAACTTCCTGATCATCAGCTTGATAGTGTTGCTCAGCGTCACCCTGGATTTTTTGCAGGAATACCGTGCCAACGAGGCGGCAAAGAAATTGCGCCAATCCGTTTCCGTGCGTGCACTCGCAATACGTGAGCGCAAACCGTTGGAGGTCCCGGTTACAGAGGTTGTGCCTGGAGATGTGGTGCTGCTTTCGGCCGGCGATCTCATTCCGGCCGATGGAAGAGTGTATGAATCACGCGATTTCTTCGTCAAGCAGACATTGCTGACTGGCGAATCCTACCCGGTGGAAAAGCGGCCGGGCATGCTGCCGGACACCGCCACCGAGTTTCAGGAGGCAACCAACGCGGTGTTCATGGGTACATCCGTCATCAGCGGAAGCGCCCGAATCCTGGTGGTCAAGACGGGCGCAGATACGGCTATCGGAGAAATTGCCGATAGCCTTTCCCGGCCACCGGAACCCACTTCGTTCAATCTCGGCACCCGCCGCTTTGGCATACTGATCATGCGGCTGACCATCCTCATGGTGCTGTTCGTTCTACTGGTGAATGCTTATTTTCACAAGCCCTGGCTGGACTCCTTCCTGTTTGCGGTGGCTCTCGCCGTCGGGCTGACACCAGAACTGCTGCCCATGGTGATATCGGTCACGCTGTCGCGAGGCGCCCTGCGCATGGCCAGTATGCAAATGATCGTCAAGCGGCTGTCCAGCATTCAGGATCTCGGGTCCATGGATGTCCTCTGTACCGACAAGACCGGTACCCTCACCGAGGCAAAAATCCGACTGGAAAGACATGTGGATGTGGCGGGCCGGCCCAGTGAGCGGGTGCTCGAACTGGCCTATTTCAACAGTTTCTTCGAGACGGGCCTGAAAAGTCCCCTCGACGAAGCCATTCTTTGCCACCAGCACATCGAGATCAGGGCGTGGCAAAAGATCGACGAGGTTCCCTTCGATTTTGAGCGCCGCCGCGTCTCCGTATTGATTGATAACGGCGAGACACGCTGGCTGGTGGTAAAAGGCGCCCCGGATGAAATCGTCGGGCTGTGCACGCACTACGAAGCGGAAGGGATTGAACTGCAGCGCTCCATGGATGAAACGGCGCTGGCAGCGATTCGCAGCCGGCACCACGCGCTCGAGGAAGACGGCTTCCGGGTGCTGGGCATCGCCTGGCGGCAGGTGCCCATGGACCATCCTCATGCCGTGGTGAGTGACGAAACAGAACTTGTGCTTGCCGGTTTTGCAGCCTTCCTCGACCCGCCCAAGGCAAGCGCCGCCCCTGCATTGGCGGCCCTGGGCGGGTTGGGTGTTGCCATCAAGATCGTGACTGGCGACAGCGATCTGGTTACGCGACATGTTTGCACCGAGTTGAAAATACCCGTGGCCGGACTGCTGACGGGGAAAGAGATTTCGCAGATGGACGATTACGCTCTGCAAGCCCGGGTCGAAACGGCGAACTTGTTCTGCCGGGTTAATCCCGCGCAGAAAGAACGCGTGATCCGGGCGCTCAAGGCTCGCGGCCATGTGGTCGGCTATCTGGGCGACGGCATCAACGACGCGCCATCATTACAGACGGCGGACGTCGGCCTGTCAGTTGATTCGGCGGTGGATGTCGCCAAAGAAGCGGCCGACATCATTTTCCTGAAACAGGACCTGCATGTTTTGCACAAGGGCGTTCTGGAAGGCAGACGCACCTTTGGCAACATCATGAAGTACATCATGATGGGTACCAGTTCCAATTTCGGTAACATGTTCAGTATGGCTGGCGCCGCGTTATTTCTGCCTTTCCTGCCGATGTTGCCAACCCAGATTCTGCTCAACAACATTCTTTACGATATCTCGGAAATTCCGATCCCGCTGGACAAGGTGGATGCCGGCGACCTTCGCAGCCCGCGTGTACTCGACATGAATTTTGTTCGTAATTTCATGCTTGTGATCGGTCCAATCAGCTCCCTGTTCGATTTCCTGACCTTCTATGTCCTGCTGGTCGTTCTGCAGGCCGGCGAGAAGCTGTTCCAGACTGGCTGGTTCGTTGAATCGTTATGTACTCAGGTGCTGGTGATCTTTATTATCCGTACCCGTGGAAACCCGCTGAAAAGCCGTGCCCACCCACTGCTGACAGTAACCTCGCTGGTCGTCGTCGCCAGCGCGATACTGTTACCGTTAACACCTATCGGAACGTATTTCGGCTTTGTGCCGCCCCCTCCCCAGTTCTATTTCCTCCTCGGGGGCATGACGCTCGCCTATCTTTTCGTTGTTGAACTAACCAAGCAGGGTTTCTACCGGTGGGCAGCGGTGGGAAGGCAGTCGTACAGATCCGGGATAAGAACTTAATGCGGCAGGCTTCTATTCCATAGTTTGCGTCAGAGGCGAGTAGCAGCTTCGTTGAGCTAAGTTACCGCGTCGCCTTCTCCCGACATACTATCCAAATCAATGGTAAGTATATTTTTAATCAATGATTTGTGGAAATATCCTCATGTTGTTTCTACCTTGTATGACGTCAGTGGCTTTCTATCTCCAGGTTAAAACTACCAATTTTAGCCGATCAGCTTTAGTTGGGGTAGGATGGGTGGAGTGAAACGCAACCCATCATTTTCCTGGTGCTGGTTTTTTGATGGGTTGCGTTTCACTCCACCCATCCTACCGTCCAACTACAGTCGATCCCGCCCATGCGTTTCGAGCAACGCATAGGGAAACAGGCTGAACAATCGGGCCAGCGCCAATCCGCTCGTTCCATCCCGTGCGTCCGCGCGCAGGGTCCCGGCGGTAAAAGCATCGATCCATTCTTCCTGCAGGAATTCCGCCGGCAATTCGAGCCAGGTATCGCCCCAGGCCGTTGCACCCACGGGCAACTGCCGTCCATCCTCGCCCAGGAGTCCGCGCAGCAGCCGGGGCACGGCGACAATGACGATCTCGTTCCCCTGGCGCCGGGCAAAGGCGCACACCTGCTCGGCGTGCTCGCCATGCGCTTTAAGCGGCAGATAATCGCCTTCCCGGAAAAGGGATTCGCGCTCGTGCCGCAGGGCCAGGGTCTTCCAGGTCAGATAAAGCTTGATCCTGCCGTCCGGCAGGGCGCCAAGCAGCCGCTGGGCGCATGCTGCCGGGCCCTCTCCGGCATGGATGGCCTTGATCTCTTGCAGGGCCGCCTGCCGTGCGGCGTAATCCACCGGCCGCCGGTTATCCGGGTCCACCAGGCTGAAGTCCCACAGTTCGTTGCCCTGGTATATATCCGGCACGCCTGGCGAGGTGAGCTTGAGCACCAGTTGCGACAGGCTGCTGAACGCCCCTGCTCGCGCAATCCGTCGCTGGAAAGCCGTGAAATCAGGCAGGAACCGGTTCGCAAAATCGCGTGTAAGCAAGGCCTGGATAAAATCTGCCGTTGCTTCCTCATAGCCGGCCTCCGGGTTGATCCATGAGCTGTGGATTTTCGCTTCGCGTGCAGCCTTGATCATATAAGCCGTGGTCCGTTCGCAAAGGCGGGCCAGTTCATCCGCATCCGGGATATCTCCCCCAGGCGCATTTTCGTGCGGGTTTTCCGCATCCGGGGGCGCCTGTGGCTGGTCCTGAGTCTTCCCCGGATCTCCAAAGGGCCATATGCCGAGCAATGTCTGGTACAGCAGGTATTCGTCGTTGCGGCTGGGCGACAGTTCCCGACCGGGCTCTTCGTGTTCGCCACCGTCGTTTGTTTCATTGCGCTTGCCGCGGTTGAGGCTGTTCCAGCGCGAAAGCGCGCCGCGCCACTCTTCCGGCACTTCGGAGAGCACGCTGATACGCGCTCTTGCATCCTCGGAACGCTTGTTGTCGTGAGTCGAGGTAGCCAGCATGGCGCGCGGCCAGCGGCGCGCGCGTTCCTGGTTCTGGCGGTGAAATGCCGCAAGCGATGCACCGAAGCGGGCAGGGTCTCCCCCGACTTCATTGAGGCTTGCCAGCCGGTTGTATTGGTAGAAAGTCGTATCCTCCACCGCCTTGGCCATGACCGGCGCCGTATATTGCTGGAATTTCATGGCAAAGGCGCAAACGGCTTCCTGCAGTGCTTCACTCTTGCCCCTGGCATAGCGCGCCAGAAGCACCCCGTGGATGAAGTCGTAGATGCTCGCGTCGGCCGCCGGGCTGTATTTCTTCGCCCGCCCCACGGCCCAGCTGACATAGCGGGCGTCTTCTTCCGAGCTGTCCTCGCCCGATACATAGGTGCGATAGACTGGAAAATTGGCCACGACGCCGATCAGCGCCCGGCGCAGGCTGTTGAAGGTGAAATCCGACGTCTGGCGGTCGCCTTTTGCAATGCGCGTCAACTGGATCGCCAATACCTGGAGTTCGCTTGCAAGCGAGGTTTCCATGATGAGCCGCTTGTTGGCGCGGCTCGCCGCTTCGAGGTCCATGGATTCGCCGATGAAGCCTTCGTAGATATGGGTAAAGGCGTCAGCGGCGCGGCTGTCGACGAACAACTGGGAGCATGCCGCCAAAAAATCGTAGCCCGTCGTTCCGTGGATGGGCCATGACTCCGGGAGGCGCTCATGATGAGCAAGAATTTTCTCCACCACGACGTACATCGGTGCGCGCTTTTTTTCCTCTTTTTCCGGTTCCGGCAAAAGCGCCGCCGCTATGTTTTGCAGCCGTTCAAGATATTCTTCCGGGTCGTACAGGCCGTCCGGGTGATCGATGCGCAATCCGTTCACGTCGCCCCGGGCCAGCAGTTCGCGCAACAGGCGGTGGGTGAGTTCGAATACCTCCGGATTGTCCATCCGAAGCGCGGCCAGATGATTGACATCGAAGAAACGGCGATAGTTGATTTCATCCGCAGCCCGCCAGAATGCCAGGCGATAAGCCTGTGCCTGCAGCAATTCGTGCAGGGCATCGAAGCTTGCCGCCTCGGCGGGCTTGCCATTGAACGTCGCCACGTTTTCCTCGATGAATTGCGCGACGTCGGCGCTCGTGGCGGATAGCGCGGCGAGGTGATGCTTGTACACTTCCTTGTCGCGCGCGCGCTCCGCCACGGCTTCGGCGGATGCGGGATCGCGCGCCGGAAGATGGCCGAATGCCGTTATCAGGGATTGGAGTTCCAGGAACTCCGGATGAGCGTTCCCCAGGCGGGTGGCGAGGCGGGCTATGCCATGGCCCAGGATGGCCGGGTATTCCCTCGGGTCCACCGGGAAGCGATGCTCATGGTAGAGGATGCTGAAAGATCCTTCTTCCTGGTCGAAACGGAGCTTGAGCTCGCCATTTTCCAGGATGATGCCGTAATGGTCGCCCAGAATAGGCAGCAGCACTCTGCCGGGCAGGTCTCCGGAAAGGGCGTACCAGTCGATGTCGAAGTAGCTGGCAAACCGGGAGGCTGGCCCATTCTCCAGCACATCCAGCCACCATTCGTTGTCCGTTCCCATGACGGCCATGTGGTTGGGCACGATATCCATGATCAGGCCCATGCCATGCCGTTTCAATGCCGCCACGAACAGATCGAAATCCCCGTCGCCCGCAATTTCGGGATTGAGGGTGCTGTGGTCCGTGATGTCGTAGCCATGGGCGCTGCCGGGCCGGGCTTTGAGCAGGGGAGAGAGATAGCAGTGGCTTATTCCCAATTCGTGCAGGTAGGGGATCAGTTTTTTTGCCTGTTCCAGATTGAACTCGCGATTGAGCTGCAGCCGGTAGGTTGCGCGAGGCCATGGCGATAACGCCGGCTGTGGCAGCATGCCTCCTTCAAGCGGGCGGGAAGGGTGCCGCAGTGGGCGTTCCCGGCGCAATGCGGCCACGATCCCCTGCAGGTGCGCGTTGCCCTGCCATTCCTCCAGGTTGAGCGCCATCTTCAGCCGCCAGTTCGGGTAGGCCGATCCGGAGGTGCCCGGCAGATTGGGTTGTCCGGTAAGCCCGAAACCATCTTCCATCTGTACCAGCAGCAGCTTGCAGGGGGAGCGCGCGAGATAGGTATAGACTGCTGCCGCAAGTTCCGCCGTCATCTCGGGAAAGCCGACCTGATGCAGCGCGCCGCCAGCCGGAAGCACTTCCTCGTTTTTCAGCGCCACCAGCAGTTGCGCGCGATCAGCGGCGCGCTCGACGACCTGGCGGTTGCGTATCCCGTCGTCGGGAAACAGGTGCCGTTCCTGGCGCAAGTCGATATCCAGCCCCTGCCAGAACCCCGCCAGGGTCGGCAGATCGTGGGTGGTGACGGCGGCGACGGCATTGGCCGGATATTCGCGCGGCGGCTTCAGGCGGCCATCCTGATATCGCTCGAAATACAGCAGGCGGGTGGACAGGACGTTCATGGGCTGCAAGGCATGGCGCACTTCATCGGGCACGGTGCCCAGGTCTTCGCCGATGATCAGGCAGCGGTTGCGCTGGCTTTCGAGCGCCAGGATTCCGAGCAGGTCTTCGAACGGATAAAGCACATAGGCGCCCTCCGTGGCGGGAAGGCCGCGCATTACCCAGAACAGCCGCCGCAACCCCATGACGTGGTCCATGCGCAAGGCGCCGCAATCCCGCATGGTGGCCCGCAGCGTTTCGATGAAAGGCGCGTATGCGGCGGCGGCCAGCTTATGGGGAATCCAGGGCGGCAGCCCCCAATCCTGGCCGCCGTGGTTGAATTCGTCCGGCGGCGCGCCCGCGCTTGCCTGCATGGCATACAGTTCCGGCCGCATCCACGTGGCGGCGCCACCCTCCGCCACGCCTATGGCCAGATCGAACATCATTCCGATCCCGAGCCCCAGCTCCGCGGAACGCGTACCGGCTGCATCCAGTTGCCGTGCAGCCTCCCACTGGAGATACTCGAAGTACTCGACTTGCGCCAGGTGGGCTTGCTCGAATGCTGTCACTTCCGGGCTGCGATGGTCGCGGCAGGGTTCCGGCCAGACGGGCCAGCCCCATATCGCCTTATCCTGCGCGCTGAAATGCGCCTGCATCGCATCGAATAGCGCCTGCTTGCGCAGGGTTTCCCCCCGTTCGGCCTGGAAGGCGCGAAAGACCGAAGCCCGGCTGGTACTGGATGCCAGGTGATGGTCGCGAAAATGCTGGTAGAGCACGCCGAAGACTTTCCATTTCATTTCGGCGACGCCGCCATAATCCACGTGGTCCGTGGCGCGCAATGCGCGAAGCTGCGCCTGGAATTCGGGCGTGCCTGCCATGGTGCGCGCCTGCTCGCATTCGAGGAAATCGGGAATCGATTCCACATCCAGGTAAAGCACGTTGAAATAGGCGCGATTGGAGGGGCTGTAAGGGCTTGCATGTTCTGGCGCATCGGGAAAATTGGCGTGCAGCGGATTGAGCAACAGCGCGCTTGCGCCGGCTTCGGCGCAGAATTCGAGCAGATGGCGCAGGTCCCTGAAATCTCCCATGCCATAGTTGCGTTCGGAGCGGATGCCATAAAGCTGCGCCGCGAATCCCCACGCGCGCCCATCCTCTCCTTCCACGCGCAGTACGGGAGGCATGTAACAGGCGACGGGGGCGACGATGAAAACCATTTCGCCGGAAGAGCCGGCTAAACCCGGCCTGTCCGCGCGCTCGAGCAAGAAATGGTGGTAGCCGGGCTCGACGGCCAGATCCAGCATCAGGACCCGCCGCACGAACTCCCGCCCACCCAGAAGGCAGCGCTCAGCCTCTTCCAGCGTGGCGGGGATGAATTCCGCCTGATCCGTGGCGCCGCATTCCCTATGCAGGCGCCAGCAATACCGTTCCCCATCCTCGCTTGCCGGCAAGGCAAAGGCAACGCGGTATGGGCGTGCGGGTTGGCGCACCACCTGCACCGGCGGCAATGGCCGCTCCCACTGGCGCCGGGTCCAGGCATCCAGGGAGGCGGCCGCCTGGTCTTCATTATCCGCTGGCACGCCCATTGCCCCGAGCAGGCGGCGCCTGGCATGTTCCGGAACGGTATAGGTGTTTCCCCAGATATCGTGGTACCAGGGGAGCACGCCATGAAGATCGCACAGCCGATCAAGCAGGTTGCTCATGGGTTTCCTTGATCTTTGAAATCCTTGAAATCGGTATCCCTGGCGTCCTCATGTCCAGTGCTTCCGGAGTTCGGAAGGTGGAGCATCCAGCGCACTCCCCATGACGGGAGATGACCGGGTGAGCCCGCTTCTGGCATGGTTTCGAACAGGGTTTCTCCTGGCGTTTCTTCCGATCCGGGCACGTAAACTTCCTCGTTTGCAAGATTTGCCGTCAACTGAAGCACCGAGCCATCGCCCAGCCGCCATCGTGCCCGCAACGCGGATGGCGCGAAGACTTCAGCTTTTCCGCAATGGCTTTGCATTCCCCGCAACCGTGGCACGATGACCTCGTGCCGCAGCGCCAGCAGCCGCTGGTGATAGGCAAGCCAGGCTGCGTAGGCAGCGCAGCCGAGCATGTTCCAGTCGAGCTTCGATGTAAGAAAAGTTTTCTCCGCGTTGGGATCGGGGATGGCCAACGCTGCCGCCGGGCCGGAAAATCGCGCAAATTGCGCAAACTCGCGCCGCCGGCCTTGGGTGACGGCTTCGCCCAGCTCGCCGCTGAAGTCGCAGAAAAAAAGGAAGGGGGAGGATGCGCCGAATTCCTCGCCCATGAACAGCATGGGAATGGCGGGCGCCAGCAGAATGATGGCTGCCGCCGCCCGCACTGCCGGCGCGGAAGCGATCTGCGTGATCCGCTCCCCGAAGGCGCGGTTCCCGATCTGGTCGTGGCATTGGAGAAAAGCGATGAAAGCCTGCGGCGGAAGGTGGGCGCTCGGCTCCCCCCGCGGTGCACCGTCGCGATAAGGCGAAGGTTCTCCCTGCCAGGCAAATCCTTCCGTAAGGCAGCGGCCGAGAAGGCGCACGGGGTGATCCGCGTAGTCCCGGTAGTATCCATCCTTCTCGCCGGTGATGAGGACATGCAGTGCGTGATGCATATCGTCATTCCATTGCGCGATATAACCGTGGCCGAGATAGTGCGCCTGATTCCGGTCATTTTCCAGGATCAGGTGCACCTGGCGCCCCTTCCCGATACTGGCCCTCACGCGTTGCGCCAGTTCGGCAAGGATATGCAGCTGCGAATCGTCGGCGATCGCATGCACGGCATCCAGGCGCAAGCCATCCAGATGATACTCGTGCAGCCAGTACAGCGCATTATGAATGAAGAACTCGCGCACATTGCGGCTGCCAGGCCCATCGAAATTGATTGCCGCGCCCCAGGGAGTATGGTGCCGCTCCGTAAAAAATGCTTTTGCGTAGGCGTGAAGGTAGTTTCCATCGGGCCCGAAATGGTTGTAGACGACATCCAGCAGCACCATCAATCCCCGGGCGTGAGCAGCCTGGATCAGCATTTTCAAATCTTCCGGCCGCCCGTAACGGCTGTCCGGCGCATAGGGCAGCACGCCATCGTAACCCCAGCCGCGCGCGCCGGGAAAATCCGCTACCGGCATCAGCTCTATCGCCGTCACGCCCAGCGCCACGATATGATCGAGCCGCTCCGTCACGCCCGTGAAGGTTCCGGCGGGGGAGAACGTGCCTACGTGCAATTCATAGATCACTGCCTGTTCCCATGGACGTCCCCGCCAGTCACCATCCCTCCAGTCGAAGGCTGCCGGATCGACCACTTCGCTGGCGCCATGGACGTCACCGGGGTTGAAGCGCGACGCCGGATCCGGTACCCGCAGGCCGCCGCTTACCTCGAAGCGATAGCGCGTACCCGCAGCGGCGGCAGCCGTCGTAAGCTCGAACCATCCACCCTCGCAGGGATCCATCGGCAGCATATGCCAGGGCTGTGCACAGTCGCCATCCTCGCCATGCCCCGGCATGAGCGACAGCGAAATCCGTGCGTGGTCCGGCGCCCACAGGCGAAAATGCACGCCTTGCGGCGTGATGCGGGCGCCAAATGGCATATCATGCAGCCTTGCCACCATATGGTCTTCCTGTTCCTCTTATCCTTCCTGTTTTTTGCGCGGCGATATCCGGCTGAGCCGGGTCAGTTCCCGCATGAGGTGCCCGATGGTTTTTGCCTGCTGCGAGAACGCACTGCTCAGCCCGGCTGCGGCTTTCCCTATCGTGAAGAGCGTCACCAGCGCTTCCGCCTCGCCCGGTCCGGAAGGAAACAGGTCGTATCCGGCCATGGTCTTGCGGTAGCTCCGGTAAAAATGGCGGGCCGCCAGCGCATGCCATTCTTCGGCATGGCGCCGGAGCATGCCGGCCGACTCCGGAGAATCTGCGGCCACCTCGCCGAGCGCTGTCGCCGCGGCTTGTGAAAAGGAAAGCAGCATGCCTGCCACATCGCGCAACGGGGACTGCTTGCGGCGCCGTTCCTCCCAGGTCAGGCCGGGGCCGCTGCCATAATTGGCAATCAGGAAATCATTGCTGGACAGCCACACCTGCCCGAGGTGATAGTCTCCATGAACGCGTGCTTTGGTAATCCCGGCAGTTCGAGCGGAACCGGAAAGCGAAGCCGCGATTTTCACGATGCGCCGGGTGAGGCGGGGCCGGGCAGCCGCCAGGCTGGCGCCGACGCTGCGCAGTTCAGCGGGCAGGCGCGGCAATTCCCGCACAAGCAGCGCGTACGCCGCATCCAGTTCGGTCCGCGTGCCATTGATCCATTCGGCAATATCATCTTCTGTAACCGGCTCGCGCCCGAACTCTTCGGCAACACCGGCTGTTGGCGCAGCCGCGGCTGCAAAAGCTCCGCTGGCGCCGGGCAGCGCCAGCGCCTGGTGGAATTGCGCGGTACGCACGCCCAGCGTCTTCATGAGGTTCATATAAGCGGCGTGGCGCGCCTGCAGCCCATGCTCCGGCCGTTCTGCCGGCCGGGATTGCTCCGCAGGTTCCTCCCGTTCGGGGCGGATCAGGCATTCATCCAGGAAACGCTCCAGGTAGCTCAGGGTATAGGCCCAGGCATTGCCCTGATTTTTTCCATAACTTTCAAGGATGGCCAGGGTCGATTCATGTCCTTCGCTATCCGCGTATTCCACGGTGCCCGCCAGTTGCGCTATATGGCTGAATTTCGCCGTTTCCGTGAGGAAGCGGGATATTTCGAGTTCCGGGTGGATGCCGGGAAGCATCCAGCGATAGTTCTTCAGTATCAGTTGGTCGCCCAGGTTCACCACCAGCCGTCCTCTCCCGGTCACGGTATGCGTCACCGCCGCTTCCGGGGCCAGATCACAAAAGGCGCTGGTTGCGCGAAACTTCAGCAGTCCCTGTTCGAACGCCAGTTCCGTTCCCTGTTCCATTCCCGACACGATGGCGCGGCAGAAAGCATTGTCCCAGAATGCGTCGAGCAGGATTCCTATCCGGGCGTGCCTCCGGACCTTGGCCAGCGTGGCATGCAACAGGCTGCCGGTATCCGTTCCTCCTTTATCTTCCCAGACCAGCGCCAGCGGGAGTGCATAGCGATGTGTCCCGCCCCCCGCCAGTGTAACGATCACAGTCGCCAGCAGCCAGCTTTCCGACTCTGCCGGCCACTCGGACATCTCGCCAAACTCGAACTTTTCCACTGCCGCGTCCTTGTCCTGGAACCATGCCTGCGAGTTGAAAAAGCGCGGAATGATCTCCCGCTCGAGTTGATCGCGCGCGCGGCGTACCATCAACTGATTTACCGGTTCGCTGTCCTGCTTGCGGCTGAACACGCGCCATCCCGTCCCTACCAGCACCAGGACTGGCAGGTCCGGCGGCGCCAGCCGTTCTTCGTGCCAGGCTGGCGCGTCGACGTCCGCGGCCAGGCGAAAGGCGTAGAATCCATGGCCGGCGAGGGTGAGCAGATAAGGCAGGTCGCCGATGGGCGGGAAGCGGCTGCGCCCCATCAATTCCACTGGCACTCTGCTTTTGAAAAGGCTCAAATCCAGTTCGACCGCCTGCGGAGCCCGTGAGAGATTGGCCACGCAGAGAATGGTTTCGTTCTCGTACTCCCGCAGGTATGCGAGTATCTTGCGGTTGCCGGGGCGCAGAAAATGCAGGGTGCCGCGGCCAAAGGCGGGGTGCGCCTTGCGCACCGCCAATACCCGCCGCATCCAGTTGAGCAGCGACGAGGCATTGCGCTGCTGCGATTCCACGTTTACGGCGCCATACCCATAGACCGGATCAGTGACGGGCGGCAGGAACAGACGGCGGGCATCCGCAGTGGAAAACCCGCCATTGGGCCCGCTGTTCCATTGCATCGGGGTGCGGACCCCGTTGCGATCGCCCAGCATGACATTGTCACCCATCCCAATTTCATCGCCGTAGTAGAGTACCGGCGACCCCGGCATGGTCATCAGCAGCAGGTTCATCAGTTCGATGCGGTGGCGGTCGTTATCCAGCAGCGGTGCAAGCCGCCGGCAGATTCCCAGGTTGAGCCGGGCATCGGCATCGATCGCATAGGTCTGGTAAAGATAATCCCGTTCGCGGTCCGTAACCATCTCCAGGGTGAGTTCGTCATGGTTGCGCAGGAATATGCCCCATTGGCAATTCTCAGGGATATCCGGCGTCTGCTCCATGATCTCCACCACGGGGTGGCGGTCCTCCTGCGCGATGGCCATGTACATGCGCGGCATGAGGGGAAAATGGTAAGCCATGTGGCATTCGTCGCCATCGCCGAAATACTCGCGCACATCCTCGGGCCACTGATTGGCTTCGGCCAGGAACATGCGGCCGCGATAATGCCTGTCCATTTCGCTGCGCATGCGCTTGATCACATTGTGGGTCTCCGGCAGGTTTTCGTTGCTCGTGCCCTCGCGTTCGCACAGATAAGGCATGGCGTCGAGCCGCATCCCATCCACCCCGGCATCGAGCCAGAACCGCATCACGTGCATGATGGCCTTGAAGACATGCGGATTGGCGAAATTCAGATCCGGCTGATGGGAGAAGAAGCGATGCCAGTAATACGCCTGGGCATCCTCATCCCAGCTCCAGTTGGACTTTTCGGTGTCGCTGAAGATGATGCGCGTTCCTGCATACCGGGAGTCGCTATCGCTCCAGACGTAGTAGTCGCGCTTGCTCGAACCGGGCGGAGCACGCCGCGCCGCCTGAAACCAGGGGTGCTGGTCCGACGTATGATTGACGACCAGTTCCGTGATCACCCGCAGGCGGCGGCGATGGGCCTCTTCGATGAATTGACGGAAGTCCGACATCTCGCCCACCGAGGGATGAACGTTGTGGTAGTCGGAGATATCGTAGCCGTCATCCCGCCCGGGGGAAGGGTAGAAGGGCATGAGCCAGAGTGTGTTCACGCCCAGCTCCTGCAGATAGTCGAGCTTCGAGATCAAGCCCGGGAAATCGCCAATGCCATCCCCGTTGCTGTCGAAAAATGTCTTGACGTGCAACTCGTAGATGATGGCATCCCTGTACCAGAGCGGGTCCTCTTTCAACTCCATTCCTATTCTCTTTCTTCAGGTTGATGACCTGCCCGTTACCTCGAAAACGGAAAGTCCGGACTAGTTTCGACTCAGGTAAATAATGAGCTGCATCGCCATGGTACTTGAATGCCTGGTTTGGCAACAGGGCGTGACAAGGGCCGGGGAACTTCTTTAAACATAAAAACATTGACAAAGTGCCGCTTGGTAGCTAATCTGGATTTCATGCAGCGCTTTTCATTTCACCAGGAAATATTGTTCACAGCGGATATTGCCAGAACTGGCAGCGGAGATATGCGGTGCACCGAACAGATGCGAAAGCCCATTTCTCTTTAAAGTATGCTCCGGTTTTTGTCGATTGTCGCGCTCCTGCCGTTCAGGAGAGGTTGCAGGAGCCTTTTTCGTGCTTGTTCAGGATTTAACGGGGGGAGACAGATGTTGGGATCGGATAGGAGCTGGGGTAGCGATTGGCGCGGCGAAGCCATGGAAAATCGGAGAGGAGAGGTTTTCATCGCTGATGGCCGGGAAGCCGGAGAACTCTTCGATGAACTGAGGGAGCCGGTTTTTGAGAGTTCCGTGGTGTACAGGATTCATCATGGAGATGGAGAAGTTCGCGAAGCCAGCCATGAGGAAGATGAGAAGGTGGCGGGACATGGCGCGCGCGCGGCCGACGACCGGAAAAGAAAGAAGGATGCAAACGACATCAGCGAGGAGCCTGGGGCGGATAACGGCAACGAGGATGTCGATGCGGTGTGGCACCGTGGCGCCCCGCCGAGGAATTTTTGAAACATTGTCAGAGGTAATTCAGTTTTGTTCTTTCGCGAAGGCGTGTCCGCGGTTGCTGGATTTTCCGTGGAATTCACCCGGAGGCATGGGGACGGGACGATTGCCGGTCCAATCGAATCAGCCATCCCGCTGCAGAGTGGACGTCGAAGGCGATGGCAAGGGAAATTCCTCGAATACCGAAACGGAATAATCGAGGAAGAGTTCGATCTTTCGCCTGAGATCGTTGGACATCCCTATCCGTTTCGAGCGCAAATCCTGCGGATCGATGCATTCGATCAGCAACCCATGATCGATGGCCGTCTGGATATATTTTATCGCCGTGCGCTGGCTGACATTCGGCATGAGTTGGTACAGCTCCGACTTGTAATAAGTACCGTCCAGTTCCAGCCACATCCGCGTGAAGAGATCGTAGTAATTCAGATCGTGGAACAGCGTGTTTCCCAGAACCTCTATCCAGTACCGGTCGGTACTGTCGAGCAATTGGATGAACTGCCGGCGCCGGATATCGCGATGCATGTCCGGATTTCTGTTGCAATCTTCCGCCAGTAAAGCTGGTTTTTTCTTCATATCCCGTTACCTCGTTATCACTCCTGCTTCCATTCAATGGGAGCGTGCGGCGGCTCAAATCGTCACCGTTCGGCCACCGCGCGGCTGCGGTGCGATAGCCCGGATAAAAATCATTATCCTGAATCCGTCCGGTAGCAAACTCACCATATTAGGTGAACGTCAAGTATGGAAATGAGCGGTCAACTGCCAGATTCAGGATTATACTTCTTTTATACATGAAAATTTACATGTATAATTGCTATTTTAACGATGAAAGCACCGTGGTGCGGGAGTGGCGTGATGGCAAACTTGCACGATGCAATGATAAACAAACTGGAGAAGAAATGGTTTCGCAACGAAGGCGGCCTGATTCCCAGCATGGCCGTCCTGGCTTATTGCATTCTGGCCTTTTTTGGCGGCGCAGCAATGATTTTTTCCCTGCAGCCTGCATGGATGGCGCTTGGCACGCTTGCCCTGGCACACGGCATGGTGATTGCCGCCTACATGATCCACGATTGCGCTCACAACGCCATATTCCGGGCGCCCCGGCACAACGCCGCATGCGGGCGCGCGTTGAGCTGGCTTACCGGGGGCTGCTACGCCACTTATGACGACATCCGCGCGACACATATGCGCCACCACGTGGAGAATTCGGATGCCATGGGGTTCGATCACCGCGCCTGCCTCGCCCGCCATCCGGTTTTGCGCCGGGTGGTGGAGGTGGCGGAATGGCTTTACGTGCCCGCTGTCGAATTGCTGATGCACGCCATGGTGATTCTGGCGCCATTCCTTTTTGAGGAAAGACGCGCGCAGCGCTGGCGGGTGGTGGCGATAACCATCCTGCGGTTCGGGCTGCTTGCCGGGATATTCCTGTACTCGCCCTGGGCCTACCTGTGCTATCTGCTTGCCTATCTCCTCTTTCTGACGGTGCTGCGCTTCATGGATGCGCTGCAGCACAACTATGGCGATGACATTGCAGGGCACAAAGGCGACCGGATTTACGAGGAATCCCATACCTTCAGCAACCCGGTTTCCCTGCGGCACCCCTGGCTGAATCTCCTTACCCTCAATTTCGGCTACCACAACGCGCATCATGCCCGGCCCACCGCGCCCTGGCATACGCTTCCTTCGCTGCACGATGCGCTTCACGGGGGGGATGCTTCCGCCGTCATTCCATTCGGCATGCAGCTCGCCAGCTTTCACCGGAACAGGGTGGCGCGCATCTGGGGCGATGCGGGCGAAACGCAGGGAGACCGGTTCCTGCGGCGGCTGCATGAGGGTCGCGCCGTGGGCGTGGATGGCGTCTCGTTCCTGACGCCGTTTTAAAACGGGCGCAGGCGGACGGCGGACCGCGCATTCCGCCCGTCCGCTTCGCAGATTGGGGTAGACCCAACAGTCGTATCATCAGCCGCCATTTCGGTCACAATAGAGCTAATCGCACATTCATGTCCAGATCAAACCGTCCATATGGGTTCACGTGCTCCCATATCAGCGGAGTCAGCGCAGCATAGTCGCAGAGTGTCAGCCTGCCTTGCCAGTGTGGCTGCGCCAACACCTTCTGAATCATCAGCGTGTTGATGGAGACCATACAGTTCTGAATCAGATGCAGGGCGGGCATGCTGATTTCGTGGTTTTCCCGGCGATTGCTGGGCATCTCGCCGCGACGGATGAAGAACACGAAGTCCGTGGCGCCGTTCCATTGTTCGACCACATTCAGCCCTTCGTTAATCTCACGGCGCAATTCAGGAAGCACGCAAACACGTCGTCATAGTA
The DNA here is from genome assembly GCA_001899235.1 of Nitrosospira sp. 56-18. Lineage (GTDB taxonomy): Bacteria > Pseudomonadota > Gammaproteobacteria > Burkholderiales > Nitrosomonadaceae > Nitrosospira. Next base: position 17,832 of record MKVR01000016.1, read on the forward strand.
AGTATCCGTTATTGCCGTTGTGGTCTTCTTGCGGTGCCTCGGTCGAGTCAAAGCGAGAGAACCATCGGGGCGCTGGTGCGATGAGGTAGATCATGTCGGATTTGTATGTTCTTGCGGTGGTCTTTGCCTACTTGGCTGGTTCGCCGAATATCAACCTCTGAACTGAAGGAGTTACTCATGAGTTGGTTGTATTTGTTATTGGCGGGCCTGCTGGAGATTGGCTGGCCCGTTGGGCTGAAATTGGCCCAGGTGTCGGAGTCCCGGTGGACGGGCATCGCCATGGCGGTCGGTTTCATGACGGCCAGCGGTTTCTTCCTGTGGCTCGCGCAACGGCACATCCCCATCGGCACAGCCTACGCCATCTGGACGGGTATCGGTGCTGCCGGGACCTTTCTCGTGGGGGTGATGTTCTTCGGTGACTCCACGTCGCTGATGAGGTACGCAGGAGTCATGCTTATCATTGCGGGCGTGGTCACCCTCAAGCTCGCTCATTGAGGAAGCAGCAGTGTTTGTTGACTGGCCGTAAAGACCACAACGTGGCGCCGTCTCGAAGGGTTGCTTCTGGTCCTGCAACAGTCAGCAACGGGTCGTAGCCGTCGCGCCTTAGTGCGCGTACGACTTCTTCCGTTTCGTGAGCTGACCTCTCTTAGCATGCTTTATTTTCCGTTTTCTGCGGCGACCCCTTGAAGGCGGGGAATCGCATTCTGTCCGCCTACGCCATTGACGACACCAAATCCTGCGAAGGCCATGGAGATAATACGCTCTGGATCATCACCGAAACCGACCGCAGCGTGACCACTTTCCTGTTGCCCGGGGAATACTGAATCGCATGCCGGTGCACCGCACCGGCTTTTCATTTCTGTTGTTTGATTCACGATAAAGGAGAATCACGCATGAACAATACCACTGAAACCACCCTCATCCGCGTACCGGTCAAAAACCTCGTGCTGTCGCCGCTGAACGTGCGCAACTCCAGTTGTATAGTATATTTCTGCTTCGGTATCTTCTTCATCCTCCTCTCCAATGTGACTTCGATTCCATATCACTCTTGGAAGACGATTTTTCGGGGGAACCTCAGCCGCGTGAACCCCGGCATTTCGTGTACTCTCAATAGGATCATATCGATGGGCTATCCTCGATCAATTGAAAGGAATGGTCCCCCAGGGCGGCGAGCCTGGAGGCGCAACATTGATCAATTTCTCGTTGATAAATTCGCCGAAGCCCAGTTCCGACAGTTCTCGGCCAAAACCTGAATTCTTGATACCGCCGAACGGGAGTTGCGCTGCCGTCCATACCGGCTGATTGATGAAGACCATGCCGCTCTCGATCTTTGCGGCGACCTTGCGGCCATGCTCGGTGTCAGCCGTGAATACCGAGGCGCCGAGCCCATACGGCGTGGCGTTTGCCAGGCGGACAGCCTCATTTTCATTCTCGACAACCTGGAAAGAGACAACCGGGCCAAATAACTCCTGAACATGAACTGGGTTATCCTCGCTGATCCCGGCCAGCACCGTCGGCTCCAGGTAAAATCCGTGGCAATCGATTCTCTCTCCGCCGAATACCACCTTCCCTCCTTCCTTCCTGGCAAGCTGAATTTGGTCCAGGAGAAGATTCAATGCTTTCTCCGAAGCAAGCGGCCCCAGGGTGGTGGCAGGATCACTGGGATCCCCGGCCTTCAACGAAGCCATGCGTTGGATGAAACCATCCAGGAAAATCTCTCCCCGCTCCTTGCCGATGACAATGATACGTTTTGAACCAACGCAGCATTGCCCTGCATTGAACATTCTGCCAAACAGGGCGGCATCGAGCGTGGATTCCATGGGGGCATCTTCAAGCACGATCAGCGGGTCGCTCCCTCCCAGCTCCATCACGGATTTCTTGAGGCTGCGGCCAGCACGCCCGGCCACTGCCGCGCCTGCGCGCTCGCTGCCGGTCAGGGTGATGCCCCGAATGCGGGGGTCCTCGATCAGCCTTTCGATCTGTTGAATACTGGCGAAGATGTTCGTGTAGACACCGGTTGGTGCGCCGGCTTCCTCGAAAAGACGGGCAAAAGCCAGTGCCGATTGGGGAACGATTTCGGCGTGCTTGAGAAGCAGCACATTGCCCAGCATCAATTGCGGCCCGGCTACCCGGGCGACCTGATAGTAGGGAAAGTTCCATGGCTCGATGCCAAGCAGAACCCCGATCGGCTCGATATGCAATTCAGCCCCGGGAGATTCGGAAATCAGGCGTGGTTCCAGGTAATGCTCGGCTTTCTCTGCATAGTAATCCAGGATATCGGCGGAAAGAGCCACTTCTGCGCGCGCTTCAGCGATAAGCTTGCCCATCTCCAACGTCAGATATTGGCTGTATTCTTCACTTCTTTTCCGAAGAATGGCAGCCGCGGCGGACATGATCTTGCTACGCCCGGCTACGGAATGGTGCCGCCAATCACTGTGGAAAGCCTCGTGGGCATTCGCAACTGCGATCTCCAATTCCTGATCGGAAATACCTGGATAAATCTTGATCAGCTTGCCTGTTGCCGGATTAATCGTTTGATAAACCATGGTACCTCCATCGGCTGGATGTGGATGAGTGCGCCCATCCTCACGGAAAGATCGGGATGATGAGTTCGTATTCTTTGACTGCATGTATGCCGCCGGACTCAGGGAAACTGGCCGCCCGAACGAGGACGGCCGTCTGCATCTAGCTATCCGTTATTCCCGGAGTAAACAACAGGTTGACAGGGAGCTTTTCCGCCGAAGTGTAGGGGCTCGCCTTGTTTTCCTTGACCCATCTCTTCTCGGCCACGGATTCGAAAGGAGGTGGAATTTCTCCCTGGAGCGACCAAAGATCGAAAGGTGTCTCGTCGATGGAGATCTCCCAGTCGTAGCCCCTCTCCTTTACGAAGGGGGCAATAAGCTCGTCCAGCGTTCTCACCCACCATTCCCGCATGACCGGGCCGGGCACCGTCCTCGCAATTTGATCGACCTTGAAGCGGATAAATTTGTTATTCGGCTCGCCGCCCACAAAACATGAATCCTTGGCTATTTCCTCGAAAATGACGACCACATAGAACTTCGGGATAGGAACGCGCGCATACATGCCGGTAATCTTTTCCGAGAGATCTTTCTTATCTTGAGCGGTATATGTTCCAGCGGGGTGATAAACTTTCCATAATGGCATGATTCTTCTCCTGAAATTGACACTTTATTTGAGATGGTTGCTACTTGCTATCAGCAAGTTGTTGAAGTATGGGCCGGAAGATGAAAGACGTGTAGTCTGCTAAATTAGCTCTTGGTGTTCTATTTCTAGAACGATGAGGTAGATCCTGTGCAAGACCTGAATGACCTTTACTATTACGTCCAGGCCGTGGATCATGGCGGCTTTGCCCCGGCAGGTCGGGCGCTGGGCATACCGAAATCGAAGCTCAGCCGCCGCATCGCCGAACTGGAAGAACGCTTGGGTGTACGCCTCATCCAGCGTTCGACACGTCACTTCGCCGTTACCGAAGCCGGACAGACTTATTACATGCATTGCAAGGCGATGCTGGTGGAAGCCGAGGCAGCCCAGGAAGCAATAGACACGCTGAAAGCCGAGCCCAGGGGTGTAATCCGGGTGACATGCCCCATACCGCTGCTGAGTACTTATGCGGGGCCGATGCTGGCCGAATTCATGGCGCGCTATCCGCACGTCACCGTGTATCTGGAGGCGACCAACCGGCGTATCGATCTGGTCAGCGAATCGGTAGACGTGGCCCTTCGCGTGCGGCCGCTACCATTGGAGGATAGTGATCTGGTCATGCGCGTCCTGGCTGATCTGAGCCAATGTCTGGTGGCCAGTCCCGCTCTTGTCCAACGGTTCGGCTTCCCTCTTGCGCCAACTGCCTTGACCGGTTGGCCGAGCCTGGGCTTGGGGGCCGCGCAACAAATCCATAGCTGGGTGCTGCATGGGCCGGATGGCGCACACGTAACGCATCATCACCTGCCACGCTTCGTGACGACGGACATGATTGCGCTGAGAGATGCCGCGGTGGCCGGTGTGGGGATAGTGCAACTGCCGGTGATCGTAGCACGGGATCAGCTGGAGGCTGGCTTACTCGTCAGGCTTGTGCCGGACTGGGCGCCGCGCCGGGAAATCATTCATGCGGTGTTTCCGTCTCGGCGCGGTCTTCTGCCATCCGTGCGGACGTTGATCGATTTTCTCTCCCAGCATTTCGAGATGCTGCGTGAGAACTAGACCTTGTGGGTACTGGCCGAGAAAATATGCGCGAGCTGAAGGCATAACCGGACAAAGGACGGCGCAGCCGCAAGGTTGCGCCATTTGAATCAATCCAATCATCAGCACGTTTTTCGGAATTATAATTCACATGTACTGGCGTGATCATGCGCCGCCCCATTTCCACGCGATTTATGCGGAGGATGAAATAGTGATCGACATCCGTACGCTCAAAACGCTTAAAGGCACCATGTCACCCAGGGCGCTGGCACTGATACTGGAATGGGCGCAGGAACACCGCGCCGAACTCATGGAGGATTGGGAATTATGTCAACGCAGGCAGTTAAAGATACCGCCGCTTCGGTAGTTCCGCCGATCAAGATAACCGCACCGTGGCGGGTGAAGGCAGTTGAAGCGCTCGATGGCTACCGGCTACGCGTGCGCTTCATTGATGGGGTGGAAGGCGAGGTCGATATGTCCGGGTTTGTACATGCACCCGACGCCGGTGTATTTGCCGTGCTGGCCGATCCGGACATATTCGCCCAGGCCCATGTCGAACTCGGGGCGGTCACCTGGCCGGGTGAGCTTGACCTAGCGCCGGACGCCATGCATGACGAGATCGAGAAAAACGGAATCTGGATTCTGAAATAAACGCGGGCGCGGCTATCTACTTCCCCCTGTTGAGGCAAATCCAATGAAAACCGTCAGTATCAAGAATCACTGCTGGGATATCGCGGCTGATATCCATTTCCCGCCCAGTTTCGACGAAATGAAGAAATACCCAGCCATCATCAGTGCCCACCCGATCGGCAGCTGCGCTGGCCCAAGGGGGCTTCATCGTCATCGCTTTCGATGCGAGCTTCCAGGGCGCCAGCGGCGGCGAACCCCGCTTCATCGAAGACCCCACGCGGCGCGTTGAGGATTTTCGCGTGGTCGCGGACTATCTGATGACGCTTTCGTACGTCGACGAGAACCGTATCGGCGTGCTCGGCCTCTGCGGTGGCGGCGGCTACTCCATCAATGCCGCGATGACCGAACGCCGCATCAAGGCGGTGGGGTCCATCACGGGTGTGAACTACGGCCGGCTGATGCGGGAAGGATTCAGCGCGTACGACCCCATCGGGGCGCTGGAAGCCATGGCCAGGCAACGCGCCGCCGAAGTCCGCGGCGGCAAGGAATGCGTCGACAACTTCCTGCCGGCCTCCGTGGAAGAAGGAAAGAAGCGTGGTATTACCGATATCGACGTGTTGGGTGCCACGGATTATTACAAGACCTCCCGCGGCCAGAAGCCGCATGGCGCCACCCGCGCACTCTTTTCGCACAGTGCCCCCGCGATGGGTTGGGATGCGTTCCATCTCGCCGAGGTGCTGCTCACTCAGCCGCTAATGGTGGTCATCGGCGACAAAGTCGGAGGATTCGGCGCGTACCGGGATGGTTGCGAAATCATTGGCAGGGCGGCATCGAAGAAGAAAGAACTGGTAGTGCTGGAAGGCTGGTCGCATTACGACCTATATGACCAGCCCGAACCGGTCCGTCAGTCCCTCGCCAAGCTGGTGCCCTTCTATATATAAAGAGAACCTTTGACTTCCGTACCGATCGCATATTCGCTCTTGATGACAGCCCATCGATTAAATGGGCACCCCCTCGATTACGCTATATGCCGATTTAGTTGGAACGATTCTGGTCAAATTGAAACCTGATTGGTTGAACAGTTCACGATATTCGGCTTCGGTGCGCTCATAAGAATGGAGCAGTACCAGCATTTCCAGATCCATCAGCTTACTAAACGAAGGTGCGTTGCCTTCTGGAATCACCATCTCCACGACAAGAAGCCTGCCTTCCCTTGACATCTGCCGGCGGCAGCATTGGAGGATTGTCGATGCACGCTCCTCGTTCCAGTCATGGATGATGTGCTTCATGATGTAGGCGTCTCCACCTGCTGGAACCGAGGTAAAGAAATCACCGGCGACTGCTTCACAGCGTTGCGACAGTCCGCGCGCAGCGATAGCCTCTTTTGTTCCCGTGATGACGGAAGACGCGTCGATGAGTATTCCATTCATTTGCGGGTATTTTTCCAGGATTGAGCAAAGAAGCATGCCATGGCCGCCTCCTACATCGACGAGCGTGTTGATCCCCGAAAAATCATAACCATCGATGATTGCCGCACTGGCTGCGGTACTGATGCTGGTCATGGCGTCATTGAAAACCTGGGCTGGGCCGGTATTCTCGCCGAGATAATCGAAGTAGGCCTTGCCGTAAATTCTTTCGAAGGCCGGAAGGCCAGACTGAGTGCTACCGAAAAGATCACCCCATGCTCGCCAGTGCCAATCCGCTCCGATGAAAATAGAAAAATCACGCAGACTGTTGGGCGTATTGCTACGCAAAGGTTCGGCTAACGCAGTCAGGCTGAAGCGTCCCGCAGCGTCTTCAGCAAAAATGCCGACGCTGGCAAGCGCGCGCAGGATGCGATAGAGAGGACGTACCTGGGTTCCGGTCGCCTGCGCCAGTTCATCGACGGTTTTCGCCCCATCATTGAGCAAATCGGCGAGATTTAACCTTGCCGCGACGGATATCGCTTGTGTAGTCATAAACCCGAAGATCATCTGCATCAATTGCGCTGCCGGTGGAATTTCTGCGGAAATCTGCTCAGGCTCGTCGTGTGACATTTATTTTCCTCTCGGGAAGTGAGTAAAAATTATTCCAGATAGTATTGCATCAGCAAGAATATTACTCACATCTTCCCTTGGTTGGGGTGCATACATGTATGCGGTTCAAGGGTCATCAAGGTTTAAAATTACTTGCACAAGCAGCTAATGAAGCAAGCAGCTAATGAAGCAAGCAGCTAATGAAGCAAGCAGCAATAGCAGGGCTGTTCCAAGCTCGAATAGCCCCATGCACCATTACCCATTTCTGGTTCAAGCTCGAGTATATCCAATACTTCGCCATCCACCGTTGGCTCAAGTTCAAGCAATTTTGGTCTTCTGGTAAAAATGGGTCGTATAAAATAAGCTTTCAGGATAAGTAAAAGGAGATCGTAAATCAGAAAAATACACATTTACGTGATCGGAGTCGGGTTCCTCGGTGCGGCCATTCCATACATGCAATCAATGATGGTAGGTCAAGATTTTCTACGCTTTGCGATTTCCGCCATATATATTGCTACTTCGCTTGCTGGCTGAGAAATTTGGAAAGCCATGATCCATGTGTCCAGAAAGTAGAGCTGCTTCCAACACTTTGGAAAATTCGGAACTGGCAGCAGTGCAGCCGGAGTACGCAAATAGAGTATGCCGTCGTCGCGTGATTTTTTTAATCAGGCCGAAGCCTGCATCGATAATGAGGATACGGGCCAGGCCAAGGATCTGATCGGGCGGGCGATGGCGCTGGGGCCGACGAATGAAGAAATCATCTCGCGGGCCGTGGTTCTGCTTGTGTATATGGAACTCTACAGCAGCGCAAGGAAGGTTTACAAGGATTACCGGGAGCGAACCGGATTGGAACTATCCAGTTACACTTATGCCCGTATTATCCAGTGGGAGCAAGAAAACAAGGTGGTGGATGATGTGCCGGTCTTCAATCTGGCCGCAGGGCCACTGCGGTTCGTGAGGTTGTCGGAGATGCAGCGCGGGGGCTCCACTCTTGTCAAGACTAACCTTACCGTGGGAGAGCTTGAAGTCTCCGAGCAGGGGATAAGCATCGTCCAGTCCGGAATAAAGTACAAATATAAATGGAAGGAGATCGCCCGGGCGAGCATCGTGACAAGGATGATACCCAAGGGCATGAGGTCTAGTACTCCCAATTACTCGCAAAAGATCTACACGCTGGAAGCGCCGGAAGGGAAACGGTTCCAGTTCGACGTCTCTTCAACCTATCCAGATTTTGGGGGCGCCTTGCTGCTGCGCGCCATCCTGGAAAAATACCTGGATATGGAATTTATCGACGAGCGCAAGCCCGGCTTCAAGGCAGGAAAGAACGATCCTATCCTCAACCTGAAGCGTGGCGGCCGCAACAGGATGCTGATGTTTATCGGCGGGGTCATCCTGTTTCTTATATTTTTGGAATTAAACCAACCACCCCCCAGATAGGAGTATGCATTCCGCGAGTGCCACCGCCTCATTCTTGCGTCCGGATTTTTCGAGTAGAAAGTCCGATCGCTCATCAATAATGAGTTACCTCAGCTTAATAAAATTCCTATGAGGATTTCGGGGCTTCAGATCCGAATCAGGAATAATTGCAACTGCATTCACCCTTGATAACCTATTTTATCATGGGTAAAATCCTCCCATGAGGGGCGACCGGCGCCGAATTCAACGCAGAAGATGGGTGGGCAGTCATGAGCAATCGCTTCCTGAGGTGGGCCAACACATGGATCGAGGAAAACATCCCTCCTGGCGCCAATTTCGACATAGAGAGTCATGAAGTAAAGGCAAAGCGGCTGTCGGAGAAACTGTTCGCCGAGGCAGCTGCGGCTAACTTCACAAACTTCGAGACCGAAGAGGAGCGGGAGCGCGTTACGCCCCTGGTACTGGCCGCGGTCTCGAACAGCAAAGACTTTGACATCGATGCCTATCATCTCAAATCGCAACTTGCGCAGGAGAATGAAGATGGCGACTGAGCCCCGCATGGTTGATCTTCAGGGTGGCATCGCGTTGGTTGCTTGTCAGCTGTATTCATGAATATGTGCGCTCGAACCGGAACATATCGTAGCCAGGCTGCCAGCTAATCCTCCCCCCGTATATAGCGGCCGAGGAAGCCCGATATGCGGTCCTCGTATTCCCTGCCGGCATAGGCGTGCATGTTGAAATGGCCGCCTCCCGGCACGATCCACATCTCTTTCGGTTGCCGCGCGGCATCGAACAGCCGCTCGGTTTCGGCCACTTTCGTATGCCTGTCGTCGGTTCCCGAAATCAGCAGCAACGGCGCATCCAGCTCACCTATGCGCGAGATGGGATTCAGCGCCGCTGGTGAAATATCCAGTCGACGGGATAGCAGCGAAAGCAGGAGCGGGGAAAGCGCGGGACCGGTTTCACCGAGATGCAGTCTCAGCCGGTTTTCCGCCGCTTCTTTGATCGTCGGGTGCATCGATTCAAGAATCACGGCATCCAGCCTGAAGCCTGGCCTGGCAAGCACGATGGCGGCGGCGCCCAGCGAGACGCCGATTGCGGCAATTTTCTCGGAGGGGAAATTGTTCCGCAGAAAGGCCAGCGAAGCTTCCACGTCTTCGGATTCACGTGCCCCGAAAGTGATGCGGTCGCCCGGTGTTTCTCCATGAGCCTGAAGATCGATGAGCAGGGTCCCATAGCCGATCCTGTTCAGGAAACGCGCACGGCCCAGCATTTCCACGCGATTGCTGCGGATGGAGTGGACGAGCAATACCATGCCCCGGCCGCGAACCCCGCGAGCCAGCCAGCCGTGCACGCTTCTTTCCGCACTGGCGGTATCGGCGCCATTTCCCTGCGCCGCGGCCATGACGGGGATTTGTACCGCCTCGGCAGGAAAACCGGTGGATAGGGTGCTGACCGCAGTGGGCGCCGGGCCGGTCAGCAGTTCGCTCACCCCCATCGCGGCGAGGATCAGCAGGGCGCAGCAGGCAAAAAGGGAAATGAGAAGCCGGCGGTACATGGTCCGAATAGCTTGGAAGAGTGACGGGTGAGGGGACAGGACGAGGATTTGTTCAGTGCTTCCCTAATTAACCGACAGCATTTTCGATACAAGCGCTGTTCCCAGCACGCGAGCCCGGATTTTTGCAAACGCGGTATCGCGGCTGGTCGAGGTATCATCGCAAAAAGGCGAGAAGCCGCAATCGTCCGTCGTACCCAACTGATCGACAGGAATATAGAGCGCGGCTTCGAGAATTTGATCCCGGATTTCTTCCGGCGTCTCTATGCGAGGATTGATGGGGGCGGTTACTCCGATAAAGATGCGCTGGTCGGGCTTCATATGCGAACGTATGATTTTCAGCACCCGCTGGCGATCCCGTTCGCCTGCCAGCGCAATATAAAAGTTATGTACTTTCAGTTGAAACAGGCTTGGCAGCAGCTCGGCGTAATCGACTTCCGCGCTGTGGGTGGAATCGCAGTCGGCGCCGGGGCAGGTATGCACTCCAAGCCGCGTAAGCTCTTCCGGCGTAAATCGCGATAGCGCGAGATTATTCAGGTCGATGAAGCTGTTAAGGAGCTTCCCGCTGGGATCGAGCTTTATTGCCAGCCGTCCTTCGGTGAAATCGATCTGGACTTTATGCGCTCCCCTTGCAAGGCAGCGGCGAATTTCGGTTTCATGCTCGGCCAGCAGGTCGTCGATGAATCTAGAGCGGGGATAACCCGGAATTTCTTCCGCGGGATACATCAGGCTCAGGGCGGAGGGCGAGATGACGGCCTGCTTGACAGGCACCTGAGCATAGCGCATGGCGGCATCCAGGTACTCGTCTGCATAGATCCGGTAACGAAACGGGCCGGCTACCAGCCTGGGCATGCGCCGGTCGTGGCCGGCTTCGAAAGGAATGGTGAAGCCATCGGGATCGGTATTGGGGAGCCCATGCACCGAATAAGTCCAGAAGTTGTGATACTTCCTTTGCTCCCCATCGGTGATCACCGGGGAGCCGGTGGCTTCGAATTGCGCTATCGTATCCCGTATCGCGACATCATAGAGCGGGAGCATTTCCAGCCCCAGCGGGTTGCTATTGGCAAGCGCCTCGATCAGTTCGGGGGGACGAGGAATGCTGCCTATAGGTTCAGTCGGTATGATGACGGCCATGGTTTCGATTGGGGTGCCCATGCAAATTAGCGGCGGAAACAGTTACCAGATATCCATAATGCCATAATTAACCCGAATGCAGGTGAACATCGAGTATTGCGGAAAGTTTTTGTGAATCATGGTCCTAAACTAAAAAAACGGTCAACTGCCGGATTTGGGCTTACGGAAAGGTAGCGGAACTTCAGCGAATCTCATGCTGGCAGAGGCTGGCAGGGACTGGCCCCGGTGGGAGACCGCCTCATTCCTGAAGGATTTTGCAGGTTTTTCCGGTTTCCTGAAAGAATGGCGAAGCGACTGAACCTAAATCCGGCAGCTGGACAAGGTGGAGTGTGCGGTTTTTTGCGTGCAGGGCAAGGTGCTGCGACGTGGAATGGCTATTCCATTCCAAGGAGTTGCAACGCAGCCATGTGCAGCAAAAATCGCACAACCCGCCCTGTAGCGAACTCACCATATAGGTGAATGTCGAGTATGAATCATGACTCTAAACTGAAAATGAGCGGCCGGCTGCCGGATTAGGTTGAATAGCTGAAAAGAGCAGGGAACATCAGCGGTTCTGCAACGAGGATTATTCAGTTTTTTGATGGGCTGTGTTTCACTCCACCTATCCTGCAGGCTGCAGTTGCTGCCTGCCTCCAGCTTTGGCCGATAGTTATTGAGCCAGCGCTTCCTCGAGCGTCGCTGGTTCTGTAACCCGGCAATTCCAGATTCCCTAATGCATCCACTGCGTAAATGCGGCCACAGTTGCAACCAGCTCATGAGGTTCGACCGGCTTGGAGAGATGCATCTGGTATCCTGCCATCATTGCCCTGGTCCGGTCCTCCGAGCTTGCAAAAGCGGTAAGGGCAATCGCAGGTATTTTGCCACCGGCGCTTGCGGGAAGCTGCCGTATCTCGCGAATAAGCTGATATCCGTCCTTGCCCGGCATGCCGATGTCGCTGATCATCACATCCGGGCTGCGGGTCTTCAGCATCTCCAATCCTTCCGCGGCGTTTGCAGCGGCAACGACCTCCGCTTCGCAACCTGCCAGCACTTCCCGGATAAGTTCGCGGGAATCCTTCTCGTCATCGATGACAAGAATCCGGACTCCCTGGAGCGTGAAATTCACCCCGCCGGCATGCAGCAACGCGCGTGCTTCCTCGCGCGGGTGGTTAACGGGTGCAAGGGGAAAGCTTACGATGAAGGATGCGCCCTTTCCTTCTCCCGGGCTTTCCGCGCGGACTGTGCCTCCATGCAATCCCACGAGCTGCTGGACGATGGCGAGTCCCAGGCCGAGCCCGCCGTGCTGCCGGGTAAGCGAAGAATCCGCCTGGCAAAAACGATCAAAAACATGCGGGAGGAACTCGGGCTGAATGCCGACCCCCGAGTCTTTTATGTTGACCTCGATCCGGGAGCCCGTCTGCATGACGGTAATCTCGATATTCCCACCCCTGGGAGTAAATTTGATGGCGTTGGAGAGGAGATTCCAGATAACCTGCTGGAGCCGATCCTGGTCGCCGGACACGAATCCTGCCGTTGGATCGATCTTCTTTTTTAACCTGACTCCCTTGGTCTGCGTGGATGGAGTAACCGATTCGACTGCCGCTTCGGCTATGGCCGAGAGATCCACTCGCTGCATATCGAGATGAATCTTCCCCGAAATGATGCTGCTCATTTCGAGAAGATCCTCGATCAGCTTATTCTGGACGCGCGCATTTCTTTCGATGGTCGCCAGGCCGCGCTGAATATTTTCCTGGCTCATGGTTCCCTGCTGGATAAGCTGCGACCAGCCCAGAATCGCGTTGAGCGGCGTCCTCAGTTCATGCGACAGCGTGGCGAGAAATTCGTCCTTGAGCTGGCTCGCCCGCTCTGCTTCAGCACGCGCGATACGCTCGTTCTCGAGAAGCTGCTTTTTTTCCTCGTCGGTTCGCTTGAGCCCATCGATATCCGTGCTTGAACCCACCCACATCGAGATATTTTCATGGATATCGTATTTGGCATGGGCGCAGGTAAGATGCCACTTATACTCCCCATCCGCTCTTTTAACCCGATGCTCGATAAGGAAAGGCTCGCCGGTGGCAAGACAGTGCCGCCATTGCCGGATATTTTCTTCCACGTCATCCGGATGGATGAGCCTGGTCCATTCCCAGCCCAATAATTTGTCGGCGGTTTCCCCGGTAAAGTCCAGCCATTGCCGGTTTATGTAATCCAATTCGCCATCGGGCCGGCACATGAATATTTTCAGGGGCATCGAGTCTGCCATGAATCGCAGGCGCTCCCCGCTTTCGCGTACCGCTTCCTCGGCGCGCCTGCGCGCCGTGATATCACGGAAGGTCCAGACGCGGCCGATATTCTGGCTTTCTATATACTGGATCTTCGAAAACCGCTCGATCACCCTGCCATCGGTCAGCTCCAGCACGTCGTAGGTATCAGGGGGCCAGGATGCGTAAATCTTCTCGGTCCTGTCAAAAAAAGCCTGCGGGTCTTTCATCGATCTGCCGCAGAATTGCAGCAACTGGCGATGCTCGTTGAAGTAGGGTAGATCGCGCCTGATTTGCCACATCGTCAGATAAAGCTCGTTGAACCGCAGTACGGTGCCTTCCTCGTCGGTGACCAGGATACCCTCAGCCGTCGCTTCTATGGTGGCGCGCAATATCGAAAGAGAGTGGTCGAGTTGCCTTGTCTTATCCTCCAGATCTCTCTTCGCCTGCCTGAGCTCATGTTCCGCGCGCTGTCGTGCCAGCAGAATTGCGCTGGAGGTTTGCAATGCGACAGAGCGCAATAAAGCTTCTTCGTTATCTTCCAATCTCGCCATGCTCATTTCCAACTGCTGTTTTCCATAATGGTAGCAAACCTGAATTAACTGAAAAGGGTTTTACCTTGCTGCGTAAAGATGGACGGTTCGGTAGCGCACAGATAGCGCCCGCTAGGGCTGACCTTCGAAAAAATGACCGGATCACGGCAAAAACGCCCGGGTAGGCGGATGATCCCCCGGAATCCAGCATTGCTGGCGCATTATGCTATGTTGAGTATAACGGGCCATGCTACATCGAATGGCATGATGACAATCCAATCACCGCGCGTCCTGAGGTAATCATTCCTATGGCGAACCGCATATCGCTGACTCAAGGGGAGATAAGCAAACCTCTCTGGTTGAACCAGAGCGGCATGGGCGCGTTCATTCGCGACCATGACTGGAATGACTCGGATCTGGGTCCCATCTCGGCATGGCCGCTTACCCTGAAAACCGGCGTCAGCATCATGCTGTCGCTCCCCACGCCGTCCATGCTGCTGTGGGGACCCAACCTGATACAAATCCATAACGACGCCTGCCGTGACCTGATATCCATGAAACAACCCGGGAGCCTGGGGAGGCCGGCAAGCCAGAACTGGTCCGGGATTTGGGATTTCCTGCAGCCGGCTTGCGAAGGGGTGATGCAGCGTGGCGAATCATTCATATTCGACGACAAGCGGCTGATCATCGAGCGCAGCGGAAAGCTGGAGGAGGCGTTTTTCAGGCTGACGTGCAGCGCCGTGCCAGGCGAAGCAGGAACAGGCAATGCGGATCGCGAGGAAACGGGCAGCGAGCGGATGGACAGCAGGGAAAAGGGCTCTGCGGGAGGCGTGCTGGTAACGATGACTGAAATGATTGGATCGACGCGGGCGCCCGTCCTGGCGGCAGAAGGAGAGAGTCTCGAGCAGGCGCTGCGGGAGCGCGAGGAACTTTTTCGCCGAGCGCTCGAAATTGAAACGATAGGCGTTGTTTTCTTTGACGCGGAGGGAAGGATTACCTTGTCCAATGAAGCCTTTCGCGAAATGAGCGGTTTCGTACGCGAAAAGGGAGGGGAGAAGCCGCATGGCGGGAGTGAAGCGGCGCCAGGGAACTGGCTGGAGGACTGGAAGGAGTGGATATCCGCCTTGCCGCAAACCATTTTCGAAATCCAGCCTGGCCAATGCGCGCTTCCCCAGGAGAAGGAGTTTGCGCGCAAGGACGGTTCCCGCTGGTGGGCGCTGACTCTGTCGAAAAGACTGAACGAGCGCGAAGGCGTGCAGTATGTGATCGACATAACCGGGCGCAAACGCGCGGAGCAGGCCCTGCGCGAAAGCGAAGCGCGCTTTCGCGCCATGGCCGAGGCTTCGCCCGCTCTTGCGTGGCGCGTCGACGCAGAAGGAAACGCCGTCTATCTCAACCAGCGATTCAGGGAATTGATCGGCATGACGCTTGAAGAACTGATGCCTGCCGGATGGCGTTCCATCATTCATCCGGATGATGCGAAGAGATATCTTGCGGCATTCGAGGAAGCATTGCGCAAGCACAGCCGTTTTCAGCAGCGGGTGCGCATCCGCGTTGCAAATGGCGAGTGGCGCTGGCTCATATCCTACGCACTGCCCTGGTTCACCGCGAACGACGAGTATGCCGGGCATGTGGGGGTGTCGATCAATATCACGGATGCCGTTACCGCGGAATCCGCTTTACTGGAAGCCGATCGCCGCAAGGATGAATTCCTGGCGACGCTGGCGCACGAGCTGCGAAATCCGCTCGGCCCCATCAGCAATGGGTTGTCGCTCATTGCCAGGCCAGGGGGCGCCGCATCGCTGCCGCGGCTGCTTCCGGTGATAATCCGGCAGGTGCGCTATATCGAGCGCCTGGTGGACGATCTGCTGGAGGTGTCGCGCATTACCAGCGGAAAGATCGAATTGCGCCAGGGCCCCATGCGCCTCGCCACGGCATTGCGCGATGCGCTCGAGGCAAGTATGCCGCTGGTGAAGGAAAAAGAGCATGAGCTGACCGTCTTCATCCCCGATCGGCCACTGGTGGTCTATGCCGATCCCGTGCGCCTTGCGCAGATATTCAGCAATCTACTCAATAACGCCGCCAGGTACACCAAAAAAGGGGGCCATATCTGGCTTACGGCGCGCCAGGAAGGGGATGAAGCTGTCATATCGGTGCGGGACAACGGCATGGGGATCCTGCCGGGGATGCTGCCCCGCATATTCGACATGTTCGCCCAGGAACGCCGTAATGGCATGGGACACCAGGAGGGCCTGGGCATCGGGTTGAGCCTGGTGCATCGCCTGATCCAGATGCACGGCGGCATGATCGAGGCCCGAAGCGAGGGCAGGGACGCGGGGAGCGAATTCATCGTGCGCCTGCCGCTCTGCGAGACAGCCGAAGCAGCGGAAAGCCCCGGACCGGGAAAAAATTCTCCGCCGCCGCTTGGCTTGCGCGTATTGGTGGTGGACGACAATCGGGATGCGGCGGAAGTGCTGGCCATGCTGCTCGAATCCATCGGAGTGAATGCCCAGGCGGTGAATGGCGGGCCGGCGGCGCTAGCAGCGATACCCAATTACCAGCCGAACGTCATCCTCATGGATATCGGGATGCCGGGCATGGATGGCCATGAGGTGGCGCGGCGGATTCGCAGCCAGCCCCAGTTCAACGGCATCAAGCTGATAGCGCTAACGGGCTGGGGACAGGAAAAAGACCGACGCGATTCGAGCAAGACCGGGTTCGATCATCATCTCACCAAACCGGTGGATTTCGGGGTACTGAAGGACCTGATCGCCGGCATGCAGAATACCAGCCTGGCTCCACCCTGACGGGTGCGGCAACTGCAGACTGTAGGATGGATAGTGAAACGCAATCCATCAAAAAACATCTATCGAGCTTCAGGAAAATGATGGGTTATGCTTTGCTCCACCCATCCTACCCAAGCTAAAGCTGACCGGCTAAAGCCGGCGGTGTTCAGCCTTTCCTTAAATCTTGGAGTGGAAAATCAAACCAGTCGGAGGCTAATCCTGCCGCCGCGTATGTTCACATCGGGAGTTCTATTCTACAATGGTCAAAACTCGCGCGACCGCAATATCGCCGGAGCCATGCCGAAGAACATTCCCCAACCGCAAGCCGTTATCAGTCCAGTCACGCCGAGCGCGATCTTCATTGTCGCAACGCTTGCTGCGGGCGGCAATCGTGCGGATAAAGTTCGCGCCTTATGCGGAAATATCGCCGCTCTTGTCCGAGCCGTTGGCAGGCGGGTCCCTTCCGGCAATCTCTCATGCGTTTTCGGTTTCAGTTCCGGGGGATGGGATAAGCTGTTTGGTGAGCCACGTCCCGTGTCCCTGCATCCTTTCCGCGAATTCAGGACGGACGATCGCCATGCCATGGCGACGCCGGGCGATCTCCTTCTGCACATCCGCGCCGACCGCATGGACCTGTGCTTTGAGCTTGCCATGCAGGCGCTGGGACAACTGGGCGATGCGGTCTCGGTGGCCGACGAAGTGCATGGTTTCCGCTACTTCGATTTGCGCAGCATGGTGGGGTTCGTCGATGGCACCGAAAATCCGGCTGGCCAGGAGGCTGTGGACTTCACCATCATCGGCGACGAGGATGCGGCTTTTGCGGGCGGCAGCTACGTACTGGTGCAGAAATACCTGCATGACATGGCGGGCTGGAACTCGCTGTCCGTTGAAGCCCAGGAATGCGTGATGGGGCGCACGAAGCTCTCCGACATCGAACTCGAGGAAGGAATCAAGCCGTCATCATCGCATAGTTCATTAACGACGATCGCCGAGAACGGAAAAGAAATCAAGATTCTGCGTGACAATATGCCATTTGGCCGTCCTGGCGCGGGTGAATTCGGGACTTACTTCATTGGTTATGCCCGCTCTCCCGCGCCTATCGAGCAGATGCTCGAAAACATGTTCGTCGGACGGCCGCCGGGTAATTACGACCGGTTGCTCGACCACAGCCGTGCGGTCACGGGCGGTCTTTTCTTCGTCCCATCCGCCGATCTGCTCGAAGCGCTCGCGGAGCGCAACCCGCAGGCGTCCGGCGCCAGCCGGGCTGATTCGGTGCCATCCGTCCAGCCGCATCATGATGGCTCACTCAACATCGGCTCTCTCAAAGGAAATTCTCAATATGAATAATCTGCATCGCGAGCTTGCCCCCATCTCCAGTGCTGCCTGGTCGCAAATCGACGAGGAGGTGGCGCGCACCTTCAAGCGCTCCATTGCAGGCCGGCGCGTGGTCGACGTCAAGATGCCCGGCGGTGTCGAACTGGCGGGAGTGGGAAGCGGCCACAAATATGCCATCGCTGCGCCTCAGCCGGATGTCGATGCGAAGCTGCGCGAAGTCAAAGCTCTGGTTGAGCTGACCGTGCCTTTCGAGCTACAGCGGGATGCGATCGACGATGTCGAGCGCGGCGCGAATAATTCCGACTGGCAACCAGCGAAGGACGCGGCGAAGCAGATTGCTTATGCGGAAGATCGGGCGATTTTCGACGGCTACAAGGCTGCCGGGATCGTCGGCATCCGGGAGGCCTCGTCGAATGCGAAGCTTGCATTGCCGGATAACGCCGGCGGCTATCCGGCCGCGATCAGCAAAGCGCTCGAACAATTGCGCCTCGCTGGCGTGAATGGTCCCTATTCCGTCCTGCTCGGCGCCGATGCCTATACGGCGCTCAGCGGGGGGCGCGAGGAGGGGTACCCCATTATCGAGCACATCAGGCGTATCGTTGACGGCGAGGTCGTCTGGGCGCCCGCGCTCGGCGGCGGCAGCGTGTTATCCACCCGGGGTGGAGACTACGAGTTGCATCTCGGCCAGGATCTGTCGATCGGATATGAAAGCCACACCGACAGGATTGTGCGTCTCTATTTGCGCGAGACATTGACATTCCTGATGCTTACCAGCGAGGCGTCGGTATCGGTGATGCCACAATGAGTGCTGAAAAAATTTCAAACCCCGCAACCAGCCGATTACCCGCTGACCGGAACAGGGAAATGAAGGGTGGACAAGCACTTTAAAGTCGGTGATCACGTAAGCTGGAATTCCGAAGCCGGATATGTCAGCGGAAAAATCATCAAGGTTCATGTCCAGGATGTGAACTACAAAGGATACATTCACCATGCCAGCCAGGACGAGCCGCAATACGAAATCCGGAGCGACAAGACGGACCATGTCGCCATGCACAAGAGGTCGGTTTTAAGGAAGCTCGAATAGGATTCCTCGGACGCGAGGTCTGAGGCAGGCAATTCTCCGCCTTGCACGGGGCTTCGGTGATTGACGTAAGCCGGGCTTCATCCAGAACAAGCTGAGGCCGGGCGATGGCACTCAAGGAATCAGGGATATGGATCAGACCGTGATCGGAAATCCGGTGCATGATCTGATACGGCTTGGATTATTCCTGGCCACGGCCGCGCGTGGATATGGCTGGGTGGCGGCAATAGGGGTGGAAAATTCGTTTTGATCCCGAGCCTGATCATTTTTCATGAACCGGCATCGGAAGCGACAGGGAGCGTGATTATTTTCAATCCAGCAGTTGGATAGGCGGGGCATGCGGTTTTGGAGTGCAGGGCAAGGCGCAACGGCACGCAATGGTTATTCCATTCCAAAGAGCTGCAACACAGCCATGTACCGCAAAAATTGCGCGATCTGCCCTGTAGCGAACTCACCATGCAGGTGAACGCCGCTACAGCGGAAAGTCTTTGTGGGTCAGAGTTCTAAACTGAAAATGAGCGATCAAATACCGGATCTGGATTATGCCAGTTGAACTCCCAGCAGGCCCAGACCCGCGAGCACGATGAGAAGATATATGCCCCAAAACAGGAGTCTTTCATTCATGAGGTTTCTCCCATGTCTAATATCAAGTGTATCTTTATATTTTTGGACCGCGAGAGGTGCTGGTGATTGCAGCGCCCCGGCTCAGTTTCAGTACGTTTCGATATCCTTCCCCATGTTCCGCTTTGCCGGGATTCTCTCCCCGGACCACTGGCCTTTCGTCCCTCCCCAATTGGCTGGCTTGTTCTGGCGATAGGGGAGGGTGATTCTGGAAATCATGCCTATTGCAACGCCTTTATCCATGCAGGCTTTCAGCAGCGCCTCTTCCTGAAAACCGCCTCCACCCGAATAGGGTTGACCTGGAATTCCCGAAAACGGAAATTCCGGACCGGTTGCGGTCAGCTGTAACGTGCCTTGAAAGCATTTTCGCACCTGCTTGTGCAAGGTCGATGCGGGCCCTTGCCGGAATGCGATGCGTCCGCTCGTGCCATTTCCGGAGGCAGACCAGGCCAGCACCTGGGTATCGGCATCATAGCGGGGATTTCGCACGCTGCAGCCATCCAGGGCTACCTGTCCATCGGCAAGAATGACCAGCTCCGGCCCATTCGCATGATGCCCGCCGCTCTCCTCGATCATGGTCTGGCCGTAGACGCCTACCCAGCCGCAAAGCGAAGTGGGAGCCGACAGTTCTCCCTGGTATGACAGGACAGGACTATCGTCCGCCGTCTGTATGGTTCCGGAAAATCCGCCAGGCTGATTCGTATCTGTACAGGCAGGCCCGTTTCCAAACGCCAGGCGGCCCGCTGTCGCGTTGTAGTCCAGTCCCCAGCTCAGCATGTGCCCAACCGAACTGTAGTTGAAATTCCTGATGGGGATTCCATCAAGAAGGACAAGACTGCGATCCTGCACGATCAAGTCCGGCCCCCTGGCTTTGCTGGCCGCCGAAGCTGTCCAGGTGGTATAAGCGCCTGACCAGTTATCGAGCGGCCACGTGGTAACCGGCCCGATACGGCCGGTATACGGCAGCGGGGGTGCACCCGGTTCGCATTGATTTTGTATCAGGGAGCCATTGAACACCTTACGGGAACCTGAACCGGACAGTTGAGCGGGCCCGTCGGCGGTTCGTATCTCGTCAAACCGCAAATTCCCCGCGGACTGGCTGTTGCCCTTGCCCCAGGTGAGATTCCTGTTTGAAAACTGGAAATCCGAAATGGGAACGTTGTCGAGCAAAATCGTTTCGTCATCGATTATCGCCAGCGGCGGCCCTCCTGGCGCTGCTTCACCCGGCTTTTCCAGAACTGTTTCCCCATATATCCCGGCCCAATACGACAGATGGGAATCCCGCAGATGCTCCAGCCCATGCAGTATATGAGTGGGAGTGGTGCGGTATCCGTGCACGGACAGCCATTCCATCAAGCTGGCCGGGCGCAGCTGTCCCCGTACTTTTTGCCCTATTTCATAATAGCCATGGGCAAAGGATGGGGAAGCCAGGACATCCAGTAAAAATCGCTGCGCATCGGCGAAAGATCGCTGAAGTTTGTTCGACATGGGGAAGTCCTATCGATACGCGTCACTGACGTGGGGTGTTCAACCGTTCCAGGAATTTCCGCATAAATTCTCCTTGTGCCGAGGAACCTGTTCAGGGGGATTCGCAAGGAGCTATTGAATAGGAGAAAATCCGGCTTGGCTAGCTGTAAGAAATTACAGGTACTGCCTGCGATTCGAGTTCGTTTATAAAAGTGAAAGATGGGGGGCGCAAGCCGGGCACTGTGTTTGTAGCTGGACACCTGTGCTGCCGCTGAAAAAATTGGGGAAACACTGAGGAAACATAAGGAACACCGGCTTCCGTACCTGCGCCGCAAAAAAAAGTGGCTGGCTGGCCCGGGGGCTTGGCTGGCTAAAACGCCACTGTCAAAGGAGAAAGCAGTGACGACGGATGGAGTTCTGGCAAACGGAAATGCTTCTGGCGCTGTTAAGGAAGCGAACCATTCCGTTTGAGGGTGGCTGAAATTTAATTAATATTAATTATAATAATAATGATTCGCATTATCTATTAATAAAAACAGGAAAGCAAGCATTTTTATCCGACCTTTATAACTCGGCAAAAGGATTTTGTATGCGTGTTTTCGCACAGAGTTTCGTTCGCACCGGGTGATATAAGGAATGCAAGCGGCAGGGAAACCCCGATGCGGCGGTTCAGAAGTTCCTGTAACCATCGGAGAGCATTGTGAGCGAGCACAATAGTGTTGATGCGCGGTATCCGCCGTTCGAGAAGCATCATGGGACGAAAGTGCTGGCGTCTCGGCTGTCGCGCGCCCGGGATTACGAGGGCGAGAACCGCGCGCTGGTTGCGCTCGCCGACGAACTCGGTAATCATCCCCGCAATCTTTTGCAAAAACTGGCGGAAATCACTCTCGAGCTATGCCGGGCGGATTCCGCTGGGGTCAGCATAATCGAGTCTGATGGAAAATCGTTTCGCTGGCATGCCTGCGCCGGGATATATGCCAGCAATCTGGACGTTCTGACGAACGGCGCATCCAGCCCATTCGCGGTGGCCGTGGCACGGGACGAACCGGTATTGTTCGAAGATCCGGCCAGTCTGTTCCCGCTTTCTGCCGAGATCGAGCCGGCCATAGCCGAAGTGCTGCTCATCCCGTTTCACGACGGCAGAAAACCGGTGGGATTCGTCTGGGTCATCGCACATTCGAATGAACGCAAATTCGACAGCGAGGATTTACGCCGGATGACCAGCCTGTCCAGTTTTGCCTCGGCTGCCTATCATGCGAAGCGCACCCTCGACAAGAGCGTGAATCTGCGCGATTTTCTTGAGAAAAGGATGGATGAGCGCACCAAGGCGCTGTCGCACGTGAACAACATGCTGCGCCAGCATATCAGGGAGCGCGAGCACATCGAAGGTGCGCTTCTCACAGCCCGGAATCAGCTTGAAACGGAGGTTTCGTCCCTTAACCGGCTGCATGAGCTTGGCACCCGGCTGTTTCATGCCACCGACCTGCAGGCTGCGCTGGAGGAGATACTTCGCGCGTCCGTTGCCCTGCTGGGAGCGGACATGGGGAACATCCAGCTCTATGATCCTGTCGACAAGGTGCTGAAAATTGCCGCTCAGCAAGGGTTCGATGCGGATTTTCTCGATCATTTCCGTACCGTGGAGATGGAGAGCAATACCACCTGCGGGCGAGCGCTTCGAAGCGCACAACGGGTGATCGTTGAAGATGTCGAAGCTGAGGCTGGCTATGCGGCGTACCTGGAAGCCGCCAACAGGGCGGGATACCGGGCGGTCCAGTCCACGCCTCTGTTGAGCCGGGATGGCAGACCGCTAGGCGTGCTTTCGACGCATTTCCGCTGGCCCTGGCAACCCGATGAGCACCAGTGCCGAATTCTCGACCTGTATGCGCGACAGGCATCGGATTTTATCGAACGCCTGCGCATGGCGGAAGGAATGCAGGAGGCCGACAAACGCAAGGACGAATTCATCGCCATGCTGTCCCATGAGCTACGCAATCCTCTGTCCGCCATAGAGAATTCCGCAGTGCTGCTGGAATTGCCTGAAATTGGCAGTGATAAGCGTCAGTGGGCCGCAAAAGTCGTTCAGCGCCAGTGCAGGGCCATGAAAATTCTGCTCGATGATCTGCTGGATGCTTCACGCCTGTCGCTCGGCAGACTGACATTGCACAAGCAGAATGTCACGCTCGTGTCCGTCATCGAATCCGCTGTCGAAACCACCCAGCCTTTGATAGATTCAGCAGGCCATGCCTTATCGGTCGCGAAACCCCCGCCTGCGGTGACCATTTACGGGGATCCGGTAAGGCTCGCGCAGATTTTTTCCAACCTGCTGTCCAATGCGGCCAAGTATACCCATCCAGGAGGCAGGATTGCGCTGGATGTCAAAATGACCCCTGAAAACGTGGAAGTGACGGTTACGGATAACGGCATGGGTATTGAACCGCTATTCATCGAGCAGATATTCGGCATGTTTTCGCAAGTGGAAAGCAGGTATGGCAGGACTGCAAGCGGCCTGGGGATAGGGCTTGGCCTGGTACGCGCCATCACGGAGCTGCATGGCGGGTGGGTAAAGGCAGCCAGCGATGGACGAGGGCGAGGAAGCGTCTTTACCGTGAGCTTGCCTTTGGGGGACCCGGTGGAATTCACGGCGACGCAGGCTTCCGCCTCACAGGGGTCAGGAACGGAAACGGGCACGAAATCCTGCCGTATTCTGGTCGCGGATGACAACAAATCGGCCGCCATCGCGATCTCGATGTTGCTCGAACGCGATGGCCATATTGTCCATGTCGTCCATGACGGTCTCGCGGCACGACAGGAAGCGGAGCAATTCCTGCCCGACATCATGTTGCTGGATATCGGCATGCCCCATCTCAGCGGCTATGAAGTAGCGCGCGCCATTCGGGCGACCCCATGGGGCGCCGGCA
The DNA here is from genome assembly GCA_001899235.1 of Nitrosospira sp. 56-18. GTDB lineage: Bacteria > Pseudomonadota > Gammaproteobacteria > Burkholderiales > Nitrosomonadaceae > Nitrosospira. The sequence continues at coordinate 41,757 of MKVR01000016.1, forward strand.
TTTACCTGATTGCAGCAACCGGCTGGGGCCAGGAAAAAGACAAGAAGCTCGCGGAGGAGGCGGGGTTTGACGTTCACCTGACCAAACCCATCAATTTCAAGCAGCTCAGAGAGTTGGTCGAAAACCATGCGAAAAAGGGCATCCCAGACCCCTTTTGCCATTCCCGCGAAAGCGGGAATCCAGGAGCCGAAAGTTGGGAATGACGGAATGCAGGAACTGCCAGTTTGCCTCGCTTGTCGCTTGGTGAGTGGTTTCCGTGTGGTTTCGAGCAAACAGCGCCTGGCGCCGGCCTGAGCCCGGGAACATGTAAAATGGGCACACGTAAGATTTTTCCATAGGTGGCTTGCATGCCTCGGGTTGGCGCCTTGCTTTCGTTGTCGCGCGAACATCATACTGCCCTGGTGCTGGCGCGGACCGCGCTAAGGGTCGCGGACGCGGGCGAGGCCGATGCCATGCGCAACGCAACGCTTGAAATCGAAGCACACTGGCACGCGGTCATGTCCTCGCATTTCGAACGGGAGGAGCAGTTGATACGGCTTGCGGGGGGCGCCCTGGATACCCGATCGGCGCAGCGGATCATGGCGGAGCATGCGCAACTGCGCATGCTTGCCGGGGGTCCCTGCGACCTTGAGCCAGCCGATCGCCTGCGGCGCTTCGCAAACCTTATCAGGACCCACGTGCGTTACGAGGAACGCATTCTTTTTCCGCAGTTGCAGACGTTCGCCGATGCTGGCGGCGGCGATGAACGGGAAAGATAGGCTTGTCGCCGTGGCAGAGCGGTATTGCCTCCATTCCTTGCGGGAGCGCTTGGGAGAGAAAATGGCGGCAAGCTGAACCTTTGCCGGCGGTGATTGTCCGACAGGCGTCGATCGGTTCCAAACCCAACAAGGAGATTTGCGTGAATTTTCCTGACTTTTATGACCAGGCGCCGGTGGTGCGAACCATTGATCCTTTCGCCGCCATGCTGGGCGCGGCTGCTGACGGTGTGCTCGATTATCACTATGTGGATGCGGTGCGTCTGGCTGGACACTCCTGCCCGACTGTCGCTGGTGCTTTCCTGATGGGGCGCGCGGCGCTGGCCGCGCTGTATCCGGATCAACCGGCGGAGCGGGGAGCCATTTCGGTCCGTATGCCCGCCCCCGAAAGCGAAGGGACTACCGGGGTAGTGGCGCAAGTGCTGACGCTGCTTACCGGCGCAGCGGGCGATAACGGTTTTTACGGCATTCAGGGGCGCTTCAAGCGTAGAGGGCTACTCAGCTTTGCGTCGCAACGCGAAGGCGAAGCCATTCACTTCACGCGTCGCGATAATGATGCATCAGTCTCGGTAAGCCTGGATGTTTCCCTCATACCGGGTGATCCCGCCCAGGGCGCTCGCATGGCGGCCATATTGCAGGACAGGGCGAATGATCAGATACGCGCGGATTTTGCCGATGCATGGCAGGACCGGGTGCGCCGCCTGCTGCTGGAGTTCGCTGACGATCCGCGCGTGGTACGGGTGGTGCAAACCTCGCAGTAACCTCGGGGCGTTGGCCGCCATGTCGCGCCAGCGGAGATTGTCCAGCGCTTCCCTGGCTTGCGTAGGTGGGTGGAGTAAAGCGTAATTCACCATTTTCCTGGCACTGGATGATATTTTTGGTGGGTTGCGTTTTACTCAACCCATCCTGCAGCCTATACCAGTCTGTACTCGTGGCAGAAAGTATCCCTTTCAGGCAGGTTTACCGTTAATCGTCGCGGCATCAGAAGCCCTCGTTGATTTTTTTCTCCCAGGCTGCCTGCTTTTTTTCCATGGTGCCGTGCTTGGTTTCCTTGTCGTATTGCGCCTGCTTCTTGTTCAGCAATTCCTTGTTGGCTCCATAACTTTTCTTCAGCTTCTTCAATTCGCCGGCAAGCAGCTTTTTCGCGTTTGCTGCGGCTGCCTTCTCACCACACCCTTCTGCTTCCACCGGGAAGGTGCCGATCAATTCCTTGAGGTCGTTCTCCGTTTTTTTTGCCATGGCGTCGGTCAGGTCGAAGTGAGCCTGCTCATGCCCGAGAAGCGCATTACTGCCGGTTTCCAGAAAATCCGTCGCACAATCGTCCACGAGCTGCTTTCGGCAGTCCTCGCGCGATTTTATCGTGGTCGTCTCATCCGCGACCGTTATTTCCCAGATGGCCTGGTCTTTTAATAATTTTTCAAACTCAGGGGCAAATTCGGTCTTGCATCCGGCTTTGCTGGTGGCGGCTGCCGTTTCGCCGTCCACGGAGACGGAGAATGTTCTTTCTTTCAGGGTCTCGGTCACGCAATGCGCCAGCACGATGGAGGTGCATTCTTTTGCCGTGGCCGCTGTAATTTCGACACCATCAAACTGGATGGAAAAACTGGCATCACCGCCTTTCAAAGCCGATTTGCACTCGTCCTCGAGCGGTTTGCATTGTTTTTTGGCATTCTTCTTCATTTTTTTCTCATCCAGCTCTTTCTGGCAGCGGGTTTTTTCCTTGGAAACAGTCTTTTTGATTTTGGAAAATTGCTTGTCGAAGCCTTTTTCACATTTAGGCGACCACTCCTTTTCACATTTCACCCGCCGCGCGGGTTCGTCGGTCGTCCATGGCCTGCGCCAGGATTTCTCCTGATCCATGAGGGACCTGATTTCGAGTTGCGCCGGATCGATGGTGATATCCACGGTGAACCGGGTCTGGTCCTTGCCTTTCGCCCTGCAGGGTTCGCCAGTATCCACGGGGGCCTTGCCGGGTATCAACGCTCCCAGATCCGGATCCTCAAAAAACGAATAGGTGACAGCGTCATATTTTGACGATTTGGGCGCCTTGCCCTTGAAATCCTCCCAAGTGAGCGCGCCATGAGGAATTTTGTCCCGCTGAATCATGGCTCCCGTTGAGGTGTCATAAAACCGGCTGATTATGCGGGTTTCCTGGGGCGGGAGTTTTTTTCCCTTTTTTTCCGCATGGCGCTGCAGGGGAGCTTCCACATTTGCAAGGCGGCTTCGCTGCAATGCCGTTTCCTTTTCCGATTCTTCTTCCGGCGTTTGATTCCCCGGGATGCCTGCACGCTGGACGGAACCGGCCCCGAAGGATGGGGAAGCATCGGGCATGCTCATCACCTGGCGGGCAACGCGATCGGCTTCCTGTTCGTACTGGTCATCGGCAGCGCCCACGGCAAGTTTGGGCTGGATGCGGTTTATCTCGATCCCGCGATCCATGATCCTGCCTTCGGGGGTGAGGCGCTTCGCCTGGATCAACTGTGCAACCCGCCGATTGCCAAGGGTGCGCTGCAAATGAAAGATGAGGGAATCAGCAGACCGTACCTGAATCGGAGCGAGGCAGCGGGATGATGCCGGTTGTGGCACTTTTTTTTGCAAGGAAGGGATCGATGATAGGCGAGACATCTGTTTTTCCCCAGGCTCGGGTATTTTTTCTCTGATGGCTGGGCAATGCTTAGCCTGCCAATCCCACTGCCTTCATGAAATCATTGGTGAAAACCTGCTGCACCGCTGCATCGTCCAGCAGTGTTTTGCGGCTGGCGAGCCATTGGTCCACTGCGGCGTCGCCATAACGGTTGCGCACGCGCTCGGGAGTGAGGAAAGCATTGTATTTTCCCCAGTGTAGCGTGAACGGTATGCCTGCCGCATCGAGCCGCTTCCAGACTTCGTTGAAATAAGCGCGCGTCTCCGGCGTGTTCACCGCGTCCATTTCCATGACTGCCGTAACCGGAAAACGGGTAAACCCGAGCAGAGCCTGGGTGCCTTTGACAAAGCGATGAGACAGAACCAGCGGGAGCACGATATTCGCATTCCGGTACGCCCCGAAGGCAATTTCCATGGCTTCGACCGCCTTTGCGACAGGCATGCCAATGCCACAGGCAAGCGTCTTGCCCAGCGTTTTTTCTCCCCGGAAAAGATCACGAATGATTGCCTGCTTGAAGTAGGGCGCGAATTCCTGGTTAACCTGGCTATTCAGGAATGGCACCGCCAGCTTGTTCAGCGGGCTGGGAATCTTCCCCACCAACGTGCCCATGACATCGAGCCCTGATGCACCCAGTCCGGCCTCGCTCGCATTCCAAACCGGTGGCGAGTAATGATCCGGATCGTAGGAGGATTCATACATGATATGAACGATGGCTTCGTCGGGCGGCGTGCCTTCGTTGGGGTTGAAGAAAATCTCGAAATGGTAGGGCTTGTCCCTGGGAAAACCAGAAGCCTCGGCAGGCAGGGGAATGAGGGTAGGGTCGCAAATTGCGATTGCGTGCTTGAGGGTGTCGTCGTAGGGGCGCCGGAAACGGGCGGCATTGAGGAGGAACAGTTCGCGCGTTTCGATCAGGATGCCATGCATGATGCCGAAGGCGCCGAGGCTCACGAGGGCGGCGTTGAACAGCGTGTCGTCTCTTATGAAATCCGCCCCTATGCTTTCGGCAAAGGCTGCCTTCATGACGGGAGCGGATTTGCGCTCGAGGTAGACGTGCCTGCCCGGTGCGGTAACGAGATGCAAGCCCACTACCATTTCCTGCATGGCGCCGAACTTATATGCGCCGCCATGCGTACCGGTGGATATCGCGCCCGCGATGGTCTGGCCGTTATTGGAACCGCATCCCTTAATGGATAGGCCGTTACTGAAAAGATGGTCGTTCAGGGCGGCGACCGAATTTCCGCATTCGATGAAACGTAATTTGGCCGTTTCTCCTGCATAGGCTGGTTCGGCAAGATCAGCCGGCACTTCGAATGACAGCCGCAGCGCGGTGTTATCGATGAGCCTGCCCGCGGTGACGGCAACCGTACTCAGCGACCACAGGCTGCCGTGTGCTCGCAGCAACTTCCCTTCCCGGACGCAGGCCTGGATGATGCCCTGCAATTCCGCCGTCGCCTGATTATAGGTCTCCAGCGGGGGACTATTGCCGCGATCGACGCCAAACACATACTCGCCTTCCATGGCCTGCTTATAAGCCAGGTGCCGTCCCTGCTCCATTGGCTTTGGCGTGAAAACGCTGCGTCTACTTCCGTTCGTCATGATCTGTCCTTGAGCCATCTGCGCGCTTTCCTCTTTTTGCGCGACTCCGTGATCGCGGCCGTTTCGACGGTGAGGGCAGCATTCCGCCTGGCCTGGTTGGTGGCGCCTTGCACCGGAAGTAGACTTCGGTGGGCATCCATAAACCCAGGGTGAACACACCCGCGAGATCATGCGCAAAAGTGCGGTATATGATGACGTCATTTATGCCCTGGCCGTAGCATTCAGCGGCGAGAACCTGTGGATCGAGCAGCAGGCCCCAGAAGTAAGCGTGCATGGTTTTCTTCTGGTATCCGTCCGTATAGCCCGGCTGCCGCATGGGATCGGAATCCGGGATAGTGATCTGGAAGCTGGCGCAGCCCTGCAAAAACAATGTGGCTACCATGCAGGCGGCGGCAAGTAGGGCGCTGAAGCGGGTGGGGATTAGCGTTGTGTTCCGGAACTTCATCGCGGTTTGCTCTTGTCAGGGTGGTGGGTTTCGAGTGGTGGAAGGCACACTCGTGGTCGTGTAGTTTTTCGTCTTCGGAACTTCACCATCGATGGTATAGACGGGGCAGGGCTGGGTATCGCCGGGCGCTGCAAGCGATCTCGTCGTCGTGATCTTGACCATTCGCTTCCCCGCTGCCGCTGCCGGAGGGTTGCATACGATATAGCCGTTATACCGGTGCAAGGGCGTGCCGGCCGGCAGGTAGCTCCCCGGATACTGAAATCCATACCGGGATTGCGATCCCCATAATGGGCCGTTGATGGGCAGCGGCAGCAGCACTCGCGGAACCGAAGGGGACGTTCCCAGGCCACTGCTGCTGGAAAAGTGGGAACCGAGGCCGGAACTGGAATCAAGGGAAAAAGAGGGGAAAGAGCGAATAAAGGGACTGTCCAGGCCCGTATTCGCATGTAGGGCCGAAGGAATATGGCCCAGGCCATGGCTCACATCATGGCCCATGTGGCCTCCGAATGCTTCCTGCGCAGATGAAGGATCCGAGATGCCGAGCGCTGCGCTGACGATAATCAGTGATGACAGAAATTTGATCATGCTATCGATTACGGCAATAAATCATGGAAAATCAACGCCAACGAAGCATTCGAATAATTATAACGCTACTCCTATTTTTAGCATCGGGATGAAAATTTTCCATTCAGAAATGACTTGAGTGGAAGAAACAAGAAAAACTTTAAAAACTGCTTGACAAATGCTAGTTACACTTTATAATACGAAACCATATAGTGAATAAGTGTGCTTGTACTGAATCCGTTTCTTGATCCATTTCGTGAAGTTGGCGCAGCCGCGTTAATTTAATTGATCAACCGGGAATACCCGGATTCTGGATGAATAACCCGCCTGGAGCGGGTTTTTTTGTTTTTCAGCCCCACATAGGCTCGCCGAAAACCTTCAAACTGAAAGTCAGCAATTTGCGGCTTGAGTTGCATGAACTCCGACGCTGCCACAAGCAACGCAAAATGAAATCCCCAACCCGCCCCATGGCGGGTTTTTTTATGTCCGGTCACTTCATGTGATCATTTTTCCGGGTCGAGATAATGATTTGGAGTCCTGCAATAACAGCAGTATTGATAGGCATTGTTGCCGCCTTTTCCTTCGGTGGCGGGTTTGCATTGGGGGACTGGCGCATGGCTTCCCGGGTGGCGCACCTGAGCTCGGACAATGCATTGCTGTCAGCGGCCAACGATCGCTGCGCAACGGATATCGAAAAGGTGCGTGCTGCCATGGATACGCTCAGGGCTACGACAATCGCCAGGGAAAAAAACGCTGCCAAGGCAATGCAGACCGCATCGAAAGCGGCCGTGCGGCACACGAAAGCCGCCCGGAAAATACAATCCCTGCCGCCTGCGAAGCCCGGGCATCTGTGCGAGAAAATGGCTGCTGAACAAATGGAGTATGTGCGTGACCGTCGCCAAAATGAGTAGGCGAGGCTGCCTTGCCATGCTTCTGGTCCTCATGGGGGGATGCTCCAGCAAGCCGATCATCCAGACCCGCGTGGTGGAGAAACCCATAGCCGTGCCATGCCGTATCGGGATGCCGCCAGAGTGCAAATCGACCTATGCGGTGGACCGCGTATCGCCGGGCGACGATGCCCTGACGATTAATCGGGCGCTGCGAGCGGAAATAGAGGAACGCTGGGCGTGCGAGACCAAGCTGCGTGCCGCCCTGGCAGGTTGCAATATCCCACCGTTTTCGCCAACTCACTGAGAACACGCAAGATTGCAAGGAACCATGAAAGCATATCCATTGGAAAACAGACCTGAAAACGGAACCAGGGAAAAAGCGTGTATATCTGCCGCCGCTGCAATCACTGAAAAAATGAACGCGCCGGCACAGGAGATCCGCACGATGCTGGATAGGATCTGCGCCGGCATTTCCCTCGGAAAATCGACACGCGCAATGTGTATCGAAACCGGAATCAGCCAACGTTTGCTCTGGAGCTGGCTGGCAGGCAGCGCGGAATTCATGGAGCAATATCTGCGCGCGAAGGAGTTATGCGTGGATGCGTATGCCGAGGAAATCATCGAAATTTCGGATGACCGATCACAGGATCTCCATCTCGATGAAAAAGGGCGGGAGATAACCAATAGGGAGGCCATAGCGCGCACCCAGCTGCGCATCGATGCGCGCAAATGGTATGCATCCAGGCTGGCGCCCAAAAAATACGGCGACAAGGCAATGGAAGCGCAAACTGGCAACGACAGGAAAACGCGCATGGCTCCCAGCATCGAAATCGCCTTCGTGCCGGCCGGGCGCGGGGATGGAGCCGCCGGCCTGTCGTGATCAACGTAGCGGCGGCGGCACCCATGCAGCATGGCATGCGTGGCGAGGTTTCATGATGGCTGCACATCGGGCCGAATTTCCGGAAAAGCTGCGCTTCCTGTTCGCCCCGGCAAGATACAAGGTTCTGTATGGCGGGAGAGGCGGCGCCAAGAGCTGGGGTGCCGCCAGGGCGTTGCTGATCCAGGCGGCAGCATCGCCATTGCGCGTGCTGTGCGCCCGCGAATTTCAGAACTCGATCGCCGATTCCGTGCACCACCTGCTACAAGCGCAAATCACCGCAATGGGCCTGGAGGCATTTTATGAGGTACAGAATAGCGCGATCCGCGGGGCCAATGGATCGGAATTCCTGTTTGCCGGATTGAGGAACAATATTTCCCGGATCAAATCGTTCGAGGGCATTGACAGGGTCTGGGTCGAAGAAGCGCAGGCAGTAAGCAAGACCAGCTGGGATACGCTGATTCCGACCATCCGCAAGGAAGGTTCGGAAATCTGGGTGACTTATAACCCCGAACTGGAAACCGACGACACGCACCAGCGATTTGTGATCCATCCCCCGCGGGACGCGATGGTGGTCAAAATCAACTGGAGCGACAACCCCTGGTTCCCGGAAACACTCTGGCGAGAAAAAGAAGAACTGAAAGCAAGGGATCCGGATGAATACCAGAATATCTGGGAGGGCCATTGCAGGACGGCGCTGGAAGGCGCGGTGTACGCAAGGGAATTGAGACGGGCCCAGGAAGAAGGACGCATCGGAGGCGTTCTCCACGATGCCGAAAGGCCTGTTCATACATTCTTCGATCTGGGGTGGGCCGACAGCACCGCCATCTGGTTCGCGCAGACCGTGGGCGCCGAGCTCAGGCTGATAGATTATTACAGCAATGCTCAAATGCCGATTCAGCATTATCTCGGCGTGCTGCAGGACAGGGGATATATCTATGGCATGGACTGGCTGCCGCACGATGCAAAAGCCAAAACCCTGGCGACCGGACGAAGCCTGGAGGAAATCATGCTCGCGGCCGGACGCAGGGTCAGGATAGTGCCGAATCTGTCCATTACGGATGGAATCAATGCAGCCAGAACAGTGTTCGATCGCTGCTATTTCGACGCGACCAAGTGTGCGGAAGGATTGCAGAGCCTGCGCCGTTACCGGTTTGACGTCGACGCGGAGACCGGGCAACTCAGTGGCAGGCCTTTGCACGATTTCCACAGTCACGCAGCGGATGCATTCAGATATTTCGCCATCTCGGTCGAAGAGGACAAGCCCATGGTCAGCGCGCGCGGCATCAGCATGAAAGGATGGCGGGGATGATGGAATTTCCGATAACGGCGGATATACCGGTCGAAGCCTACGACAAAATCTGCAGGGATATACGTGACCAGCCCAGGTGGCGCCTCGAAGCAGACACCGATTGCGACTATTACGATGGCTCGCAGATAAACAAGGAAGTACTCAGGCGGCTGAGGGAGGCTGGCATACCGCCGCAGGATTCGAATCTCATCAAGCCCACGATCAATGCAGTGCTGGGAATGGAAGCGCGCAGCCGCACGGATTACAAGATCACCTCCAATGACGAGCACCAGGCCGAAATAGCGGAGGGCCTGTCAGCCCGGATCAAGGAGGTGGAAACGGAATCCCGGGCGGATCGCGCCATGTCCGATGCCTATTCGAGCATGATCCGCGCGGGTATCGGATGGGTTGAGGTATCGCGCGAGTTCGATCCGCTCCGGTATCCCTATCGTGTGCGGGAAGTACATCGCAACGACATCTACTGGGACTGGACATCCAGGGAGCCGGATCTGTCGGATGCCCGCTATCTGCGCCGCGACAAATGGGTGGACCGATTGCAGGCCGTTGCGATGTTTCCCGAGAAGGAACAGCTCATCGCCAACAGTTGGAGCGGATGGAGCCGGACGGATGTGTATGAGGGAACCGATACCGGCATGGCAAGCGCCTTCGAGATCGAGCAGACGTGGGGCCGCAACCACGATGAATACCTGAGCCGGAGCTCGGGGATGGTGCGCTTATCCGAATTATGGTATCGGCATTTCGAGGACGGCCATGTTCTGGGGCTGCCCGATGGAAGAATCATTGAATACCGCGAAGACAATCCGGTTCACCAGGCTGCGGTAGCCAGAGGGCTGGTGCGGGTGCAGAAATGCCTGCTCACCCGGGCACGAGTCGCCATCTGGCTGGGGCCGCATAAATTGATGGACGCGCCCAGTCCATTGCCGCATGCGGATTTCCCGTATGTTCCATTCTGGTGCTTCCGCAAGGACCGCTCGCTCGCGCCCTACGGGCTGGTAAGGGATATGCGCGGGCCGCAGGACCAGATCATCGATCTGGATATTCTGCTTTACGAAGTGCTGAACTCCGTCAAGGTGGAAATAGATAACGACGCGCTCGATCTCAACCAGAACACCTATCAGGAAGTCGCGCGCAATATCAGCAGCCTGCGCTCGATGACGGTCCTCAACTCGCAGCGCAGGAATGCCGGTGGATTCAAGGTGACGCGGGAACATCAGCTTGCCGTGCAGGTATTTCAACTGGTGCAGGAGCGCAAGCGAAGAATCGAGGAAGTTGGCGGAATCTACCGCTCGATGCTGGGAGCGGACACTTCCGCAACCAGCGGCGTGGCCATCAACAGCCTGGTGGAACAGGGTTCCACGGTGCTGGCTGAGCCGAACGACAACTTCCGGTATGCACGGCGCATAGTGGGGCAGCAGCTCCTGGCATTCATCAGGCAGGATATGCTGGGCAGGGAATCCGCCGTGGCGGTCAGGCATGGAAGCGGCCGCAGGATGGTGGTTTTCAACCGCCCGGTCATGACTCCTGCCGGCCCTGCCATTGAGAACGACATCGAGACCGCCCAGGTCAAGGTCGTGCTGGAGGATGTGCCGGCCACGCCGAGCTTCCGCGCGCAGCAACTGCAGGCACTGGCGCAGATGGTGCAGGCGGCGCCTCCGGCATACCAGGGGGTCATGTATCCGGCCATGCTGGAGCTGTCGGATGTGCCCAACCGGCATGAGCTGGCGGATCAGTTGCGCAGGGTTGGGGGCATGGGCGCCGCGGCAGCCACGACCGCCACGGCCGCCACAGCCGAGGCGAGCGCGGGGGACGGATGATTCCGCCGACGCCCAGGTAAAACCATGGCGTCATGAAAAGTCACGAAAGCAGGTCCGGCTACAGGTCCTGTCAACACTTGTTTTGCGTCCAAGATGGGTGAGGATTCGAGGTACGGCGCAAGCGTGCAGCACTGGCAGTCACATAGTTACATCTGAAAGTTACATCTGAAAAGACGTGAAATGAGCAAATCAGCAGGTAAGTTCCTAAACAACCATCGAGGAGATGACATGATCAGTCTGGTGTATGACAAAATAATTGGTGTTTTTCAATATGGAGCAGGATCGGTTCTCAACCTTGCTCCAAGTGTCGAAGCAGATCTTGTCCGGGCGGGTAGCGCGAAAACCGTGCCGCTCATCAGGCCCATCCTGCAGTCCGGCGTGCGCTGCCATTCGGATGCGGTCGGCACCTGGTCCCTGGCGGGAGGCGTGATAACGATTTCGCGTACAGCCCACGGCGCGCTTACCGGAGACAAATACGCCTTTGCGCCCACGGCCGGGACCGGAACCACCCCCGCTGCAGGCATATACGCAGTGACCGGCACGCCCGATGCGAATACCCTGACGCTCTCCGCCGACGCCAGCATCGCAGGCACGGCGGGAACGGGGACCATGACGGGCATTGGCGCTCAGACTCTATTCTCGGACACTGTTCCGGGCGGCAGCATGGGAAAGAACGGTTCGCTCCGGATCATGTGCCGGCACCGCCACGCCAACAGCGCCAACACCAAAACGTTCGAGGTGTTTTTTGGCGGCGTCAAATTCACTCAGTATGGTGCTACGACCACACTCAGCAGCGGAGTGATGGCCTGGATCCAGAATACCAACAGCGATCAACTGCAGCAGTTGTCCACCTCCCCCGGATCGGGGGTCGTAGTCGGCGCCGGTTCCTATAATGCCACAGGAGCCGACTGGAAGACCGCGAATATCGATACCTCCGTCGATCAACTGCTGGTGATCAAGTGCACCAAGGTAAACGGGGCCGAATTCGCTTCGCTTGAAAACATCATCGTCGAACTTATCCCTTCCCTGGACTGATCATGAAAATTTATCCAATCAATGACGCGAATTTGCCGGTATCACAAGCATACCGGCCGCAACTCGAACGATTTTTTCAGGGCGGAAATATTTACGTGGTGGAAGCGGCAGGGGATTACGCGGGATTGCCGCAGCCGATTCTCGATTTGCTGAAAGGCAGAACATCAACGGCATTCCTGAAGTCGCCAAGCTTCTATCCCATGTACTACAAAGGCTTGCTGGCGAAATTCCTGGTTCATCCGGAAACCGACCTGACCACCATGACAATCGATTCCAATGGCACCACGGCGGCTGGCGTAAGCAGTACCGTCGGCAAGGCAAACAGGGTCTACAGTATTCCCGGGGCAATCGTCTCCAGAATAGAACCCACTGACACGCCGGTTGCCCATGGCTATCGCGGAGAAATATTTTCACCCACGCTCTATGCCCAGAAGCTCGCCTTTGGCACACCCTACAACATCGCCGTGGGCCTCAAGCTATGCTCATGGGATTTCATCAACAGCCCTTCCACGCGCATGATCATTTTCCAGGTGCGCCAGACGGAAGACCCCGGCGACTATTCCGGCATTCCCCCACTTTTCCTGTCGGTAGTCGGATCGAAATTCCGCATCAGCTACGCGTATAACGAAGCCGCCATTACCACCGGCCCGGTAACCGAACGCATACTTTATGAATTCGATGCAATCAGCGACCAATGGGTTTATTTTGGCTTCCGGGCGATTTTCAGCTATACGGGCCAGGGGTATCTCGACGCTTACGTGAACGGCAGCCTCGTGGGCCGATACGATGGCTCGCTGGGGTATAACGACAAGCTTGGAAACTTCGCAAAGATGGGCTGCTACGACGGAGCGGGAGATGGATTTCCTTCTGGCGTCGCCAGCCGGGAAATCCACTACAAGGGATGCATCTTGATAGAGGAAAAAGCCGGTTACTCGCTCCCTGACATGTATGCGGACCTGCAGGCCGTGTGACGATTGGAACAGGTAAAGCTTTTGGTGAGTTGAATTTTAAATGGAATGACGCATGATCAAGTTTCGGACCGACAAGACGGTTAGCCTTATCCGTTATGGTGCGGGAACGATCGCCAGCCTGCCCCGGGAGATCGAGGCGGCATTGATAGAGCAGGGCGCCGCCGAAAACTCCCTGGTGGTTTCCAGACCAGTCGAGGTTTTGTCGAGCTCTGCCGCGCCGATCGGAAGCGCATGGACGGGAGTCGACGAAGTGCTTGCTTCATTCGTCATTCCTCAGGGAATGTTCGGCGTGAACAGCATTCTTCAGATCGAGCCGTTATGGACATTCGCCAGCAGCGCGAACAGCAAGATCTGCAGGGTGAGGGTGGGAGGCATCCTGGTTTATTCCGCGACGCGCACCACCTCGACCAGGGAGGCTCCGCTGATCATCCTCGCCAACCGCAATTCCCTGAGTTCCCAGATACAGCCATATGATACGACTTACGCCACTGCCGGGTCGGGAACTCCCGCTACCTATGCCATTGATTTTTCCATGGCAACCACTGTCGAGATCATGGGACAGAGGGCAAATGCGGGAGACGCCTTGACGCTCGAGTATTTCCGTGTTTTGCACTTTGTGGGTGATTGAAATGACTACCTGGTATTTCGATTCGCTCTACGGCTTAGACGCAAATAACGGAAAGAGTCAAGATAAAGCAAAACGATATTATGAGGTCTTCGCTAATGTGGGATTTCCTGGTGCGGCACAGGGGGATACCTATCTTTTCAAGCGTGGAACCACACAAGCAATTTCTATTTTAAATATAGGAGTGGGATCTGGGGCAGGCACCACGCAGAGAACGCGGTATGGTGCTTATGGCATTGCGCAAGTTCCTTATTCAATCTGGACTCCTCCTCCAACTGGAACGCTGAATAATAGCTTTATTCTAAACGGCAGCGGTAGGAGTTATATCGATTTTGAAGATATGTATTTCGATGCGCTGAACCGCGCTACTTATACTCTTTATCTTGTCGCTAGTGGTGGCACAGGGAATTCGGGTCACAGATTTCAGCGATGCTATTTTGCCAATACCGCCCCAGGTGCTAATGGAACAGGGCTATTTTTCGGAGGTACTGATACATCAACGGGAGACACGAGCGACTATCTTTTCGAAGATTGCCACTTCCTCAACAATCCCGTTCATGGAATGCTTGTCAATGGCGCACATGGGGTCGTTGTCAGGCGCTGTAAATTTTACGGCAATGGTTTCAATGCCCCAGCGGGAGGTCACGGATTCTCCAACAAATACCGGCTCCAGGAATTTACCCCGTCAGGATGGATGCAGGCTGGATTGGTCTGGTATAGAGCTTTGGCGGCGTATCAGGCCGATGTGTACTATGTCACGACGAAAGTCAGCGGGTATGGCAGGCTCAACAAAAATACAATCAATCCAACTACTCCTAGTGCCGGCGAATTTGGCGTTTCCGGCGGAAATCTTTATATCAATATCAACTCGGTCACAAATCCGGCTAGTCAATCCGTAAAATATGCCTGGGGGCGCTGCTGCAATTTATTGGTAGAGGATTGTGAGGCTTATGACAACGTCAACGACCCATCTTCACCTTTTGTTGAGGGTCATGGTTTCGCTTTTGATAACTGGACTGACGACTCGGTATTCCGGCGGAATAAGTCATACAACAACGGCGGCAGTGGATTCTCCATTAATATGGGCGACCGCAACATCCTCGAATCCAACATCGCATACGGGAATCAGGCATCGGGAGCGGTGCTGGCATCCTCGTGGGGAAGTGTCCTGCGCCACAATACATTTTTCGATAATAATCTGGGTCCATCCGGTATCCGGAATAATGGGGAAATAAGCGCTTTTCCGAACTGCAAGAATGGCAACATTACGAACAATGTTCTGCGCCATATTGGTGACCGGTTTTATGGTGTCGATATTTTCCCTGATGTGACCGGATTTACTGGACAGAACAATTGCATATGCGGCTACCTGAACACGGACCGTGGCTCGGCATTGACCGGCACCATTACCGACAATCCGCTGCTCGATGCCCGCCACCGCCCGCAGGCAGGCGCGATCAAGCGTGCCGGGGCCTACCTGGGCGGCAGGGATTTCAGCGGCAGGACGTTCCATAACCCTCCGAGCATTGGCGCGGTGGATGCTGCGGCGGAACCGCCGGCACGCTATCTGTTTGTGAAAGCATGAATTTGTAAGTCATAAATCCTGCGTAAATCCTGCAATGGCCGCCTCCGGGCGGCTTTTTGTTTTGGTACGCAGCAATCATGGCAACTATTCGATTCTATCAATTCCGCGCAGCGGACCCGCTCACTGGGTTAAACAGTTGGAGGAAAAGCCAATGGCGATGAAAACCGATGATCTTACGGATGAAGCAATCACGAATCCCGCGCCGGAGGATGTAGAGACGCTGGGGAACGCGGCTCCCGCGCCAGACGAGCAGATGGCGAAAGACGAGTCCAGCCCGGAAGAGCAGGAAGGCCCGGCTAACGGCGCGGGGGAAGACGAGCCGATCGTCCATACGAAGAATGGCAAGGGGATCATTCCCTACGGAAGGCATAAAGCATTGCGTGTGGAAAACTCGGTGCTGCGCGAGCAGCTTCAGGCTGCTCAGCTGGAAAACAGAAAGGCGGCTGAAAGGCTCGAAACCCTGTTGAAGCAGAAGAATGAGGATGCGCAAGGAATGGATGGCGCAGTCTCCGATGAAGCCCTGGCAAAGCATCTCCAAAGGCTGGAAGCAGATATGCCGCAGGTCCACCAGGTCATTACCGCCGTACTGGAGGGAAGCCGGAAGCAAGGCAAAAAACTCGAAAATACGCTGAATGAGCTGAGGCGCGAGCAGGAAGCATCGGCTCGCGCCCGGCAACTCACCGTGGAGGAGCAGATCGCCGAAGCCAAGGATGGCAACCCGGACCTGGTGCACTGGGAAAGCAATGATCCGCAGGCATGGGAGGAAGCGCTGAAACAGGACGAAATTCTCCGGACCAGCAGCAAATGGACGGGAAAGTCTTTTGCTGAAAGGTTCGAAGAGGTTGCACGCCGCGTGAAGGCAATCATGCCGGAAGCTTCCATGCCAAAGCAAGCCGACCCGGAGCAGACCAGGGTTGACGTACGAGCCAGGCTTGAAAATGCCCCGGCAAGAAAGCCCACAACCCTATCGGATATCCAGGGCGGAGCCCACCCCGCTTCCGAGCGCGATCAGATCGAAAACCTGAGCCCGCATGAACTGGCCAGGCGATTGATGAAGATGCCCTCGCAGCAGGCAGCAGCTTTAAGAGCCGAACTCGATTAAAAAGGACCCAATGAAATGGCTGAAACAAATGTTCCAAGCGGCAGCCCGATTGCCGTAAAACACTATAGCGCCGCGCTTTTCGCCAACACCCTGAAGGGCACTTCAGCCCTGGAAAACCTGGTAGGGCCGGTCGAGCCTTCCGCCACCATGGAAAAATTTGCCGGCCAGACCCAGCCCGGAATGCCTCTGGTGAGGATCGACAACCTGATGAAAGGCGCAGGCGAGGTGGTGTCCCTCGACCTGGTCGATACCGTTGGCGGGGAACCGCTAATGGGTGATATCAACCGCGAAGGCAAGGGCAGCACCCTCTCGTTTTCCTCCATGGAAATCAAGATCGACCTGGCAAGCAAGGTCATCGACGCGGGCGGCAGCATGTCTCAGCAACGCACCAAGCACAACCTGCGCGAAATTGCCCTGGCGCAATTATCCGGCTATTTCCCCAGGCTGGACACGCAGGAATCGCTGGTGCATCTCGCCGGCGCCCGCGGGTCGCAGATCGGAACGGACTGGACCATTCCCCTCCAGAGCGCACCGAATTTCACTTCCGTCATGGTCAATCCCGTCAAGGCGCCCACATTCAACCGGCATTTCGTGGTGAATGGCGCAAACCTGGTTCAAGGCGGGCAGCAGCTGGGCGCCGTCGTTTCCACGGATCAGCTCAAGCTCAGCCATCTGGATAATTTGCGCAAGCGGATCGACGACATGGACCAGCCCTTGCAATCGGTGAAGCTGGCCGGGGACAGCGCCGCGCAGACCTCCAGGATGTGGGTGTTCGTCGCCACCCCGAACCAGTATTCGATCCTGCTTACCGAAGGCTCCCTGCGGGCATTCCAGCAAAACGCGGTAAACCGGGCGGCATACCTCGATGGCCGGCATCCCCTGTTCGCCGGAGAAGTGGGCATGTGGAATGGCATCCTGGTAATCAAGAACGAGCGGGCAATCCGCTTCATGCCGGGAGATACGACCAAAATCGTGACCGCCGCGAACGCACCCACCGCCGCCGAAACCGATCAGGCAATCAATCCGGCTCTGGCTGCGGGTTATGCGGTGGAGCGGGGTCTCCTCCTGGGGGCACAGGCGCTTGGCGTAGCCTACGGCAGAACCAAGATCAGCGGAATGCAGTTTGGCTGGAAGGAGCACTGGTACAACTTCGAGAGCAACCTGGAAGTCATGGGGGAAAAAGTATGCGGCAAGGCCAAGGTCCGGCTTTTCATCGATGATGGAACAGGAACCAAGGTGCCGACCGATTTTGGCGTGATCGCAGTCGATTCCGCTGTATCGCTGTAATCCCCGCAAGCGCTGTGTTCCAGCCTACCAATGCCATTCTTCAAGGAGTGTATCGATGGCTACTTTCAACGCACCAGATCTGGTTACTAAAAATCGCCACATGGGCGGATATGGCAACGCCGTGGTGGTTTACGGCTCCGTAACCCCAGCGGCAGCCGCGGTCGGGGATGTGTACCGCCCGGTCATCATCCCTGGAGGCCTCGACGTGACCGATATCGATATCGTCAACGACGATCTCGATACCGCCGGAACGCCCGCTATCGGATGCAAAATCGGTTTTGCGCCGGTCAATGCGAACGAGGGGCCGACGGCCGATGATGCCTATTTTTCCGCAAGTGGCAACGTCCTGTTTCGCAATGCAGGGCGTACCACGCTGGCTTTTCAACCCCTCAAGTTCGAAAGGCCGGTATTCCTGACCATCACGGTTACCGCAGCCGCAGCCACCTTCGCTGCCGGCAAGGTAACCGCGATCGTCAAGGGCGACGGCATAGGCATCAAGTAACAGGGCGGGTGAAAAGCAAACCAGGGCGGCCGCCCTCATACCACACCAAGCACGCTAAGCAAGCTAAGAACATCAAACGGAGGCCGCTCCTTTTATGGGAGCCTGATATGCCATTAGTGAAATACATCGGCAAGACCGTCAAGACCGACAGCATCGGCCGGATCGGCCTGCGCTGGGAACCGGGCCAGGTTCGCAGCGTGACCGCCGAGATGGCGGAGCGTCTGCTGCCATTTTCCGATAGCTGGGCGAAAGCAGACAAGCCCGCGGATAACGGGAACGATGACCATCCGGACGGCGCTATCGGCCTGCTCGCGGAAGAAGCGCGGATGGAAGAACCGATCCCCGTGGTCGATTTTCACGGCATGGATAAAGTGGCGCTGGCCGAGTTCGCTCAGCGCAACTACAACCAGAAGCTGGACA
Organism: Nitrosospira sp. 56-18; assembly: GCA_001899235.1. GTDB lineage: Bacteria > Pseudomonadota > Gammaproteobacteria > Burkholderiales > Nitrosomonadaceae > Nitrosospira. Next base: position 60,181 of record MKVR01000016.1, read on the forward strand.
AGCGCCAGAGCAGGGAGGCGCTGCGGCAAAAAGTGGTCGCCCTGTTCTCGCAGCACGAGCTGGATAAGTAATCCTAAATCCGGCAGTCGGCCGCTCGTTTTCAGACTAAGGATATGATCTATAAAAACTTTTCTCAGTACTCGGCGCTCATCTATATGGTGAGTTCGCTACATGGCGGATTGTGCAATTTTTGCGGTACATGGCAGCGTTGCAACTCCTTGGAATGGAATAGCCATTCCGCGTCGCAGCACCTTGCCCTGCACGCCAAAAACCACACACTCCATCCTGTCCAACTGCCGGATTCAGGATGATGGCATTCACCTATCGGTCGGCGGTCGATCTTGCGCGCATCCCGTTGAACGATGCGAGCAAGGACAGATATCCGGATGACATACTGCTGGCGTTCGCCAACCAGGGCGTGCTGCAGATACTGAAGCGCCGGCCTGATCTTTTCTCCCAGCAATTCGTCCCATGGCCCGATTGGGCCGACGGCGAAAGGCTGCTGGACGATGTTTTTCCGCTGCCCGCCGGGTACCTGCAAACCGTGGCGGACTACATCACCTTCCGGGCTGAAACGGTGGATGACGAACACGTCAGTTCGGGACGGGCATCCGCATTCGGCCGATTCTTCGAGGGGGAGATTCCGCTATGAAATGGAAAATGCGTTGGTTCCATCCGGAAGGGAGCGCGTACCCGTGAAGCTCTGGAGCGAATTCTACGACCTGGTTGCTCCGCATCTGCCCGGTTGCCCATTCGCAGCCATGGACAACGCACTGCGCCAGGCGGCAATTGTCTTCTGTGAACAATCGCTGGCCTGGCGGTTCGATCATCCGGCCATAGCGATCGAGCCCGGCGTATCTGTCTATCCTTTCGCCCTGCCCGCTGAATCGGCGCTGCATGCGATTCTCCATGCGGTGCTGGATGGCAGGAAAATTGCATGCTTCGCTGCCGGCAGGGATATGGAGGAACGCAACAGGGCGATCAACCTCCTGCAGGGCGTGCCATCCTGTATTTTTGGGAGCGCCGATTCTTTCACGCTCGCGCCCGAACCCACCGCAAGCGGGGTTTTGATTCTGAGAGTTGTCCTGAAACCATCCCTAGCCAGCACTGGCCTGGGCGACAGGGAATTTGACGAATACCGGGAAGCGATAGCCCATGGGGCGCTGTTCCGGTTGATGTCTTCGCCCAAGAAGCCTTATACCCAGCTTCAACTCGCGTCAACCCACCAGGAGCAGTTCGGCATCAAGACCGGCGCTGCTGCCATGAATGCGGAGAGAAGCTACATTCGCCTGCCGCTGCGCACACAAATCAGGGATCGGGCATAAGCTGCCATGAATAAGCCGCAATGAGGTGGACAAGCGCGGATAGACAGGGAAGAAGATATGGGGCTCAAGTTTTCCAATTTTGGCAAAGCGGTGGTCAGCTCCGCGCCCGCCGGAAGTACCGGTCTGAATTTCACCGTAGAGGCGGGCAAGGGGCTGCTTTTTCCGGCGCTGGGGTCGGGGGATTATTTCTATGGAATATTCAAGGATGCATCGGGCAATCGCGAAATCGTGAAGGTCGAGGCGCGCAATGCGGACAGCCTCACCATCGCCGCGGGCGGCCGGGGAATGGATGGCACCGCCGCCCGCAACTGGGCGGCAGGCGATTATTTTGTCGCAGGCATCACCAGCGCCGCATTGCAGGAATCGCTTTCGAATTCCAACCTCATCGCATTGGGCGGGCTTGCTTCCGCAGCGGATCAGGTGCCGTACTTCACCGGCCCGGGCACAGCCGCGCTGGCCGGACTGAGCGCTTTCATCCGCACCCTGCTGATACAGGCCGATGCGGCGGCGGCAAGAGCAGCGCTGGGAGCAGCATCAGCCGACCTGATTCAGGCAGGCACCGTCATGCTGTTTTTCCAGGCGGCCGCCCCGGCAGGCTGGACACAGGTAACCACCCACAACAACAAGGCCTTGCGGATCGTCAGCGGAGCAGGAGGAGGCTCGGGCGGTTCGGTTACGTTTACGAATGCTTTCACGACCCAGGCTGTGGGTGGATCGAATAGTGCGACGACACTAACCTCCGGCCAAATACCTTGGCATACACATAACACAATATTTTATGGAACGTCTGGAAGTGGTATCTCTCCGTCCAGTGGTGGTTCTCCTTTGGGTGGCACATCTATAGCCACTGATGGGGGCATAGGAGGCGGTGGCTCTCACAATCACACTTTCACGGGCACGGCCATCAATCTGGCGGTGCAATACATCGACCTCATCATTGCGAGAAAGGACTGATGGAGACACGCATGGCAGACTGCCCGCTCGGGGCAAAATGTGAAGAAGTCAAGCTGGACCAGTCAAGACCGGTGCTCTATCGCTGCCCCTGGTACGTGCAGGTTCGCGGCGTTAACACGAACACGGGAGAAGAAACGGATAGCTGGCACTGCGCCATTGCCTGGATGCCCACCCTCATGATCAACACCGCCAATGAATCGCGCAAGGGAGCAGCGGCCATCGAATCATTCCGCAACGCAATGGCCGGGCAGCGCGCCCAGGCCCGGCAAACACCCGGGCAGGAACTGCTGGCCGCCGCCCGGAAGGCGGAGAAACGACAGGTGGAATGGCAAAAGGAGGACAGCTGATGCGCATAACCATCATTCGCGATGACGGCCTGGTCGGCATCGGAGGCACATTCCGGATGGTTGATTTATCCGCCTTGCCTCCCGGCATCCGGGCAGTCCAGTGGGACGGAAAAAAAGGCCATGTGGAGCATGACGAATCCGCCAATACGCAACTCGATAATGTCGAGGATTTCCAGCCCTTCATCGAATTGTGGAAAGCGGCGGCGCCGCGACCAACGACTCCGGCTGCCGCTGCGTCCAGGCAGGATGCGTTCGCCCGCATCGATGCCGCCTACCAGGACGCCATCAGCGCCTTGAAGGCCGGCTATCCAGATGATGAGACCAGGAGCTGGCCCATGCAGGAAACGGAAGCGCGCGCCTGGCTGCAGAACCCGGATGCCGCCACGCCCTGGCTCGATGCCGCCGCAAACGCACGCGGCCTTTCCAGGGCGGAACTGGCCGGCAGAATCATGGCGAACGCGGCAGCATTTGCATCAGCCCACGGGCGGCTGACTGGAAACCGGCAAAAACTGCGGGATCAAATCATCGCATTGGGCGATGGCGCACCAAAGGAACAGATGGACGCGATCCAATGGCAAATGGATAAATAAGCCAGGCAGATCCGCCCGCCAGGACGCGGCCATGCCGCGTTTTTTTATTTTACGAGCCACCATTTTCGTGGAGGAGCAATCATGACTATGTATCAGCGTAATCGCATCAAGCAGGAGTTCGATCGCCAGAATGCGGCAGCCGACGCGGAGGCCGATGGGCTGCTCGACAAATTGAAGGCATCGAAGTGGACTGCCGCCATCCTGCTCGCATCCGCCGTGGTTTTGATCGTCATTCTCTGGAGCCTGCTCTGAAATGAACGAGGACGATAGCGAGCAAAAACCGGAACGGGTGGAGCGGCGCCGGGGGCCATCCACCTATACTCTCTCCTTCAGCGGGATCATCGCAATCGCCGGACTTGCTGCATCCGGCATCGCTACCTACAACGCGGTGCAGAACGATATCGCCAGCCTCAAAAGGGGGGAACTGTACCAGGAGCGTACCAATGAGCGCCTGAGCGACGAAATCAAATCCACCCGCGCGGAACAGCGTGAAACGATGAGAGAGTTCAATGAAAAACTCGACAGGATCATCGATCAGTGGCCCTATGGAAGAGACGGGAGAAATGGGAGAAAACAATGAGGCCTTATCTCGCAGCCCTGTTTCTCTCGTCCTGCGCTATCCTGGGGCCCACCCCAGGCGGAGATCGTCCTGCCGGCGCGCCTTTCCCCGCGGTCGATCCCGATTCGGGGCCGGATATGGATCCCGGAACCGGTTCGGAGACCCAGGCAGGCAGGACGGATGGGCGCAAAGCCCGATCCAGGCTGCCCTCGGCTACTGCGCCCGCACCGGCGGTCTCTTCCTGCGCCAATCTGGACGCGGGCGACCTGAAAGAAACCATAAAGGCGAAGCTCGACTGTATCAAGGAGAATGCCAAATGATTTTTCATGGCTCCGTCCCTCATGACTCTATCCTGCCTGATCCGCGCATGCAGCCTGCGGGGACAGGGCAGGATCGGGAAGCGGAAAAGGATAGCAGATGATCAAGCCGACTCCGACCCAGGCGCGCGCCACCGTCGCCATGATGGTGCTGGCCGCCTCCACTCTGGTAGGAATTGCGGTCCATGAGGGTTACCGGGAGGAGGCCTACATTCCCGTACCCGGCGACGTGCCAACCATTGGATTCGGCTCCACCGCCGGCGTCAGGATGGGCGACAAAACCACGCCCACGCGCTCGCTGGTGAGGCTGCTGGATGAGATCGAGGGAGTCTATGCCGCCGGGGTCAGGCGTTGCGTTACAGTGCCGCTATACCAGTACGAGTACGAAGCCTACGTGCGGCTGGCCTACAGTGTCGGCGTTCCCACGTTCTGCCGCAAGGCCGCACCCGGTAAACCACCCAATCTGATCGATCTGATCAATTCCGGCCGGTATGCCGAAGCATGTGCGCGCATCGAGGCATTCAAATATGGGCCCGGCAGAAAGGTGCTGCCCGGCCTGGTGAAAAGGCGGGCCGAGGAGCGGGCAATATGCGAAGGCAGGAAATCCTCCGGGGATGCCGTGCCTCCCGCGCCCCCCGTACCCTTGGCCGGGGATGAGGCCGGCAGCAAGGTTTCGCCCGGATGACCGCATTCCGTATCGCCGGGTTTTCCGGATTGGTGCCGCGCCTGGCAAAACAGCTGCTGGCGCCGAACCAGGCGCAGGTGGCGACCAACTGCAGGCTTACTTCCGGTGATCTCCGTCCCCGGAACGGTCTCCTGCCGGTGTATATGCCGGCCGTCGAAGGCGACATCGTATCCCTGTTTCGCATGGAGAAGGAAGACAATGGAAAATGGCTTGCCTGGGACAAGGATGTGGACGTGGCGCGCTCGCCCATTGCGGATAATGTATCCCGGCGCTTTTACTATACAGGGGATGGCGAGCCGCGCGTGTCGGATTATGACATGGCAACCGCAGGCACGGGACCTTACCCGTCCGGCTGCTACGTATTGGGGGTAACGCCGCCGAAGACGGCGCCTGCGGTCCTCCCGGCAGAGGGCCCCGGCGCCGGAGGAATGGTGACTTCTCGCGCCTATGTCTACACCTTCGTCACCCAATGGGGCGAAGAGTCGAAGCCGTCTCCTCCATCTTCCGCAATCAGCGGGGGCGATAACGGTAGCTGGATATTGTCAGTCATGGATGGCGCTCCGCCGAATTCGGGAACCCTGGCAGATGCGGTGGCGGATTCGCCGCTCCCGGGCCAGGCTGAGGTCGCGCTCGATACGGTTTTCGGCCTGCGCGCCGGTGAAGAAATCCAGTTTGCGTCGGTGGCTGGCATGACTGACCTGAATGGCAGGTTCCGGATTGCGGGGGTGGATACGGCCGCAAAGAAGATAACGGTGGCGCTCGCGACCAGCCAGGCATACTCGGGTGGAGGGACCTGGGCCCGCGTGGCGCCGCATAACACATCAGGCATGAGCAAGCGCATCTACCGGACTGTCACTGCCTCGAGCGATACGGAATATCACTATGTAGCCACTATCCCCGCGGCAGCTTCCACCTTCAATGACACTGTTACCGACGGTGAGGTGGCGCTGACGGAAATTCTGCCCTCCGCCGCATGGGAAATGCCGCCGGCCGGCATGCAGGGCATCATCATCCTGGCCAACGGCATCGCGGCTGGCTTTGCGGGCAACGAAGTATTTTTCTCCGAACCCTTCAAACCCTATGCCTGGCCGGTCGCCTACCGCCAGACCTACGACCAGGATATCGTGGCGATAGCGGTGAATGGCACTACCCTGGTAGGCATGACGACTGGAAATCCGTTCACCATTACCGGCGTGGAACCGGCAACGATGGGTGGCGGCATGGAAAAGCTCGGGGTGGCGTGGCCATGCATGGCCAAGCGCGGCGTCGCAAATTTTGCATTCGGCGTCGGCTATCCCGCGCCGCAAGGCATGGTGATCATCGGGACGGCCGCCGGAACGAGCGATATCGTCACCAAGGATTTATTCACCCAAAGCGAGTGGTCGGCACTGAACCCGGGCACATTCATCGCCGCCGCTGCGGATAACCGGTATTACGCCGGTTATTCGGCTGATGGCGGTTCGCTCATGTTCGTGATCGACAAGGCGGAGAGCGCCTCGTTTCTGAAGGTAAACCAGAAAATCACCGCCATATGGGCGGACCCGGCCACAGGCAAGCTGTATGTAGCGGCGGACCGGAAGATATATGAATGGGAAGGGGATGCCGGGACAAAATTGATCTACGAGTGGAAGAGCAGGAAATTCGTTACCGCGCCCCCTCTCAATTATGGCGCAGCCAGGATCGACGCGGATTTCGAGATGTCCGAGGAGGAAGTGGCTTTGGCACGGAGCGCAAATGAGAGCGCCGTGGCCGCCAACCATGCGCTGGCTGTTTCCGGCGCGATGGATGACGGACTGGCCGATTCAGCAGCGGGAGAGCATGAGATAGGAGGCGATGCGATGAGCCCGATTCCACCGTTGTGGCTTGATTCGCTGCAATTTCAGCTATGGATCGACGACACTTTGAAATTCAGCAAACAGATTGGCAGCAGCCGCGCTTTCCGCCTGCCAGGCGGCTACAAGGCCGATAACGTGGAAATCGTGCTGTCGGGCAATGTGAAGGTGTCTGCGGTGACACTGGCGGAAACCATGGATGGGTTAAGACAGGCCTGAGGCTCGGGCGGGCCGGGCCAGGCGGGTCCGGATAGCCAAGTTCGCTGCAGGATGGATTCAGGTTGATGGATTTATCGGTTCGCACCCGGGAAACCAGGACAACCAGGCGGAAACCAGAGGACTAGAGGAGACATGAAATGGCAAAATATGCACACGCGGACGTGCTGGACGGGGGGTTGAATGCGATCAGGAGCGGCAGCCTGCGCATGCTGCTGCTCAAGACGTATGCCGCGGGCGACAGCTATGCAACGGTGACCGGCAATGCCATATGCACCGTCGCGATGGGAAGCGATGACTTCACCCTCTCGGGGGCCGATGGCGCGGCGCGTGTCCTGGCTACGGCTGCCAAGAGCGCAACGGCGGCGGCCAGCTCGGGCGCGGCGCCGGATTTGCACATCGCGTTCACCGACAACGCCAGCAGGGTGCTATGGGTCACCGATGAAACGTCGGACCAGGTCGTCACCGGCGGCAACACGGTCGTATTTCCGTCCATCACCTACACCAGCTCCCAGCCTTCATGAAGAACCGGACGGGAGACAGATCATGGCATTGACGAAAACCGCGCGCACGCTCGTGGCGAACGGACTCAATCCTCCCGGTGGCACGACGCGCGGCACACTGGACCTCAATGCGGTGCAGGGCCCCAGCAGGCTTACCCTGAGCATAGCCAATGGCGCCATTGGTCCTGCCACGCAATGCACAGCGCGGGTATTGATCGCGCACAGCGCGACCCTGCCGCCTCCCGGCAGTGCGGGGCCGAGCTGGAAAACGCTTTTCCCGGCGGTTGGACCCGGCATCGCGGCGAATGCGGCGTTGGGCTGGACCTATCCCATCGGCCGGGAGATCATGTGCCTGGAGGTCGAATTCACGGGCAATACGGGACAGGCGGTTACCGTCGAGGCATATCTCAGCGAACTGACAACGGTAGCCTGAATATTCCTCCGAAGATATTTGACAAATGCTGACCAATCAGCCGCTGTATCCGGCCGCGCTTGATTCCACGCATCTTGCGCTTGCCGGGGTTTCCGCGTCGATCATCGCTGCAGGCGATCCAAGCGGATGGATGAGGAATGCCGGGAGCAGGATAAGCGCCCCGGCTTTGAACGGGGCCATTGCCCTGGACACAACCGCGCTGGGCAACGCGCTTGTATTCGATGGCACGAGCACCTATTTGAGCTATGGCGCGGCCAATATCCCGGCAGCGGAATTCACCGTGCTGTTCGGTGGAATTTTCGACTCTTTCGATAATTACCGGGGTGTCGCCGACTGCACGGTAAACGGGGCAAGCGGCTGGAATATATTCCAGACAGCAGGCGGGGGCTTATGGTTCTCGGTCAATGGGTACGCAGGCAGCCTGCTTTCCTCCGGCTGGCCGACGGGCACGGTGGTGCACGGCGCATTGCGAAACAGGAACGGGGCAACGTGCGACTGGTTTCGCGACGGCGTCAATATCGCGAGCGCCTCGGGAAAAAACCCGGGCGCCGTGACGAATCCGCTATGGATAGGAAACCAGAGGGGAAGCGGACTGCCCTTTTTATCGGGCAGGTTTGCCTATTTCTATCTCCTGGACAAATACCTGGATGACTTGTCGATAGCGGCCATCGCGGCAAATCCGTGGCAACTTTTCCAGCCGGAAGGAGAAGATGCCTGGGTGCCTTCGAACGAACGCGGCCTGTCCGCCACCGGCCCGGTCCAGAAAAATGCTTCTGGCATTGCTGGGATAGGCCAGGTACAGCCGCTTGCACCTGCTGCGTCTGCACAAATCCAGGCCACCAGCGAGGAGGCAGTCGCGCAGAGCCACATGCTTGCCGGGGCCGCTTCCGCACAAGGCAATCTCGGCGTCTCAATGCCGGCCTTGCAGGGCCATTCGCTCCTGCCGGTTCCGGCAACCCAGACAAACAGGGGCGAAGCTGGCGAAGTGGAGCTCGTCGCCGCATCCGGGCTCCTGGTTGCAGGCTCGATGCAGCGCAATACGGTCAGTATGACGGCCGTGATAATGCAGAAGCATTTGCTGGCGGTACCATCCTGGTCGATGCAGGGCAATGCGAGTGGCGCCGGCCTCATGCTTTCGACGCATTACCTGATCACTGCAAATCCGGCCCAGGCCAATACCTGCGGAGCAGCCATCATAGGTGAAACGTTCCTGCTGGCCGTTGCTGCATCGCGTCAATCCAATCGTGCGCAAGCAGCGGCGATGGCCGGCGCGATGATCGAATCCGCGCTGGCGAGAGGCCATGTCCAGCAAATGCGCATCAAAAAGCCCGGCATACCCAACGGTACTCCCGAGTGGCTGAAAACAATGATGGAAATACTGACAGGGCGGCGGGGAAACCGGATCGAGGCGCCAAAATTCCAGCAGCTTACCTTTTCACCGACTCCGACACAGGCGGAATGCGAGGCGCTGTACTCCTATACCAATGCGGTACGCACCGCGCTGGAGCAGGTGATTGCCCGCACGGACGGATGATGCCGAGTCGGGCAGGGCGGCACCGCCATCGCCTGTCCGCATTCCATTGCGCAAAACCGGTATCGCGCCTGCAAGCCGCTTGCCAGTGATTCAGAGATTCCCAGACATGATGAATGAATAATACGCTGGTGGCATTGCTCGCAGCGAACATGGGAGCCACCCTGACATCTGAGTTCGCCGCCGACATCTGCATCGCCGCTGAATGCCTCGACAGGCTCGCGCCAAGAGAAAATATCGCGCTGATCCGGCCGGAGAAATGCGGGGATTTCGTGTTCTCGCGGGAACGGATCGCGGATATCGGGGAAGAGATCAGGCCGCTACACCGGGCGCATTGGGATGAAACCGAGGGGCATCGGCATGGGCTGCCATTCGATCCGGATTACGCGACATTTATCCGTTATGAGCATGCCGGGCGCTATCTCCTCTTTACCGTGAGAAAGGAAAACAGGCTGTGCGGAAACTGCGCCATGTACCTGGATCGGAGCGCGCATACGCAAACCCTCCTTGCGACCGAAGATACGCTTTACCTGCTGCCGGTGGCCCGCACAGGCAGGGTGGCAAGATGTTTCGTCGGCTATGTAGAAAATGCCATGCGGCTGCTTGGCGCGAGCGAAATCCATATCACTGTCAAGACAGTCAACAAGACAGGAAGATTTTTGCGGATGCTGGGCTACAGCCATGTCGAAAATGGACTGGCCAAAATACTGGAGACTGAAAAATGTGCAGCGCCAAACCCCCGAAACCCGATCCGCTCATAGGCCAGGCGGCAAAACAGAATGCCGATATCGCCCAGCAGCAGCTCGAAGCAGCGCAACAGCAGCTGGCATGGGAGAAAGAAAGGGCGGCGGTACAGGATCCGTTGATCCGGCAGATCGTGGACCAGCAGATCGGCCTGGGCGACGCCAACGCCAGCCGGGCGGAATCCCAGTGGCAAATCTACCGCGATCTTTTCGCGCCAGTGGAAGCCCGCATGGTCAAGGATGCCAATGAGTATGACACACCCGAACGCAAGGAAAGAATGGCGGCGGAAGCCGCAGCCGACATTGCGCGCGGATACCATGGCGCGCTGGAGTCCAGCCAGCGGGCCATGGAACGCCTGGGGGTCAATCCAAATTCGGGACGATTCCAGGCATTGTCCGGCGACATCAGCCTGGGGCTTGCCAGGGATACCGCCGGGGCGATGAACAAGGCCCGCCGGAATACTGAATTGCAGGGCATGGCCATGCGTGAAAGCGCGGCAAAGTTTGGCCGGAACATGCCGACCACGGGAATTGCCGCGGATGCCGCCGCCCTCAATGCCGGGAACTCGGCCACCGGGAACATGACAGCCGGCACGGCGCTGCATAACGCAGGACTCAATGCCGCGCAGGACTGGTTTGGAGGAGCCGCAAGCGCCAATACCGCCGGGGGCAATCTCGCACTGGGGCAATACAACGCGCAGCTCGACGCATGGGCGAAGCAGCAGCAGGCAAATGCGCTGTCCGCTGCCGGGCTGGGCAGCCTGGCAGGGCAATTGGGCAGCGCCTATATCGGCAGGCCGAAATAATCGGTCCGAAAACGGCAAATGGGAGGGAAGGGCTTCATGTTTAATTTCGGCACTTTTGCAGGCGGGCTGGCGGAGGGCCTGCGCAGTGGAGGGGAAATGGAGACCAGGCGCAAGACGGCTGAGCGCCTGGCAAAAGCAGACGAACGGGATGCGCAGATGCACGAGGCGAGCATGGACAAAGCCCGTTTCAAGCAAGACAGGCGGGAACGACTGCGGGCCGCCAACGATGAAATCGTGAGCGCCTGGGAGCCGGGGGAATCAGGATTTGCCGCCGGAAACTCCCCCGCATCAGCGGCTGGTTTGTCCAGTCCGGGCGGATTTCAGCCGGAACTTCCTGCTGCCGCTTCCGTACCGTTCCCCCGAACTGACAGCCTACCCGAAATGCGGCCCAATAGAATTGGCAGTCCCGGCGCTGGCCTCGTGGAACGTTACAGGCGCAATGCGGGACCGCGCGCATTGGCGGACATGCCCGCCGATGAAACGATCGCCCGCCGCATGCTGACGGGCAACCTGCTGGAAGATTCGGATGAACTTACGCGCATGGCCAACATCTACAGGAAGCACGGCCTCATCGAGGAAATGGCCCCATGGATGAACAAGGCGTGGGAAGCAAAGAAAAAGCGTATTCCGGATGCACTGCGCTTTCTTTTGACGGGCGATGCGCACGCCGCGAGAAAAGCCCTGGAAAAAGGGGGCATAAGACTGGCTGATGATCCTATGCCAATAAAGCAAAATGGTCTTATCAGTCTGCAGTGGCAGCTCAGGTTCGAGGATGGCAAGCAGCAGGATATCGATCTGAGGGAGTTGGCTGGCAGATTTTTCCCTTCATCGATATTCAAGGGGCATTAACCATATTACCTCTACCAATACTTTCCTTATAAAAACATCTTGGATGTTTATTAGACTTCTTTTCATGTTATTGGTCTTGTTGCTCCATCCTGCAAATAGTAGTATTAAAAAGTTGATGTCATTTTTGTAATCCGCTTGGGTTTTCAGGATCATTCCGAGAGTTAGTTTTTAGCGTTGGTTAAACCCAGACAGGGCTGGAAGCCTCGCCCGGCGTGCAAATTCAGCAGATCGATCAGGGCTTGTAGTTTAAATACCTCTAGGCTATTCATAGTTATAAGCTAGAGCCTGTTTTACTTTTATTCGATTTTCTATGAAAACTGCACGAACCGATCCCGTGATGTCTCTGGATACAAAAAAAAATATTTACGTTACTCAACCCTTACTACCATCGCTAGAAGAATTTTTACCTTACCTAAGAGAAATTTGGGATAACAAAATTCTCACGAATGGAGGACCGTTCCATCAACGACTGGAAAAAGCATTATGTGAATACCTGGGTATAGATCACATTGCTTTATTTACTAACGGTACAATTGCTTTAATAACTGCTCTCCAAGCACTACGAATTACAGGTGAGGTTATTACAACACCGTACTCCTTTGTTGCTACCGCACACTCGCTATTATGGAATGGGATAAAACCAGTATTTGTTGATATTGATCATGAAACCTTTAATCTAGATCCTGCCAAAATCGAAGCAGCAATAACACCGCAAACGACCGCCATATTGCCCGTCCACTGTTATGGATATCCCTGTAACGTAGAAGCTATTCAAGAAATAGCAGATGAATACAATCTAAAGGTAATTTATGACGCAGCACATGCTTTTGGTGTTAAAAATGCTATGGGCAGTATCCTTAAACACGGCGATTTATCCGTTCTCAGTTTCCATGCTACAAAGGTCTTCAATACCTTCGAGGGTGGGGCAATTGTATGTTCAGATGTAAAAACAAAACGACGTATTGATAATCTTAAGAACTTTGGTATTGTTGACGAAGTAACAGTAGTAGCACCTGGCATTAACGGTAAAATGAGCGAAATTAACGCTGCTTTCGGTATGCTACAGCTTCAGCATATGGAAAAGGCTTGGGTTCGTCGTAAAGAAATCGACAGCTTCTATCGTAAGCATTTAACAGGTGTGGGTGGCATAAAACAGTTTGAAGAAGCTAAGGAAGTAACAGGAAATTTCTCTTATTTTCCGATACTTGTACAATCTGAATATCCTATTACTCGTGATGCTCTTTACGAGCACCTGAAAGATAGGAAGATTTACTCTCGCCGTTATTTTTATCCTTTAATTTCAGATTTTCCTATGTATCGAGGACTTCCTTCCGCACATCGCGGTAATTTACCGATTGCTGATGAGGTATCCAGAAAAGTGCTGTGTTTACCCATCTATCCTGCTCTAAGTTGCGAAGAGCAGGAGCGTGTTATAGACGCAATTCGGGAATTGCAGTAGTGTAATCGTGGAGGAATAGGAATGGGAGCGTTATCTCCTGAATGTGTGGAAAAAATGGGGTTTGTCTCAGTTGGAAAAGATGTGCAAATTTCTGATCGCGCATCCTTTTATAACGCTCCCAAAATCTCGATAGGCAATAATGTTCGAATTGATGACTTTTGCGTCTTATCTGCTGGTTTAGGGGGTATTTTTATCGGTAGCCATATTCATATAGGGGTATTTTCCTCTCTGATTGGAGCCGGTAAAATTACAATATCCGATTTTTGCAATATTTCTTCTCGGGTTGCTATCTACTCCAGTAACGATGATTATTCAGGTTCAGCTATGACTAATCCTACAGTGCCAAGCCGATACACAAACGTCTGTCATGCAGATGTCGTTCTCGCAAAGCACGTAATTATTGGTAGTGGCAGCGTAATATTACCTGGCGTAACTCTTGAAGAAGGTGTGGCTATAGGCGCGTTAAGCTTAGTGAAAGATAATTGTGAAGCTTATGGTATATATGCAGGTAATCCGGTGCATCGAATAAAAACTCGTAAACGTGTACTACTTGACTTAGAGAAAGAATTTCTTTCTGCCCAGCAATAACTCGTGATCCCCGTAACTCCTCCCTGAGACCAGAAAAGTAAAATTCCCTCCGTCATCAATATCAATAAATAGTGAGGTTTAACATCGCAGGTGTTTAGTAGTTCTTCACAACGCACCCAACCTACACTTTGTCCTTATGGAATAAATGAGCGAACCGCTTGATTCCTCTTCTTATTAACCGAGTTCTTTTTTTTATTTTTTCAAGACTTTGTGGCTGTAGCGTGTCAATTTGGCTCATCTTTTGATGAAACCAATGATCATCTAGTTTGTATTCATTGGCTATGATATTAGAATACCCCGGTTCGTTCAGAATTTTATTGATCTTCAATAGCCCCATTACTTTGTGTGGCTTTCCGATGCGTTTATTTTCGCTAAAATAAAGCAGAATTTTTTCTATATGAAGGTGCTCCTCGCTCGGTATATCCTTAACCAAAAGTAAATCAGAGAATCCTTCTATTAGTTGAGCACGTGTAACGTTATCAAAAAAAAATTCTGATATTAAAAAATGTTCATTAATTATCCTCACTGAGTTCTTTACGGTCTGACTGCTTACACTATCACCGGGTGAGATTCTAAAATTAATCAGCTCTCGTTCTGATATAAAAATAGGGTAGCGCTTAACTAGCCTAATCCACATATCATAATCTGGTAGCTGCCTCAGCCGATTGTTATACATTCCAATTTCTTGGTAACATGATTTACGAATTAAAATTGTTGGATGGCAAATACAATTGCCAAAATAAAAAAACTTCCTCAACCACTGTCCTTGGGAACGATTTTCCTGGTCAAAAATAGTACCTGAGGGCAACAACGATTTATGAATCGGTTGCCCATTTTTATCTATATAGTTTGCTCTACCGAAGCAGGCTCCGATATCAGGATTGTCGCGTAAAATTTTAACCTGATATGCTAACTTATCTTGGGTGGGCCAGTAATCGTCAGAGTTAATTACAGCTATAAACTCTCCAGCCGCTCGTTCAATTAATTCGTTCGTAACAACACATGCCCCACGATTAATTTCGCTTGGAAAAAATGTAACTCTTTCATCATTAATTGACGCTATGACTTCTCCGGTTTTGTCCGCAGAGCCATCATCCGCGATTAGAAACTCAAAATCTATTCCTTCCTGTTCCAATACGCTATTGATTGCTTGCTCAACGAACTGGGCATGATTATATGCAGCCATAATGACAGAAACAGTTGGGGAGTTCATGTTCTCCTCAGTGACAAACTTTAATTACGAGCGGTTCCAATGACTATACTTTATTTAAATAATATTTCCATAAATACCAATATCATAAACAGAATTACTTCTCGCAAGTGTTGCAGAAATTTCTTCGATACTTACACCCTTTTTTATGACAAGACTTTTTTTGATAAAAGGGAAATCGAATTCGGTAATGAGAGGTTTCCATAAGTGAACAGTTGGATCGATCCACTTTTTCGGCCGGGTATCATATTTTGTTTGACCCAGAAGAGTTTCCAAATCGTAAAGTGCGGACAGCTTGAATCGGCGTTGCAGTAATCGCGAGAAGCCTACTTCATATTTTCTTATTATGGCCATCTTAAATTCAAGTGCATCGACGCGGGTAAAAAACTGGATGAATTCTCTGGAGACGATGACCTGTTTTTTACAATAAAGGAAATAGGATTGAAGATGTGGATAGTATTGATAGCAGTCGGTCATGCCGAGCACATCGGCATCATCCGTTTCCAATCTCTCGATGATCCTGGAAATATTGAAAAGCGGACCTATGACGCTATCGTTAGCCAGCAATACGGCCGTATGTTCGCGGAAATGAGGATACTTTTCCAATCCGGTTTTCCAGCTATAAAAATCATAACCCTTGTTATCTCGATTTATTATTTTTATACAATAATTTGATAATTTTCCCAGATCCTCATTGGAAATCGCATTGCTCGAGCTTATAAATACAATGTCAAATCCAGCCTGTACGAGCTCATCAAGGTAATGGATGACGCTAGGCCTGACAATGTCTTTGCTATCGTATGTGCTGAAAAAACATACCGGTTTTTTGAAAGATGGGGATAGGGATCCCGCCTTGCAATATCTCACACACGGCTTTTTGCCTGTTTGTTCCCGTGACATTAAATAAAGCGATAAGTCACGAAAATAACTCACTTCCTTTTTTATCGCCTTTATAGGCCATTTCATAAATTTCTTCATGGGAAGAGCTGGTTATTTTTTGTTCAACCTTGGGGAAGCAGGAAAGCTGATAGTGCTTAAGTGTCATTTCTCAGTAGGTTGTTCACCCGAGATAGGAGAGAATGAGGGTTACAAATCCTTTCAAATTCTCCAGGAGTCCCGGAGGAACAGTCATAAGAATGCCCGATTAACCCGATTAGGTCGAGTCCATCTGATGCAACAATTGCACGCATCGGTCTTGAGGCTGCAGCTTCTCAGGCCGGGATTAGCAAGCGGCGCGCGTATATATGGCACAGCCGCTGGAAGGAATCTGGTGAGCGGGGCTTGTATGACAGATCCTCGCGATCTATTGCAAGTCCGCGCCGAGCGCATTGCCGGTAAAATCGGGATGATCATAAGGCGCGCGATGCAGGTCGTAGCTTGAACTACGATGCCAAGGAGCGCAACGCCATGGCTCCCCAGAGCGTAGCTTGAGGGGCCCTGCGAAGCGGGGATCGGGCAGCGTCTGGGATCCCAGACCGCGCCAAAGTATACATGGGGCGCCAGCAGCCCGCTACGGGGTCACATCTTCCTTTCGGAAGACACTGCTCCGCCCTGTGCGATCGACCATTCGCGTCGTCGCCTTTCGCGCATCCCCATCTCACAAAGCCACCGTCGCGCCTGCGTAGAGTTGTTCAGAGGTTCCTTAAAAGCCTATCATAGTCCAGGAGGGGCTATATAGACTATTGAAGCCTTACCACCCGCCCTTCAAATGGCTGCAACCTGTGCGTTTCTGCTCCGTGGTGCGTCGAAATCGCTATCTCGTCGTGTCCCACGGGATTCTTCACTGCAGACTCGGACATGTTCAGCAATACCGCAAGCCTTTTATTGCCGAACGTTCGGTAATATGCCAGCACCTTTTTGTTGCAGATGTCATTCGCGATCTCCATCTGGCCTTCGTTCAGCGCCGGGGTGGTATTTCGCAGGCGAATCACCCGCCGGTAGAAATTCAGGAGCGAATACGGGTCGCTGCTCTGCTTCGCCACATTGATTTCCCTGAAGTTTTCAGCCAGGGGCAGCCAGGGCTTTACCGAATCGGAACAAAAGCCGGCGTTCGGTTTTTCATCCCACAGCATGGGTGTGCGGCACTCGTCGCGATTGAGAATTTCCTTGCTGCGGTCGACCAGGAACTGCGGAACCCACCGGTGCTGCATGGCGAGGGCATCTTGCCCCTGCTTCAGGGGAATCCGGACTCTTGGCATCCCGATCTCATCCCCGTAATAGGTGAAGGGAATGCCTCTGCAGGTGAACTGGAACAGCGCAAGCAATTTTGCCTTTTCGATATTTCCCCCCAAACGGCTTATCACGCGATTGCGGTCGTGATTGGCAAAGACGAGGGTCGGCACCAGGGGTGGCGGGAAATGCTTTTCGAATGTTTCGAGCAATTGGCGGTAATTTTCCGCCTTGAACGGGGTGGAGATCGCCTTGAAAAGAAAGATGGCATCGAGGCCCCGTTTACCGTTGTCATGGCAGAATCGCCTGATCAGTTCCTCTTCTCCGTGGGATTCACCGATCAGGACCCGTTTTGGATTATCGAATTCGTCCGTCACCTTCCTCAGCTCGGCGGCGAATTCGAAGCTTTCCGTCTGCAGAAAATTATTCTTCAGGTTCTGGAAAAAAATGGTGAGCGCTTTGTCCGATGGAGTCAGGCGCAAGCTTGGAGGATTGTGCCGTAGCTCGGGATCTTCGTAAATTGCGCTGATAATGTCGAGCCGGAAGCCATCCACGCCTTTATAGAGCCAGAACCGGACGACATCGAACATGGCCTGCTTGACTTCGGGATTGCGGTAATTCAGGTCCGGCTGGAAAGGCAGGAAAGCGGTGTAGTTGAACTGCTTGCGCCCGGGATAATAGGTCCATGCCCTGTTGCCAGCCATTGCCCGCCAGTTGTTCGGGGGCCTCCTGCCATCCCTGCCTTTTCCATCTTTCCAGATGTACCAGTCGGCCTTGGGATTATCGCGGGAGCTGGCAGATTCCTTGAACCAGTCATGTTCATCCGACGTGTGGTTCAGCACCAGGTCGAACACGATCTTCATTTTCCTGGAGTGTATCTCCTGCACCAGCTTTTCAAAGAGCGGCATGTCTCCATACTGCGCTGAAATGGAAAGGTAGTCGCTGATGTCGTAGCCGAAGTCGCGTTGCGGACTTTGGGTAAAGGGAGAAATCCAGACCGTTTCATAGCCAAGATCCGCCAGATAGTCGAGTCTCTCGATCACCCCCTGGATGTCGCCGATGCCATCCCCATTCGCATCGTAAAAAGAGCGCAGGTAGATGTGGTACACGGTGGTTTTCTTCCACCAATTCGGGTCTGAGCGGATGGGCGATGGATTTGCAGGGGATTTCATCCGCGTTTCATCACTGGCATGCCGGATGAGATGAAGCCGGCCGGTAATCTACCGGGAACCCCTCCGGCCGGGACCGGGGACCAGGCGGAGGGTTTCGTTGCGGCTTGGTACGGTTTTACTTTAGCGTGGACTGGAGTTGTTTGGCATGCTCGGTGTGCGAGACGAATGCGGGGCGTACTTTGATCAGCAGGGCTTTCAGTTCTTCATTTTTGGCGCTGGGGATGAGCGTTTTGTCGACTGCATCGAGGACTTGCTGGTGATAGGCTACCTCATGGTCGATGTAGGCCTTGTCGAATGCGGCACCGCTCAATTTCTTGAGATTGGCGATATTTTTCTCGCCGCCGGCCTTGAGGCTTTCGCTGGTCGGATTATTCTGGGGCGTGACCTTGAGTTTGGTGACCAGTTCGACTGCCTGCTTGTTCACATCGGCGTGATCGGTGGCCATCCTGTGGCCAAATGCCTTGACGTCCGCGTTGGATGCCTTGGATTCAGCCAGTTTTCCCGCATCGATATCGACCTGGTTGGCCGTGACGACAATAGACGCAATTTGCGCATCGTTGGGCGCCTCTGCCTTGGCGGCTGTGGCGAACAGGGGGGCAACCAGGGCGAACATGAGCGTGCTCTTTTTCATAAATCCTCCATAAAATAGTGTCGAATGTCGAAAAAAATACCTTCCGCTTTCTTGAGACCGTGCCGTTGCACTCGCGGGAACCCGCGAAGCTTTTTGCCGCGCCGGCGCACTAATCGCATGCCTAGGTCAGCGACGACGGCCTCAAGAATGATACGACTATGATTCATGCGGTCGAGTTCAATGCCGGTGTGATATTTCTGGCAGAGAAATTCAACGGAAGCCCATGTTTAAAAAATGGTTTTTAATTTCACTCTCTGATCCTGCCACGATCAGGCGCGCGGGAAAACGCCAGCCGGGTTCGATATGGGAAACCCGGCGTTTCGCGGATTTTCCCGATGAGGATCAGCAGTATTCGAACTTATTCCTGTCATCCCACTCATAAAGGTATCTGCTCTGTTTCAGGGAATTCCTGAACAATCTTTCGCAGCGCCTTGTCGCCCGCATGAGACTGATTCAGGCATTAGTACCTAAGTCCGATGGCAAAAATGAAAGCAGCTCGTAAGATAGAACCCGTCCATTCGTGTGGATTGAAAACCACTTCCAGGAAAGGGGGGTTACATGAAGAACCTGAGCGGTCCCTTATCGGTAGTTGCTTTGCTGGCAGAACCTTTTGCGGCCAACGCCACGCTGGTTGGCCCGATTCCCTATCATTGCTTTGCGGACTATCCTTCGGTGCGCGCGGCATTCAGCGCTTTTCCCATGGAGGATTTCGAGGATGATGTTTCGGGTGGGTCTGCCCCGACTGCAACGCCATTTGAAATGCGGCCTGCTGCGTCCAGGGATAATCCGTTCGATCCGGCCGATATCGATGACATGATGGAAGATGGGTATGCCGGGTGTGGCCATACCTGGTTCGCGAGCAGCGACGCAAGCCTGACCTTCACTTTCAGCACGGCATTGCTGGGTTCGCTGCCGACCGATGCCGGGTTGCTATGGACCGACATTGGCCTTGCGAACGTCCGGGCGGGCTCCGATAGCGTTCTTTTCGAGGCTTTCGATGCTTCGCACAATCTTCTGGGCGTTATTGGCCCCGCCTCGCTGGGGGATGGCCTTTTTGCCGGGCAAACCGCCGAGGACCGATTTTTCGGAGTCACCAGCCCTGGCGGAATTGCCTCGATACGTATCACTTCGCTAAGCAGCACCGAACGGGATGTGGACGAGCCGCAGCATGATCCGATGGAAGCCATGAAGGCCATGGGGCTGGGCGGGGACGGCGAATCGCCCACTTTTCTTGCCCTGCTTATTGTCGGAAACGCCGGAGCCCAGTTCAAGCGAAGGCGCCTGCAGAGCTGAAGGAGGGGAGGCAAACAAGGTTCCGTGCGGACTATCGTTGACCTACTTTCGAGCCGCGCCCTGCCGCTTCGCTTTTGCGCGTCCCGTCCTGCAAAGCCCACCGCCGTGCCAGCGGAGACTTGTTCAGCGCTCCCTTAGAAGGCTGTGCCTGCGGGCATAGCCGAAATAGATGAATAGCCCGATCGCCGCCCAATAAAGAAACAATCTGATGGTCTCCCAGCCGAGACTGAAAAACAGCAGCACGCATCCCGCCGCCGCCATGGGTCCTACGATGCCGATCATGGGTGTTTTGAAAGGGCGATGAAGAGCTGGGTCGCGGCGGCGCAGAATCATGACGCCCATCGCCACTGTGAAGAAGGCGAACAGCGTGCCCGAGTTTGAAATATCCGCCAGCATTCCCACCGGAAACATTGCGGCAAAGAGCGCGACCGCTATGCCGGTCACGCCGGTGACGACATGCGGAGTATGAAAGCGCTCATGCACGCGCGAGAATACGCCCGGCATGAGGCCGTCCCTGGACATGGTGAAAAGAACCCGCGTTTGCCCATATATCATCATCAATACCACGGAGGGGAGGGCAATGATGGCGGCGGACGCCACCCAGTTTCCGGTCGCGGGATACCCCACGGCGCGCAGTACGTACGCGAGCGGCTCCCTGGATTGCGAAAGTTCGCCGCCCGGCTGGGCGCCAACCGCTCCGACGGCAGCATAGGCCACCACCAGATAGAAAAGCGTGCAGATGGTCAGCGAGCCTATCAGTCCGATAGGCACATTCCGGTTGGGATTGACTGTCTCCTCGGCGGCAGTGGATACCGCGTCGAAGCCGATGTAGGCAAAGAAAATCGAGGCCGCCGCTCCAAGTATGCCCACCCCGGAAAATGGCGTACCCCAGCCGTTGGGCAGCAGGGGGTCAAAATTGGCGGCACTCACGGCAGGAACGGCAAGGACGATGAATGCGGTAAGCGCGACGATTTTTACCACGACCAGCACGGCTGTGAATCTGGCGCTTTTTGACGTGCCGATGATCAATAGCACCGTAACGAACAGGGAGATGAGGAAGGCCAGCAGATTGAATCCGCCTGACGAGGTGGCGCCCATGCCTGCGCCGGAGCGCAGGACAATGGTATCGTAGGGTCCCGCGGTCAGAACCAGGGGCAGTCCATAGCCTATCTCATGAAGAAATCCGTTGATATATCCCGACCATCCGACGGCTACCGCCGCGGCTGCCACGGCATATTCCAGAATAAGCGCCCAGCCGACCATCCAGGCCGTCAACTCGCCGAATACCGCGTAGGAATAGGTATAAGCGGACCCTGCTACCGGCACGATGGCGGCAATCTCCGAATATACCAGCGCTGTCAGCGCACACACGAAGCCGGCGAGGACAAATGAAAACATCATGCCTGGGCCGGCTTTCTCGGCAGCGACCGATGTCAGCACGAAAATTCCGGTGCCGATAATGGCCCCGATCCCCAGCATGGTAAGGTCAAATGCGCCAAGCTGGCGCTTGAGTCCCTTTCGCTCCGCCGATTCGATGATATGTTCAAGAGGTTTGACGCGCTCGAACAGCATGAAAATTTCTCCGGTTAAAAAGATTGAACGCGTTGCCGTTCCCGGCGGTTTCCGGTCATTCCGGAGTAGTCAACACGTTCGCCACGCGAAGAACGGGCGCTGTTTTTCCTCGCGGCTTTCTGCCGGCGGCACGCAGCCGGCGATAGCTGATCCGTTCAAAGCCACGCTATTTTAAACCACCGCGAAACGGATAAAGCTTGTTTTGGCATTTTCATTTCATGAGGCAGGAGGATGGGGCCGTGGTGAAGAACCTCGCGGATCGCCGGCGGTCAAATTGCTAAGGAAGCGGGATGAATCCCGCATTTAGCGAGGATTTTTGGGAGCTTTCCTTTCATAGGGAATCCGAGGAGGTCTTCCATGGATCGACGGGCTGCGCTGCGAAATCTTGCCATGCTGGCCGCCTTCCCATTGGTTTCAGGTTGCTCGCGTGGTAAAAACCTGGGTGCCACACCCAGCCTCATTACCATCAAACCCTTGAACAAGCCTCATGAGGAATGGCGCGGCCTGGTTTCGCCGGCCGTATATCGCGTGCTGTTTGAAGGAGATACCGAGCGACCGGACAGCAGTGCGCTGAACAAGGAAAATCGGGCCGACACCTATCTATGCGCGGCGTGCTACCTGCCATTGTTCGATAGCGCAGATAAGTATGAAAGCGGCACAGGCTGGCCCAGCTTTACCCAGCCTGTCGAGGGACACATGGGAACCGGGCGCGACTTCAGCCATATCATGCCGCGTACCGAATATCATTGCGCGCGTTGCGGCGGCCATCAAGGCCATGTATTCGATGATGGTCCGCGTCCCCGCGGCGAACGCTGGTGCAATAACGGGGTCGCGCTCAA
>MKVR01000016.1:82867-137172 GCA_001899235.1 Nitrosospira sp. 56-18
ACGCTCCACGCCACCCGCGTCGCTGCCTGTCGAGAACGCTGCGCAGCAAAGAGGCGCCGGTGAATTGTTGTTACGGTAGACGGCGATAAAACTGCCTGGCCCGCCGCCGGTATGTCCGGCAACCCATGCTCCCCTTTCGGTTTTCCCTGCCATGATGCCAAGCCCGTATCCCGGCGATAGCCAGGGCCGGCCGGCTATGGCTTGACCAACACACCGGCTGTCGAGCATGGCAGCCAATAAATCGTCGGGAAGCAGGGAGCCAGTCATCAGCCGGTCCAGTAACAACGCAGCCTCATGAAGCGGCCCAACCAGCAACCCGTGGTAAACCCAGCCTGGTTCGTAGGTGGCGGCCTTTCCCATCTCAACCTCGATCAGATCTTCCCGCGACCTGGCCAGCCGCACATGGCCGAGTCCCAAGGGGCGAAGGACCAGTCGCTGCAGCGCAACCTCGAATTCCTCGCCGGCCTCAAGCTCGATAAGGCGCCGCACGTACAGATATCCGATATTGGAATACGTCCAGCCACTGCCAGGCGGGTAGCGCAAATTTCCTGCATTCGTGCGCGCCAGCATCTCCTCATCCGGCCAGGGCAACTGATTCTGCTCCACCGCTATATGATAGTCAGGCAATTGCCCGTAGTCCGGAAGTCCCGCCTCGTGGCGCAATAGTTGCCGAAGGGTGAACGGTTGATTTTCGATTGTTTTGTCCAGCGACAGCAGTTTGTCGCGCACCAGGGCGAGTGCCGCGGCAGCGATGACGGTTTTGGTGAAACTCCACCATGGCACGGCCATGGCCTTGCCTGCTTGCGAGATTACCTTGCCGTTCCGGACAAGCGCATGAAACATGACAGGCATTCAGCGTGGCGGGGAAATGGAGGGCCGTTTTTCCCCGGATTCAGAAGGTAGGGAAGTTCCGGGGTGCGGTGAAATCCGCTGGTGGCTGGCAGGCTGGAACTATGGAACGGCATTCAAGGTGGGAGCGGATACCGGTTTCGTGGCTTCATCCCGCCTCTGCCTCAATTCCTTCGTATTGAGATCGATGACTCGTGGATCTTTGACTTCCCGTTCTCCGGCCTGCAGATCCAGCGCCTGCTTATCCCTTTCCTTGTTCTTCGATGCCGCGGTTCTGAAACCGGCAGTTTTCGAATCCTGACCCTTCACTTCCCCTTGCCTGGTTTCCCTGGTCCGGGAATCCTTGAGTTTGCCATCCTTTCCCTTCTTTGCCTTTGCATCCTGTTCCGCCTTTGAAGCATTCGCATTACTGTATCCGTTCTTCAGATCATGAGCGATCGCGGCATAGCTTCGATTTTCATTTTGCATCTGCCCATGCAACTGGGCATATTGCAGGTTATAGGTTGCGCGCGCGCTCTCGAGCTGGCGTAATTTGTCTTCCAGCACGCGTTTGTTATGGGCGCTGCTCTTTACTTCCACAGCCTTGGCTGCCACCGTGACATCCTCGATTTTCTGGCTCAATTGCTTGAATAGCTGAGCCACGCTAGTGGCGGCAGCGCTATAGCGACGGTAATGGAGTTCCATCCGCTCCAGCTCGGTCAGCGGTTCGCTGACGGATGGGGACGGGGCGGGTATGGGCGTGTTCCCCGCCGCCTGGCCATGCTCCACCCCCGATGTTTTCTCCACCGGCGCCGCGCTTGCGCCCGGCATACCCGGCAAGCACGGGCCATATGCCGCTATCGCCAGGATAGCCAGCGTCATCGCACTGGTTTTTCGACCGGAGGAAGTCCTGCTGTGGAAAGCCATGATAAACTCCTGAATGTAACGTTCTTCGGGATCACGCGCTGCCCGGCGCGTTGCAATCGCATTGCAATCGCATGGCATTCGAGGCGCTGGCAACATGGTATACCCATTCGCGAGGCTGACCAAGGGCGCCACGACAATTCTAGCCGAATCGCCTTGTTCTTGCCCTTCCCTCATGAAAGCCCTGGCGACCCTGGCGAAAGGAACAAAAGCCGGATCGATGTCCCCGCCCGAGCGGGATCATGCCCCACCGGCGCCAGTAACCGGCTCAGGGGCTGGTTGCACGCAAATCAAGCATAGGATCTTTACATCCACCTTACACTTTATCAAAAATGACCTCGACAACGTTTTCCGGCAAGTTCATCACCCTCGAGGGCATGGACGGAGCGGGCAAAAGTACCCAGTTGCAAGGGATCGAGAAATTTTTGCTCGAAAATGGAAAATCGGCAATCGTCACCCGCGAACCTGGCGGCACGCCTCTCGGGGAAAAATTGCGGGAACTGCTGCTGGATACTGGCCAGCCGATGCATCCCGAAACAGAGGCGCTGCTGATGTTTGCGGCCCGCCGCGAGCATCTGGACAAGGTTATTTTCCCGGCCCTTGAAAGAGGCGACTGGGTGATCTCGGATCGATTCACGGATGCGAGCTTTGCATATCAGGGCGGGGGCAGGGGAATGTCCCTGCGCAAACTTGACGATCTGGAAGCATGGGTTCAGGGGAAATTTCAACCCGACCTCACGCTTTATTTCGATGTGCCGGTCGAGGTGGGCAGGCGGCGTGTCCATGCCGCGAAGCCTCCGGACCGGTTTGAAAAAGAACGGGATGAGTTTTTTCGTGGAGTGCGGGCCGCCTATCTGGAGCGGGCAAGAAAATTCCCTTCGAGAATACGGGTAATCGATGCCAGCGTTCCTCTGGACGAGGTCACGAAATCGGTGAGTGATTTTCTTTCCGCCATCTGTCATGAATGGCCATGAATGGCCATGAATGATATTTTTCCCTGGCAGCGAGATGTGTGGCGACCGCTGGCGCTTGCCGGTCAACCGGGTCCGGGAAAGGCTTCCCTGGGCCACGCGTTGCTCTTGAGGGGCAGGAAGGGCATCGGCAAGCTCGCATTCGCCCGCTGTCTGGCCAAGTCGCTGCTATGCCGCAACCCAACGGTCGAACGCCTGCCCTGCGGGGCATGCGCGAGTTGCGCGTGGTTCGAAATCGGCGGGCATCCCGATTTCCGCCTGATCGAACCGGAGATCCTTTCGCAAACGGCTGACTCGCCAGAGTCTTCGGAAGCCGTT
Organism: Nitrosospira sp. 56-18; assembly: GCA_001899235.1. Classification (GTDB taxonomy): domain Bacteria; phylum Pseudomonadota; class Gammaproteobacteria; order Burkholderiales; family Nitrosomonadaceae; genus Nitrosospira. Next base: position 85,909 of record MKVR01000016.1, read on the forward strand.
GGCGAAAAAGCGGTTGCCGAGGCAAGTTCCGGGGATGAAATTACGGATGGAAAGAAAGCGGCGAAAAAACCCAGCAAGCAGATTACCGTGGAGCAGATTCGAAATGCGGTCGATTTCGTCAATATATCCAGTCATCAGAGCGGCTACAAGATCCTGCTGATCCATCCGGCTGAGACGATGAACGCCGCCGCCGCCAATGCCTTGCTGAAAAATCTGGAAGAACCGCCGGCGCACACCTTGTTCATGCTAGTCACGCATCAGGCGCAATATCTGCTTCCGACCATACGCAGCCGCTGCCGCCAGGTCGCCATGCCTGCGCCGGACCGCGCTGCCGCGCTTGGCTGGCTAAGGCAACAGGGAGTTAAAAATCCCGAAATCTGTCTTGCTTCCGCCGGCTATGCGCCGCTTGCGGCGCTGGAATTCAGTCATGGCGATTACCTTGATTTGCATGGCAGCTTCATCCAGCAAGTCAGCGCGCGTGACCTCAATCCAGTCGCTCTTGCGGACAGGATGCAGAAAACGGATATGGCGATAGTGGTGAGCTGGCTGCAGAAATGGAGCTACGATTTAATGAGTTTTCGCATTACAGGGGAGATACGCTATCACCTCGACAGGATGGAGGCCATAAAATCCCTGGCGCACGGCATCGATCCCCGGCAACTGGGCGTTTATCTGCGCAGCTTGAACGAAGCACAACAGCTTGCGGCCCATCCTCTCAATCCGCGCCTGTTCCTCGAGGATCTGCTGATTTCCTATCTCCAGGCGCTGTCCCCCCGGCCGCCGGCGACAAGCGCATTTGCGTGATCGATATTCGGTGGCAACGAGTTCCCGATAGAGCTTTATTTGCCGGCCATGCGCCATCTCTTCGCAATCGACCGAAAGCCTTTCCCGAAGGAAAGGCTTCTGGTGGAACCGGTCAAGCCGGAATCTATCCGAATCTGCGACGCAGGGTATGGGCTAGTCCCAGCAAACCAAGGACCAGCAGCGGGATCGTTCCGGGTTCCGGCACGGTACCGCAGGGCGGCTGTCCCGGTTCGCCGCACTGGAATACTGTTCCAGCGCCGCCGCCAATTACCACGGCCCCGGGGAAAGTGCCGCCCGTCTGGCCGAAAATTGGTCCAGTGACAAGAGTGCTCAAGCCTCCAAAGTCGCCCGAAAACCAGGCATGCCAGGGAGTCGCGTTGCTGACATCGCTATTGGTCAGGCCGGGAAATGCGGCATTGCCTGCTGCGGTAATCGTCAGGGAGCCGGAGTTGAAACTGGGACCGCCGTTATCTCCCTGAACTACCAATCCAGGCAGCAGGGCCGAGAGCCATCCGTAACCGATACTCGAGTTGGCTTGCTCCTGCGTGAAGAGTCCGCCGCCACTCACCACGAAATTGTTGAGAATGCCGGAATTGGCATTGACGATGCCAAGCTGCGCATCAGTGATGCCCCCCGATACATTACTGCTTACGGTAGGCATATAAATGATGCCCGTGTTGCTGGCGTTGGTGGTGCCAGTGCCATTGAAGAAGTTGGTGATATCGGATAAAGTGGAGAGGGCCACGAAGCCCCACGAACCATCCAGGCTGGATTTCGAGGTAGCGGAGTTGAATGCCGAAAGCGCGGAGCTCGAGTTGCAGCCAATACATGCCACGGTGTGCTGCCCATTGGTTACTGCAGGCGCAAGATTCTCAAAGGCCTTCTGCATGAACAGCCAACCCGTGAAATTGGTAGTGGAGCTGGCAGAACCATGATCATCCGCATCCGTCCCCGCAATGATGATGGGGCCGGCTGAAGCGATGGAGGCGGCGCTCAAAAATAGCGTCCCAAAAAACATCGAAATTATTTTCTTCTTGGTTTTCATTTGATTCCTTTTTGAGTTATGTATTACACAAAGTACGAATTTCCTCACACACGATATTACCGGTCAGAGATTAAGCAATTTTCATGCCTTTTTTAAATACTGGAAAAAGATCATATAAAATCATTTGACTATAAAGAATGTGCGTTAATGCTGGCATATTTTGCCAGCTTGGCTCATCAGTTTTGTAAAAAAAGCCGGCATCTGCGTCTCTATCGCAAGACGGAGCGATGCCTGGTTTCATTCACTTCATCGCAGATTTAAACTTTGCCGTCATGCTTGTTGACTCCCACTGCCACCTGGATTTTCCCGATCTCGCAAGCCGCCTCGACGACGTGATGGCAAGCATGCGGGATAATGGGGTCAGCCATGCCCTGTGCGTGAGCGTGAATCTCGAGGACTTTCCACGCGTGCTCGCCCTGGCGGAAACCCATTCCAATCTCTTTGCCTCCATAGGGGTTCATCCCGACTATGAAAACCTGGAGGAACCTCAGGCTGCGCAACTGGCGTCTCTTGCAAGGCATCCCAGAATTGTCGCTATCGGGGAAACAGGGCTGGATTACTTCCGCCTCACGGGAGACCTGGAATGGCAGCGCGAGCGTTTCCGCCAGCATATCCGCGCGGCAAGGGCGTGCGGCAAGCCGCTCATCATTCATACACGCGCAGCCGCAGAGGACACCTTGCGCATCATGGCGGAGGAGGGCGCCGACCGGGTCGGGGGAGTGATGCACTGCTTTACCGAAAGCTGGGAAGTGGCTCAGCAGGCGATGGAAATGAACTTTTATATTTCGTTTTCGGGTATCGTTACCTTCAAGAATGCGGTAGCGCTGAAGGATGTAGCCAGGAAAATCGGACTGAAGAGAATGCTGATCGAAACCGACTCGCCCTATCTCGCTCCCGTGCCGCATCGGGGTAAAATCAATCAGCCTGCCTTCGTGCGCCACGTGGCGGAAGAAATAGCCGCGCTGCGGGGTATCAGACTGGAGGAAGTTGCCGCCGCCACTACAGCCAATTTCTTTAATCTTTTCAAGGTTGCATGATGATATCTCCAATCAGATTCTGGAATTTTTTCTGCTTGCTGCTTGTCGTCGGCTTTTTCCTGGCATCCCCAGTCTCGGCAGGCGTGTATGAGGAGCTGCGCTCGGCGGTGGAGGTTAATCACACGGGAGACATAGCAAAGCTGCTTGCCCGCGGCGCCGACCCCAACACGCCGGATGAGCAAGGAAACACGTTGCTTATGATCGCCATCCAGAACAATAATCCCGAACTGGTCGATATCCTCCTGAATGCGGGCGCCAAGCTCAACCTGCGCAACCGGTATGGCGAGACCGCGATAATGCTCGCTAGCTACAATGGACTATACGACATCGTCGAAAAGCTCTATGTCAAGGGAGCGGAAATCAAGCATGACGGCTGGAATCCGCTGCTCTATGCAGCGACCAACGGCCATGCCAGGATAATCCAGCTGCTTCTGGACGGAGGCGTTCCAGTCGATTCGACTTCGCCCAATGGCACTACGCCGTTGATGATGGCGGCACGGGGAAACCACACGGATGCCATTACTGTCCTGCTGAAAAATGGGGCGGACCCCAACTTGAGAAACGATGCGGGAAAAACCGCTGTTGCGTTTGCCCTGGGAAGGAATCATTCGCAAGCCGCCGAGCTATTGCAATCCAGCGGGGCACAAGAATGAAGCAGCGGTGTCTTGACGAAAGCATATGGCGGCGATAGCCTTCAACCACTACAATCTGCGAGCGCCGCGGGAACTCATGGACCGGCTCAGGGATTTCTATTGCGATATCATTGGCCTGCGGCAGGGCAGGCGGCCTGACCTGGGAAGCTTTGGATACTGGCTTTATGCGGGCAGCGACTGCGTTCTTCATCTGAGCGAGACGAGGGCGGGAGAATCGCGCCTCACGCACACCTCCACCACATTCGACCATGTCGCTTTTACCTGTACCGGCCGCGCTGCGATGGAAGCAAGCCTCGATGGGCACGATATCTCGTTCTCTCGCGGCCAGGTGGCGGAATTGGGCATTTATCAGCTTTTTTTGCAGGACCCGGCCGGGAATGGCGTGGAGTTGAACTTTAAGGAAGATTCAGGGATTCCGGCTTCCGGGTGAGTCCAGGGCAGAAACCGGGTGATCCCGGACATCGGCCGCAGACACCGGCGGTAGAGTTGACGGCAGGTCGACCGATCCAGGCTGCGCAGGGTGCGGTCCGACCATCCTGCGTATCAGCGTATTTCAAGGGAGAGGAATATGACAAAAATTCTCGTGCTCTATTACAGCATGTACGGCCATGTCGAAACCATGGCCGGGGCGGTCGCCGAAGGCGCCCGCAGCCTCGATGGAACAGAAGTCGTCATCAAGCGGGTGCCGGAACTGATACCGGAAGAAATTGCGCGCAAGGCAGGCGCAAAACTGGAGCAGATGGCGCCTGTCGCAACGGTGGACGAATTGCCTTCCTACGACGGCATCATTTTTGGCACGCCGACCCGCTTTGGCAACATGTGCGCGCAGATGCGCAACTTCCTGGACCAGACGGGGAAATTGTGGCTGAGTGGCGGGTTGATCGGGAAAGTGGCCAGCGTTTTTACCTCGACAGCTACTCAGCATGGCGGGCAGGAAACCACCATCACCTCCTTCCATAACACCTTGCTGCATCAGGGCATGATCATCGTCGGAGTGCCTTATTCCTGCCAGGGATTGCTCAATATGAGCGAAATCACGGGGGGATCGCCTTACGGCGCGGCCACGCTTGCCGGCGGCGACGGCAGCCGGAAACCATCGGAGAATGAGCTGACCATCGCCCGGTTCCAGGGCAGGCATGTGGCAGAAATCACCAGAAGACAATGCACATGATCCTCCCGCGTGCTGTATGGATTGCATGGACCGCATGATGGCGAAACCGCTCGAAGGCAAGATCGCCATCGTCACTGGTGCATCCCGCGGCATAGGCGCGGAAATCGCCCGCTCGCTGGCGGGTGCGGGCGCAAAAATCATCATCAACTATTTCAGCAACCGTCATGCTGCCGAAACGGTCTGCAGCGAGATCATGGAGGCGGGAGGAGAAGCACTTTCTGTCCGGGCGGATGTGAGCCATTCAGCAGAAGTGCGCATACTTTTTGATGCCGCTATCGGCAGGTTCGGCCGCGTGGATATCCTGGTCAATAACGCCGGCATCCTTCTCTCACGGGAAATTGCCGACATCCGGGACGAAGAGTTCGACCGCGTCTGGAACATCAATACGCGCAGCGTTTTCTATGCCTTGCGGGAAGCGGCCACGCGGCTGGCGGACGGGGGGCGCGTGGTCAGCCTGTCGAGCACGGTCACGCGGCTGATGCTGCCCAACTATGCCGCGTATGCTGCCAGCAAGGGCGCGGTCGAGCAGTTGACGCGCATTTTTGCGAAAGAAGCAGGGGGGCGTGGCATTACGGCCAATATCGTTTCGCCCGGTCCGGTAAACACGGAGATGTTCACCACGGGAAAAAGCGAAGAGACGATCAAGCGCATGGCTGCGATGTCGTTCCAGGGGCGCGTGGGCGAGCCGCGGGACGTCGCCAACCTGGTGCTTTTTCTGGTAAGCGACGAAGCAGCCTGGATTACCGGGCAGAACATCAGCGTGAGCGGCGGCGCGGCGTGATATCGCGCTTTCCTATTTGCCTTTGCTGTTTCCCTGATTCCCATAAAGCGGCCGACGTATCATTCTTCACGCGGAATAAAAACGAATGAAAACGCGCAAGCCTGAAATTTTTCCGGGGCAATCCCGGAAATGGAAACGTCGATTTCCGCGCTGACGATCCCCGCCTTGGCCGGTGCCATATGAGCGACTATCCGGTTATCGCGCTTAATCTGGCGGCAGCGCTGGCGGCAGGCGCGGTGATAGGCCTGGAAAGGACTGTCCATGGGCATCCCGCCGGCTTCAGGACCCATGCGCTCGTATGCCTGGCCTGCAGCCTCCTCATGCTGATGACTTCATATCAGTCCCATTGGCTGCACGACGCGCCGGTCGGTTCGATAGGAGCGGATACGAGCAGGATGGCGCAGGGGATAGTGACGGGTATCGGATTTCTGGGCGCGGGAGTCATTTTCAAGGAAGGAATGACCATTCGCGGCCTGACTACTGCCGCTTCCATCTGGACCACCGCAGCCATCGGGATTCTGCTGGGGCTGGGATTTTACTTTCCCGCGCTTTTGGGAACAGGCCTCATGCTGGGAGTGCTCACCTTGTTCAATTCAATTGAAATGAGACTTCCCCGCGACTCCTATGCTCAATACCACGTAAGCTTCGACAGAAACGATGTCATGCCGGAAGACCAGGTCCGAAGGCTCGTCGCCGACCATGGGTTTGAGATTGCGAACATGAGCTATCGCATTACGCCGACGGGATTGTTCGAATATCGCATGGATATCCGCACCACGCGGGATCCGGACAGGACCGCCGATCTCGCGGAAACATTGCGTAAATCCGAAATGGTGCGGGAATTCCGCATTTCCACGACTGGCAATTAAGGAAGCGCTGAACGATTTTTGCTTCGAGAAGGATTCGGGATTCAGGAAGTCTTGCAGAATATTGCCTCACAAGGTGGCGATAACCATTCTTGCACCGGCCGCTGCGCTGCCACCGCTTGCCTGAATTGCATGAATGCCTTCGCTTTTCACCTTGTCCATGGCCATGCAAAAATCCCGCATTTCCATGCAATCCCTTGCCCATTCCCCAGGTTCAGTTTCATATGCCGCATCGTCCATGGTCATCGCCGCCGCTTCCCAGTGACCATGCGCTATTTCCAGCATGGCGATCTTGCATCGTGTGATTTGTTCGGGCGGTGCCGCCATCAGAATTTCGAATATGTTTTTCATGATGTGCCTCCACTCTTTTCACGTTCCTCACATTACTCTTTTCACTTTCTTCACAATAATAAGACAGTAATTTTTCATCGAGGTGCCGTCTTTTTTTCTTATTTTTACCATTTACCATTCGAGGATTTCCATGGCGAGAACAAGAGCGCCCGGCCGGAGCGGTGGCGCATCAAGTTTTTCCCGGAAATTCGGATAGGAGAAATATGGATCTGGCACCGCTATTGATATGCGGACGCTACCTTGCGGATGAAATGAAGGAAATGTACTGTTTCAGGACAACAGGGGGTAGTCCAAAGCATCGAGATTCCTAGCCTTTCCTGTCGCGGCGGCCTCCTGCCTGTCTACCCAGACGATCATTTTATCCTCCAGCATAGGCCTGGAAAAAAAGAAACCTTGCAGCTCATCGCATTGCAGTTCCTCAAGAATCCTTCGCTGCCCTTCTGTTTCGACTCCCTCGGCCACGACGCTCAAATCCAGGACATGCGCGAGGTTGATCACGGCCTTGACTATAGCGCGTGCGTCGCTGTTCTTTTCAAGGTCGGTGATGAAACTGCGGTCGATCTTCAACTGGCGGGCCGGCAACTGGCGCAGGTAGCTCAGGCTGGAGTGGCCGGTGCCAAAATCATCTATGGACAAGCGCACGCCTATGTCCGCCAGCTTCTTGAAAAAATGCTGGGTTGCGTCGATATCTTTCATTGCGACCGATTCAGTCAACTCGCATATCAACTGCGATGGCTCCAGCTGGTGCCGCCTCAACGCCTGCCGGATGCTGTCTGCCAGATCATCCTGGCGCAGTTGATGCATCGACAGATTGATGGCAACGCTCATCCGCATGCCTTCTTGAGACCACGCCTCCATCTGGCGGCATACTTCATCGATAACCCAGTTGCCCAGGCCATAGATCAGGCCAAAGCGCTCTGCGAGAGGAATGAATATCTCGGGGCCGATGATGCCGCGCTCCGGGTGATTCCAGCGCAGCAATGCTTCCATGCCTCTGACTCGCCCGTCGGTCACGCCTACCTTGGGCTGATAATACAACTGCAACTGGCCAAGCTCGACCGCGCTACGCAGGTCCCTGTGCAAATCAAGCTGATCCATGGCGCTGTCTTCCATTTCCGGCTCGAACAACGCATAGCCGTTTCCGCCGGAACGCTTGGCGGTATGCATGGCTGCATCGGCGCAAGTCAACAACTTGTTCCTTATGTCCTGGTCCGGATAAACCACGACACCCACTGAACCGGAAATCTTGATTTGCTGACCGTCGACGTGGAAGGGTTGAGCCAGCGCCTTTACCAGCCGGCTGGCCAGTTGTGCGCAATCCGCCTTGTTGCGAACATCCTCCATCAGCAGCACGAATTCGTCGCCTCCCAGCCTTGCCACCATGTCCGTGGTTCGGGCCAGTCCGCGCAGGCGCAGCCCCGCCTCCTTCAGTACCAGGTCGCCGACTGCATGACCAAAGGCTTCATTGACCGGTTTGAAATGATCGAGGTCGGCGATCAGAACGGCGATACTTTTGGGCTTATGCCCGGTCCCGGGCTCACCCTGGTCCTGTTCCTCTGTTTTATCGCAGAGCGAAGCAAGCTTTGCAAGGCGGTTCTCGAACTGCACGCCGTTCGGCAATCCGGTAAGCGGATCGAGAAAGGAGCGCTTCTGCAACTCCTCGTTGGCGCTTTCGAGTTGCGCGCTGGCAGCTTTCAGCGAACGGGAGTATTGCAGGCGAGCTGCAAATGCGCAGACCAGCAGCGCCAGGAGAGTCATGGCGGTATCCGCGGCATAGAGGGAAACAATTGCAACGGCTGCAGCGGCAATGACCACCAGGTTGTTGCTTAACATCGAAGGGGGCATGACCATCCTCCAGATCGGATCGAATTATCTAATCAATACGGCCTGGTCACGGGAAACTTGAGGAAAAATCAGGAAATAATCCGGAAATTCCGTTTCAAGGCAAAGCATCTTTCACGGGATTCCAGCGAATCCGGAATGGGATTATGAGGATGCGGCACGTCCGGCAGCGGTGACAAGGACGATCTTTCCGATGTGCGCGCCGGATTCCATCAGCGCATGTGCCGCGGCAGCTTGCACCAGGTCGAAGGTCTGGAAGATCACCGGCTTGATCTGCCCCTGCCGTAAAAGAGGCCAGACGTGCTGTTCCAGTTCCTGCGCAATCTGCGACTTTTCCTGCACGGTGCGGGATCGCATGGTCGATCCAGTATGGGTCAGGCGCTTGGCCAGCATGGGCATCAGGTTCAGTTCGGGTGTGGGGCCATGCTGGACGCCTACCTGGATAATGCGTCCGTTCATGGCGGCTGCCCGGTAGTTTCGCGCCACGTAGTCGCCCGCGATGATATCCACGACGATATCGGCCCCTTTGCCCTGCGTGAATCTTTTTGTCTCTTCCACGAAATCCTGGGTCGGGTAGTGGATCGCCAGATCTGCTCCCAGCGCCAGGCACGCCTGCCGTTTTTCTTCCGAGCCGACGGTCGCCAGTACGGCAGCGCCGAATGCCTTGGAAAGCATGATGGCGGTGGTGCCGATGCCGGATGAACCGCCATGGATCAGTACCGTTTCACCTGCCTTGAGGCCGCCGCGCTGGAACAGGTTGGCCCATACCGTAAAGAAGGTCTCTGGCAATGCTGCCGCTTCGATCATGCCAAGACCGTATGGAACCGGCAGCGCGTTGCTTTCATGCGCAACGCAAAACTCGGCGTAACCCCCGCCGGGAACGAGCGCGCATACCTTGTCGCCGATGCTGAAGCGGGTGGCTTCCGCACCCAGTGAGACCACTGTCCCGGCGATTTCGAGTCCCGGTATCTCCGGGGCACCTGCTGGCGGAGGGTAGATTCCCTTTCTTTGGAGAATATCCGGCCGGTTGACGCCAGCCGCTTCCACCCTGACGAGAATGTCTTGCTCTCCCGTTTGCGGGATGGGACGCGTGCAAGCTGTCAGCACTTCCGGGCCGCCGTAACGCGGGATATCTATGGCCAGCATGCTCTGCCCGTTAAAAGATTCTGGAATCCATCGCGGTCCTGCCCCTGATGGAATAACGATCATAGCAGCAACGAACTGCCGCCAGGAAGAACCACGAAGCGCGGCGCCATCTTCCCATTTCTGAAATTGCATCGAATTCCCATCCGCGGCCGCCTTGGATTGCTTCACAGCCAGTCAGATATTATGACGTAATCCTGAAAATAAAGGATTGTAAAGATAATGGGATTTTATATCACATGAATGATATATATTTTATATATTAATAATCAATTATATCAAGCAATAACATGAACTATTATATTAGCGTGAAACTTATGTATATATCATTATTTTTCCGGTAAAGCATTTTGCAGCCTGGAAATCTGCGGAAGCCAGAGAGGGAATGGAAGATCAAGGAGTCGCCAAATCGGAAAAAGGCGGCGAGCCTCTCTCTATCTCTTTTCCCTCAGTCCACGTTACGCCTATGCCCGGGGAGGGGCGGTTGGTCCATCCTCCTGGCGTTGCGCCAGGCAGGCGAACAGATGCCCGTATCTGTCCTGACCGCCCGGGATACCGTGAACGACCAGGCAAAAATAGTGTCTATAACGCAGGGTGTAACGAAGAAGCTTCCACAATTACTTGTCTCTGGATATATCTCGTGGAGCTCGATTTACCCCTGCGCATTTACGAAAATGTGCCCAGATACTGCATGTAAAACATGATCCTGACTCATCCGTTCTGCAGTGGCGGGATGAGGCGGGCCATTCGGGGGAAGGCGATTTGCTGAGTCCGGAGGCCCGGGAAAGGCGGCAAGGGAGTTGGTTTCTCCGAAAGACAGGAGGTCGATATGAATGCGACTTGCGAGGAGGAGCAAAGAAAGGCCAGGGAAGCGTATGAGGCGTTGCAGCAATTAATAGGCAATTCGAATCCTCATGACGGCAGTATTGCCAGACAGCATTGGCAGGATGCCGAAAAGGCCTACGAGGATTGCCTGAGAAATTCTTCCGTTCCCGGTGACATCCACTAGCGTTTGCCAGAGCCCGCCTGTTGGCTGAAGATTCCTGCAGGTAGTTCTTCGCTTGATGGAGAGCGGGCTCCGCAAGCGCGCAATAGCGGGAAGGAGAAGAGGGTACTGAAATATCGTCCCCGTGCGGTCACCGCCTGCCAGGCAAGGCGCGTGGCCGCCCATTCAAGATCCGCCAGGAATCATCGGTAACAGCTATAGAGTGTAGATACTCTGTTTGCCGTCAAGCATATTTTCCAGTTTTTTGTAAGCAAATGAGACTTCAGGCAATTCCGCCGAGCCTCCGAGACGCCGTTCAACCTAGCGCTGGAAGCACGGCCCTGGCAGCCTCCGGTTGCATCGACAGAATCAGGAAAATTCCGAGGGTTTGGGCTTACAACCCCGACTCCTGAACAAGTCTCTGTCGTCCAGCAAGGATTTGTTCAGGGGTTCCGGTTGCGCCGCGCTTGCGTCCGTACCGCTATTGCAGCCACAATAACGCGGCATGAAAACGTTTCCCTTCAAGCGGTCGCTGATCATCCTGCTGGTTCCCGCGCTGTTCTCCTTGACGGGGTGCAGCATTATCCGCTTCGGATACAACCAGGCGGACCACGTGACCTATTGGTGGCTGGACCGGTTCGTGGATTTCGACGAAACGCAAGGATCGCGCGTCCGTCCCGCCTTGGCCCACTGGTTTTCCTGGCACCGGCGCGAGCATCTGCCCCGGTATGCGGGCTTGCTGACCCATTCCAGGACCATGGTGCTGGAAGATACGACTCCGGAACGCACCTGCGGCTTATGGACGGAGATACGAGGTTATATGGATGAGGCGTTTGAGCGCGCTTTGCCGATCGCCGTGGATATCACGTCAACCCTGACTCCCCGGCAGATCCAGAATATCGAGCGGAGATACGCCAGGATCAATGAGGAATTCGACGAGGACCATGTTCGGGGCAACGCCGAGGCGCGCCTGAAGAGATCGATCAACCGCACCGTCGAGCGTGCCGAGTTCTTCTACGGCAAGCTCGACAGCCAGCAACGCGAATTTATCAAGCGGCGGCTGGCGGCCTCGCCTTACGAAGTGACTATCTGGAATGCGGAGCGCCACCGGCGCCAGCAGGATCTGGTGCAGTTGCTGCGGCAGTTGACGTCCGTCACGCCGGATCCGGACAGGATACGGCAAGCGCTGCGCGCCTACATGGAGCGCATCTACAACTCGCCCAACGAAGCCTACCGCAAGTATGCGGATAACTTGTGGGCATATAACTGCGGCTTTGTCGCGGGCCTTCACAATACCGCTACTCCCGCACAACGCGCGCATGCGGCGAAGAAAATCAGGGGATGGGAATCCGATATCCAGCTGCTGCTCACGCCAACGGAAACAGCCAGGGTGGATTCGCTGCCTTCGCAGCCAGGCTTTCCCGCTTTGAGATAGCCTCGAGACCGGCCCGCCCCAGGAAGAGGGAATCGCTTGTGGACAGCAACGAATGGTATTTCGAAGGCGCGTATACCGAACTGTTTTATACAGCGCTGGTGATCGCCATTTTTGCCGCCTTATACCTCTTTGCCCGGCGCTACCGGCCATCCGATCAGGCGACCCGCCTCATCGAAGAAAACACGCCTTTACTGGGGTTGATTGCTCTCGCCATCGTTCTCTTCATCATCAACAGACTGCTGGGCGATTTGTGGTGACGCTAGCGTAGCGTTGCAATCGGTGCCCAGTTTGCTCTGGAATGGCTGTCCGGTTTGAACTGGAATTCGCATACGCCACTGGATCCGGTCAGCACGATATTTTCATTGCGTTCGACAAGGCTCGGTCCGCCAACTTCCGATCCTGGTATTTACAAGGGTTAGATCTGTATTTCACTGCAACCGGGAAATCGGATATACCCTATATAGGTATTGACATATACCCCCTATATGTATATGGTGAATCCTGTCTGAAATGTTTCTGCTTCCTGGTTTCCACGCAGGAAGTCAACGGTGTGAACCTGTAACAAAACGAGTGCAAAAGTGGCTACCAGATCGGCTCATCTGAGGATAAGGAGTAATGAAATGACAACAGAAATCATCAGCGTTAAAGGCATGTCCTGCATGGGGTGTGTAAACAAGGTAAAAACTGGCCTGGAAAATACCGCAGGGGTGGAAGGTGCCGAGGTATCCCTGGAACAAAAGCAGGTGACAGTTCAGTACGACGAGACAAAGACTCGGCCGGACCAGCTCAAGGACGCGATAAGGAAAGCGGGTTACGAGGTTATGAGCTAGGGAAGCGCTGAATGAATCTCCGCTGTCGCGGCGGTGGGTTTGCGGGATGGGATGCGTGAAAGGCGACGACGCGAATGGTGCGGCCGCGCAGGGCGGAGCAGTGTCTTCCGAAAGGAAGATGCGACCCCGTAGCGGGATGCCTGGAGTCTGCATAAGGAACCTCTGAACAAGTTTCTGCTGGCGAATTTCTGCAATAGTCTTCTGAAAGACTATTCTAAATAGGTCAGAATGTCGTTGATGTCAGTTGGGCGAACCAGAACGGCATATTCTTCGCCTTGCAACTTTTATTGAGGTGATCCCGAATAAAGCCATGAACCGCTACTTTATCGTGGGCACGCTTCTCTGTTTTTGCTGCGCGTTTCCCTCGTATGGCGAGGATTACAGCGCGAAGCGCCACAAAATGGTGGAAGAGGTGCTGGCCGATCTCGCCGCCAACGGCAACCCTGCTCCAGGTCCCGACGTGGTGCAAGCCATGGAGAAAGTGGAACGGCATCGTTTCGTGCCTGACTGGCTGACGAGGTTCGCCTATATCAACCGGCCTCTTCCCATCGGCCACGGGCAGACGATTTCGCAGCCTGTCATCGTGGCGCTGATGACCGACCTGATCAAGGTGAAAGCAGGTGACAAGGTCCTGGAGATAGGCACCGGTTCCGGCTACCAGGCGGCTGTCCTGGCGAAAATCGTCAAATCGGTCTACAGCATGGAGATCATCGAGTCTCTTGGCAAAGAGGCTGCCGAGCGGCTGGCCGCGCTCGGTTACGGCAATGTGCAGGTAAAGATGGAAGACGGCTACTACGGCTGGCCGGCGGAAGCGCCGTTCGACGCCATCGTGGTAACTGCCGCCGCGAGCCATGTGCCCCCTCCACTGATCGCGCAACTGAAGCCAGGCGGGCGCATGGTCATCCCGCTTGGGGCGCAGTTCATGACCCAGTTCCTCATGCTGGTGGAGAAACACGCGGACGGTACAGTGAGCAGCCGCCAGATCATCCCGGTGGGTTTCGTCCCGCTCACCGGCGGGCATTAGCCATGGCGGCGCCGAGGCCGCCATTTTTCGCCATCGGATTGCTGTCCGGCTGCCTGCTGGCCTATGAAATAGCGCTGACCCGCCTGTTCAGCATGGTGCTATGGCATCATTTCGCGTACATGATCATCAGCGCCGCGATGCTGGGTTATGGCGCAAGCGGCACCGCGCTTGCCCTGCTTCGAGAAAGAATAGCGCCATGCTTCAATGCCACGTTTCTCGCCACCGCGGCAATGCTGGCCCTCGCCATGCCGCTGTCGTTTCTGCTGGCGCAACAGGTTCCCTTCAATCCGCTCGAACTCCTGTGGGATACCAGCCAGCTGCCGAAGCTGCTGACTATTTACCTGCTGGTGGCTTTGCCATTCTTTTTCGGCGGAGCAAGTATCGGCCTCGCGCTGTGGCGCTTCGGAATGCAGGCAGGGCGCGTTTACGCCGCTGATATTTTCGGCGCGGGAGCAGGCAGCCTGGGTATCGTCGCCGTGTTGTTCTTCATGTCCCCTGGCGACCTGCTGATGATCCTGGCGGCACTGGCCTTGTTCGCCGCTGCGATTGCCGCCATCGAGTTGAAAGTGCCGCGCCCGTGGCTGGCAAAGCTCTTTTCCGGGCTCGCATTGCTGGCTGTCGTGGCGGCGCATGCCGGTTGGCTCAAGATCCATTCTTCGCCTTACAAGGATCTGAGCCAGACCCTCAACATTTCGGGAACCCGGATGATCGAGGAACGCACCGGCCCTCTCGGGCAGGTTGCGGTGGTGGAAAGCACCCGCATTCCCTTTCGCTACGCGCCGGGAATGAGCCTCAACGCCCTGGACGAGCCGCCGCCCCAGCTGGAAATGTTCGTCGATGGCAACGGCCCCACGGTGTTGACGCGCTTCGACGGCAACCTGGCTTCGCTCGCCTACCTGGGCCAGCTTACTTCCGCGCTGCCTTACCACGTGATGGGATCTCCAGCCATAAGATTGCATGGGCCGCGCGTGCTGGTGCTGGGAGCTGGAGCGGGCGCCGATGTATTGCAGGCGCTTTATTACCGGGCGGGCAGGGTGGATGCGGTGGAACTGGATCGAAACATCATCGACCTGGTGCGCAATCGTTTCGGCGATTTCTCCGGAAATCTCTACAAGCGGCCCGATGTCCGGGTGCACGAGGGCGAGGCGCGCGGATTCGCCAGTGCCGGCGCCGGCCAGTATGACCTGATCCAGGTGGCGCTGCTGGATTCCTTCGGGGTCGCTTCCGCAGGGCTTTACGGGCTCAGCGAAAGCTATCTCTATACGGTGGAAGCCCTGCAGACTTATCTCGGCCACCTCGCGCCGGAGGGCATGCTGAGCATCACACGCTGGCTCACCCTGCCGCCGCGCGATTCGCTGAAGCTGTTCGCCACGGCAATCGCCGCACTGGAAGAATCGGGCGTTCCCGACCCAGCAAGACGGCTGGCGATGATGCGGGGCTGGAAGACCGTCACGCTGCTGGTAAAAAACAGCGATTTCTCCCCGGATGAAATCGCGGCGATCAGGGAATTCAGCCGGACGCGCTCTTTCGATCCTGCCTATTACCCGGGCATGCTCCCGGAAGAGGCCAACCGCTACAATCTGATGGCCCGGCCCTATTTTTACGAAGGCGCTGTCGCGCTCCTGGGGCCGGAAAGGCAAGACTTTATCGACCGGTACAAATTCCATATCGAGCCGGCAACGGATGACCGGCCCTATTTTTTCCGCTACTTCAAATGGGATGCAGCGGTCGAGCTGTTCTCCTTGCGGCAGCAGGGCGGCATGGCGCTACTCGACTGGAGCTATCCGTTGCTGGTCGCGACCCTCATACAAGCTGTCCTCGCGAGTATCCTCCTCATCCTGGCGCCGCTGGCCGCATCCCGAGCCCGCGAAACCCTGCCTCCGGCAAGCGCGGCGCTGTATTTTCTTGCCATCGGCTTCGCATTCATGTTCATGGAAATCGCGTTTATCCAGAAATTCATCCTGTTTCTTTCCCATCCGCTTTATGCGCTGGCGGTGGTTTTGTGCGCGTTTCTCATATTTGCCGCGCTGGGAAGCTGGCTGGCCGGCCGAAAGCAGGGCAGGGCGACCGGAGTGCGCAGCGTCACCACAGCTATTGCCGTGCTGGGAATGGTGGCGCTGCTCTACCTGGCCTTGCTGCCGGACCTGTTCGATGCGCTCATCCACCTGCCGGACCCGGCAAAAATAGGCATTTCCGCAGCGCTGATTGCCCTGCCGGGCATATGCATGGGTATTCCATTTCCCACCGGCATGGCGCGGCTCGCCTGCACCTTGCCGGATGCCATTCCCTGGGCATGGGCGATAAACGGCTTTGCCTCGGTGGCAGGCGCGGTCCTCGCCAGCCTGCTGGCTGTCCACCTGGGTTTTACCGCCGTCATCCTGCTGGCCGTGGTGTTATATGGTGGGGCTTGCATTGCGATAAGAGGATTTGCATAAGAGAGCTTGCCGCAGAGCGGCAAAACGTTTCCGACATCGCCGCGCCGATGCGGTATATTTGGCACATGCGCCATAAGGACAGGTATCGGGCCTTGCTGGGATTTTAATGCACGCTTTTTTTCTAATCTGGAGATGATATGGGCGACTTGGGGCTGGTACCCTGGCTGATTTCATTCGCCGTTTTTTTCGTTTTTCCATTCTGGAGAATTCTGGGCCGGGTAGGCTTCAATCCGGTATTTTCGCTTCTGGCACTCATTCCAGGAGGGGTGCTGATCCTCCTGTGGGTCGTCGCGCTGGCGAAGTGGCCTGTGCTGCCCGAGGTTAAAAAGGACAAGGCGCCTGCCGATCCTCCCAGTCCTCCCGCGTTGCCCGGCCCCGATCAGACTCCCTAACGCCTGCCATCGTACCAAACGGACAGTTGCTTCCTGTCCTGCAATGCCCTGCGCGGATGCAGCATGAGGCGCAGCATCTGCGCGGCCATTTCGGGTCCCGAGTAGAGCTTTACCTTGCGCGCGGAGGTTTCCAGCGGATGGCGCGCCAGGATGACGAAATCCAGGCCGCGCTTCCGTCCCCATTTTTTCAGGAGCTCGCTCAGGTCTATCTCGTCGGCGGCGTAAAGCTCCTGGTTGAAGCCGCCGACATCGCGAAACGCATCGGCGCGGCATACCACCAGCGCACCCGCCGCCCAGCGGAAGAGGGTGGATATGCGGGTCCACAACCGTAATCCGCCATCCGCCCACCAGGGCAATCCCTCCATTCTGATGGTGCTACCGCAGCCGACGCTCTTTCCCCCCTCGATCAGCCGCAGGATATCGCCCAGCAGTTCCGGACTCAAGGTGCTGTCGGCATCCACGAACAGCAGCCAGTCACCTGTGGCTACCGCAGCGCCGGCATTGCGCGCCCGGCCGATCTGGTTGACAGGCTCGAAAACGACCTGCGCGCCAGCCTGCCGCGCCAGGTCCGCCGTGGCATCGGTCGAATTGTTATCGACTACGATGACTTCGGAACTGAAATTCGGCCTGGCGTTGGCGGCGAGGGCGATGGAAACCGAGCACAGGCAGTGCTCGATCAGGCGCTCTTCATTGAAGGCGGGAATGATGATGGAGAGATGCATGGGAAAGTTGTATGATTATTTTCAGTGCTGCGTTCTGCTGCCAAGCCCCTTAAAACCAAAAATTATATCGAGACGGCAAATTCGAAACATACCTGACGTGTTACTAGCTATCAATGCCAAAGGTCTTCTTTCCTGATCGAGGTTCGATGTACTGTACGCTGATTACATGGACTTCTCCTGATTCTGCAATCTCAGCAAGGAATTTTCTTCTAGGATCATCCTCAGCGATTACTGCACGGACTTTCGTTTGTCCCGTTCGCTTATGAAGAAGGGGGAGGCCGATGAGTTCCCCCGAATTCGCGAGAAGAAGTTCTCCGTACCCTTCGTCAATAAGTTCTCGAAGACTGTCCCACCATCCCATGTTCTCTACCGAATTGTCCTTCGGAAGGTGCAAATAATCCCCAAGACGACATGCGATTTGCTGGAGTCGAGAGCTGACAGGAGTATAAATTAATGTGCACTCTTCATCTTGCGATCGGGAGCGCACTGTGAAAATCATAATTTTATCGCCAGTTTGAAACGCATTCTGGATACTGAGTCCGAGCTTCGCAATAGCCCACTCTTTTTTTTGAGATTTTGGTATGTGTTCTAATGGCTCGAGATATTCCTTCAAGCGAGCTTCAACACCGCACCTTAACTCAAGAGCCGCGTATAGTAGGCTAGCCTCAGTGTTATCCTTAAGAAGAGATTCAATTCGTTTAAGATATGCTGAGACAGCTAGAGAATATGTCATGTATTTTGGATGATTGCCTTAATCACTGATGATATAGCTTATTCAACATGTCTATTTAACATAATATACATTATGAGCAAAATAAACCCATGTTTACTCGACTCTCTGAGGTGCGGCAAGCATATGCCCCAGCCACATAAGACGGGCCTGTGCATGCGTTATGTTAGCCGCCGTACAGAAGTCAGATCCATCTCATGAAAAAATGAACCCAGGTATCCACTTTTTCTCCCTCTTGTAGTGGATATCACTGACCCGGCAAAGGCCAACTACTCCTTGCCGGGTCTTTTTACATGGCGGCATTCCCTTTAAGGAATTTCATGAATGCGCATAACACCTTCCGCCTTGCCGCCCAATAATAATCCTTGAGACGTATTGCGGCGGAAAACGCGATTGCTTATCATACCAAGTGGCAATATGGGACTAATGGATACTTCATGGTCCAGGATAGCGGATAGCCGGCTTCCCAAAGATGATCGACATGGCGCCCGCTACGAGATCTCTTTCCGAGACTGACTTGATTAAAAAGGAGAAGACGTGAACGTCATTGCGGCTATCTTCATGACACTGATTGCAGCCACCGCGCAAGCCAATTCCATTTACGACACCCCTGATGCCGAAACCCGATTCAAGGAAGCGCAGCGACATGTAAAAGAGCTGATGGATGCGGGAAGATTTCAGGAAGCCTCAAAATACATGAGCGTCTACAAGACCCTGGCATGCGAGGCTGCGGAACAAAAGGCAGGAAAGAGTGCTGAGGAAGGCGCTGCGGCCTGCGCGAGCAGAAGCACCCCAATTGGCCTCGCCTCAGGCGCCACCGCCCATCCTGTCGACTCAGGCGCGAACTCGCTGCTGGGTCCCGGCTTCACCGTTCGCCAGCGCCCCATGCCAGGCTCCTCCACCATGCTGGACGGTTCCACGCCATCCCTGTTTGTTTTTGACCCGCGAACCGTGCCCGGCTCGGACTCAGGTTCCAGCCCCAACCCCGGCAAGAAAGTGGACGCATGGACGGGTTCCCCTTAAGGAAACGCTGAACAATTCTCTGCTGGCGCGGCGGCGCCCGGTTCTAGATCATTTTTCGGTTGGAACTCCCGGTGATTGGGGTGTATGATGCTGCCCTGCTCGTAACAACCGGGCAATTCCGACCAGACTGGAGGCAGTTTTGAGAATAGCGAGGATAGTGTATTTCACGTTGGCCGTTTCTCTCGGTATCGCGTATCTAGGCCCATTGCAGGCAACCGCTGCGGATAATGCCGGTTCCGGTGCTGCGAGCGCTGCGGGAGGAATGCCCAGTAATGAGGGCAAGGTGCTCTCCACGCTGGATGCGCCAGGATACACCTATATGGAACTGGCGAATACGGAAAAACGTTTCTGGATCGCTGCTCCCACCACCAGGGTAAAAGCCGGAGACCGTGTCAGGTTCGAGCAAAGCTTGGTGATGAAGAATTTCAACAGCAAAACCCTCAACCGGACCTTCGACCAGATCATCTTCGTCAACTCCGCGACGGTGATCAACTGAATTTCATAGGTTTGGTGAATCGTAAATTCATTATATAGAAAATCCCCGTCATTCCGGACGCCGCGCCAGCGGCGAGTTGGAATCCAGAGCTTTTTCAAGCTATTAAATTCCCACCTTCGCGAGAGATAACCCGGGTATTCATCCAGCGTCTTTCCGGTTCAGGCTGGAAATAACTCCAACGATATCCAGTTGACTATTTTTCCATCACTTTCCATCACTTTCCCGCCCTCCTCCGGCGTTGAGGTTTTTTCGCTTTCTCCACATTTTCCTCAGAAACAGGATCAATAAACCCTACGAAGAGTTTGTTTTTAAGCTTTTTTAGCTCGTCGCGATACTCCGCTGCTTTTTCGAATTCCAGATTTTTCGCTGCCGCCAGCATCTGCTTCTCCAGCGCCTTGATTTCCCTGGCAAGCTGAGTCTCGCTCATTGCGTCATACCGGGCCTGCACCTGCGCGGCCTTGAGTTGCTGCTGTGCCGTTTCCATGCTGTAGACGCCGTCGATCAGATCCTTTACGCGCTTGTGCACCCCGCGCGGGGTGATCTGGTGAACCTTATTGAACAGGATCTGTTTGTTGCGCCGCCGCTCGGTTTCATCCATTGCGCGGCGCATGGAATCGGTAATCCTGTCGGCATAGAGCAGCGCAGTACCATTGATGTGGCGGGCCGCGCGGCCGATCGTCTGTATCAATGAACGTTCCGAACGCAGGAAACCCTCCTTGTCGGCGTCGAGTATCGCTACCAGGGATACTTCGGGGATATCCAGGCCTTCCCTCAGCAGGTTTATGCCGACCAGGACGTCGAATTGTCCCAGACGCAGGTCGCGGATGATTTCCACGCGCTCCACCGTATCGATATCGGAATGGAGATAGCGTACCTTGATGCCATGATCCGAAAAATAGTCCGTCAGGTCCTCGGCCATGCGCTTGGTCAAGGTCGTGACGAGCACGCGTTCGCTTTTCGCCACCCGCAGGCTGACTTCCGACATCAGATCGTCTACCTGGGTAGCCGCGGGCCTCACCTCAACTTGCGGATCCACCAGTCCGGTAGGCCGCACTACCTGCTCCACCACCTGCCCGCTGTGAGTGCGTTCGAATTCCGCCGGCGTGGCGGAAACGAAAACGGTTTGCGGCATCATTTTCCTGAATTCATCAAAGCGCAGCGGGCGGTTGTCCAGCGCGGACGGAAGGCGAAATCCATATTCGACGAGGTTTTCCTTGCGGGAACGATCACCCTTGTACATGCCGCCCACCTGGGGCACCGTCACGTGGCTTTCGTCGATGACCATCAATGTATCTGGCCGCAGGTAGTCCATCAGGGTGGGAGGAGGCTCCCCCGGTTTTTTTCCCGACAAGTGCCGCGAATAATTTTCTATGCCTTTGCAGAATCCCAGCTCATTGAGCATCTCCAGGTCGAAGCGCGTTCGCTGCTCGATGCGTTGCAACTCCACCAGCTTGTGGTTCTGCTGAAAGAAATCGATGCGCTCCCGCAATTCCGCCTTGATGGTTTCGACTGCCCGCAAGGTAGTGCTTCTCGGCGTGACGTAGTGGCTGGAGGGATAAACGGTATAGCGCGAGACTTTATTCTGGGTATGCCCGGTGAGCGGATCGAACAGCACCATGCTTTCCACTTCGTCGTCGAACAGCGATACCCGCACCGCGGTTTCCGAATTTTCCGCGGGAAAAATATCGAGCACGTCTCCCCTCACCCTGAAGGTTCCGCGCGCGAACTCGAACTCGTTACGCTGATACTGCATTTCAGCCAGGCGCTGAATGGCTTCCCGCTGGGTGATTTTGTCGTTCTCGCGCAGGTGCAGGATCATGCCGTGATAATCCACCGGGTCGCCGATGCCGTAGATGCAGGAAACGGTGGCGACAATGATCGCGTCGTCCCGCTCGAGCAGCGCCTTGGTAGCGGAGAGGCGCATCTGTTCGATATGCTCGTTGATGCTGGAGTCCTTCTCTATGAAGAGATCGCGCGACGGCACATAGGCCTCCGGCTGGTAATAGTCATAATAGGATACGAAATACTCCACGGCGTTTTCAGGGAAGAATTCGCGCATTTCGGCGTAGAGCTGCGCTGCCAGAGTCTTGTTCGGCGCCATGATGATCGCGGGACGGGCAAGCCGCGCAATCACGTGCGCCATGGTGAAGGTCTTGCCCGAACCGGTCACGCCGAGCAGCGTTTGAAACGCCAGGCCGTCATTTACGCCCTCGACCAGCTTGCCGATAGCCTCGGGCTGGTCGCCGGCGGGGTTAAAGGATTGATGCAACTTGTATAAACTATTGGGGTAGGTAATGATCACGGGTATAATGCGCGGCTTGATTATTTTCCGGTACACTGAAATCCATACTCCGGCTTATCTTATCACGCAGCAAAGCCGGCATCAGTGCAAGACACCAAGGACATCATCGTGGAACTTTCATCGCGCGTTCGGGCTATCAAGCCCTCCCCCACTCTTGCGGTAACCGCCCGGGCTGCCCGGCTCAAGGCCGAAGGCAAGGATATTATCGGGCTGGGTGCGGGCGAACCGGATTTCGACACGCCGCAGTACATCAAGGATGCCGCGGTTGCCGCGATCAACAAGGGCTTGACCAAATACACGGCGGTGGGAGGCACGCCCGGACTGAAAAGCGCGGTTATCGCGAAATTCATGCGCGATAACGGCTTCGACTATACGCCCGCGCAGATCCTGGTTTCATGCGGCGGCAAGCAAAGTTTTTTCAATCTGGTGCTTGCCACCATCAATGCGGGCGACGAAGTCATCATTCCGGCTCCCTACTGGGTGTCATACCCGGATATCGTCCTGATCGCGGAAGGGAAACCCGTCATTGTCGGGGCCGGCATCGAACAAGGCTTCAAGATAACGGCGGCGCAACTGGAAGCAGCCATCACGCCGAGAACGCGAATGTTCGTCATCAACAGCCCCAGCAATCCCTCGGGCGGTGTTTATTCCATGGATGAGCTCAAGGCCCTGGGCGAAGTCCTGAGACGGCATCCCGGCATTCTCATTGCCACGGATGACATGTATGAGCATATCCTGCTGTCGGGCGGAAGGTTCGTCAATATCCTCAATGCCTGCCCCGACCTTTATCCCCGCACCATCGTGCTCAACGGCGTATCCAAGGCTTACGCCATGACTGGCTGGCGAATAGGTTATTGCGGCGGCCCGGAGCGCATCATCACCGCCATGGAAAACATCCAGTCCCAGAGTACCTCCAACCCTTCCTCGATCTCGCAGGCCGCTGCGGAAGCGGCGCTCAATGGCGACCAGTCCTGCATGCTGCCCATGGTGGAGGCATTCAGGAAACGCAACCGGTTTGTGGCCGATGCGCTGAATGCCATTCCCGGCGTCAGGTGCCTGTTGTCGGAAGGCGCATTTTATGCGTTTGCCGACACGCGCGAGGCAATTTCGCGGCTGCATGCAAGAGGTTTGCTGAGCGATCCCAGCGATATCGCTCTCAGCGAATACCTGCTGGAGCACGGCGGGGTCGCGGTCGTGCCCGGCTCGGCTTTCGGGGGAGATGGTTATATCCGTCTTTCGTTCGCTACTGCCATGGCCAACCTGGAAAATGCGCTGTGGCGCATCGCCAAGGCTCTGGCCTAGAAGTTCCTGGCTTAAAATTCGCGAGACACTTATTTTCCCGGCGCGTCGATGGGAGTGCCGGGAAGATGGGCAAGTTCCGGGTATTTCTCCAGCGCCCGCGGACGATCATAATCAACCAGTTTTTGCGCGGCGGCGGTAAAAGCCTGCTGGCTATCCGTCTGCACCCGGGTATCGGTGGCGGGCTTGAGTTCCACGGAACTGGTGATGGCGTCGGCAGGCGGCTGCGGCACATCGGTGCGCGGTTGCGCAAGCGCCTGGGCCAGCACTTGCGATACGCTTTGAATGCCCGCTTCCCTTCTCCGCTTGACCTCTTCGTTATAATCCGGGGTGCCGGCAAACTTTTCCGATAGCAGTTGCAGGATGGAGGTGTGGTCCATCGCACCCTTGAACACAGTGCCGGATGCGATCCACGGCGATACCACCAGCGCCGGGACCCGAGGGCCGGTACTCGTGAATTCCTCCGAAAACAACGCGCCCGGCGCCAGGGTGGCGGAAATCGGCAAAGGCAGCACATGATCGAAAAACCCTCCATGCTCATCATGGGTGACGATCAGGACGGTGCGGTTCCATTTTTCGGAATCCTTGCTCAGCAGGTCGTATATGTTGCGCAGGAAATGCTCCCCCGGACCGATGGACGTGGGCGGATGGTTATCGTTCGGGATCCAGCCGAAATGCACGGGAGAATCGGTATATTCGGGCTCTATGAATATCACCTGCGGCATCTCGGAAGGCGATTCGGAGGCGAAATCCCCCGGAAACTGCCTAAAGCTGCGGAAGTTCGGGCCCAGCACCTCGTAAAACCGGTCGAATAGAGCGAAGAACGAGATGCCGCAGTGGTACACGCGCCAGCTGACGTTGTGAGCATTGAGCCACTCGAAGATGAAGCTTTCCGCGACCGTGGGTATGGGGCGCGCCTTGGTATCGTCGATCAGGGAATAACCGGAGTAGGCTATCGAGCGATTGGGCTGGGTATCCGTCGGCAGCGGCGCGAACCAGTTATCGCATACCGCGTAGTTCATCGCCAGGAAATTCGACATCGAAACATCCCCTGGAGAAAGAAAACCCATCGATGGCGGATCGGCCACCTTGCTTCCGGTCGCGTCGAAATACGCCTCGACGAAGCCGCTCATGGTAAAGGCGGCGCCAGCCTGGCCCAACTGGGTGCTTACCATGGGCCGGCTGTGAGGCAGGTCATGCAGCAACGGACCATCCTTCAATTCAAAAGGCTGGTACCCCTGCCCATCCAGGAAGTTCGTGTAAGCCGGATTCTGTTCCGGGTCGATCAACCCCGCCACATCCTGGCGGTTGTTGAAGCGCTTCATGCTAAGGTGGCCCAGCACATGGTCAAACGAGCGATTTTCCATCATGACGATGACGATGGTCTGGATCTGGTCGAGCATTGCCATGGCCTGTTCTCCTTGTTCTCTTTAGTTTTTTTGCTCTGCGCAGCTCATCCGCATATTGACGGTCAGGCGGCGTGCAACTGCCGCAAGGGCGCTCTCGCACGTTTCTTCAGGGGCGACAGGGCTGGCTATCGTCCATGTTCCCATTGCAGGGACGTTTTTGAAACGGTCTGTCCCGTCTTTTGGCGGAATTTCCACTTCCACGTCATCCTTGCGGACTATCAGCGGCCGGGGATAGCTGTTGGTGACCAGCTCGGCATGAATGCCCGGGGAAGCGTCCTGTTGCTGGATGGTGAACGAAACCGATATCGATTGCGGCTGGCCGCTGCACTGCGCAATGCCGCCCCAGATCCTGGCGCTTTCTCCGGGGACCACCTGCACGTCCCATTCACGCTGCACGCTCTTCAGCACCCCCGGCACCTTGAGGATAAAGCGCGTGGTTTCCACTGGAGTCACCATCCTTGAACCTTCCGCGGGCACTTCCCCAATGCCCGTGAGCGGCGGAACCGCATCCAGCATGACACTGGCATTGTTGCCGGAAGCGGACCAGTCGATTTTCACCGTCTCCCCAGGGCAAATGGTGCTGGGGGCTACGTTGAAGGTTTTTATCTGGGCGCAACCGGCGAGAAACGGCACTGCCAGCAGCGCAGCCAATATGAGCGGACGGTCAGGCAGACTGGATGCCGTTTTCGCCGGACTTATTCCTGGCATCGCGGAAGCCGGTTGTTTCAGATAAAGAACGGGGGCTGGCATGACGGATTACCAATAGCCGGGCGGCACCATATACAGGCCCGTGTCCCATTTCCATTCCCGGATCGGGTTTTCAGTCATGGCATCCTTGTCATCCGGCTGCGCGGTCCAATGAAAATCGCACACTTTTCCATTATGGCCCACGAAAGTATGGATGCCGCCATTGGCCACCCCCACGAAAAACGGCACATTTTCCAGTTTTTGCAGCTGTGCTTCGGTTTCGCTATTGGGCGCCATTCCCCGATAACCGGTGATGACGGCATCGCAGCGCACGCCATCCGATCCGGCGATGGGAGATTTCCACACCCGGGAACCCGCCTTGGCCATGTTGAGCGCACCCAGTTTCTCGCGCTCGCCCGCTCCGGCAAGGTCGTCGGCGGTTCTCGGCGAATAGAAAATCGCGGTCCAGCCATCCTTCTGCAATTCCTCGCACAGAACCGTGCCTCGCAGGTCGGCCTCCTTGACTCTCTGGTTTATTTCATCGGAGCGTTCGCCATGATCGGCTCCTCCGTACGCAGCCCTGACGTTCTGCATCACCCAGCCGATGCACGAGCTTTCCTGCAACCGAACCGACTGCCCGGAGGAATTCTCGATTTCAACCGCGCCCGGCTCCAGCGCGCCGAGTCGCCAGTTTCCCGCGCTCATGGCATCGATCTCGCCCTGGAGGGTGGAACGGTTCCCTCGAAGAATATCTTCATGGAAGCGCGAATGGTCGCCATAATAGAGGCCAACCCCAATGCGATCGATTGCTGTTTTGTGGGCAGCGGTTTTCTCCGTGATGCTCCTGTCGCCCGCCTGGGCGATCTTTCGCCAATCTCCGGCGCTTCCCGAAGCCTGGCCATTGCCCGCCCGGGTGAAGAGCCAATTGGCAATGGATAAAGCCGCATCATCCGAGATGGTATTCACATTTCCATCATGATCGAAGCTGTCGACGATCTCCCACAATTTTTCAAGATTCTCGGTCGTGCCGGCGATAACGCCGTTTCCGGGTATGCTTCCCGTATCCAGCTCGGGGTGCGCGCTTCGCAATTCCGCGGCATTTATTGATCTCCCCTTCAATCGAGCAATGAAGGTCGCGTGATCCAGTTTTGGCATTCCTGTCACTCCCCTGTAATGGCAGTTGAACAAAACGAAGCAGATAAAACAAAACAGACAAAACGAAACGTTGCCAGTAGTCGCCGTTACGCCGCAATCCGAACTGATTCGCCATGTCTGTATTTTACTTTAGCAGTAATTCTGAAAAGTTCAATGCCGGTGCAGCGGGAAATACTGCAACGGGAATCTCAACCATGTTGTCATGACAGCACGGGGTAACATACTGTTTAACCGTATTTTTATCGGACAAGCGATTTCTGGTGTGTATAGTCGGCCGGACCACGGTGGCGGGAAATGATGAATTGATATCGCCGCTTATCATGGGTTGAACTGGTTGACGCAAAAAAATCCGCACTATAAGATTCACGCGGACACCGAAATTCCATTTAAGGGAAGATCTGGATAAGGGAAGAGCTGGGCATATCTCCGTCAACGCAATAGCGGCATTTTGCGGGATGGGGATACGGGAATGGTGCGGCCACGGAGGACGGAACAGTGTCTTCCGCAGGAAGATTGCCCCTGCAGCGGACTCCCTGTAGCGGGCTGCTGGCGCTCCGGCAGCCTTTTAACATGGTCCGGTATCCCCGCCGCTGCCCGATCCTCGTCGCGAAATCCCTTGGGCAACACTTCAGGAAGCCATGGTTTGTGCTCCCTGGCATCGTAGTCCCTGCTGCGGCCTTTGTCGCGCCTATGATCGTCCTGATCTTACCCGCAATGCGTTCAAGGAGGATTTGCTCAGTTTTTCTAAGGAAACGCCAGTGACATGGATTGTTCACTATTCGATGGACTTTATGGAGGGGGAACGAAGAATCATGAAAACAAGTGTTATGAACCGGACCATAACGTCTGCTTTACTGATGCTGTCGATGGCGGCGCCGCTTGCCATTTCCACGAACGCAAGAAGCGCCGCGCTATCCGTCAGCTCGGTCATTCATGAGACTATCGCTTCACCCGACTTCGGCTGCGGGTCGTTCGTCGGGGGAACCATAACGGGCACGGGAATAAGCAGCCTGCTCGGGCAGGTATCGATCTCCGCGAAAGACTGCATTACGCCTTTCCCGGATGGACATTTCTCCTTCGCCGGTAAAATGACTTTTGGCACTGCCAGCGGTTCCATCTTTGCCGACTATGAGGGACTGTTCACTCCGACAATCCTCCCATCCATATTTTTATTCGCCGATACCTCATTCACGATAACCGGGGGAACGGGAAGTTTTCAGAACGCGAAAGGGAGCGGGACATTCATCGGCGGGGAGAATATAGATAGCGGGAACGGTTTGCTTCTGATTGCTGGAAACATAAGCAACTACGCCAAGCTGAAATCATCCGGCTTGCTATTGAACTCCCTTACCACCGCTTTGGTCGGCTCATTCGATGCGGCCGCCATTGCCGCCCTGGACCCGACTCCCTTATCCCCCGGAACGACTCTCGGGCAATATCTGGCAACAGACCAGAATGCAGAAGTGCTGGCTGATACTCCCGTGCCTGAACCGATGTCGCTCGCCCTGCTGGGAATCGGCCTCGCGAGCTTCGCCGTGGCCCGGCGGCGCAGGTCTTTCATCCAGCCGCTTATTTAACCCCTCAGCGAAGTACGCTTGCCCGCCATCGTGGCGGGCAATCAAGGGGAAGGCTGAGGAAGCCTTCCCGCCGCCGCCCGGGCGATTTCCAGCATGGTGTGCATGCCTTCCGTAATCAGTTTTTCGATTACCGGCGTGAAGTGGGGAAGCGACAGCATCAGGGCAATCATTCCGACCATGAGCGTGATAGGAAAGCCGACAGCAAAAATATTCAACTGGGGCGCCGCGCGAGTGAGGATGCCCAGCGCGAGGTTAACGATCAGCAGCGCCGTGACCACTGGCAGGGCGAGTCCCAGCCCCGCCTCGAAAATCCTGCCCCCCCAGTAGGCCAGCGTTTGCCATCCCGCCGCGGATACCGGTTCGGTGGAAATGGGAAACACGCTGAAGCTCTCGGTGAGCACCGACAGCATCAGCAGATGCCCGTTCACGGCAAGAAAGACAAGTGTCGCCAGCAGGCCAACGAACCGCGCCACGACGAGCGTGCTGCCATCGCTGCGCGGGCTGAAGAAGGTGGCAAAGCCCAAACCCATCTGCAGCCCGGCAATTTCTCCCGCCATTTCCACCGCGCTGAAAACGATGCGCATCGCGAAGCCCATCGCCAGGCCGATCACGATTTGCTGGACCAGTATCAGCAATCCTTCCATCGACCCTGGTTCGACCTTGGGCAACGGACCCAGCGCGGGTGAGACGATCAGGGCGAGGCATACTCCCAGGCCGACCTTCACCCGCACCGGAATGGCCGCATTGCCCAGCATGGGCGCAGCGGCCAGCAGCGCCAGGATGCGCGCCAGCGGCCATAGGAAGGACGTCAGCCACAGGTTGAAATCGGAGGAGGTAAGCGTAATCATCGGTGGGCCGTCTGGCATTGTCCCGGAGCAGAAGCTATCCCACCATGGCGGGAATGCTCTCGAACACCTGCCGCATGTAGTCCGTCATCACGCCGAGCAGCCACGGACCGGCCACCACCAGGGTTGCGAACAACGCGACCAATTTCGGTATGAAAGACAATGTCATTTCATTGATCTGGGTGGCGGCCTGGAAAATGCTGATCATCAGCCCCATCGCCAGCGCTACCAGCAATAGCGGAGCGGAAACCAGGAGAGTTATTTCCATGGCTTTCTGGCCCATGGTCATTACGCTTTCGGGTGTCATCGTTTCCTCGGTTGTGTGAAAAATAATCCCGAATCCGGCAGTTGGACAGGGAGGAGTCTGCGGCTTTTGGAGCGCAGGGCAAAGCGCTTGCTAGTAAAAGCTTTCCGCCAGCGAACCGATCAGCATATGCCATCCATCCACCAGCACGAACAGCATGATCTTGAACGGCAGCGCCACCAGCGCGGGCGACACCATCATCATCCCCATGGACATGAGCACGGAGGCCACGACCATGTCGATGATCAGGAAGGGTATGAATACGGCGAAACCAATCTGGAACGCCGTTTTCAGTTCACTGGTGACGAAGGCCGGGACCAGCACCCGCAGGGGCACTTCTTCCGGCCCATTCAACTGGGGCGTGCCGGAAAGCTTGACGAAAAGCGCCAGATCGGCCTCCCGTGTCTGTTTCATCATGAAAGCCTTGAGCGGCGCCGCGCCCTTCTCCAGCGCCTGGGCCTGGGTTATCTTGCTGGCGCTGTATGGCTCGTAGGCATCCGTATAAATCCGGTCGAAAACCGGACCCATCACAAAGAACGTGAGGAACAGCGCGAGGCCGACGAGCACCTGGTTGGGCGGCGAGGACTGCGTGCCGAGCGCCATGCGCAGCAGCGACAGGACGATGACGATGCGGGTGAAGCCGGTCATCATCAGCAAAACCGCGGGAAGAAACGTGAGTGCGGTCAGCAGCAGCAGCGTCTGCAGGCTCAGCGAATAATTCTGCCCTCCGCCGGCGGTAGGCGTGCTGGTGAAAGCAGGCAGGCCCACCGCTTGCGATTGGGCCGCGAGAGCCAGGGATGGCAATGCCAGGAATGCGATCCCCAAAGCAACACCGGCAACACTGGCAACGCCGCATCCGCTGCGATTCGCGCGCCGCCCGGCAAGCAAAGAGGGTGAGGGATTGCTGATATCCCCGTTCATCGTACCGGCATCATTCGCCATTTCGTTTCTCCGTCATCCGTTTTAACCATCCAGGGAAATAGTCACTGGTTGCCACGCTGGCGGCCTGGGGGGCACCGGCAGGAAGATTTTCTCCCTTCGGCATGCTGTGCAGAGCGGTTACGTGTCCCGGCGCGACTCCCACCACCAGCCACGTGTCGTTGACTTCGATCAGCACGACGCGCTCCCGCTGGCCGACAGCAGAACCCCCGATGACCTTCAACACCCCGGCGGCGCCTCGCGGCATGCCGCCGAAGCGCCGTAACAGCCAGGCGCACCCTGCCATGACGGCAAGCACCAATCCAAGCCCGAGCATGACCTGAAGCATGCCGCCATCGGTGGCGGAAGACGGCGCATGCGCGGTCTGCCCGGCAGCATGAGCGGACAAGGAGCAGCAAACGGAATAAAAGGCGGGGATGAAGCGCCTCGATGCCATCGACGCCGCAGGCGCCCTAAAACGATCAGTGTCTGGAGTATGCATTTATTCGTCCTGAGGAAGGGAATCGAGTATCGATTGTCAGCGATTCAGCTTCCGGATGCGCTCGCTCGGCGTGATGATGTCGGTAAGACGGATGCCGAACTTATCGTTGACCACCACCACCTCGCCCTGGGCAATCAGGTACCCGTTCACCAGCACATCCATCGGTTCGCCCGCCAGCCCATCCAGTTCGACCACCGACCCCTGGGCGAGCTGCAGCAGGTTTTTGATGGCGATCTTGGTGCGTCCCAACTGCACCGTCAGTTGCACCGGGATATCCATGATCAGGTCGATATCGTTATGGATTTCCGTTTTTGCCGGGCTGTTGAACTGCTCGAAAATTTGCTGTGGGGCATTGCCCGTGGCGTGGAATGGCGAGTCACCCGCATTTTCCCGCCCCTCCATCAGCTGGGCAGCACTGGCATTGCTTGCTTGCATATTCATCTCCTTGATTTCCTGTGTAAAAGGCCGTTTGGACAGATTGCGGCGTTCCATGATCATTCGTTGCTGGCCGAGCCCAGCATCCTTTCCATGCGCAGGGCATAGCGGCCATTGGAAATGCCGTAACGGCAATCCATCACCGGCACGCCGTCGACGCTTGCGGTGACGAATTCCGGCATATCCAACGGGACGACATCGCCAACTTGCATGTTGAGTATCTGGTCGAGCGTCACCTGGATATTGGCGAGGTTGACCAGCATGGTGACTTCGGCGGCCTGTACCTGTTTCGATAGCCGGCCCACCCAGCGTTTATCCACTTCGAGCGATTCGCCCTGCATGCTGCTGGAGAGGAGGTCGCGGATCGGCTCGAGAATGGAATAAGGAATGCAGATGTGCATTTCTCCTCCCGCCGAGCCGAAATTGATCTCGAATGTCGTGGCGATGACAATTTCGTTGGGAGTGGCGACATTGGCGAACTGGGTGTTCGTCTCGGCCCGCACATACTCGAATTCGATGGGATAGACCGGATTCCAGGATTTCCCGTAGCTGTCGAACACCAGGTTGAGCAGGCGTTGGATGATACGCTGCTCCGTCTGAGTGAAATCGCGGCTCTCGATTTTGGCCTCGGCACGGCCATCGCCGCCAAACAGGTTGTCCACCACGAGAAATACCAGGGCAGGATCGAAGACGAACAGCGACGTGCCGCGCAATGGCTTTACATGCACCAGGTTCAGATTTGTCGGAACCACCAGGTTGCGTACGAACTCGCTGAATTTGATCACTTGGACAGGACCTACCGATACATTTCCGCTGCGCCGCATGAAATTGAACAAGCTCAGGCGCAGCAGTCTCGCGAAGCGTTCGTTGATGATCTCGAGAGTCGGCATGCGGCCGCGAACGATGCGCTCCTGCGCGGCAAGGTTGTAGGGCCGGAATTTCGCGCCCAGCTTGCGTTGTTCCGGCGCCTCTTCGTCGGCGACGCCCGCGAGAAGCGCGTCGACTTCTTCCTGCGAGAGAAAATTGGTGTTCATGGGATTGTTACTGGATAACGAACGAGGTGAAAAGTACGCTTTGGATGCGCTGTTCCGCGGCACCCTCCCTGAATGGCTGCCTGATCTCGGCAGCAAGCTCGGCAGCAAGCTTTTTCTTGCCCTCGATCCCCAGGATTTCCGATGCCGATTTGCCGGAAAGCAGGAGAACGATACGATTCCGCACTTCCGGCATATGAAGCTTGATCGAATCCGCCGCCGGGGCATCATCCACTTTCAAGGTCAGATTGGTTTGCAGATGCTGCTCGTCCCCCTCGGAACGCAGGTTCACGGTAAAAGTATCCAATGTGACGAAAACGGGGGGCTGCTCTGCTTTCCTGGCGTCTGCGCCATCCTGCGGCCGGTTCATGTACCAGGCTGCACCGCCTCCCGCCGCAGCAAACCCCAGGATTGCAGAAATCGCGATCATTGCTATTTTCTTGCCGCCGGATTTTTTCCCCGCGCCGCTTTCACTGTCGGTTTTTCCTCTCACCGCTGATCTGGTTGCCATGATTTACTCCATTGCAAAGTGTGTGAAACGAATTATCGAGCCACCAGCCCGTAGCCGATGCGTCAAACAGAAGGCAAAAAGCGGGTCATCTCGGATTTTTCGGGATTGGGATGACCCTCCCCGCGGGGTGATGGGCGGGGAAGACCAAATGAAGGAAGTCGAAAGAAGAGTGAGAAAGGAAGAAGGGAGAAGCGGAGAAAGCATGGTGAAGCCGGCAGCTCCCAGCACCCTGCGGCCAGCGGTTCAGCGGCTGGCAGCGCTATGCGAAAATATCCACCAGCCTGCTTTTCCCGCCGGGGTTGCTCGCTATCATTCCATGGCCATTCCCCTGCCCCGCCGGGCTCTCGCCTTGGGAATAACGCGAGCCGGGCCGATGCTGCCGCTCGAAACCCTGCTGCTGCGAACCGTCGCCGCCGCTGCTGACGGTCGCGCCCCCCAGGCTGATGCCGCTTTCCGCCATCATTTCCCTAAGGCGGGGCAGCGCCGCTTCCAGCGCCTGCCTCACATCCGCATGCTGCGACACAAACGTTGCGGTGGCCTGATCGTTGCTGATGGAAAGCGTCACCTGCAATGGCCCGAGATCGGGCGGATTGAGGCTCAGCTCCGCAACCTGCTCCTGGCTGGAAACCATCCACAAGACTTTCTGGCCTAATGCATCGTCCCAGCCGCTGGCGCCAAGCGGCGTTTGCAGGTCCTGCATGACGGAAATGGCGGTGCTGGAACCAGTGTCCCCCATGGCGAATCCGCGTTCCGCCGGCTGCGCCATGAAGCTCGCCTGGGGCGCGGCGGACAACGATGGCGGTGGAGGCTGGGATCCCGCATCCGTTACGATTGCGCCCTGTTTTTCGGGTTTGTCCGCCACGCCCGAGCCTGGCATATCGAACTTGAAATCGTTGCGCTGCGCGGCATCCGGTTTACCCGCGTCCGTCCTGTCCATCTTATCCGCCCTATCCGGCTTGTCCATCCTGCCGGCGTTCTCCTCCACGTTGGGAAGAGCGCTCTGCTTTCCTTTCGCCGGCAGCGCCGGAACAGCTTGCGCAGTTTGTGCAGCCTGTGCTATCTGACTCATCTGTATGGCCGGAGCGGGGTTCCCGCCGGCAGCGATGCCGGCCGCCACGCTTCTCTCGCCTGTGGCGGCATCGGCCGCATCGGCTGTACCCCTTGCAACCCCTGTGCCGCCTGCACTGTAGCCACCGATCCATGGAAAGATATCCGCTCGCCCCGTTTCTTCCTTGCCCGGCCGGGCCGAAACAGGATTGGCGTCGTCCGGCCCGCCATCCCGTGCCCCGCTTCGGGTATTGGCGATCCGCGAATCCACGGCGGCAGGAGCCGGAGCGGGAAAAAATTGCGTATTGCCAAGGCTTGCCAGAAGTCCCGCAAGGGAATCGGCATGATTCTCCTCCGGAGACTCCATGCTTTCCTTATCCATCCGTGCGGCGGCTGCCGCGAAACCCGCCCTTGCCGCATGCTTCGCCGGAGCCCCTTCCGCCACGGCAACGGCTGGCTCGGGGGGAAGTGCCGTATTTTTCATGGAGGTATCCGAAACAGTACCGGAACTCATGGCGCCGGACGATATGGACGACAGGGATGATAGGGGTGCGCCCCCCTCCTCCTTATCGTGCATTTCACCTGCCAGCACCTTGCTGAAACTGGGTACGGAGGCGGCCTCGCTTCCTCCATTGCTGGCTGCGGCATTGCCGGCAGATGAACCGGGTGGCGAAGAGGGTACCGCTGCGGTTGGGGTGTTTTGCAACATGGAGGGATTGAGCATGGCTTTATTCCTGTTTATTTCTGTTTATTGCCGTGTTTGCATTCGAATGCTGCAGCGAAACTCATGGCTCAGTGCATCACGCCGGAACGCACCAATGCGCTGGCGTGTTCATCCGTTTCCTTCTGCTCATGCCGCGCAGTGCGCTGCTCCTGCGCGCGTGCTTGGCGCTGTGCCAGCGTGCCGTATGATTTCAGCGTCCGCTTGGCAGATTGCCACGCAACCTCGCTCGCCTCCACGCGCTGCCGCATCAAGGCCACCATTTCACGCTGCTGAACAATGGCGGCATCGAGCTTGTCCAGAAAATCCTGGTAGTTGCGCCAGTCCGATGCGGTTATTCCCTGCTGCATCGAAGCCTGGAAGCGCGCAAGGTATTCGCTTCGATACTGGATAAGCACGCCGAGCTTCGCTTCCATGTCCAGGCCCTGCGCATTCACCGCGCCCAGGCGCCTGGCGGCCTCATCGGTCCGCAATTGCGCAAGTTCCATCAATGTATCCAGGGCAGAGTGTTTTGTCATTTTCGGTCAAGGCTCGGTTGAAAAGTATCAAAGGATGGGTGTCAGGTCTGGCTCGATTCAACTTCAGCTGTTTTGCTGGGCGAGCAGCGCGCTCAGCCTGGCTGTGCTTTCCGCATGTTCGGCACGCTCGAATATCCCTTGCTGAAGGAATGCCTCCAGCCTGGGGTGCAGCAGGATGGCCTTATCCAGCAGCGGATCGCTCCCCTGCGCATAGGCGCCGACACTGATCAGGTCGCGTGAACGCTGGTAGCGTGAATAGAGTTGCTTGAAAACCCGCACCTGCTCGAAATATTCGGGCGAAATCAGGCTGGTCATGGCGCGGCTGATCGAGGCTTCGATGTCAATGGCGGGATAATGGCCGCTTTCGGCAAGCTGGCGCGACAGCACCACGTGCCCATCCAGAATGGCACGCGCGGAATCGGCAATCGGGTCCTGCTGGTCATCCCCTTCTGTCAGGACTGTGTAGAATGCGGTGATCGAGCCGCCTCCCCTGGCGCCGTTGCCGGTGCGCTCCACCAGTTGCGGCAGTTTGGCGAACACCGACGGCGGATAGCCTTTGGTCGCCGGGGGTTCGCCGATCGCCAGGGCTATTTCGCGTTGCGCCATGGCGTAGCGGGTCAGCGAATCCATGATCAGCAGGACATTTTTTCCCTGATCGCGAAAATACTCCGCGATGGAGGTGGCATAGGAAGCGCCCTGCAGCCGCATCAACGGCCAGGTATCCGCTGGCGCCGCCACGACTA
Organism: Nitrosospira sp. 56-18; assembly: GCA_001899235.1. Lineage (GTDB taxonomy): Bacteria > Pseudomonadota > Gammaproteobacteria > Burkholderiales > Nitrosomonadaceae > Nitrosospira. The sequence continues at coordinate 121,678 of MKVR01000016.1, forward strand.
CCGAACGCGCCAGCCCCTCTGGACCCAGGCTTTGCTCGATGAATTCCTTGACCTCCCGCCCTCGTTCTCCGATCAATCCCACCACGATCACATCGGCGCTGGTATAGCGCGCCATCATTCCCAGCAGCACGCTTTTTCCCACGCCGGATCCGGCAAACAGGCCCATGCGCTGTCCTCGCCCGACGGTAAGCAGCGCGTTGATGGCGCGCACGCCCACGTCCAGTACCTGGCGGATGGGTTCCCGGTCGAGCGGGTTGACGGGTTTGTTGGCAAGCGGGGCTTCCCGCGCGGCCCTGAGCGGGCCAAGGCCGTCCAGGGGGCGTCCCGCGCCATCCACTACCCGCCCCAGCAGACCCTCCCCCACCGGGAAGTGCCGCACACGGTCGGATGCGCGGCGGCGGGGAAGTCCTGGGGCGCCAGGAGCCGGAAGTATCGACGCGCTCTCCCAGGGAATCACCTTGGCGCCAGGACTCAGCCCGAAGATGTCATCGGTCGGCATCAGGTACAGCCGGTCCCCGTTAAAACCGACTACCTCCGCTTCCACCCGGTTGCCGTTGGGCATCAGCACGGTGCATCCGCTGCCCACCGCGAGCCGCAGGCCCACCGCTTCCATCACCAGCCCGGCAACGCGGGTAAGGCTGCCCGAGCGCTGGAAGGGTTCCGTGGCTGCTACGGCATTGCCGCAGCTCTTGAGAAAACTGCCCCACTGTTCCGGGTGGGATTGCATAGCGGCGGGCATGGTCATTCCAGCCACCCGCTATTCTGTCCCAGCGCCTGCGCAATGCGCTGCCAGCGGCTCTGGAGCGTGGCGTCGACATGGCTGTTGCCCGTCCTGATCCGGCAGCCGCCGCGCTCCAGTTGCGGATCAATGCTGATCACGCAATCGTTGAGCTCCTGGTTCAAGTGCTCGCGCACCAGCGCGGCATCGTCAGGATGCAGGGAAATCTGGGGCGGCTGTCCGAACGCCGACTCCTCGCGAATGATTTCACGCACTACCGCCAGCACGATCTCTGGCTTGACCCGCAACGCCTCGCGCACCATTTGCCGGGAAAGGTCCAGCGCGAGGGCAAGCAATTCGCTGGAAATGTTCTGGTCGGCCTGCGCCAGCGCCTGGCTGAACCCGCTTAGCAGCGCCTGCAGGCTGGCCGCCGCCTCCGCCGCGCGCCCGCGGCCGATCTCATAGCCCGCTTCGTGTCCGGCCTTCATGCCTGTCTCATACCCTGCGGCATAACCCTCCTGCTGCGCCTCGCGGTTGATTCTTTCAATCTGCTCCACCGTGGGCAGAACAGCCGCCGGCGGCGGAGCGCTTTGCTGGTCCGGCCGCGGTCCGGGCGCGGTAGAAAAGGGATCGTCCAGCGCGTCCATCTGCCAACGCTGATACGTGGCCAGTTTTTTTCGCGGGATAATATTATTGATCATGATGGCTGTTCAACCTTTGTTACTTCGATAACGATATCGACGCGCATCGGCCTGCACCGAAGATGCTCATCAAATGTAGGTCTCCTCGCCCTTGCCGCGGAAGATGATGGTGCCTTCCTCAGACAGGCGCCGCACGATCTGAAGTATGTGCTTCTGCTGCGCCTCCACGGCGCTTACCCTGACCGGCCCCATCACTTCCAGATCCTCGCGCAATATTTCCGCGGCCCGGCTCGACATATTCCTGTATATTTTTTCACGCAGATCCTCGGGCGCTCCCTTCAATGCAACGGCAAGCGTTTCGCTGGGAACTTCGCGCAGCACCAGCTGGATTCCCCTGTCGTCGATATCAAGCAGGTTTTCGAATACCACCATCTGGTCCATTATCTTCTGCGCCAATTCCGGATCGTGCTCGCGCAGGTTGTCGAGCACCGAAGTTTCAGCGGCACTACCCATGAAATTGATGATCTGGGCAGCCGTGCGGATGCCTCCGACCGGGCTTTTGTTCAGGCTTTCGCTACCCGACAGCAGATCGGTGAGCACGTCGTTGAGTTCCCGCAGCGCCGAAGGCTGTATTCCTTCCAGCGTTGCGATGCGCAGCAGCACATCGTTGCGCATCTGCTCGGGAAATTCTCCCAGGATTTCGCTTGCCTGGTCGCGATCCAGGTGCACCAGGATGGTGGCGATGATTTGCGGATGCTCCGCCCGGATGAGCTCGGCGACGGAGGGCGAATCCACCCATTTGAGACCCTCTATGCCGCTGGTGTCGCTGCCTTCGAGAATGCGGCTGATGATGTCAGTGGATTTCTCTTCCCCCAGCGTGCGATGAAGAACCGCGCGCGCATAATTCTCGGGATCCATGATCAGCGTGCCAAGCTTATCCGAGGCCCGCATGCAAAAATCGGTAATGACGCTGTCCACCTGGTCCCTGCTGACGTTCTTGAGTTTCGCCATGGCGGTGCCCACCTTTTGCACCTCGCGCGGGCTGAGATGCTTGAGAACTTCCACCGCCTCATCTTCCCCCAGTGACAGGAGCAGGATGGCGCTTTTCTGTATGCCTTCTTCATTCATGGCTGGTTACCCATTGTTTGACCACGCCCGCCACGACTTTCGGATCATCTTTCGCCAGCTGGCGCGCCAGCATCAGGTTTTGTTCATTTCGGGAAAGCTGGGCCTGCCTGAATTCGTCCGTCAGTGAAATGGGTTCGTCCTCCTTATCTCCCTCTTCCGCCAGCGCCGGAACCGGCTGGTCTGCCGGCTGGCTCATGCGCCGCAGCGCGGGGCGAAGCACGCCCAGGACCAGGTACAGGATGAGTGATCCGATCAGCAGAAGCTTTCCGCCCTGCATGGCAAGATCGATGACTTCAGGTTGCTTCCACAGCGGCAGTTCCGGCACCTCTTCCCGCGCCAGGTCGGTGAAGGGGCTGTTGGCTACGCTCAGCGTATCTCCGCGCTCCTTGTTGAATCCCATGGCATCCTTCACCAGATCGGTGATTTGCGCCTTCTCCGTTTCATTCAGGGGCTGGGTGGTCACGTCTCCTTTTTCATCCGTGACGCGGCGGTAGTTGACGACCACGGCAGCCGACAGGCGCTTGATTCCCCCCACGGGCTTGCGCACGTGCTGGATCGTTTTATCCACCTCGTAGTTGGTCGTTGCATCCTTGCGCGAATTGACAGGCGCGGGGGTGCCCTGCCCGCCTGCGGGGGCGGTGCCGGCCGCGCCGGACTGAGGGCCGTTGGCGGACTTGGCAGCCGCGGTGGTGATCGGTGCGGTTGCGGGACTTGGAGGCTGATTGGAAAGCGCGCCGGGCACGCCGCCGTCAACCTGTCCCGCCACGGTCGTCGATTCGGAAGTCTGACGGCTGCGCAGGGTGGAGTTCGCCGGATCCTGATTGGGCTTGTACAGTTCCGCCAATTGCTCGGTGTGAGCAAAATCCACGTCCGCCGTCACCTGCGCCCGCACGTTTTCCAGCCCCACGATGGGAATCAGGATCGCCTCGATGCGCTTTACGTAGCTTTGCTCCAGGTCGTGCAGGTATTTCAGCTGATTCGGGTCGAGACCTGTGGATGGGTTCGACTCATCCAGCTTGCTCAGGAGGGCGCCGTTCTGATCCACGACAGTGACATTTTTGATCGGCAAATTCGGGACGCTGCTGGAAACCAGATGCATGACAGCGTTCACCTGCTGCGGATCGAGGGTGCGCCCTGGATAAAGATTCACCAGTACGGAAGCACTTGGTTTCTGTTGCTCGCGCATGAACACCGATTGTTTTGCCATGGCGAGGTGAACCCGCGCGCTGCTGACGGCAGCCAGGGACTGGACCGAGCGGGCCAGCTCGCCTTCCAGCGCGCGCTGGAAATTGACTTGTTCGAGAAACTGGCTCGTCCCGAATTTCTGGTTTTCCATCAGTTCGAACCCCACCAGCCCACCCTTGGGCAGCCCCTGCGAAGCCAGCTTGAGACGGGCATCATGCACCTCGCTGGCCGGAACCAGGATGGCGCCCCCGCCTTCCACAAACTTGTAGGGAACGTTCATTTGCTGCAGCGAAGCGATGATCGCACCGCCGTCGCGGTCGGAAACATTGCTGAACAGCACTTTGTAGTCCGGGGTCCGGCTCCACATCCAGCCGCCGCCGAGCAACGCGACAATGGCGGAAATAGCCAGCATCAATCCCAGTTTTTGCTGGCTGGACAACCTGCCCAGCATGCCCAGCGGGCTGCTCGCAACTTGTGAAGCGCTTATCGCTACCGCTTCCGCCCCTACCGCCATGACGTTCTCCCCTTCGAAATTGACTGGATATGAATCAGAAATAAATCGATGCTGAATTCCATGCTCGGCTATTGCGATATCGCTGCGCTCGTGAATGACTGCATTATCAATATTCGCGGGGATATCAAAGCAGGGAAAAGAGGCGGGTTTGCGGCGCTTTTCATTGCAAGGGACAGCCGCAGGCACTGCTATTGTGCCGCCATGCAACAACCAGCAATAGCGTGAACGACAGCGGAGGCCGCATCATGGATGTATCGAAGATGGATTCAATGCTTGCGCAGTTGAAAGCAGGAGCCGCGCTGGCAGCAGGCAGGCCTGCCCCGCTTTCCGCTTCCAGGATAGCTTCAGCAGGAGTGAATGAAGCGCAGGGAGGGATAGGAGGGGCCGGGGGCGTCGGCGTGGATTTCACCAGCGTTCTGAAAAAATCGCTGGACCAGGTCAATCATACCCAGCAGCATGCTACCAGGCTTGCACGGGATTTCGAGATGGGCGCACCGGGCGCGAACCTGACCGATGCCATGATTTCCTTGCAGAAGGCGAACATTTCCCTGCAATATACCCTGCAGGTGCGCAACAAGATGGTCGCCGCATATCAGGACATCATGAACATGCCGGTATGAGGTCTCCGTCATTCCAGACCCCGCACCGGCGGAGATTTGTTCAGCGCTTCCCTAACCTTCGACGTGAAGCGCTTTCAATTCGTCCGGCAGATCGCGCTCTATCCGGTAGGTGGCCGTCAGCCGCGCTTCTCCATCAGGAAGGACTTGCGCCACGTCCGTATCCGCGTTGGTTGTTTCGACGCATACGAAGCGCTGGTAATCGTCGTCCTCGAGATCGCCCATTTCCGCAGAAATCTTCTCCCAGGGATTCCACACGACAGCGGTGTGACTACCTCTGGAAGCAATGCATATCCTGCGATCCAGGGCAGCATCATCGATGACAAGTTCACTGCTCCCGTTACGGTAGATGCGATCCACTTCCCTGTTTATAGTGATCGGCCCGGATTGCAGCTTGCGTGCGCCCTTGTCGGTCTTGTCGATATATTCGGTATTTTCCAGCCCCAGGACAGCTATCCGGCTGATATGCCCTACCTTGAAATAGGTATGAAGCGCCTGAGTGATCGAAAAAGGCTGGCCGCCAGCATTGCGCGTGATCAATTCCAGGCGCAGCGACTTCCCCACCGTGATTTCCAGTTGCAGCATAAATGCGTTCGGCCAAATATCCCGCGTTTCCGCGCTATCGGCCAGCCCCAGTGTCACCTTGCTCTCTTCACTGGAAATTGCTTCAGTGTGCATCACTTCCCAGAACCGGGTGCGCACAAATCCATGCGCCGGCCGGCCCTTCCCTTCCGGATCCGGACCAAACCAGGGCCAGCAAACAGGACTTCCCCCCTTGATGCTTTTGCCGGGAGCATAGTAGGCCAACTGGCTGAGGAACATCAGGTTGTGCTGCTCATTGGCTGGTTGAAACGATAATACCTGCCCGCCATAGACCGAGATGACGGCGCTGGCACTGTCATTGCTGACCTTGATGAAAGGAAAGCCGGCGGGACCTTCGACAACCTTGATCTGGTCATCGATGCGATGGTCGATATTCAATTGCTCGATATCCATGATTCTGCCTGGCGCCTCCAAGTCGCCTTCTTCCTTATGCGGCGGCTCCGCCGCGGATGCCCCCCGCCGGGTTGATCGGGTGATCGGGATATTCCTGTTTTAAAGCGGAAATGAAACGCGACGCCGTGAATGAATGTGCAAATGAAGCCAGCCCCGGCAGCCACCCGTGCGGCGTTCGGGAACCGCATTGCGCGGCGTAATCCAATGCGATGATAGCACGCAAAAATTCCATTGAGGAAAGGCAGTGGAGAAGATTTTGGCAGAGGATCAACGAAGCAGGATGAGCCGGGGAATGGCGTCTTCGTCCGCCCATACCAGGGCATTCTGCCTGAATTCCCTGCCCAGCCGGATCGCTGTTTCCAGATCCAGCCCCAGCACGAGAAAACTCTTTTCTCCCGGCCATGTGCCGATGGAATCGCTGCTCTCCCCATCGATGATCTCTTCCGGCCGGGCACAATAGTGCATCAGCCTGTCCCGCAGCCGGGCGCAAGCCGCAAGGTTCTCCTCGTGGCCATGCGGCATGCTCAAGGGATTGCATGCCGTGATGAATGCCGCGCACCGATGGCCGGAAGCAGCGAAAAGCTGCGATAGCGCTGCGGAATACTCATCTACATGCAGGACGAATGCGCTATCGAACGCGTTATCCGGGCTTGCGGCCACTGTTCCTCCTCCCGTCGCCGCCGATGGCGCCGCTGGCATGACCCAGTAGCCAGCGGAACGGTAGGCACTGATGAGCCTCGTGGGAATGGCGGATCGTGCAGGTTGCGTAGGCCGGATTAGTGGAGCGTAATCCGGCAGCGGCAATTCATTCTTCATTCATATGGGCGCATCGCTTTTTCCGGATTCATTACATATGCGGGTTCATAGCTCAGCGAGGATTTGTTCAGCGCTTCCCTAGCCTCCACGTACCAATTCAACAGTCACCTCGTTCTGGCACAATCCCTCGCGCTCGAACAAACTGACATTCTGCAACGTGGTTCGCGCGATGCTGGCAAGCGCTTCAGCAGTAAAGAATCCCTGATGGCCGGTGATCACAACATTGGGAAATGTCAGCAGGCGCTCGAATACGTCATCCTGCCGCACCTGGTCGGATAAATCGCGGAAGAACAAGTCGCCTTCCTGCTCATAGACATCCAGACCAAGGTAGCCGATCCTGGATGCTTTCAGTCCCTCTATCACCGCGCGGGTATCGATGACCGCGCCGCGGCTCGTGTTGATCAGCATTACGCCGCGCTTCATGCGCGCAATCGCCGCGGCGTCGATCAGATGATGCGTTTGCGGATTGAGCGGGCAATGCAAGGTAATGATATCGCTGCCGGCATAGAGTTGTTCCAGCGGCACATACTCAACGCCCAGACTGATGCAATCGACGCTTGGCTGGGGATCGTGGGCCATCAGGCGGCAGCCGAAACCATGCAGTATCTGCGCCACCGCGCTGCCAATATGCCCGGTGCCGATGATGCCGGCAGTTTTTCCGCGCAATTCGAAGCCAAGCAACCCCTGCAGCGCGAAATTGCCGTTGCGCACCCGGTTGTAAGCCTGATGCAGATAGCGGTTGAGCGCCAGCATCAGGGCGACTGTATGTTCCGCCACGGAATACGGCGAATAGGCAGGTACGCGTACCACGCGGAGCCCAAACCTGCCCGCCGCTGAAATATCGACATTATTGAATCCCGCGCAGCGCAGCGCGATCAGGCGCGTGCCCTGCCCCGCCAGTGCTTCCAATACCGGGGCATCCAGTGTGTCATTGACGAACGCGCACACCGCGGGAAATCCCGCCACCATTTGCCGCGTCTCCTGGCAGAGGTGCGAATCGAAGAACGCCAGTTCATGCCCGGAGTCGCGGTTGGCATCCGACAGAAACTGGCGGTCGTAGGACTGGGCGCTGCACACGGCGACTTTCATTCAGGCTCCTTTCCTGCTTTCCCCCGCATTGTCCGGCGAACAAAAAAACAGCACCATCCAGCGGCAAACAGAACGATTGTCATGATTGTCATATCTGCGAAAAATCAGCATGCCTGCGAAAGCAGGTATCCAATTATATACGCAAGCCCAAAGTGGCGAAATTGCACTACCGCCTTGTGGCATTCCCTTCGCAGCAGGCGGATCGCGCCTGGATCGGAGGACATTTGACCGAACCAAAGGAACAAAAAACGCAGCAATCGCCGGGGCGGGGACGCAACAGCGCCTTGCAGCCGCTGCACTCATAATAGTACTGGCATGCGTTCGTCGGCATAAGTTCTTTCTTCGCGCACCCGCAGCGAGGACATGTCAATACGGATTCCAGGACGGGGACATTCGGATGATGGTCTTGAGACAAGATGCGAGACATGATGCGCCACGGAGTTTTCAAGGACATGATATCGATGAACGGCAGCCGTGTATTCATTGGTTTGAATCGCATCGATATTTTCCTGTAGTCTTGTAGTCCTGTAGTCCCATGTTTTGCCGACGATCCGGGGCCTTCACTATCCTGAATTGCTTAAATCCACAAGCCTCCCCATCTCGGCTATCATGAGTAAGGGATGGATAATTTGTTCATCAATGAAACGATTTGCTGCAAACGGAGGAAGGGAGATGAGGATTTTCGTTCAAAGGCAGGCCGCGCCTCAACCACCCCTTCCCTCCTCCTTTTTCCGTCCTTCTCCCGCGGCGGCAAGCCCTCGCGAACCACGCGATCTCATTCTGCGCCTGCAGCGCACGATGGGCAACCAGGCGGTGCGGCGCATGTTGGGCTCGCATGCCGGATCGCCTCGCGGCAAACCGTCGGGCAGCATGAACATTACAGCGAGGCCTGGCCGGCAAGTTGTGGCCAGCGATCCGGCGCAACTGGCTGAGCGAGCAGGCATTCAAGGCAGTTTTTTGGCGAAATCGCCCGCCACGGTCATGCGCCAACCTTCCGATCCCGCTAAAAAAGGCGGCGAGCCCAAGCCGGAAAGCAAACCGGTGGATCGTGAAAAGATGATCAAGGCGCTGTGCGTGAATGAACCCATAGACGATGCGCACGCACGCTGCCAGTTCACCAGCGAGCAGTTGAGCGTGGCCAGAATCATCAAGGAGCACGCCCTGCGCAGGTGCACACGGGCAATTTCCGCCATCAACATGCCCGGCAATGAAGACCGGGTGAAGCAGCTCGCCCGGGATTATTTCAACCTGAATGTCAAGCTGAGCGACAAAACAAAAAAGACATTCATCCGCAGCATCCAGGCGGTCGCAGACAAGCTGAGCCAGTCGCCCATCGAATGCGGCAACTGCCAGGACAAGCATTGCAATGATAATGCCATTGCCCACGTGGACGAAGCGCGGACATTCCTGGTCTTATGCCCCTTGTTCTTCAACAGCGACATGACCAAGCTCGCCACGGCTCCGCGCGTGCTGATACACGAAGCCGGGCATCTCGCAAACCTGGATCAGAACACCAGCCTCAACGAGGAATTCTATTGCTTTCAGGCGGCAACCAAGGATGAAAAATGCCCGCTGGTCGATGCCATCCATAATGTGGACGCCTGGTCTCACTTCATCAACGAGCTGTCGTTCACCATTTGATAAAATTCCCTGAAAAGAATGGGGACAATCCGGTATTGCCATTATCGGCGGTGGCGGCGCCGTGACGCGGGTGAAAATTGAATGAAAGAAGATTATTGGCTGGATCGCTGGAAGCGGGGCGAGACCGCGTTTCACCAGGACGAGATCAATCCGTATTTAAGCCAATACTGGCCTGAACTCGGCCTTGTGCCGGGGAGCATGGTTTTCGTGCCGCTGTGCGGCAAAAGCCGGGATATGCTGTGGCTGCGAGCGCAGGGCCACCCCATTTTGGGCATAGAACTGAGCAACGTGGCGGCTGAGGCATTTTTCGTGGAAAACGGCCTCGCGCCGAAGCGTATTCGCAGCGAAAAATTCGACTGTTACGAAGCGGATGGCATCCGCATCCTGTGCGGCGATTTTTTCGACCTGGACAAAGCGGAACTCGCGAGCGTCCACGCCATTTATGATCGGGGAGCGCTGATCGCCCTGCCGCCCGAAACGCGCAAACGCTACGCGGCGCATCTGCTTGGCATCCTGCCCGCTCTGCCCGTGCAGCCCGCGTCACCCACCGTGCTCCCTGCCTCCGCGGTATCTTCCTCCATTCAAATGCTGCTGATAACACTCGATTATCCTGCCGGGGAAATGGAAGGGCCGCCATTCGCGGTTCCCCCGGAAGAAGTGGAAGCGCTCTACAAGAACAAGAAAAGCAAGGCGCACGCGGATATCCGCCTGCTTCTGCACGAGGACGTGCTGGAAGAAAACCCGCGCTTCCAGGAACGCGGCTTGAGCCGGCTGGCGGAAAATATTTTCCTGCTGAGATTCGAGGCTGGCGGCAGGCCTGGACCATGACTCGTTGATGGCCTGACGGGATGGAGCCTACGAAATTGCGGAAATGTATGTTTCAAAACGAACGGCCACCCTCTCAGATCCAATCCCCAAAACGGACATCCGTTTCGCCTTGGCGTCGCTACTCGCTCGCATCCTCCGCGAGCCGGCGGTGAAACTTCGCCATATTGCTGTTTGCCTCCGCGCCTTCCTCGTATACCCGCACCATGGCTTCGGTATGTTCCTGCAGGTCTTCCGTGCGGCGGCCATAATAATAGCCGTGCTGCGTGTATTCATTCATCATGTTCCTCTCCACCTTCGCCTTTGCCTGCATTCTTTTCGCCGCGTTCTCGTAGTACTGGGCCAGGGCGCTGTGGTCGGCCCTGGTCCTGGCATTGCGGATTGCACTGCTCATGTCCGTGGATTGAGGATCGGTATGCGCGCAGGAAACAAGCAGGCCAAGAGCGAACAAGGTTGCGATAAGACGTTTCGATTTCATTATCAATCTCCAGGGACAGGCAACAAGATAACTTCATGACTGATTTCGACAATGCCGCAGCACTGAAAGTAACCTGCACTCCGGTGCCAGGTCCATCGTTCACCGCCGTCGCGGCACGGTTTTGCAGGGATATTTACAGCGAAACCCTCGACCCAACTCGTTGTATTGATGCCAGCAGGTGCGGCAATTTGTCGCATATAAACGTCATAAATTATATTACACTACGTAAATAACTATATATGGAATGTGGTCTTTTGCATTGAATTATAGTTTGAAAAAAAGAAAATTTTTCGGAGCGGGACGGATGAATCAGTCGAAGACCCTGCCGGGATTGCTTGCAATCTCCGCTTTTGCCATTTGCACCAGCGCGGAGGCCGATCACGGCTCCCTGGGGTTTGGTATCGGTACCGCCTCCCCGATCATTACCCAGACTGGCATAACGCTTCCTGCCGGAATGTGGGCCGGAGGCCTCATTACGCAATTTACGAGTTTCAACAGCGCTTCGGATTCCCTGCTTCTCAATTTGAAAAATAATGCGATTGATGATGCCCATGGGGACGTTCACAGCGTGAAATCCCTTCTGGTCCCATCCGTGTTTGCCGCCTACGGAGTGACCGACAACCTGACCCTGGGCATCAGGCTTCCTTATGTTCAGCGTTTTGGCGTACGTTCGCCCAATGAAGATGGGGATGCCGTGGATAAACTGGGCAATCCGGGAGGTTTTGGCGGTGTCTCCCTGTTCGGTCAGTATCGTTTTTTTCATACCCCGGATCAGCTGAATCATTTATCTCTGGTAGTTGCGCTCAAGACCCCATCCGGCGCAACCCACGTCCAGACTAATCAAGGCGAGCGCTTCGAAACGCACCATCAGCCCAGCAGCGGATCATGGAATCCGGCGGTCGGCTTTTCTTTCACCCGCGCGATGGGAAAGTTTTCGCTGGATAGCAGCGTGCTTTATACGGTAGCGACCCAGGGGGCGCAAAAAACCGACCTGGGCGATACTTTTGACTATAACCTCGCACTTTCCTATGCTTTCGTCGGCGTGGCCAGAAACAATCTTTTTGTTGGCAGCAACAATGCGCCGTGGACAGCGGTATTGGAGCTCAACGGCATGTGGCAGGATCGCCAGAAAACTACTGGCCTGGTTGACCCCAATTCGGGTAGCAATACCGTTTATATTTCTCCCGGCATACGGTACGCCGGAGGCAAGCACTGGAATACCGCATTGTCGATAGGCACGCCGATAGTCAAGGACCGCAATGGCTACCAAAGCCCGCCTGATTACCGGATTACCTACCGCCTGGTTTTCGCATATTAGGGAAGCGCTGAACAAATTCTCGCTGAGCGCGTTGCTGGTAAAATCGGGATGATCACAAGGCGCGCGGCGAAGGTCGTAGCTGGGACTACGATGCCAAGGAGCGCAACGCGGTGGCTCCCCAGAGCGTGGCCCGAGGGGCCCCGCGAAGCGGGGATCGGGCAGCGTCGGGGATGCCAGACCGCGCTAAAGTATACATGGGGCGCCAGCAGCCCGCTACGGGGTCGCATCTTCCTTCGGAAGAAACTGCTCCGCCCTACGCGGTCTCGCCCGATTTTACCGCAACCCTTATGGGGCGGGGTTTTGCGAGCGGTCTGCCTTGTCAGGCTCCTGGCGAAGGGGATCAACCATTCGCGTCGTCGCCTTTCGCGCATCCCATCCCGCAAACCCACCGCCGCGCCAGTGGAGATTTATTCAGCGCTTCCCTAGCAAACAGCATGCAGTAGAATGATCGCGGAATATCCGGCCAATCTCCGTATGGCACTTTTTCCCCAGGGTGTACCTATCATGCGCAGCGGAAATAACAGATTTGGATTTCTTCTGATTTGCCTCCTGCTGCTCGGCACACTTGCGTTCAGTCCCGTCAGTTATGGAGATCACGACCGCCTGGAAGCAGGCCGGAGCGACTACTCGCACTATCCGCAGGGCGGGAGTTTGTTCGTGAGCGTCTTTTTTGGTTCGGATGGCCGGCTCTGGCGGATCGTGCCTGAGAAACAGTATGTATATGTCGATTACTCGACGGATCTCGGCAAAACTTTCAACGCGCCAGTGCGCGTGAACAACGACGCACTGCGCGTCAAGGCGAGCGGCGAGAACCGTCCTGGCATCGTGGTGGACGGCACAGGCAAAATCTACGCTACCTTTGCCGCAGAAGGGGCGCAGCCGATAGAACAGGTTTTCAGCGTTTCTACCGACGGTGGCCGCAGTTTTTCGACTCCCATGCCCCTGAGCAGCATGTCTTCGGAAGCAAACTCCTTTGAAGGCCGCCTCGCGATAGGGCCTTCCGGCCAACCATATGCATTCTGGCTTGACGAACGCGACCGCACTGACTGGAGGCAACCAGGCAATGCCATCTATTTCCGGGAGCTTGGCCCCGGAGACGGCAATCATTCCGTTGACCGGAAGCTTGCCGATACCGTTTGCGAATGTTGCCGTATTGCCGTGTCTTTCGATCATGCGGGATATCCTGTCGTGCTCGCCCGATTTGTTTATCCGGGCGACATGCGGGATTTGGGACTGGTCCAGCTTGGATCGGATGGAAGGCCGTTTTCGTCGCGCGCCACGCATGACCAATGGGAACTCAAGGGCTGCCCCGAACATGGACCTGCATTGTCGATAGGCAGCGATAACCACTACCATATCGCATGGTTCACCCAGGGAAGCGCCAGGCAAGGCTTGTTCTACGCCTTTTCATCCGATGGCGGCCAGCGCTTTTCGCAACCCCAGCCCTTTGGCACACCCGGAAGAATGCCAAGCCACCCCGACGTCCTGGCCAGCGGTAGAAACGTCTTCCTCACATGGGTGGAATTCGATGCCGAGAGAAGTCACCTCCTCTTCATGCGATCCGGCGATGGAGGCGAAACCTGGTCCTCCCCCGTTCAGGTTGCGGAAAGCCGGGCCAGCAGTGATTTTCCATTTCTGCTGACCGGCCCGCGGGGTGTTTTCATATCGTGGAACAGTAAAAAGGAAGGCTACCGGTTGATTCCCATCACCCCAGCCGCTTCTTCCAGCGACAGGTAAGCCACGGTCAGCCATTTCCCCAAACCATCTCCAGCTATTTCCCGGCTGCTTCCCCGTCCTCGGTTCCATGGGTGAGGCCAACCATAAAATACCCTTCTCCAAGACAGGGAATAGCGTATAATAAGAATCATTCTTATTATTATTAACAATAAGTTAACAAAAACACAACAATAAATTCACAATACCCGGAAGCCTGCAAGCAGCGCGAAAATTTTCCTCCTCGCGACCAGATCCGGTATGAATATCCATCGCCGCTAAGTTCGCCTGCATCAGCGGCATTTCAGCCAGCCGATCCCATTCCGGGCAAGCCAGCCAATTATTATCTGACTTGTCATGGGAGCAAGGGTTGTGACAACGGTTAAAAAAAGAAGCGCGCCTTATACGCCGGATTTCGTTTCTTTTTCCTCTTCGTTTCGTAGCGGAAAGCTATACGGTGGGGATTTGGGGAAATGAAATCCAGCAAGTTTTGCCTGATTCTGGTTGCGTTGCCCGTCGTGCTGTTTTCCTCCCTCGCGAAAGCGGTCGACCCTTTCGAGTTCCAGATTTACGGATATGCCACCCAGGGGAAAGGCAATTTCAGCCCGCAGCTTCTGAATAGTTTCGTTGCCTATGGGCGCAAGGAAGGAGAAGGTGGCACCTCCCCAACCTTTGCGAGCCAGAGCATGATGCGCACCGCCATTGAATTGGAGTATGGCCTCACCAACAAAATAGATGTGGCGTACTACATCAATTTTGCGCGTCCGGCCGGGGGGGATGTGCAATACGCCGGTTCAAAGCTCCGGTTTCGCGGACGAATCGCGGAGCAAGGCGTCTTGCCGGTAGACCTGGGGTGGTATTTCGAGGTGGAGCAATGGACTCCAAAAATCAACGATGACACGCTTGAACTGGAATTCAAACCAACGCTGCAAAAGGATTTCGGACCTTTCATCGTTATTGCCAACTTTCCATTCGAAAAAGTGATACGAGGCGAAAGCGCGAAAGAGCAATTGTTCGAGGTTGGCTACCTCACTGAGTTGAGCTATCAGAAAAACAAGCGGTTGCGCTATGGCATTCAGTTCATCGGCGGCCCGGGCGGAGTCAGAAATATCGACCCCTTGCGCGAGCAGCAGCATTACGTAATGCCGGTGGTCCATTTTGTCGCTCCCGGTGAAGTTCGAAGCACTGTCGGCATCGGTTTTGGCCAAACCCATGGTTCGGATCGAATAATCCTCAAGGCCAATTTTTCCTTTGGTGGAGGAAGAGGATACATATGGGATTGAAATCTCCTGCACGTGGGGTAATTCCGGTGAAAGAAAAGCATAGGAAGTTTCATCCTGATAGGACACTGGCCCTGCTTTAATCGATTCAATTTGGAGGCAATCATGAAAAACCTGGGAATGGGACTGTGGATACTGGCCGGTTCATGCCTTTTGCTGCCCAATGCAGCCATGGCGGACAATTATTTCGAAAATGCAGGTGGAAAATTTGCTACCGGCGCTGCCAATGCCGGTGGAGCGGTCCTGGAAATCCCGAAAAACATAAAGATAGCCAGTCTTGAGAAAGGGCCTCTCTACGGCATGACGGCCGGAGTGGTGGCGGGAGTCCTGCATACGATCGGGCGCACGGTGTATGGAGTCGTGGACATGGCGACATTCATGATTCCCACCAGTTCCATGGTTGATCCGGTATATGCCTGGACGGATTTTGACAGAATGACCACTTATAGGTCGGCCGTGCAAATGCGCTAGATAGTGTAGTCACGAGATATTTGTCCAGAGAGCGATACATCTGATTTGCACAGCGGCGAGGAAAG
>MKVR01000017.1 GCA_001899235.1 Nitrosospira sp. 56-18
TTTGGCAAGTTATTTGTGGATAAACTCTTAGTTGTAGCGGCTCGCGTTTCAAAACGACCGTGCTCGCATTCGACACCGTTTTTAGCTCACAGAATTGCAAATGACGAGGCGCTCATGCTTGCATTAATTGCAACAGCATTTACCGTTGATAACGTATTTTATCAACTGTAAAATAGGTTCATGAGTTTCCTCATCCCCAAACGCCAAAACGCGGATTTTTCCGAATTGCCGGTCGCATCGGAAGTCTCGGTTTTGAGTTCCGCGCAATATCATCTCTTAAGCGAGGTGCCGCCGGCGATCGAGTGGTTCGCCAACATCGACAATCATGAAGGCATTGATTTCAAATCGGCACCAAAATAACTTGCTGAAAACCCGCACCAGAATTCGATCTCCGCGTACTCATTACTGATTTAACCGGACACTACTGACTCTTACCCTTGGTTTCCTTCAGTTTCCTCTGGCTTCCGGCCAGATCAGCGAAATTTTTTTGCCCGAGCCTGACCCGATATCCAGTTTGCGATGTAGCGTCACGGCGTTATAAGTGGCATCGAGCGCATATTTGCCTGGAGGAAGCTTTACCAGCAGATAGGGGCCGGCGGAGTCGGTATCGAGAACGATGTTGCCTTTCGCATCCGCTATCCTTACCTGGACATCACTGATATATGCCGCCCGTGGCTGCGCGGCCTGAGCCAGTTCCAGCGTAAGAGGCCATGCCTTGCCCGCCTGCAATATGGCATCCGATTCGTCTTTCCCGATGCCACCGGAAATGAATTCGGTCTGGCTGTACATTTTTGTCGGCGGAAGCGAAGGATTCTCCAGGGGACTTTCTTGTGCGTAGGCCAGGTTCGAAAGTATCGCGCCAATAAGAAGGAAAGGCAGGAGAGAAATTGGAGGCATTTTTTTAGGCATAGGAATCTCGTTCAGTTTGAATCTTTGGATATCGCCCCCAGTTTTCCTGCTCGCACGATTGCCCATCGGTTTTCAGATGGTACGAAAGCATGCCGGGGCCGGTGGGCGGCAACCAGCGGACTTGCATCGATGGCACGCCCATCGAGTGGTTCGCAGTTTCCGGAGACGGTTATGGTAAACGATAGCGGAAATCCCGCTAAATGATCCAGAGTCTGATCCAGAGTTGAATTTTTCGATTCAAGTCGAAAAAGGAGATCATCCAGTTGACTTTCCTTTAAAGGATCATTGTCCAGACCGAACAAGTCTATCAATTTCGATTCACGCATATCTTCTCCTTTAATCCAGCTACCTCTGCGACCTTGCCGTGGGACCCAGCGTTTGCGCCCGGCTATTAGCTATTGGTTCTATTGGACCATCCGCCTTTCAGGCAGTTCTGCGACACGGCACCATTCCGGGTTCTCTCCAATGGTTTTCTTCACTTGGACCTTGCTCCACCCGGCCCCCCTGTGGGGGCCGGGCGCCGTGATAATTGGCCGGGCTCCCGTCCGCGTTTCGTCTCGGCGATTTCTTTTGGGCTTTTATCCTTGTCGGATTACGCTACGCTAATCGATCTACTTCTGGCGCTGTTCCAGTCAGGCAAAAAGCAAGGGCGACAGATGGAATGATTGCCCCGGTTTTCTCAAAGGAAAAATGAAATGGAAAAATAGCTCGCATGCCTTTTCCTTGTCTTGATTTTGTAACATTTCACGGAAAGGATAAGTGTTATCCGGGGTTCGGACCGTACGGTACCGCACGTTGCGGAATGTCGAAACTCCTGGATAGGGGGAAGAGAGGCAATGGCAGTAGTCAGCAGTGCAGCAGTATTCGATCCGCCCTCGCAGGCGGTGGCTGCTACCCTTGCCCCTCGGTTACCGCCTAGCCTGGCGTGCCCTGATTACAGAAAGCCGCCACATCACCGCAAGCAGGCTTCCCAGCAGAGAGTGCATGACCGCAGAAATCGCCCCGACCACCGGCGCGAGCGGAAGCAGCGGAAATGCCTGCTTGGCCAATACGATGGCGAGCCCCGAGTTTTGCATGCCTACTTCGATGGAAATCGTACGGACGCTCTGCCGCTGGCAACCCAGCATCCACGCAAAGTAATAGCCCATCAGGAATCCGCCTCCATGCAGCAGCGCAACGGCCAGCAACAGTTGCAAGCCATGATCGAGGATGGCTTCGGCATTGGCAGCTATGACGACGGCACAGACGAAGCACACGCCCATGACCGACAGCACTGGCGCAACCGGCATGATGCTCGCCACCAGCCTGGGCGCCCAGCGGTTGATTAAAACGCCCAGAATGACCGGAAAGATGACAACCTGCATGGTCTGCTTGAACAGCAGCCAGGCATCCACCGGAACCATCGTTCCCGCCAGAAGCTGGGTCAGCAGTGGCGTGGCGACTACGGCCGCCAGCGTGGAGCAGACGGTCATCACTACCGAAAGCGCGACATCGGCATCCGCAATATACGTCACGAGATTGGAAGCGGTGCCACCGGGACAGCAGCCTACCAGGATCAGCCCCAGGGCGAAATGGGGTGGAAGGCTCAATCCCTGAGCCACGATCCAGGCCAGCGCCGGCATGATGGAATACTGTGCGATAAAACCGATCAGCACCTCCCGGGGCATGCGGGCAATCCTGCGAAAATCGCCAGCGGTGAGCGTCAGCCCCATGCATAGCATGATGAAAGCCAGAAGCAGCACCATCAGCGAGCCCTGGTTCATGCTGGCGAGCCAGCGCGGCCAGCAGAGGGCGACGGCCCCCGAAAGGATCATCCATAAAGGGAACAGGAGGGCCAGCCGCTGCAGCACGACGGCGGTCAGGCTACGGCGTTTTCGGCGCTACCTGCAATCGGGGCGGGACGCGAGAACAGGAGTACATGGTGCTGCGCATGCCGGCTTACCAGCGTGCAGCTGTTCAAGCCTGCATCTTCCGCCATCTGTTTGAGTGTCGACAGGCACTCGGGATAATCATGATCGCGGACATGGATGCATGCCTCTTCCAGTTGATTCGGCGGGACTTCGGTCCAGGTCTCCCGCATGAATTTCAGGTAGCCGTCCAGATAGCTTTCGCGATCCTGGCCTTCTTCCCGTACCACATCGACCAGGATCAGGCACCCTTGCCCGGACAATCTGTGACCAGCCGCGTGGAAAAAGCGCTGTTTCTCGTCAGACGATAAATGGTGAATGGCAAATCCCGTGAAAATGACGTCCCAGGTTTCGGAGGCCGACTCGACCATTTCCAGGAGATCGCCATGGGTCAGCACGACCTGGGCCGACAGTCTGGCAAGGTATGTGCGCGCCTCGGCCAGCGCCGTGGGAGATAAATCCACGCCTTCATACGCTGCGGGAGGCGTTTGAGCGAGACAGGGGGCGAGATAGCGCGCATTGCCGCAACCCAGGTCCAGCAGGCGGTACTTTCCTCCATCAACCCGCCGTGCAAGCAGATCCTTCACTTCGGCATAGATCTCCCGGTGGAACATGTAGTTGTATGCGGTAAGCAGGTCGTAAAGCGACCAGGACCGGGTAAAGATGGCTGTGGGCGCCGGCTCAAGAGAAGAATTCATATCTGATTGGTAGGTGGGATAACATCGTTCCGTTCGCCGCAATTGCGCAACCCACCATTCTACCTGCTAAAAAGCCGCTTGTCGGACTGCTGCCGATATGCAGTTCAGATGGGCAGCTCAATGAGAAGAACTCAGTATGCGGGGCCTGCTGCCACATCCCGAAGAGATCGATCATGCAATCGGGAACACCGATTTCTTTCCTGTCGAAGTACTGATCAGCGTGTTTCGAAATCATGCTCGACGCCACGGGATGATGCGGCTCTTCTGTAGGGTCGTACCACAATCCCGTTTCCGAAAGCGGTTTGTGGAACCATGAATGTCATATGATTTTGCAAAGTGATGGGACCACAGACCAGCATATCAATATTCTGTCTGGATCTACCAATATCCCCATAAATACCTAAAATGATGATACCACTACACAGAAAGAGTGATAAAGCAGTCGCCATATCATACATATCCACAATATTTTGATTATGAGCAAGCTTAAAAAAATCAGCGCAAAATCAGGCGCTAAATTTATCTCCTAAATTCAAACCCGCTTCGGCGGGTTTTTTATTGCCTGTTTCTTTCTACCTTGTGCGCGGGCGTTTCGCCACGCCGGATCCGGGGTAGTGGTAAAATCGCGAAGGAGAGAGAAGGAATGGATGAAGAAGAAAACAAGGGGCCGGACAACGGCTACTGGCCGATAACCCGATTTGCCATGCGGTTTGCGTTCTGGACTGTCGTATTTTCCATCATAGGGGCGATAGTCATCGCATTTACCGGATTTCATTTCTCTTTCTAGTGGGGCCATCATCCTGGCATGGCATCAATCGGCATATGGATCGGTATCGCTCTTGCCGCACATGGGCTCCAATAACTTCAATCATTTACTGCGCTCCATCCAGTTTCAAGACTCCGCGCTGTTCGTCACAACGGTTCCGTTTCAAAACCAGGTCCTGTCCCTATGGGGCCTGGCGTACAGATACAGGCAGCAAGAGAGAGAATGATATGGGGGCAATCAACCCCCATACTCTTGCGGAAAAGCCTTATGAAAAAATATTATTCATATTATTCTCAACATCGTCCCGACAGCTCCAGCCAGCCCGAAAAGCCCGATTATCCGGATAAGCCGATAGATCCCAGGCCATTCGATTCAGATCCGTCTCCGGGATATCCAATCGTGGATCCGGGGGATGAGCCCTTGCTCTGATCTGCAGGTATTGGCCTGGCAAGCCCACGCATAAGAAATAGCTCAAACCGGCGATGCAGGAAAAATTCCTGGAGCGGCAGCGGTGGATCGTGGCGATTCCGGTCCTTGCAGCATGCCTTGCCGGATTCGCGCTGGCCAGCATGTCCGGCAGGAGCAGCGCTGCGGATGCCACCAAGCTGGTAATCATCCAGAAGAGCGAACTGGTATTCGATGAGGCAAACCATACCTTCGATACCACGATCACCCTGTCGAACGAAAGATCAACGTCTCTTCTTGAGCCTTTCAAATTGATCGTGTCGATCGACTCCCCCCAGGTATCCCTCATGAATGCGACTGGCACAGCGGGGAACGGCCTTCCTTACATTCAGATTCCCCTGCCGGAGGGTAGCCTGGACCAGGGGCAAGTCGTTCGTGCGCTCCTCAAATTCAGAAATCCCGAACAGGTGAAATTCAACTTGTTGTTCGGGATTGATGCACAGGTTCCGAAAACGGATAACCTGCTACCCTATCCAGGTCCTTCAGGCCCAGCGACCTCATTAGGAATCAATTGAAGCGTTCAGGTTTCTGTCTCCCCCGGCCAGCTCGCTGCAGTTCCACGGTTCTGGGTCCGCAAAGGGGGCAACGTACCTCCCCGGATACCGTTTTAAATCCCCATCTTTTCTTCTGTCCCGCAGATTCCCGGCGGAAGGGAAAAGCGCGGCCTTTGGTCTGGCGCCCTCCTGAAAACATTTCCATTTAACGAATATTTAACCGTTCCTTTACGACTCTCTTCATCGGCTTGGATATGATCCATTCTTGAATATCCAGATACGCCGTTGTTTTTATTCTGATGAGGACGAAATGCCCGATATTTTCTTCAAAGAACCGGAATCCACATTGCTCGAAACTTCCGGCTTGGAGCCAGCCGTGGGAAATGAGATTCCCGATGATTTTCTGTCAACCGACCTCGCGCCGACTTACTTCAAGGAAATTGGCCATGGCGTCTCGCCGGGCAGACAGGAAGAAGCCGAGCTTGCCCGGCTCGCCAAGCAAAATAACGATGATGCGCGCCGGAAAATGATGGAGTGCAACCTGAGGCTCGTGGTGAGTATCGCCAAGCTTTACGCCAATCACGGCGTCGCGCTGCCGCATCTTATCAAGGAAGGCAAAATAGGGATGATGCACGCGCTGGACAAATTCGATCCGGAACGTGGCTTTCGTTTCTCCACTTATGCCACCTGGTGGATACGGCAGAACATCGAACGCTGCATCATGAATCAATCGCGCACGATTTGCCTGCCTGTCCATGTCATCAAGGAACTGAACGTTATTCTGCAGGCAGTCCGCCACCTTGAAGCCCATTCAGGCAGGGAGCCTACACCGCAAGATGTGGCCCATCTGCTGGGCCGCCCCCTGGACCATGTGGAGCGCATGCTATCCTTGAACATGAGCATGATGTCGCGGCATACCCTGTTCGACGTGGATCCTTTCCTGTCAGTCGGCGATGTCATGGCCGATGAAAAATCGCCCGGCCCCGATGCAATGCTGGAGCAATCCGGGATCGAAGACCGGGTAAGGGAGTGGCTCAGCCGCTTGAACGACACGCAACGCCATATCATCGAGCATCGCTATGGGCTGAATACCTGCGAAATTCAAACTTTGGAGCAATTGGCGTCACGCCTTGGGCTTACCCGCGAACGGGTACGCCAGATTCAGCTGGAGGCAGCGGAGACATTGCGCGGCATATTGAACCTGAATCCGGCAGTTGACCGCTCTTTTTAGTTTGGAATATGGAAAATACCAATCGCGCCGATCTCCCAGGACTAGGGAAGCGCTGAATAAATCTCCGCTGGCGCGGCGGTGGGTTTGCGGGATGGGATGCGCGAAAGGCGACGATGCGAATGGTGCGACCGCGCAGGGCGGAGCAGTTTCTTCCAGAGGAAGATGCGACCCCGTAGAGGGCTGCTGGCGCCCCATGTATATTTTGGCGCACTCTGGCATCCCACCGCTGCCCGATCGCCGTTTCGCAAGTCTCCTCGTGCCACGCTCCGGGGAGCCACTGCGTTGCGCTCCCTGGCACCGTAGTCCCAGCTACGACCCGCGTCGCGCGTCTTATGATCATCCCGATTTTACCAGCAACGCGCTCAACGAGGATTTGTTCAGCGCTTCCCTGGCTTAGCGGTCCCAACCTGGAATACGATTCCGATTTCATCGCGCTGGAGCAGGCCAGCCTTACGCTGGCGGCTACAGCTCGAAGGGGGTCGGGGACCATTTTAGATTACGTTACTCCCGGGTGAGCCGTATCGTGAAACAGCAACGATCAGCAAAAACAAGACTTGCCCCTGTCCTATGCAAAAAGGGAGCTGATACATAATGGCATATTACTATATTTTTGTGCTATTTTTGTGGTATGTTGATGAAAATCAGGAGGATGCCATGCGAACTGCTCTCAGCATAGATGACAGGTTTCTAGCTATGGAGCGGGATTGCCAGTGATCACCACCGACAAAAGCTTCGGCGATTTAAGGGGTTCAGTGTCGAACATCCATTGAAGTAGCGCGGAACATTTTCAAATGCCTAGAAAACAACGCTTTTACCTGCCGGGGGTGCCTGCTCATGTCATGCAGCGAGGGCATAATAGAGAACCGGTATTTTTCTCCGAGCAGGATTACCTGGAATATTTGCGATGTTTAAAACATGCGGCCGATACTTATGGCTGTAAAGTTCACGCATACGTTTTGATGACGAACCACGTGCATTTGCTGGTGACTCCGGAAACCAGGGAATCCATTGGCGAGTTGTTTCAGGGATTGGGGCGGCATTATGTGCGTTATGTAAATGAAACCTATAAGCGCTATGGCGGTTTGTGGGAAGGGCGGCATAAGGGGAATATCATCCAGTCCCAAAGTTATCTGTTATCTTGTATGCGCTATATCGAGACGAATCCCGTTAGAGCAGGGGTGGTCGATCATCCCGCGCAATACCGCTGGTCCAGTTATGCAGCCAACGCTTTTGGAATGAGAAATGCTGTTTTGCATCAGCATGATGAATACATCGGCTTGGGGGCATCGCCGCATATTCGCCAGAAAGCTTATCAGGAATCATTTGTTTGCGACCCCGATTCGGATGTCATTGGATTGCTCAGACAAAGCCTGCAATCCGGGACACCGCTGGGCAATGATCAATTCAAAGCCCGGATAGAGGCTGCCGTTGGGAAGAAAATCGGATTGATTGGTCCCGGCCGGCCAAGGAAGGAGGAGAAAAAGGGGGCGGATACACAGTTAAACACACTATAAAATAGATGCTTGAATTCCTTGTTGTGCCATTCTTGATCGTATGGCGACGATGCTCAGGATTGCCGTAGTTCGTTATATAGATTTGGCGAGCAAACAGCATAAAACGTCATGCCAGCGGAAACCGATATCCAGTGGTGTTCGAAACATACTTGTTTGCTGGATCGGGACCGGATTCCCGGCCAGACCCGGAATCACATTCACGGTATTTTCTGGCGGGGATCAATAGCATTTAATGCAGCAAAGGGGGCGGGTTTGAATTGATCTGCAAACCGTGACGTCTACGGGCGAGCGTTAAACAAAGCGATCGGGATTTTGCCAATGTTGGCCAATTTCGTGAAACCCATACCCCATATTATCCAGTAGCACGCCGAGGAATCCGCGCATCTGCGCCTCATGCGCTCGATTCTCGTGTCCGCTTCCCAAGCTTCGGAAACGGTTGGAGATCACTTATGAACGCCGTCGAGCAGCGCAAGAGGATCGTTGTTGTGGGAGGCGGCGTGGCAGGCCTTGAGATTGCCACGGCGCTGGGACGGCGGTGGAAGCGCGATCGGCAGGCGCCCTCCATCATGCTGATCGACCGCGACTCGGCCCATATCTGGAAACCGATGCTGCACACGATCGCGGCGGGAACACGTGATATTTCACAGCAGCAGATACCTTATCTCGCCCAGGCCCGGGTTGCCGGATTCGAGTATCAGCCCGGCGAGATGTGCGGCATTGACCGGGCGGTGCGCGAAATACGGCTTGCCGCGCTGCACGCCCCCGACGGTCGATTGCTCGTGCCTGCAAGGCAACTTTCCTACGATATACTGGTCGTGTCAGTTGGTAGCGAAGCCAATGATTTCGGAACACCTGGCGCAAGGGAGCACTGCTTCAAGATAGATTCCCGCCTGCAGGCAGATGGGTTCAATCAGGAAGTGCGTATCCGGATGCTCCAGTGCCTCGCCCAGGAGCAGAATCTGTCCATCGCAATCGTGGGTGGCGGCGCGACCGGCGTTGAACTGGCCGCGGAACTGGTGCAGTTGACCGAGGCTGCCGGCGCCTATGGTGCAAAATCCCTGGCATCCCGGATCAGCATCACGCTGATCGAGAGTGGGCCGCGCCTGCTGGCGGCGTTTCCCGAGGATATTTCGCTGGCGACCAAGGCCAGGCTTGAGAGCCTGGGCATCAAAGTCATGCTCGGCTCGAGGGTCAGCGCAGTAACCGCGGAAGGTTTCGAACTCGGCGACGGCGGGAAGGTGATGGCTTCCCTGCGCGTGTGGGCGGCGGGCGTGAAGGCGCCTGGTTTTGTTGCGGGCCTCGACGGGCTGGAAACGACGCCGGGCAACCAGCTCATGGTCTTGCCATCCTTGCAGACGACGCGAGACTCCGACATTTACGCGATCGGCGATTGCGCGAGCATCACGCTCCCCGGTACCAAACGGCCACTGCCGCCGACAGCCCAGGTCGCCCACCAGCAGGCGCAGTATCTGATCCGCCATCTTCCCGCCGCCCTGCAGCACGGCACTTCGGCCCCGGATTTCACCTACCGGGATTTCGGCTCCCTCGTGTCGCTTGCGGAGTATGATGCTTTTGGCTCGCTCGGAAAATTCGGATTGCTCAAGGGAACCACTATCCGGGGAAGATTGGCTCAATTGAGTCACGCAATGCTCTATCGCAGCCATCAGGCCCGGCTGTACGGGTTCTGGCGCGGGGGGCTGGTCTGGCTGGTCGATCTTCTGAACACGCGGTTGCGCTCGACGATCCGTCTCGATTGACCGGGAGATCTCAACCTCGCACCATCCGGGTTCAAGCCGCCAGAGCTAGGGACAGGCCGTCCTGGGTGATCCGTTGCGGGCTCGTGATCTTTATGGCAAGCTTAAGCGCCTCTGCTCATTTCCAGCATCCGTCCCGCACACCAGCACCGCGATGTACAACGCGTACGACGCTTACAATGCATACAACGATGAGGGTCCAGCAATGAGCAGTGAAGCGTTCGTGTCGCCGCGCCCCACGCCAAGCGGGAGAGTGACTGAGATGAGAGCGTACGCGCTCTTCCTGTTGGCGATCCCCGTGGCGCTCACGCAGGCGCGATTGACTAGGCGGGTTTCCGCACCCGAAACCGTACATGGCACCCTATCCAACCGCCGGACTCAGGATGGAAATTCATTGATGGGATGATCCGATTTTTGCTAGAGTATTGATATAGGGTATTGTATGTTACCCGGATTCCGGGAGCCGGTATGCCTGGATTTGTGGAATAGGGCCGCGTCGAAATGACGCTGATGCGCGCGTGCCTGGATGACTTTATTGCAGAAGCCTATCCTGCGCTGGCCTGCGCGGGCGATAGATGCCTTTGTTTGCGAGCGGGTTCCAACAGCTCCGGAATTTGCAGCACCTTGCCTGCGGCTATACAGACTATCGTACCTCCCATCAATTCTGCTTGAGATTGCATGAGATTGTCATATTGTTCTTTCCGGAGGAGGTGATATGGGTAACATAATGCCGCGAGGCGCAGTCTCCGGTTTTCTGCTGCTGGCGACGGTTGGCGCCGGTCTGGCGGCGAACATCGCATGGGCGCAATCCCAGGATTATTCCGGCGCCGCTTTCGCATGGAAGGATGGGGGCCACGTCTATGCCAAAGTCTGCAGCCATTGCCACGAGGCCCACGTGGGGCCGGTCATCCGCGGCCGCGATCTTCCGCCGGCCTATATTCGTTCCATTGTGCGCGGCGGACTGCGCGCGATGCCGTCCTTCCGCCCTTCGGAAATCGATGACGGCTCGCTGGAAAAGCTGGCTGAATATATCTCGAAAAACTGAATCGGCAGCGGGAGACTATTCCATGGACATGTATAGACGCAATCTCATGAAAGGTGTGCTGACCAGTGGCACATTCCTGGCGCTGGGCATTCCTCCGGGCGCATTTGCGGGCGACCCTGGCGAGAGGGCGGAAAGATTTGGGCTGCTGTTGGGAAATACCCGGACGGATGCAGAATTTGCAGCGGGTTTCCGCATGGCGGCCCAATATGTGGCGCGAGGCAGTGGAGAAATCGTGGCCGTCAAAGGAGGGGCGCCCGAAGTAGTGAAATTAAAGGGCGGACTGCTCCGCGATTACGAGATGGCGGCGCGGCTGCTGGAAAAATCCCGTAATACGCGATGGGTCGCCATAATGGATGAAGGTAGCGCGGCGGTTCTCACCGAACTGGTACGCAGCACCGGCGGAAGACTGCTTCTGCTCGGCTCGCACGCGTCTTCCGATGGCGCCTCGATGCGGAATGGGTCATCAGGCGTTTCCGAATTCCGCCATGTATGGGCCGCCGCATCCCCTGCCCAGAGCGCGGGAAGCATTCTCGCTTCGAGCCTCGTTGCGGATGAAAGCAGTTTTTCGATCGTGGAGAATTTTTTATCCACGCCGGCACCATCCGGCGCCGCCATGACGGCGTCAAACGGCGTTCCCGGCTTCGTGGGCTATCGTCTGGAGAATGCAGGTGCGGTATCTGGTTCGGAAGCGGATGCGTTCCATCTCCATTGCTCAGGGGTTTCGCTTTCCGACGGATGCGCATCGCTGGGCTGGAACCCGGCGGACGCATGGCGGCCTGTGTCCCAGCGGGAGCCGGCGCAGGAAGCCGCTGCATTCGCGGCGCAAGGCAAAGGGCAACCGCGATCCGGATGGGTGGAATCGGTAGGATATGCCGTTACGGCTGCGGCGCTGGGAGAGAATGTGATTCAGGAGCCCTGTTGCAGCCGCGCGTTCGTGCACCGATCGGCCATGGGGCCGGGCAAGCGGATGGGCGTGGCCGAGCAGTTTGCCTCATTCGTAATTGATACCTGATTTGATACCTGATGTGACGCCGAGGAGAAAGAATAATGGCCGATAAATACATTGCGCTGCCAAAGGGCGTCTCTGAAAAGCTGTTCGACGCCGCGATAAAGGAATTTCGGAGTGTTCTTGGCGAGGCCGCCGTTCTGACCAGCGCGGCACAACTCGCACCCTACATCAAGACCATGATGCCGGTGCCTGATTCCGAGCATGTGCCGTCCGCGGCGCTGATGGCCACCACTGTCGAGCAGATACAGAAGATCGTGGGAATCTGCAACCAGTACAAGGTGCCATTATGGCCCATCTCGACCGGCAAGAACCTGGGTTATGGAAGTGCAGCGCCAGCCGAGCGCGGCCAGGTAGTGCTCGATCTGAAGCGGATGAACCGGATCCTGGAGGTGAACAAGGATCTGGCCTATGCGCTGGTCGAGCCAGGCGTTACCTATCAGCAGCTCTACGATCATATCGCCGAGCACAAACTGGGTTTATGGCTGTCGGTACCGGCGCCCTCTGCCATCGCAGGGCCCACCGGCAATACCCTGGACCGCGGGGTCGGCTACACGCCCTATGGGGAGCATTTCCTGTTCGCCTGCGGGATGGAGGTCGTGCTGGCCAATGGCGAAGTGCTTCGCACCGGCATGGGATCGCTGCCCAATTCCAACACCTGGCAGGTATTCAAGTGGGGCTACGGCCCCTACCTGGATGGCATCTTTACCCAGTCCAACTACGGCATCGTCACCAAATTCGGCTTCTGGCTCATGCCCGCTCCGCCGGTATACAAGCCGTTCGTCATCCAGTACCAGGATGAGGGTGATATTGTCGAGATCGTGGAAACGATCCGCCCGCTGCGCATCAGCGGCGTCATTCCCAACGCAGCCGTGATCGCACACGCGTTATACGATGCGCCCACCAAGGCGAAGCGCAGCGACTACTATACCGGCCCCGGAGCCATCCCCGACGCAGCGGTGCGCAAGATTTCCAAGGATCACGACCTGGGCATATGGAATATCTATGCGGCCTTGTACGGCACCCAGGAGCAGGTCGACGTGAACTGGAAGATCGTGACGCAGGCGTTCGGCAGATCAGGCAAGGCCAGGATCCGGACCGAGAAGGAGATGGCGGGCGACCGGGCTTTCGACTATCGGGCCGAAATCATGCGTGGAGGCATGAACCTGGTGGAGTTTTCCTTGTACAACTGGCGCGGCGGCGGGGGTTCCATGTGGTTTGCGCCGGTCTCGCAGGCCCTCGGCAGCGAGACGCTCAAGCAGATGTCGCTGACCAAGCAGATACTTGGCAAGCACGGACTGGATTATTCCGGCGAATTCATCGTCGGCATGCGGGATATGCACCATATCGTCGATGTCCTGTATGACAAGACCAACCCTGAGCAGGTGAAGGCGGCATACCAGTGCTTTGACGAATTGCTGACGACATTTTCAGAGCTGGGATACGGGACTTACCGGGTCAATACTGCATTCATGGACAAGGTCGCCCACACCTATGGGCCGGTGCAGCGCCACGTGCACAAGATGCTCAAGGATGCGCTGGACCCTAATGGCATTCTCGCGCCGGGCAAATCGGGCATACGCTAGAACGCCGATAGATACCCCGAACGAGGATAGGCAGATCGCCGCGACGCGGGGTTTGCCTCCCGATCTTCTCTTCAGCCCTTGCGTTTCGCAGCGGTTTGCCACATGCGCCGCAATAGCAGCACGGGTTCTTTCACAACCCCTTCAAAGGAACAGCAAAAATGAGAGAAATCACGGGAGCGGTAGTTCGCCGGAAGGGCGGGCCGTTTGAAGTCGGGAAGCTGACGCTGGAAGATTGCCGTGCAGACGAAGTGCTGGTCAGGGTTGTGGCCACCGGCATGTGCCATACCGACATGGTGGCACGCGACCAGCTCTATGACGTGCCCCTGCCGGTCGTGCTCGGGCATGAGGGAGCGGGTGTGGTGGAAGAGATCGGGAGCAGCGTAAAAAAGGTGAAGACAGGAGACCATGTGGTGCTCACCTACATGTGGTGCGGACACTGCAAGCCCTGCCTGCGCGGGGATCTGACCTACTGCGAGAATTTTTACCCATTGAATTTTGGCGGTGCGCGCGAGGATGGCAGTACGGCCACGCACGAGACGGGCGGCGGGAAGATTCACGATCATTTCTTCGGGCAGTCGTCCTTCGGCACGTTCGCCCTGGTGCATGAGCGCAACGTTATCCGCGTGCCACGGGATGTCCCGCTGGAACTGCTGGGTCCGCTTGGCTGTGGCATCCAGACCGGCGCGGGTGCAGTCATCAATGCGCTGAAGGTCACGCCCGGCAGCAGTTTTGCGGCTTTCGGGGGCGGGGCAGTGGGGTTGAGCGCGGTCATGGCCGCCCTCGTGGCCGGCGCGACCAAAATCATCGCCGCCGACGTGGTGCCTTCACGGCTGGAACTGGCAAAAGAGCTGGGCGCCACGCATACCGTAAACAGCCGCGAAACCGATCCCGTGGCAGCGGTACGTGAAATTACCGGCGGCGGCGCCGATTTCACGCTGGAATCCAGCGGCAGGCCAGCCGTTCTGCGCCAGGCGATCGATGCGCTGGCTATCGGAGGCACTTGCGGGATTGTCGGCGCCCCCGCGCTGGGTACCGAGGCCAGCTTCGACGTCAATGGCGTGATGACCACTGGAAAGCGCATCATCGGCATTATCGAAGGCGAAAGCAAGCCTGACCTTTTTATTCCGGCTTTGGTCGAGCTTTACCGGCAGGGGAGGTTTCCTTTCGACAAACTGGTGAAATTCTACACGCTGGACCAGATCAACCAGGCAGCGGAAGACAGTGAGAAGGGCGTTACCATCAAGCCCATCATCCGTCTGCAGCCGTAAAGGGAAACAGCCAGAAGGCGCGGGGATCGGCCAGCGCCGTCTTCCCCGCAGGGATTTTATGCCACCCCGTTCTCTAATTCCTCTTCAACTTCGGCTTCGATTCAGGCGGCAAGTTTTTTTACCCATTTGACATAGTGATTCATCCAGCCTTGAAGGAATTTTTTACTGTTCTCATTGGCGATGTTCCCGCCTTCATCGAACAGATCTTCTTTCACCTGGATGAATGTTTCCGGTTGCCCTAGTGCCGGCACATCGAGGAATGCCAACGGTAAATATGATGAATGAGTTCTACCATCCCGCCATCCTTCTGCGGTTGCCCTGGTCCGCTCGTTTAACCAGATGTTTTGCCGTTTGCTGAAAACAATAGGCCGGGATTGCATACATTGGATTCCGGCCGGCAATAACGGAATGCAAGCGGGAATGGGAAATGGCGCTGCTTCATTTTCATGAAAGCTGCACCGAACCGGGTTTGATGCCGGCTTAAAATGGATAAGATGGCTTCGAATGCTGGATGGTTATCCAGTGGTCCCTGGTGAATTCGTTCAGGATCCATTCCCCGCCAAATCTCCCGATGCCGCTGTTTTTCTCCCCGCCGAACGGACCGGTGGTGGTATCGTCCACGGTGCTGTCGTTGATATGGGTCATGCCGGCTTGTACACCCAGCGCGAACCGAAGTCCGCGCTCCTCGTCGCGCGTGAATACGGCGCTCGATAATCCATATTGGGTATCGTTTGCCATCCGCAGTGCCTCGGCTTCTCCGTTCACCTTGATGATGGAAGCGATGGGCCCGAACATTTCCTCCCGGGCAACCTGCATGTCATTCGTGACATTGACGAAGACGTGCGGCGGCACGACCTGCCCCTCCGGGGCTCCGCCCACCAGTTGATGCGCTCCCGCCGCCCGGGCGCCTTCTATATGGGTAATGTGGGATTTAAGCTGCTTCTGGTTGATGACAGGCCCGATCGCGACAGCAGGATCATGCGGGTTGCCATACTTGAGGCCCCTGACATGCTCAACGAAGCGGTCGACGAATTCGTCATATACCTTTGCATCGACGATGATGCGATTGGTGCTCATGCAGATCTGGCCCTGGTGGAGGTATCTTCCGATTACTGTGGCGCGCACCGCGTGTCCGATATCGGCATCGTCCAGAATGACGCAGGGCGCATTTCCACCAAGCTCGAGCGCGACGCGCTTGATGCGAGGCCCGCTCATGGCGAGCTGCCCGATGTGCCGTCCGACCCGGGTTGAGCCGGTGAAGGAGATGAGGCTCGGAACCGGATGCAAAGTGAAGGCATCCCCTATGTCTTCCACCGGTCCGATCACGATGTTGAGAAGGCCGGGCGGCAGGCCGGCTTCTTCATAAATTTTCGCGATGAGCAGGCCGCCGGTGACAGGAGTATCCTCGGCGGGCTTGACCACCACGCTATTTCCCAGCGCAAGCGCGGGACCAATGGAACGATGGGACAGATGCATGGGAAAATTCCATGGGCTGATCACGCCGATTACCCCGAGAGGCTGCCGGTAAGCCCGGCTCTCCTTGCCAGCTTCGTCAAGGGGAAGAATGCGGCCCTCGACCCGGTGGGGGAACGACGCGGCTTCCAGCATGGTGGCACGAACGAACTGCCACTCCAGTTCAGCCTTGTACCGGATCCCGCCTGCTTCGCGGATCAGCCAGTCGACGATTTCCTCACGACGCGCCTGCATGATCGCGGCGGCGCGTAACATGATTTCGGCGCGCTCGGAAGGAAGGCGCGCTGCCCATGCTACCTGGGCTTTTGCGGCGGATTGATAGGCCTCATCCAGATCGCTTTTATTCCCCATGACGATCTCGGCAAGCGTTTCCCCCGAGTAGGGATCAGTATCTTTCAGGATTTCACCTTGCTTGCCAGGCCGCCAGGTGCCGTCGATGTATTGCCCATTGAAACCTGAATATGACTGACCACTATCATTTCTCATTCCATCAGATTTCTTTTCCATCATGCCTCGCTGTAGGGGATTAAAATAAAGCCAATAGACTGCGGACTGCGGTTATCAGGCGAACTCGACCTTCCGCACTTTTTCCTTGTATTCGACCATGAGCCAATAAATGCAGAGTTAGTAAAATAGCATATTCGTGTTTCAGCGGCGCTGACTCAGGCCACGCTGTTTGTTTGAGGGTATCACGCCAGATGCGTTTTTATTTCGTAAATAACGCTCTTGCCGGGACTGGCGGCGTAGATGGCAATCGGGGTTATCCACCGCGTCCACACTCTTGCCTTGCACATGAGGCGGCGAGTGTCGCCGCGGATAATCCTATATTCACAAAGCCCACTTCACAATAACAGATTTTTGTCAAAACAAACTAAAATACTCAAATTGCTGTTTAAACAAACGGCATCACTTCTACCGGGTGTACTGTCTACCAGTGGCATCCTTGTTCATGGTGGTGACAATGAGCATTCCACGATTACGGGGGATCTCGATATGGCAGCTAGGCGGTATGCACCGAATAACGAGAGGGCTTCCAGGGGGGGCAGGGAGTTATCTGAGAGGAAGTATTAAAGCGAGAAGGATTCAGGCAAAAGAAAGACCACCGCTAGGGTGGCCTCCTGGGGTGCTGCTGTTTAGGTATTCTTGCTACTGGTACCTCCTGAAGTATTCCTTGGGGTCATCCTTTGTATTGGTAGTGTTGGGATTAACACCTGAAGCGCCTAGAGTGAAGCTATGGTTACTTGCTTCATAAGAGGACGGAACACTCTTGGGGGGCGCATAGGTCTTATTTATAGAATCCTCAGAATGCGGGGTTACGTGGTATTCACCTTTGGAGTCCTGACAAATTATAGAGCCGGGGTCTGGGAAGCAACTGGCAGCAGCTCCTCCTGCAACTAGAAGTAGTACAACGCCTGCTACATATTTGTTGGACTTCATCATGGTGGGGTCTCCTGAAGGGTTGTAAGTCCTCCAATGATAACACTGGTTGTTCAGTATGGAACCAGTAGATTGAGCTTGGTTGTGTTTTCTGTAGTATTTGCGACTTCATCTGACAGTTACCCGATTTGACTTGGTGAGGTGTCAGATCAGATTTGGCTGTTCAGTGCTGTAATTTTATCGTTCCAGACCTCCTTTGCGTCAATCAATGTTTGCATGGGTGTGCGACCGCAGCACATCCTGCCCTGATGGGTGCGGGCCTCGTTGTAATAGCGCAGCCAGTCATCCAGATCGATTTGCAGTTCCTCGATTGACTGGTATGTCTTGCGCGGCCCGCCACCTGGTAGAACTCTTGCAGGATGGTCTTGTGGAAGCGCTCACAGATGCCGTTGGTCTGCGGGTGATTGGCTTTGGTCCTGGCATGCTCGATGTCGTTGATCGCCAGGTAGACCGGGTAATCATGGGTCTCTGGCTTTCCGCAATACTCGGTCCCGCGATCAGTCAACACACGGATCAGGCTCATGCCTTGCCCTGCGAAGAAAGGCAATACCCGATCATTGAGCAGATCGGCTATTTGCCCATTTGAGCGGCATGGCGCCAATCTGTTCTTCCAATTGATCAGCAGGCGTTATGAAAAAGGACCGATGATCCTGACCAGCAATCAAAGCTTCGGCTCCTGGGCGGAAGTGTTCGGCGACCGCGTGATTGCGACCGCCGTGCTGGATCGGGTCCTGCATCATGCCATAACAATGAATATACGAGGTAATTCCTACCGGCTTAAAGACAAACTCAAGGCAGGCCTGATCCGGCCCACCGAAAACCCATCCGTCGAGTGACGGCAACCCTGGGTGGGGAAATTTAGATGACCACAACTGGGGAAATTTGAGTGACAACAAGCCAGATGACCGGAAGAGCCTGGAAACGGTTGATTGGCGGAGTTATTGGTCAATCATCTACACCATGATATATATCGCGAAAGAACGTGGGTTGGAGAATCCAGGCGGTGGCTACGCGCTTGCATGCCATCGGATACTCGCGGCAGCAATCTCCCAGGCAGAGAGACTGAAGGTGCCGCTTGCTGACATCGAACTTGAAGGATTCGATATCAACCGCTTCCTGCGTGCCCCAGACCGGGAAACCGCCTAAGTAGAACCCAAAAGCCCGCCCAGTGCGGGCTTTTTTGCTGCCGATAACCATCCACATTATCTGTGGATAACCTTGTGAACGTCCTGTGAACGCTGTCTCTATCTCCTTGCTGCTTCAGCTATAGCAGGTATCGGCATATTTATGCGCCGTGATTCTCCCTGTTTCCCTGTTTATGTCTTGCGCTTTATGCGCCGAGATGTCGGGTACGCCGAGCGCTCGATTGCCGGAAGGCCATCCACTTGTCCTGTCGCGCAGCGGCGAAGCCATGTCGGAACGCGCATACCAGCAGCGTATGAAAGAAATCGTTGCCGAGGCAGGTACCTATCAGGCGATTCCGAACATATGTGAGATATCAGCGGAATCGGTATATAGAGACGCTGATCCAGATGAATTTCTCGCCGCGCGAAATCAAGGAAAAACTGGAGCGGCAGTTATGTGAAAAAATCAGCATACGTAACATATTACGGATTGCGAGGAAGGGATAAACTAAGGGTATGCTGCGCAATCCGACCGCCATTATTTATTCCCGTGTATCGACCGCCCGGCAGGCGGATGACGGGCTGCCGATAGAAAGCCAGATCGAGCAGGGCCACAAAAAAGCAGCCATGCTTGGCGCGTGTCACCAGCGGATGTAAATTGACACGGAGCGGCGATTGAAAACTGATACACCGAATTGAGAAGATGGGCGCATTTTGGAATGCGGCCATGATCACAGACGAGGGGTATGTGGAGATCGGATTATTGAGGAAGCAGGGCATGAGCTTGCGCAAGATTGCCAAAGAGGTGGGATGCGCGGTGAATACCGTACGCAGCCATCTGGAAACGGATACGTGGCCCCGGTACCGGCGCAACAAATTGCGCGTGACCAAGCTATCTCCATTTGGGGACTACCTGCGGGAACGCCAGGCGGCAGCCCATCCGGCCTGGATTCCGGCGACGGTGCTGCAACGCGAGATTGCCGTGCAAGGTTATGCTGGCGGATTGAGCCAGCTGCGCGCCTTCCTGCGCAGCCTCAGGCCTGTTTTACCGATTGATCCGGTAGTGCGGTTCGAGACGATGCCGGGCGAGCAGATGAGAGGCTGAAGCGCGGCATGAAGTGGAATAAAAATGTGGTCGCTGCCACCCTGAAAAATGAGGTTTATACCGGGAAGGTGATCTTTAATAAAATCAACAGTCGCACCGATCGCGCGAGGCCCAGGGAGGAGTGGATCATCACCCAAAGCCATGACAGAATTATCGAGGAGGATATTTTCATGAGTGTCCAAAGAATCTTTGCGGAGCATTTACCAGCGGAAGGTGGTGGTTCTCCCCATAGTAATTTCGTTTTTACAGGGCTACTGAAATGCGGAAAGTGCGGCATGATGATGCGCACCGAAAATGGAACGGGCCGCAATAAGCGTTACTATTATTACAACTGCTCGACAGCCCAAAAGGGTGCAGGTTGCGAAAGCAGATGTCTTCCCGCCCCCGAACTTGATCAATGGCTGATCGACGTCATCCTGGACAAGATACTTACCCGGGATAGGCTCGTTGAAACGATTGGTGAATTGCATGAGCTGACCAGTCAGTGGGTGAAAGACCGTGCCCGCCGACGCAAAGAACTGGTAGCCCGGTTGCGTGATGCCGAAGAAAGGCTGAAAAAAATATTTGATGTGCTCGAGCTCCATGGGAGACATGCCCCAAATATGGCGGATCTCACGATTCGCCTGCGCGAACTCAAGCATCAGCGGAACGACCTCGATCTGCAGCTGGTGGCGTTCGAGGAAGAGCAGAT
The DNA here is from genome assembly GCA_001899235.1 of Nitrosospira sp. 56-18. GTDB lineage: Bacteria > Pseudomonadota > Gammaproteobacteria > Burkholderiales > Nitrosomonadaceae > Nitrosospira. The sequence continues at coordinate 20,474 of MKVR01000017.1, forward strand.
GCCCGAGGTCTCGATCGATGAAGACGATGTGCAGGAGATGGCTTCCCTTTTGCGCGATATCGTGACGACCACGGCTGATGAAAAGAAATTGAGGCTATTCTTTTCTTCGTTCATCGACCAGATCGTGGTGAGCGATACAGAACTCAGAATTGAGTATAAAGCTGACAAGCTCGTGAACCGTGCCGGATTCGATACGGTTCGCACTAAGGCTGGATGGCTCCCCGACCAGGGCTCGAACCTGGGACCTGCGGATTAACAGTCCCAAAGCTTACTTATTTATCAAATATTACTAATCTTTCCTTCTCTCTACAAACCTTTACAAATAGGGCTTCTCCGTCCATAGTATCATTTATTTCTCGCTACCAGAATTGATGGAAATTCATGAAAAAGGTAGCAATATAGTAGCAATGATAGACGGAGATCTTTGTGTCGAAATTCAATTTCACCAAGGCGGCGATAGACCAGCTGCCTATTCCTGAGAAAGGCTGGGCCTACTACTATGATCTGAAGGTGCAGGGACTGGGCATAGGGATCGGAACAACCGGCAAGAAGACTTTCATCCTCTACCGCAAAATCGATGGTCGCCCTGAGCGCTTGACCTTGGGCCGCTATCCCGACTTAACCATCGAGCAGGCACGCGGCAAAGCCTCCGAAATCAATTCCGCCATTGCCCAGGGAGCCAATCCCGCACAAGCTAGACGCGGGCGGGAAGCAGAGCTCACCTTCGGCGAACTGTTCAGTCAGTACATCGAGCGCCATGCAAAGCAGAACAAGCGCACGTGGATGGGGGATGAGCAGCGCTTCAGGCAATACCTGCAGAAACCTCTCTCTAAGAAAAAGCTGAGCCAGGTAAACCGCCAGGTTGTTGCATCTCTCCATAGCGATATCACCCTGGCTGGCCGCCCCGTGGTTGCCAACCGCGTGTTGGCGCTGATCTCCAGCGTTTTTGGCTGGGCTGTCTCGGCTGGCCTGTGGGAAGCCAATCCGGTAAGGGGTGTAAGACGCAATAGGGAACAATCCCGTGACAGATTCCTGCAGAGCGACGAGCTTCCTCGATTTTTTCGGGCATTGGCGAAAGAGACAAACGACACCATACGGGACTATTTCCTGCTATCCCTCTTGACTGGCGCACGCCGGGCCAATGTCCTTTCGATGCATTGGGCGGACGTGAACCTGGAACGGGCGGAGTGGCGGCTGAAAACCACCAAGAATGATATCCCCCAGACGGTCACTTTGTCTCCTCAAGCCGTGGAGATACTTCGCAACCGCCTGTCAGCAGATGCTACTGGATTTGTTTTCCCGGGGAGTGGCAAATCAGGGCATTTGGTGGAACCCAAGAAAGGGTGGGAGCGGGTATTGGCTCGTGCCGGCCTTTCCGACCTGCGCATCCATGATCTGCGGCGCACACTGGGTAGTTGGCAGGCAAAGCAGGGAGCAAGCCTTGCCATCATCGGCAAGAGCCTCAACCATAAAAACCAGAACACGACTGCGATATACGCGCGGCTTGACCAGGATCCGGTTCGGGCGAGCGTGAACGCGGCTAACAGCGCTATGCTGATGGCCGGCAGCGCCACTGCGGAAGTGCTGCCGTTTGCCCTGAGAAAAACCTAATACCGATCCTTCAATCATCCCGGGGCCAGGAACAAACGGCACCGGGTATATTCCATACTCGAGACAAGCCATGGCCTTCAAGTTATTCAAATGGGACCCTGCCTGGTTTGAACAAGCGGATGCATTGAAGCACATAGCACCGGATTGGGAGACCGAGCTTCAAAAAGCCATAGTTTCGAAGCCCGCCTTCGTGGGACTCACCATGGGCTGTAACGAGGATATGGTAACAAAGGTCCGAACCGCAATCGGATTAACTGAAGCGGGTCATTCAATTGTCAGGACTGCATTTAACAAACGATGGACAATAATCCATAATAATTTCCCGGATGGCCCCTCTCCCGATGGTGGTGGGCGGCGATCTCATCACTACATCTACCTGAAGGTGGCGACTCAATTAGCCTATGATCTCGGGTGGAAATTACCGAAGCCCATGATGAGGCTTATTTCCCCGCAGATAAAACAGGGCATGACGCGATCCAAAAAAGATCCAAGATCCCATCCCCAATGGCGCAGGGCGTTTGAGTACGAGTCGGAATATCTCAATGCATTCTATGAATTGATAGAACGATATTTTTTTGATGAGGAAGGAAATCCGATATATGACCAGAAAAAGTGGATACGTAAGAAAAATATTCTCTCAGATTTTAAGTCAGTGCTGAATGAACGAACGCTGCAAGAGGCAGATACCATAATCACAAGCGGCAAAAGAATGGGTAATCGTAAAAAATAATCTGCCAACCCCAAGAACAGTTTGAATAAAGGCTTTCCGAGATTTGGAAAGCCTTTTTTTATGGGTGGCAGACTAAGGTTGGCAGACTGACACCCATTGCCAGCCACCCATCTCCTAGGTGTACGCTTCTCGGCATTGATCCACTTTGACGAAGCTGCACCATGAAATCCCTGTCTTTCCTAGCGCTATTTCCACTACTCCAACCCCTTGGTGATACATCCTTTGCGTACGCACAAAGCGTGGGCACATCCATCCTATCTCATCTGCCAGGTGAGGAGTTCATCACGCTTGCTCAAGAAATCGGTGATCACTTCAAGAAAATCCAAAATGCTCACTCACAAATTAAATACGGCGATGCAGTCGACCCCCTATATGACCCACCGGAAGCGGCGGCATATCTCGGCATTAAAGAGAACACACTGGCCGTATGGCGCTGTCTTGGACGATATGGCATCGAATATGTAAAAGTCGGAAGGTTGGTGAAATATCGCAAATCCGCGCTCGATGCATTCCTTGAGCGACGAACTCGCAGCCAGGTAGGGTGAAATATGAGTGCTCGCCCATTTCCTAAAAATCAGCATCAACCCTGGCCCTTTTTCAGAAGAGAACTATTACCTCCGCCTGGGCAGTATTACCGTAATCAGGGCCTGAAACTCAAGGGTGGGGAAATATGGAGAAGGGACCGCTGCCCCATGCATAAAGACAAAAAACTCAGCCTCGTTGTGCGCTTGGATACGGGTGGTTTCCGATGCACTAGTTGCGGCATCCATGGTTGTGATGTTTTGGCATTTCACAGAATACGTTACGGATTGGGTTTCGCTGAGGCTGCGAAGCAGCTAGGCGCATGGGGGTGGGACGATGACTGAGGCCAAAAAAGAAGGGGTGAGCCACCTACAGCATTTATTCTCGCGAAAAGTTACCCGGCCAAAGGGCTACAAGAACATGCCGACCAAGATCATTGAACCGTTCCAATGGAGAAGCGCTATTAACGCTGGGACCATCGCGAAGGCACTTGGCGGACATAAGGTAGGGAGTGGCTGGACGGCACGCTGTCCAGCGCACGATGACAGCACACCCAGCCTTTCTCTTCGAGATGGCCACGACGGCAAGGTGCTGGTTCGCTGCCATGCGGGCTGCGGCCAAGACACAGTAATCTCAATTTTGAGATCGAATGGGTTATGGCCGAGCAATGGTATTCAACCACTCAGGCGTATCTCTCGTCCAGACTTAACTGATCGGGCAGAACTCGATCACCACGACGGCAAGCGCTCCGAGTCCGCGCTCAATCTCTGGCAGTCGGGGAGACCCTCAGCCGGAACCTTGGTCGGAACGTACCTTCGATCGCGTGGTTTGCACCTTCCCCCGCCTCCAACCCTCCGTTTTCATCCCTTCTTGAAGCATCCTTCGGGCGATACCTGGCCCGCCATGATCGCGCTGGTCACGCACGCACCTCGCAACTTGCCCGTTGCGGTACATCGAACCTATCTTGCCCGTGATGGCGTCGGAAAAGCACCAGTTGACCCACAAAAGATGATGCTGGGGCCATGTCGTGGTGGCGCGGTGCGACTTGGCGAACTCCGTGATGTGCTCATGGTAGGCGAAGGCATCGAGACCTGCCTTGCCGTGATGCAGCAGACAGGACAACCCGCCTGGGCCGCGCTCTCCACCTCCGGGCTACGAGCCCTTGATCTTCCCCAAGGCGTGCGTGACGTCATCGTCCTCGCGGACAGTGATGATCCGGGCGAAGCAGCAGCCCTCGATTGTGCACGACGCTGGAAACGGGAGGGACGGCGAGTCCGGATCGCCCGGCCCCCGAAGGGAATGGACTTCAATGACCTAATTCGCTCATTTCCATTACGGACGGTGCGTCATGAATGACAACCGGCAGAGTAGCTTGGACGACCCAGTTCGCGATGCCATAAACGGCGCGCAGGAGTTTACTGATCCCCTTGATGATCTGGTCCAGAAGACGGCCAACGATCCCGGCGCGCCGTTTGCGCCAGAGATTCTGGCTAAGTTGGCAGAATTGAGGAAAGAACATAGGGCTGAATTCGAGAAACTGCGGGCACAGCTAAAAAAAGCCGGATGCAGGATCACAGAACTGGATAAGGCGATCTCTGCCGAAAGCGGTGATACGGGAGGGCAGGGATCAACGCAAGCGGACTTTCTAATTGACCTTGCGCAATCGGCACTACTTTTCCATACGGCAGATACTACCGGATATGCTGACCTAACTGTAAATGGTCACCGTGAGACCTGGTCAATTCGGTCTAAGGGATTTCGCCGATGGCTGGTACGTAGCTATTTCGAGGCAACTCAGGGGGCACCGAGCTCCGAGGCTTTGAAATCTGCGCTCGATGTCATCGAGGCAAAAGCGCAGTTCGACTCACCTGAACGCGTCATCCACATTCGGGTCGGCGAACTGGACGGCAAACTTTATCTTGACCTGACAGATGAGGCGTGGCGCGCGGTGGAGATAGATTCCAGTGGCTGGCGCGTGGTCAGCGATCCACCCGTCCGATTTCGCCGCACCGCGGGAATGCAACCTTTGCCGGTACCAGAAAAGGGTGGGTCCATCGAAATTCTGCGATTCTTCCTCAACGTCAAGTCCGATGCTGACTTCGTACTTGTGGTGGCGTGGGCGTTAGCGGTTCTACGCAATCGCGGCCCGTATCCCATACTCGTGCTGTCCGGCGAGCAGGGATCGGCGAAATCCACCTTTTGCTCTATCTTGCGTTCCCTTCTTGATCCCAATACTGCTCCCCTGCGTGCCCTGCCACGTGAGGAACGCGATCTGTTCATTGGTGCGAACAATGGTCACGTATTGACGTTCGACAACGTGTCAGGCCTGCAAGGCTGGATTTCGGATGCGCTCTGTCGACTTGCCACGGGTGGTGGCTTTGCCGTACGTCAGCTCTACTCCGACCAGGATGAAGTGCTTTTCGATGCCGCTCGGCCGGTCATTCTGAACGGTATCGAGGAGATTGTGACACGGCCCGATCTTGCCGAGCGCGCCGTGTTTCTGACGCTTGAGGCAATTTCAGAAAAGGACCGTCGGCCCGAAGCGCAACTATGGGCCGAATTCGAAAGCCAGCGTTCCCTTATCCTCGGCGTGTTACTGGATGCAGTAGTAGAAGGTATCAAGCAGCTTCCTGGCACTCATCTTGAAAGGCTCCCGCGCATGGCTGATTTTGCGCTCTGGGCAACTGCCTGCGAACCGGCTTTGTGGACCCCCGGGACGTTCTGGTCGGCCTATTGCGGAAACCGGGACGAGGCGGTCAATAGTGTGATAGAGGCGGATTTGGTTGCAGTCGCCATCTGTGCGATGGTGCCCGCGCAAACAGATTGGACGGGGACTGCCACCGATCTTCTGGCTGAACTTGGCAAAAAGATCGGCGAAGTGGGAACCAAGGCCAGAAGCTGGCCAAAGAGTCCTAACGGGCTTTCCAAGCAGCTGCGGCGCCTAGCGACGTTTTTGCGCAAGATTGGCATTGGGATTAGTTATACCCGCAAGAATCATGAGGGAACGCGAACCATCACGATTAGCAACTTTGGTTCGGGGCCAGAAATCGAGGGGCTGCAACCGTCAGCATCGTCAGCGTCGTCGACAATCAATGAAAACAGGAGTGCTGGCAAAGGATTGGAGTCTAACCAATTGCTGACGGTTGACGACCATGCAGACGATAGCGATCAATACACCAAATCGATCGTCAGCGGCAACCTATTGAAAAACAATGGTGCAGACGGTGCTGACGATGCTGACGCAGATATGCCCTATCCATCTAAGCCGAAAAAACCAGATTCTGATGACTGGAGTACGCGTTTATGACTGCTGCAGATGCAATAAGAATTGCGGAGAACGCCGGAATACAAGTCACACTCGACGGAGACAGTCTCGTATTGGCAGCCGCCGTGAAACCGCCGGCCGAAGTGATCGAAATCCTGGCACTGAATAAAGCGGCTATCGTAGACCTTCTTCGTGGGGCCAACGGCGGGTTCGCAATTGAGGACTGGCGGGAGCTCTTCGACGAGCGGGCTGGCATCGCTGAGTTTGAGGGTGGTCTGCCGCGAGAACAGGCTGAAGTCCAGGCCTTTTGCCATTGCGTGGAGGATTGGCTCGACAGTAATTCGGTTCGATCCAGCGCAGGTTGTTGTGCCTTTTGCGGTCGATCCCAAGGCCAATTGCGGGAATACAGCTACGGTAACTCCGCACGAGCCTCAAGCGAAGTATTGCTGCATCATGAATGCTCGCGGGCCTGGCATCAGCAACGCGAAGAGAAAGCCATGGAGGCGCTGAAGCTGCTGCTTCATACACATTAGGAGCAAATCGGCTTCGAAAGGAATCGGGGGCTTTTTTAAGGGTTGAATTGAGTTGAAAAAGCGATGATCAAACAGCAACCAGAAAGCGCAAAATTTCCTGCTGTAACCATTGATGCGACTAGCGGTGCGTGTACCCCTACCCCCCCTAAAATAAAGCTGAACAGCCTTGAAGATGTGCGCCGTGAGATGGCGACTGTGTATCGGGAAGCAAGAGGTGGAAGAATGGACGCGAGCGAGGCAGGACGCTTCGCCTATATTCTCAGCGGTATCGGAAAGCTGATCGAGGCAACGGATATCGAAAGAAGAATTGTGCAAATGGAAAGGAAGCTTCTGAAATGAACATTATTCGACGGCTGGAAGTGCTGGAAGCAGCGGCGCTCAAGAAGAGGGATGACGTGGGGATCGAGGTGGTATTTTTAAAAACAGGCGAGAGTGACGAGGAGGGGATCATCAGATCGGGGTTCTCGGATTGGCCTCGGGACAGGATTGTCTGCGTCAGATTTGTAAAACCAAACGATATGTCAGCTACGTAAGCTAAGAGCTTATCGCTGCACATACCTCTGCAACCTTAGTCCAATCCCTCTGCGCGAGAACGTTCCCGTCTTCGAGAAGATGAAGCTCAGACGGGGAGAACATCGAACAAATCTGGCGCCTAGAGCGAGTTTCGCGCAACAACACCAAACGGCGGAGTTGGTTTGCGTAGCCGGGGTGCTTCCCCCGCACGAAGCACAGCGCGGCTTGGAGACATACGGCAGGCTTGCAGCATCACGCGACACCATGAAGCCCGTGCCTATCTGCACGCTGCGGCATTACGTGCCGCAGGTTGGACGGCTTTGCGCTATGTGGAGTGGGAGTGAAGGTTCCGTTGATTCGTTTGCGCGGTGCGGTCAGAATGCACAGACGTTCGAGGATCATCAAGTGTTTTTATTATAGGCTGTCCGCTCGGGCAGGCACATCCGCTCGTAGAGAGCCAGTTCGATAGGACTCGGCCGAGAACGAGCGCCAGAAGGCAAATGGCGCGGTCGGCGAGCCGGAAGGCTTTACCTACGGCGGCAAGATCTACATCATCGCCTCGCAAATTGCCACGCCTGGCGATGCGGCCCGCGTGCTGCTGCATGAGGCCCTGGGGCACTATGGCCTGCGCGGCGTGTTCGGCGAGGATCTGTACAAGGTGCTCAAGCAGGTGGCCGGGCTGCGCCGCCGCGACATCGAGGCCAAGGCTGTCCAGTACGGCCTCGACATGGGCAAAGAGTCCGACCGGCTGATCGCCGCCGAGGAAGTGCTGTCCGAGCTGGCGCAGACCAATCCGAAGAGCGGCCTGGTGCAGCGGGCCATTGCTGCGATCAAGAAGTGGATACGCGAGAATATTCCCGGCTTCGAGAACATGCAGCTCTCGGATTCGGAAATTATCGAGCGCTACCTGGTGCCCGCCCGCGACTTCGTGCAGCGGGGTTTAACGGGCGCACCTGGTGCCGTGGCCGGGGCGTTTTCCCGCAATGCTGAAGCGCTGCATGCGATAAATAACAGGGTAAACGGGCAGATTCAGCAGTGGGCAAGGGGCAAGTTAAGACATGAGGTTGAGCTACAACTAGACAGGCCAAGCGAGATATTGCGCCTGTTCAACGTGCTGGACCTGCCGATCCGGCTAACTCAATCTGTTATGTCCAAGGGACGCCGCGAGCATAAATTAAGCGCATCTGACATGCGCGATATTGCGCTGAATGTCCAGACGCCCATCGCTGTTTTCGAGTCGAGGAAAGGCGTTGGTCACATTGTCCTTGTAACCGAGGCACGTCATGCAGAGGGGAATGTTACGGTGGCGATGCAGTTGGAGGTGACGCCGAAAGGAAGCCATATAACGATCAATGACATTCGCACCATGTACCCAAGGCCGGATGCTGAAGTCCATGTGTGGGTGGATGCAGGGCTATTGCTTGGGTATGAAAAACGCAAAGGCCGCGATTGGCTTGCTGACAGTGGCGGATATAATCTCCGCCGCACACAAGACAATGCGACCCTTGACAAAGCCATTGTATCGTGCGTGCCCGGATGGACGAATTCGAGGCCAGCATGCGCGATCCGCTCATCAAGGCTATCCATGAATCCGGGGTCGAGTACGATGACGTGGAGGAATACCTGCACGCGCTGCACGCGCCTTCGCGCAACGCGGCCATGCGCGAGATCAACCCGACCGCAGCCGAGCTGCAAGACCGCACGGACAAGCTCTCCGCCCGGCGCGACGCCCTGGTGAATGATCCCGATGTGGCCGAATACCTGAAACTGCGGCGCGAACTGCGCCAGGCCGAGGGCGATATCGAGGACGGCATCGCCGACGCCACCCTGCCCGTCATGATTCGTATGGACATTATGAAGCTCAAGAAGACGCCAAGCGTGAACGACTACACCGGCACGCTGGACGAGCTGCGTGCGCTGCGCCTGGTGAAGCCGTTCGAGGGGGATAACACGGCTTTGTCGGGCATGAGCAACGAGGAAGCGGCGGCTGTTTTAGCCAAAATCGACGCAAACGGCACGAGGAAGGCGCTGGAGCGCGTTTCGGCCATTGTTGACGGCATTACCTCAAAAACGCGCCAGATTTTCATGGATGCGGGCCTGGAGACGCCGGAAACCATCCAGGCGTGGAACGAGAAGTACGAGCACTATGTTCCATTGCACCGCGACGAGGTCGGCGGCGATTCCAACATGCCGCGCATCGGCCAGGGCTTCAACATCCGGGGCCGCGAATCGAAGCGTGCCACCGGCTCCAATCGAGAAGTGACCGACATCCTGGCGCACGTGGTGGCGCAGCACGAGGCCGCCATCATCCGCGCCGAGAAAACCAAAGTGGATCAGGCCCTGTTCAAGTTCGCGCAGACCAACCCGGACCCGGCGCTGTGGACCCTGGACACGGCACCCATGATCCGCACCGTGGAAGGTGTCCGGCTTGGCGGTGAGCCGCGTCGATCCGACCTACAAGGACCGGGCGAATGTCCTGAACCACGCGCGCCTGTCTGCCTAATCTCGCACATCTTTTTTCTTATCCGCTTCCAGCTCCTCCACCTTTTTCAAGAATCGGGTCCACATCCCATTCCAGAATTGCTCGTCGGCCACGGTTGACCCCCCCTCATCGAGCGCGGCTTCCAGCGTGTCCTCCAGCTCCGTTTGCAGCTCCTTGCGCCGTTCTTCCGGCAATAGGTGCCAATAATCCGGGTCCAGTATCGTATCCTGCTCGTCGGCTTGTTTTTTTCTCATCGTGGATCTCCTAACATATTTATGGCTTGAGGAAAGAGGAACATTTTTCGTCAAAAATCGCAAAAATGTTCCCTTTATGGGGAGATGAGTCAAACAGGGACCCACTGTCGCATGTTCTAGAAATCCATCAGCTCTGAGGCCGGGATGCCCAGCGTTCCAGCTAGGCGGCAAATGTTGAGCAGGGCGATATTGCGCTGCCCACGCTCGATTCCCCCCAGATAACTGCGCGCCAACCCACTCTCCAACGCGAGCTGTTCCTGCGACCAGCCGCGCTCCTTGCGCAGCTGCGCTAGCCTTTTCCCAAACAAGAGCCGTGGATCGGGGGATTTCTCATTTTTCGCCATCCCCAGATTGTCTGGATCAGGTTACTATCAGGCCACGCTCTATGAGTGACAATTATACGGTCCCCTGGCTGACCGCGAACTCATGGTTGAATGCCGCAATTAGGCTCTCCGGACATCGCGAGCTGATTTTCAGGGTTATTCAAAACACAACGTGGTTGGCAGGCTGTAAATCATGGTTGTGCATGGTTGTCCGATTGAGCCTGGCTCCACGCCACGCTGTATGAATGCTCCATCGCAGGGGTAGCGCGCCTCAGGGCCTAGTTAACGCGCTGCCTGTTGTCATCAGTGCTTCGTCTTGCCCAGGCTGCTACAGACATTTCCCAGCACCTCTACGAGGTTTTCCATTCCGTCAGCCAAAAGCCTGGCCTGCTCCTCGTTGGGTTTCACCGTGTCCGCCAGCACCAGCATTCCTCAAGCGGTATCTCGCCATGCCGTGCCTGATCCTGATGATGGGCAAGATTGAGTGCCAGCAGCCTCGCACACTCGGCCACTTCCTTCTTGATGGCCTTTTCGATTAGCACATCGGCCAATTTATAGTAATGTTCGAAACATCGACAGACCAGCCATATCCATCTCGGCGCAAATGCCACACTTTACCGTCATATTGAGAATTGCGGCCGCAGCAATATGCGTCCTCCATATCGCAACAGCCCAAGCTGAACCTTTTATCGGAACGGTGGTTGCAATAGCTGATGGCGATACCCTTACTGTCCTAACCAATGAGAAGCAAAAGATCAAGATCAGACTGGCCGAGATCGATGCGCCAGAGAGACACCAGGCCTACGGAGCACGCGCCAAGCAGTCCCTGTCAGATCTGTGCTTCGGCAAGCGAGCGGAAGTACTCCCCAAGATCAAAGACCAGTATAAGCGTACCGTGGAAACTGCCGATCAGGTTGCCATAAGCGACAGTAACTGACCCTATCCTGATAAGCCACGTACCGATTACAATAAGAATTTCCGGCATGATTTTCATATTTGGGAAGAAATCATGACGCTGAGGAGCAAGTTTGCCGAGCATCTAAATATGGAAATATTGATCGCACCGATCTCTCAGGATTCACCTAGCGGCCCAAACCTGGAGTATGACAGTGATTTCATAGAGCTGGAGCAGGTTAGCCAGGGCAAGCCCGAACGCCAGACCGGACAGGTAATCGTCCCTGCGGAAGAGCCTGATTGGCCTGATGTCCAGCGCCGCGCTGAATTGCTTCTATCCCGAAGCAAGGACTTGCGCGTCGTCATGTTATTTGTCCGGGCCGCGATCCACTGCGAGGGCATGAAGGGACTTGCCTCCGGCCTGAAGCTGCTGCAAATCTTTCTCACCGATTATTGGGAGACTGTCCACCCCGCCCTCGATCCCGAGGAAGGCGATGATCCGGGGGTGCGCCTCAATGTGCTTGCAGCGCTGTCAAACCCGGATGCAATGCTGCGCGATGTGCGTGGCGTTGCGTTCGCCAGTACGGGAAGCCACGCACGGCTGTCCGTGCGCGATGTGCTCGTCGCCATGAACAGGCTGCGAGCGGACAATGGCGCGAGCGTGCCGAGCCAGGCGGAAATCGAAGAAATCCTTCGCCTTCCGGAAAACGCGGCTTCCATGCAGGCGTTGCGGGAAGCATTGTCGGCCGTGGATGGAATCCATCTCTTCCTGGGAGAAAAGGTGGGTTATGACCGTGTTCCGGATCTGCAGCCCCTGAAGGATATACTCAAAACCGTGGCGCAACTGGGTCCAGCCACCGCTCATGTTTCCCAGCCGGGAGAAATTTCCCTGGGTACCGAAGGGGTGGCGCAGATGCAGGCTGGGGAGAACAAGGAGCTGATGATGACAATGCCTGGCGAGATTCGCAATCGGGAAGACGCAGTGCGCATGCTCGAGAAAATATGCGAGTTCATCGAGCGGACCGAGCCGGCGAATCCCGCGCCGCTATTTATTCGCCGGGGACAGCGTCTCATGACAAAGAATTTCGTCGAAATCCTGCAGGAACTGGCGCCAGAGAGCCTGAACCAGCTTAAGCAGATTACCGGCGCCGAACCGAAAAAGCCCTGATAGCCCCCGTAGCTATCCGCGCGAAAGGGGCCAGGATCTGTCCGGAAATTTCCGGATATATTCCTTGCGACTGCTTGCGGATACGGTTGCCAGCGTCTACTATCATGTGTATAGCACGTTAGAACTAACAGGTTTCCTGGCGAGCTCATACGGTGGATCATCGGGCATGAGCGCAACCTTAAAACCATCTTCAAGGGGAGGTGCAATCGTGGCACAGAGCAGTCAGAAATTCATCGCGCGCAATCGCGCTCCGCGGGTTCAGATCGAATACGATGTCGAACTGTACGGCGCCGAGAAAAAAATCCAGCTTCCATTCGTCATGGGTGTGTTTGCGGATTTGTCGGGCAAGCCCACCGAAGCGCTTCCCCCCGTGGCAGATCGCAAATTTCTCGATATCGATGTCGATAATTTCGACGATCGCATGAAGGCAATCAAACCCCGGGTCGCCTTCCAGGTTCCCAATACGCTGACCGGAGAGGGGAACCTCAGCGTCGATATTTCCTTCGAGAGCATGGATGATTTTTCTCCGGCCGCGGTGGCGCGAAAAGTCGATGCCCTGAACAAGCTGCTGCAGGCGCGCCAGCAGCTTTCCAACCTCGTCACTTACATGGACGGCAAAACCGGGGCGGAAGAACTGATAGCCAAGGTGCTGAACGACCCCGCACTGCTCCAGACTCTTGCCGCGGGCAAAAAACCGGCGGATGAAGCTGGCGCAGCGTGATCCGGCTGAACAGATCACGCTGATCCGATATAAGAAGACAGGAGAAAATAATGGCGGAAACGCAACAACAGGCTGCAGAAAGCGAAGCTCCGAAACTTGAGGGAAGCGAGTTTGACTCGTTATTGCAGAAAGAATTCAGGCCGAAATCCGAGGAGGCGAAGGGCGCGGTCGAGCAGGCGGTGCGCACGCTCGCCGAGCAGGCGCTGGCGCAGACCCAGCTCATCGGCCATGACGTCGTCAAGTCCATCGAGGCCATCATCGCCGAACTCGACCGCAAGCTGTCCGAACAGGTGAACCTGGTCATGCATCACCCGGATTTCCAGAAGCTCGAAGGCGCCTGGCGCGGGCTTCACTATCTGATCAACAACACCGAAACCGACGAGATGCTCAAGATACGCTTTATGAATATCTCGAAGAACGACCTAGGCAAAACACTCAAGCGCTACAAGGGCACCAACTGGGATCAAAGCCCCCTGTTCAAGAAAATCTATGAGGCGGAATATGGGCAGTTCGGGGGCGAGCCATTCGGCTGCATGGTGGGCGATTATGCGTTCGACCACAGTCCGCCCGATGTGGAATTGCTCGGCGAAATGTCGAAGATTTCGGCGGCGGCCCACATGCCTTTCATCGCCGGCGCAAGCCCGACCGTCATGCAGATGGATTCCTGGCAGGAGCTTGCCAATCCACGCGATCTGACAAAGATTTTCACCACGCCTGAATATGCCTCCTGGCGCTCTCTGCGGGAGTCGGAGGACGCCCGCTACCTGGGTCTTGCCATGCCCCGATTCCTTGCGCGCATTCCATATGGAGCAAAGACGAGCCCGGTGGAGGAGTTCGATTTCGAGGAGGATACCGGGGCGGCCGACCACAACAAGTATACGTGGGCCAACGCGGCTTATGCCATGGCCGTCAATATCAATCGCTCTTTCAAGTTTTACGGCTGGTGTTCCCGTATTCGCGGCGTAGAGTCCGGCGGCGCGGTGGAGGGATTGCCGGTGCATACCTTTCCCACGGATGATGGGGGCGTCGATATGAAGTGCCCGACCGAGATCGCGATCAGCGACCGGCGCGAGGCGGAGCTGGCGAAAAATGGATTCATGCCGCTGCTGCACCGCAAGAACTCCGATTTTGCCGCCTTCATCGGCGCACAATCGATACAGAAGCCGTTCGAGTACGATGATCCGGATGCGACCGCAAATGCCAATCTTTCCGCCCGGTTGCCGTATCTGTTCGCCTGCTGCCGCTTCGCCCATTATTTGAAGTGCATCGTCCGGGACAAGATCGGCTCGTTCAAGGAACGGGATGACATGCAGGTATGGCTCCAGAAGTGGATCATGAACTATGTGGACGGCGATCCCGCCCATTCCTCCGAATCCACCAAGGCCCGCAAGCCCCTGGCGGCTGCGGAAGTCGTGGTGGAAGAGGTCGAGGGCAATCCGGGCTATTACACATCCAAATTTTACCTTCGGCCCCATTATCAGCTCGAAGGCCTGACAGTATCGCTGCGGCTGGTTTCCAAACTGCCATCGGCGAAGGCAGCCTGAGCCGGGCCTTATTGGCAAACGGGGGAGAAGTAGACAACAAGGAATAGATTCTTTTGCTGGGTGGCAATCATGGGTAGCAACGGTAGCAACGGTAGGATGGATGGAGTGAAACGCAACCCATCAAAAAACATCCACCCAGCACCAGAAAGATGATGGGTTACGCTTTGCTCCACCCATCCTACACAAGCTTATTGCGGCAAGCGGGGAGAGGTGCACAACAAGGAATAAATTCTTTTACAGGGAGGCAATCATGGCCGTAGACATGTTTCTGAAGCTGGACGATGTGAAAGGCGAATCCTCGGACGACAAACACAAGGATGAAACGGATGTGCTGGCCTGGAGCTGGGGGATGAGCCAGTCAGGCACCACGCATATGGGCACGGGCGGGGGCGCCGGCAAGGTAAGCGTGAATGATTTATCCATCACGAAGTACGTGGACAAGGGCTCTCCCAATCTCATCATTTCCTGCTGCAACGGGAAGCACTACAAGGAGGGCGTCCTGACCGTACGCAAGGCAGGGGAAACGGCGCTCGAGTATCTCAAGATTACGATGAAGGAAGTGCTCATCTCGTCGATCTCCACTGGCGGCAGCGGGGGTGAAGACCGCTTGACCGAAAATGTCACGCTCAATTTCGCGGAATTCAAAGTGGAATACACGCCGCAGAAGGCTGATGGCAGCGGGGATGCCGCGATCGAGGCGGGATGGAAGATTGCAGCGAACGTAAAAGCGTAAGCCACTGGACAGGGGGCTGGAATGAGCCGGCAGGCGGTTTGGGGCTTCTCTCCCCAGGGCGGCTGCAGGATGCGGAATTGAATATTCATGCGAGCATCCGTCTTTTCCTGAATACCGGATGTTGACTTCCTGCAAGCTTGCACCCGCTTCCGTGACCCGTACTCCAGCCCATTCATAACCTACCGCAATCACCCATTGGATGAAAAGCCATGGCGCTCGGTGACATGTTCCTGAAGATTGAAAGCGCGCGGCAAGGCGCAATCAAGGGCGAGGCGCAGGATCAAAACCACAGGGACGAAATCGATGTAATCGACTGGTCCTGGGGAATGGAGGCGAAAACGGCGCTGAGCGGGGGAGGGGCGAGCCCCAAGGCGACGCTGAGCGAGCTGAACATCGTCAAGCACGTGGACAGCGCTTCGACCGGATTGATGTCCGCCATGCGCGGCAACGAACTCATCAGCAAGGCGGTGCTCACGGTGCGCAAGGCGGGCGGAGTGCCGCATGAGTACCTGAAGATCCGGATCGAAAAGGGGCGGATAACCTCCGTAGACGTGGACGCCAGCAACTTTCCGGCAAGCGGGCAGCTATCGGAAAGGCTCAGCCTGGCTTTCCAGAAAATCAGCGTGGAGTATATTCCGCAGGGCGCCGATGGGAATCCGCGCGGGAGCATGCTGTTCGATGCCGAGATATCCTGATGCAGGGCTGCAACACCAGAAGAAACCAGCGATGAATGCTTCCGCTGCCGAACAGAGTTTACGCAATGGCGATCCCGCTGGGGCGCTCGCGCAACTCCAGGAAGCAGTTCGGGCGCATCCTTCGGATTCGAAACTGCGGATTTTTCTGTTTCAGCTCCTCGCCCTGATGGGCCAGTGGGAGCGCGCGCTGAACCAGTTGAACGTGGCGGCGGAGCTGGACCCGGCGGCGCTGGCCATGGGCCAGGCCTATCGCGAGGCACTGCGCTGCGAGGTGCTGCGGGCGCAGGTATTTGAAGGCAGAAAATCACCCATGGTCTTTGGCCAGCCGGAGCAATGGCTGGCGCTGCTTATCGAAGCGCTGCTGCTTACGGGGCAGGGCAAACATCGCGAAGCCGGGGCATTGCGCGACAGGGCGTTCGAGGAGGCGAGCGAGCCCAATGGCATGCTCGATGGCGAGCGGTTTTCCTGGATCGCCGATGCCGACAGCCGCCTTGGGCCGGTGTGCGAGGCCATCATCAACGGCCGTTATTACTGGGTACCTTTTTCACGATTGTCGCAGGTGATTATCGATGCGCCGGAGGATCTGCGGGACATGGTGTGGATGCCCGCGCATTTCAGGTTCGATAATGGCGGCGAGAGCGTGGCGCTGATTCCCACGCGCTATCCTGGGTCCGAGGCAAGCGAAGACGGGCTGATTCTGCTTGCACGCAAGACCATCTGGCAGGAAGCCGCCCCGGACATATACCACGGTTTGGGCCAGCGGCTGTTCGCTACCGATGCCGGTGAAACGCCGCTCATGGATGTGCGCAGCATTACCCTGGGGGAGGGTGCCGCCGAACGGGCAAATCCCCACGACAGCAGCTGAAATGGCTGAGCTTGCTCCACAGGAGCGGCTTCAGCCCGCGCTGCTCGACCGTCTGACCGACAACGAACCGGAAAAGAAACTGGAGGCGCGCGAGGAGCGCGTGATGTCCACCGCCCGGTTGAGGCAGGCGGTCTTGCGGGATCTGGCGTGGCTGTTCAATACCACCAGGCTGGGCGGCGAAGAGCTGGCTGGTTTTCCGTTCGCGGCGCACTCCGTCATTAATTTCGGGCTTCCTGCGCTGTCTGGCGAAACCGCATCGACGCTGGATATCATCGAGCTGGAACAATCGATCCGGCAGGCAATAGTCGATTTCGAGCCGCGCATCGACCCTGCCAGCCTGCGGGTCGAAGCGGTCGTGACCGACTTGCAGCTGGACCGGCACAACGTTATCAGCGTGCAGATCCGCGGGGATTTGTGGGCTTATCCCGTGCCGCTGGAATTATTGCTCAGGACCGATGTGGACCTGGAAACCGGCCAGGTGGAAATACGCGATCTGGCCCGGTCCGGGTTCTAGGGAGGTCCTGCAGAAATCTTCGCTGGCGGTGGTGGTTTTGTGGGGTGAGGCAGCTTGCGTAGGATGGGTGGAGCAAAGCGTAACCCATCATTTTTCTGGTCCTGGGTAGATGTTTTTTGATGGGTTGCGTTTCACTCCACCCATCCTACGGTTGCTTCTTTGTAGGGCAGATCAGTGTCTTCTGAGGAAGATGCGATTCCGTAGCGGGGCGTAAGCGCCCCGTTCCCGGTATTATCGGTCGGCTAACACGATTATTCACATGGACCCTCGTCTGCTTCGGCACTACAACCGGGAACTCGCCTACCTGCGCGAGATGGGCGCGGAATTCGCAGCCGAATTTCCCAAGATCGCCGGCCGGCTGGGAATGGATGGCATCGAGGTTACCGATCCCTACGTGGAAAGATTGATGGAGGGGGCGGCATTTCTGGCAGCGCGAGTGCAGTTCAAGCTCGATGCCGAGTTTCCCCGCTTCACGCAGCGCCTGCTCGAAATAGTCTATCCCAACTACCTGGCGCCGACTCCATCGATGCTGATCGCCCAGCTCCTCCCGCAGCTCGTCGAAACCAATCTTGCTCAAGGCGTTGCCATTCCCGCGGGCAGTGCCATGCGCAGCCAGGTAGGAAAGGATGATCTCACGGCTTGCGAATTCCATACGGCGCAGGAGGTGATGCTATGGCCGCTCGAAATCGTGCATGCGGAGTATTTCAGTTTCGCGCCGGACCTGCCTCTGAACAAGCTGCCGCTGCTGCAGCCGGTAAAAGGCGGGGTGCGCCTCAGGCTTAAAACCACCGCCGGACTGAATTTTTGCCAGTTGAGCATGGAGCGGCTGCGGCTGTTTTTCTCGGGGAGTGACGAGATCGCCTACAAGCTGCATGAGCTGTGCCTGGGCGCGCCGCTCGGCGTGGCGATCGCGCCCGCCGACCATCCCTGGCCCTGGCATCACTTTCTTCCTCCGCGCATGATCCTGCCCGTGGGTTACGAAGATAAAGATGCGCTGCTTCCCGTCAGCTTGCGCGGTTTTCAGGGATACCGCCTGTTGCAGGAATACTTCGCCTTTCCGCAGCGCTTCCTGTTTATCGATATCGACGGTTTAGGGCCAGCGGTGCGCAAGCACGCAGGGGATGAACTGGAGATCGTCCTGCTGTTTTCGCGTGGCGAAGCGGCGCTGGAGAACGTGGTTGATAGCGGGAATTTTTCACTGTTCTGCACGCCGGCGATCAATCTTTTTCCCAAGCGCGCCGACCGCATCCATCTTTCTGACAATACATACGAATTTCACGTGATGCCGGATCGCACGCGGCCCGTGGATTTCGAGGTTTTCGAGGTTACCGGCGTCACCGGTTATGGCGCAGGCAGCGACAGCGAACGCGCTTTTCTCCCGTTTTACGCAGCTTATCATTGGGAAATGCAGGAGAAGCAGGCCTACTTCACCATTCAGCGGGAGCCTCGCCTGCTTCCCGCGGGGAAGAGGCGCACCGGCACTCGCTCCAGTTATATCGGCAGTGAAGTCTACCTTTCCCTGGTGGACGCGCAGGAAGCGCCGTATTCCGACGATCTCCGGCAACTGGCCGTCACCACGCGATGCACCAACCGCGACCTGCCGCTACTGATGCCCCTGGGTCAGGGAAAAACGGATTTCATGTTGGATATCGCTGCTCCTCTGGATTCCATTCGCTGCATCAAAGGGCCCTCCAAGCCTTATTCGCCGTTGTGGACCGGCGGCATCGCCTGGCAATTCGTAAGCCATCTTTCGCTCAACTATCTTTCCCTGATGAACAGCAGCGAGCATGAAGGGGCGGCGGCGCTACGCGAAATGCTGGAGCTGTACGCCATGAGTTCCGATGGAGGCATAAAAAAGCAGATCGAGGCGGTGCGAAGGGTATCGGTAAAACCATTGGTGCGGCGGCTTCCCCTTCCCGGGCCCATTACTTTCGGCCGCGGGCTGGAGATCGGGCTGCATCTCGAAGAGCTGGGTTTCCAGGGCGGCGGCGCGTTTCTCTTCGGAAGCGTGATGGAGCGGTTCTTCGCCCGCCATGTCTCGCTCAATTCATTCACGGAAACCGTTCTTTCTTCCGTGGAACGGGCCGAAATAATGCGATGGGAGCCGCGATGCGGAACACGCCCGATCCTTTGACCTATTTTCGCGCGCTTGAAGCGAAGCCGTTTGGTTTCGATTTTTTCCAGGCGCTGCGGCGCATCGACTGCCTGCATCCGCATAAGCCACGACTGGGCGAGGGATTGCGGCCGGTCGACGACGTGATCCGCCTGGGGCAGGAGCCTTCGATGGCGTTTGCGCCTGCTTCGCTCGCCTCGTTCCAGTTTCCGGAAAATGGCCGGCCAGCACGGGCGGAAGTCCGTTTTCTGGGTTTTCTGGGCCCCAATGGCCCGCTGCCGCTGCATCTCACGGAATATGCGCGCGCCCGGTTGCTGAATTCCGGGGATGCCACCTTCGTGCGGTTTCTGGATATGTTCAATCATCGCTTCCTGTTGCTTTTCTACCGCGCATGGGCCCAGGCGCAGCCGACAGCCAGTCTGGACAGGCCGCGCCACGACCGGTTCACGATCTACGTAGGGGCGCTGGAAGGCATTGCCGGCAGCAGGATGCGGCAGCGCGACGAGATTGGGGATTTCGCAAAATTATTCTTTGCCGGCTGGCTGGGGCGCCAGGTGCGCAATCGCGACGGGATCGCCGCATTGCTTGCTTCCTACTTCCGGGTGAGGGTGGCCGTGGAGGAATTCGTGGGCCACTGGCTGCGCTTGCCGCCCCGCGACCGGACAAGGCTCTGGACGGGGGAGGCTGGCGGCCCGGCAGCGCAACTGGGGGCGGGGGCTGTGCTGGGTTCGCGCGTGTGGGACAGGCAGCATAAGTTCCGGATTCATCTGGGCCCCCTCACGCTGGGGCAGTATGAGAGCTTCCTGCCGGGGGGCAAGGCTTTGGACAGGCTGGTGGACTGGATAAGGCAATACTTCTGCTTTGAACTGGAATGGGATGTGCGGCTGGTGCTGGCGCACGACGAGGTGCCAAAAGCCAGCCTCGGGCAATTCGGCCGACTGGGGTGGACCACGTGGCTGGGCACGCGTCCCGCCGCCGACGATGCGGGCGACCTGACGCTGGATGCCGAGCGGCTCGCGTCCCACAAGCACGAGGGGCGCGCAGGTTGAGGCGCTCGATGCGCCGCGCCGCTGATCCGGGGTTGATCCAGGTTAACGTTGTTGGTCCGGTTATGGCTTATAACCGGATAGCCTGGCAGAAAAACAAGAGAGGGAGAAAGCATGAGCGAAATCAGCCGCGTGGCGCTATTCGGCAAACTGAACAGCCTCGCCTACAAGGCAATCGAAGGTGGCACCGTTTTCTGCAAGCTGCGCGGTAATCCTTATGTCGAGCTGGAACACTGGCTGCAGCAGATCCTGGCGAACCAGGATTCAGATCTCCACCGTATCATCAGGCATTTCGAAATCGACAGTTCCCGGCTTGCAAAGGATCTGACTGATGCGCTCGACCGCTTGCCGCGCGGCGCCACATCCATCTCCGATCTTTCCGAGCGTATCGAATATGCGGTGGAGCGCGGGTGGGTCTATGGGACCCTGATGTTCGGCGAAGCGCAGGTGAGAACCGGGCATCTCCTGGTGGGCATGCTCAAGACCTCCAGCCTGAGGAATGCCTTGTTCGGCATTTCGCGGCAGTTCGATCGTATTCGTCCGGATACGCTGGCGGATGAGTTCTCCAGAATCGTTGCCGGCTCGCCAGAGGAGCAATTGCGCGCTACGGATACCTCAGCTGCCGGCCCGGGAGAGGCGAGTAGCGCGCTGGCGCCGGCGCAAATGGGCAGGCAGGAGGCACTGAAGAAGTTTTCCGTGGACCTGATAGCGCGTGCGCGCAAGGGCGAGATCGACCCCGTGACCGGGCGCGATGATGAAATCCGTCAGATTGTCGATATCCTCATGCGCCGCCGGCAGAATAATCCCATCCTCACCGGAGAAGCGGGTGTGGGCAAGACTGCGGTGGTCGAAGGCTTCGCCCTGCGTATCGCGAAGGGCGACGTGCCTCCGCCGTTAAAGGATGTCTCCCTGCTGGCTCTGGACATCGGGTTGCTGCAGGCGGGCGCCAGCATGAAGGGGGAATTCGAAAACCGGCTGCGCCAGGTGATCGACGAGGTGCAGGCTTCGCCCCGGCCCATCATCCTGTTCATCGACGAGGCCCACACCCTCATCGGCGCCGGCGGGCCCGCTGGAACCGGCGACGCCGCCAACCTGTTGAAGCCAGCCCTCGCGCGCGGCACGCTGCGCACCATCGGTGCCACCACCTGGGCGGAATACCGCAGGTATTTCGAGAAGGACCCGGCGCTCACGCGGCGTTTCCAGGTCGTGCAGATACTGGAGCCCTCGGAGGAAAAGGCGATACTAATGGTGCGCGGGGTGGCTTCGACGCTGGAAAAGCATCATCGCGTGCAGTTGCTCGACGTGGCGCTGGAAGCTGCCGTCAAGCTGTCCCATCGCTACATCCCCGCGCGCCAGCTTCCGGACAAGGCCGTGAGCCTGCTCGACACCGCATGCGCGCGCGTTGCCATCAGCCAGTATGCCACTCCCGCGGAAGTCGAGGATTGCCAGCGCCGCCTGGAGGCATTGGCGACAGAACTGGAAATCATCGGCCGGGAAGAAGAGGTGGGCTTCAACGTAGGCCCGAGGCGCGTTGATGTGGAACAGAAGCAGGAAGCGGAAAAGGTACGCCTGGGGACTCTCAAGGCCCGCTGGCAGGAAGAAAAAGGATTGGTTGACCGCATACTCGAACTGCGCGGAAAGCTGCGCGCAGGCGGCAAGCCGGTGGATGCGGCAGATGTGAAAGCGCAGGATATTCCCGTTGCGGGTTCGAATACCGGCGGCACCGGTACACAGGGTACGTTGGCGGAAAATTCCGGTGCCAGCTCCACGGGCACATCCGCAACGGGCGAGAACAATGTGACCGCTACCCAACCAACGGAAGGCTCCGGTAGAAAAGCAGCAACACCGTCTCCAGTTGATACCGCTGGCGCCGTCAAAGCTGCCGATGCCGCGCTTGCTCCGGAAGAGCGCCAGCAGTTGCTGGCGGAATTGAGCGAACTCCAGGTGAAGCTGGATACGCTTCAGGGGGAGTCGCCCCTCATCATGCCGACGGTGGATGCACAGGCGGTTTCCTCGGTGGTGGCCGACTGGACCGGCATCCCGGTGGGACGTATGGTGAAAAACGAGGTGGAAGCCGTGCTCAAGCTGGCGGATACGCTGAACCAGCGCATCATAGGCCAGCGCCATGCGCTGGAGATGATTGCCCGCCGCATCCAGACTTCGCGGGCGAAGCTCGATAATCCGAATAAGCCCATCGGCGTATTCATGCTCTGCGGCCCTTCCGGCGTGGGGAAGACCGAGACCGCGCTTGCGCTGGCCGAGTCGCTTTATGGCGGCGAGCAGAATGTCATCACCATCAACATGAGCGAGTTCCAGGAAGCCCACACCGTTTCCACCTTGAAGGGCGCGCCGCCCGGCTATGTGGGCTATGGCGAAGGCGGCGTGCTGACCGAAGCGGTGCGGCGGCGGCCCTACAGCGTGGTGCTGTTGGATGAAGTGGAAAAAGCGCACGCTGACGTGCATGAGATTTTTTTCCAGGTATTCGACAAGGGCTGGATGGAAGACGGCGAAGGCAGGCACATCAACTTCCGCAATACGATCATCCTGCTTACCACCAATGTCGGCACCGACCTCATCATGGGCATGTGCCGCGATCCCGAACTGATGCCGGACTCCCAATCGCTGGCGACGGCACTGCGCGCACCGCTGCTCAAGGTCTTCCCCCCGGCCTTGCTCGGCCGGTTGGTGACCATTCCTTATTACCCGCTGAGCGACGACATGATCAGCGCCATCGCGCGGTTGCAGCTCAGCCGGATCAGCAAGCGCATCTTGGAGAACCACAGGATTCCATTCGGCTACGACGACGACACGGTCAGGCTCATCGTCAGCCGCTGCACCGAACTCGAAAGTGGGGGCCGCATGATCGATGCGATTCTCACCAACACCGTGCTGCCTCGCATCAGCGAGGAGTTTCTCAAGCGCATGGTGGAAGGCAAGCCCGTGGCGCGGGTGCAGGTGAGCGTGAAGGATGGAGAATTCGGGTATGGGTTCGAGTGAATGCGAAGGATCTGCACAATGCTGGCATGTACCAGATAAAAAAGTTGGAATGAGAAGAGATTTAAGGGAATTAGATAGATACCAAATGAAGAGCCTACTATATTGAAGCGCCGGCGCCACGTACCCTTATCGGGACGCCGACACATATTCAATAAAGATATGTCCATTAACCCTTCCTATAGGATTATATCCGGTGCACCAGTAAGAATAACCTACATGCGGGCGATCCGGCCCTGCACCACCAGCGCCTGGTGGTATGTCGTCCATATCGATCATCACGGTCCAGTTGCGCTGACGGTCTCCGTGACCGGTGGAGGCAGAGCATGTCCACTCCACTGGAGTAATGGGTCCTGTATCACCGGCTGCTGTTCGCGAGACTGAAAAATGCTCCATCCTCAGATTCAAGCCGGTTGCGGCATTGATGCGGGTCAAGGCCATAGCCCGAGCCGAACCTTCTTTACCCCTGGCGTTGAAACCCGTTGCGATCGGATTATCTTGCAGATCTTCATCGTGAGCTGAAAGGTGATAGTGCAGCGAACCTCTGACAAGTACCATGAACAATCTCCGTGATGGGTGATGCGCGTCTGGTCTGTTAAGTTAGCTTCTGCGCGAGCAGTGCGGGCGAATAATATTATACCCGTTAGGAAGTATTGTTTTTCTCTTGAAAGGAAAACTGGTCGAAAAATCATGGGATATAAAATAAAACCAGAAACTTCCTATAATGCTATATGAGTATGCTGCAATCCAATGGTTAGCTTGAGTATTTGAATTGCCCGATCTCCTGGTAAAACTCTACGAACTGCCTGATCTGCCCGATACGCTCAGGAACTGGGAAAGTGGGGCAATTCATGTGCGCCGCGCGATGGCCTACGAAAAGCACCAGGTCGCCGGCTGGGTAAATAAGCACTTCGGCGGCAGGTGGGCGAGCGAATGCGATGTCGCATTCAGCAACTGTCCCATCTCATGCCATATCGCGACCGAGCATGGCTTGATCCTGGGTTTTTCCTGCCATGACAGCACCAGTCGCGGCATGGTTGGTCCCCTGGGTGTGCTGGAATCAGCGCGGGGGCGAGGTATCGGACGCAGCCTGTTGCTTCTCAGCCTTCATGCCATGGCTGAGATGGGCTATGCTTACGCGGTGATAGGCGGAGCCGGTTCGGTTGAATTTTACCGCCGCGTTGTCGACGTCATGGAAATTCCGGATTCCAGCCCCGGCATTTATATCGACCGGTTGGCCGAGTAGACATTGCAGCTATTGGTATATTGGTAGGATGGGTGAAGTGAAGCGTAACCCATCAAAATGTTCAGCAGATGAACTTGTTGCGAAGCAGAGCGTAGCCCATCGAAATCATGGAGCCAATGAAATGCGAGGCGGGATGGGTGTTCGATGAAAGGATGGGGGCAGTCGTCCCGATGATTGGTCGATGATGAGTCAGCCCGATGATGGGTTGCGCGATGCTCCACCCATTCTACGGCAAACTGCAGGAAGCTACGCTACAGATGCCGAATTACGGGATATGTCAGGCGGGTTTAGGCAGGACCATAAGCGAAGTAGCAGCCCAACTATTAAAACAAGGACAGGTAGGATGGGTGTAGCGCAGCGTAACCCATCAAAACCCATCAAAACTCAACTTATTCATCCAGACTCAAACATCAAACATGTCGGAACGATGCACATCATGAAATCATGGCCAACTACCGGCGCAATTTCGTAAAAGGCGGCAGCTATTTCTTTACAGCCGCTCTTGCCGATCGCCGCCAGGCCTTGCTCGTGGACCATATCGACGCGCTGCGCGAAGCTTTTCGCCAGGTCAGAGCCGCCCATCCCTTCCATCTCGACGCCATGGTGGTTCTCCCGGAACATTTGCACTGCATCTGGACTTTGCCGCCCGGCGACGTGGATTATCCGGGCCGCTGGCGGCGCATCAAGGCCGCGTTCTCGCGCAGCCTGCCGGACCTCTACCCTCGTTCCCGAAGTCAAATTCGGAAAAATGAACGCGGAATCTGGCAGCGCCGCTACTGGGAACATACATTGCGCGACGAGGAAGACTATCGCCGTCATATGGATTACATCCATTACAATCCAGTCAAACATGGGCATGCAGCCCACGTTGCGGATTGGCCGTATTCGACATTCCGCCGCTATGTTGAAGCCGGCATATATGCCAGTGATTGGGCTGGGGATGAGGACGACACCAGGGATCAGGAATTCGGCGAGACTCTGGTCATACCCGATGATGGGTTGCGCGTTGCTCCACCCATCCTACGTGAGGGCACAAGATAAGCCCTCGGATACGAATCCAGGATAAAGCTCGGGTAGGATGGGTGAAGCGAAAGCGTAACCCATCAAAACCGGATGCCAGACCACGTCCTGGCGTAGGAATCATCAGATTATGTGAACGGGTTGTGTGCAGCGCTTCGGTAATAATTGATAGGATTGGCGTAACCCATCGAGCATAACAATCAAAAAACCACGGGAAAAAACTGGGAATGGATGTGCATGCTGAAGTCCAGGACGAAGCCTACGGGGAACGGGAACGCATCTCGGAGCTGAGCCTTCCCGACGCGCTGGCGCTTGCGTTGCAGGTACACCGCCGCGGCCATCTGGTGGAAGCGGAGATACTCTACCGCAAGGTTCTCGCTGCCGCGCCGGATTATGCCGACGCGCATCATTTCCTCGGCGTGCTGCTGCACCAGGGGGGCGACAGCGATGCGGCGATCGGCTCCATCCACCGTTCCATCTCGTTGAATCCCGATGAACCCAATTACTACAACAATCTCGGCAACGTGCTGGTGGAAGCGGGACGGCTGGCAGAAGCGGCGGATGCCTATGAAAAAGTGATACAGCTTGCTCCCGCCCACGCCCATGCGTACAACAACCTAGGCGCCTTGTCGAAGGCGCGCGGCCGGTTCGAGGACGCGGCCCGCGCCTACCAAAAAGCCATCGAGCTGAACCCCAACCATGTCGATGCCCACAACAACATGGGCAAGCTCCTCTCCACGCAGAGCAGGACCAAAGAGGCAGTGGCATGGTACTGCAAGGCGATCACGCTGATGCCGCGCCATCCCGATGCCCGCAAGCTGCTGGGCCTTGCCTATTACACACTGGGTGAGACCGGGAAGGCGGCGGAGGTCTACCGGCAGTGGCTCGCGGGTGAACCGGAAAGCCCGGTCGCCAATCACATGCTCGCCGCCTGCTCAGGCGAAAATATCCCGCTTCGCGCGTCGGATGGTTATGTGGAATCCACGTTCGACAATTTTGCCGAAAGCTTCGATGCCAAGCTGGGCAAACTCGCCTATCGCGCGCCCGATCTGGTCGCCGGCGCGCTCGCCAGGGCCTTGCCCGAGCCCGATAGGAATCTCGTTGCGCTGGACGCGGGTTGCGGCACCGGGTTGTGCGGGCCGTTGATAGCGCCATATGTCAGCCGCTTGACGGGCGTGGACCTGTCGGCCGGCATGCTGGCCAAGGCGCGCGGCAGGAATGCCTACGACGAACTGGTGAAATCGGAATTGACCGCTTATCTCCTGGCGCATCCCGCCGCTTTCGATCTCGTCATTTCCGCCGATACGCTGGTGTATTTCGGCCCCCTCGGGGAGGTGCTGGATGCCGCGCATGGGGCTCTGCGAAGCGATGGCCTGCTGATATTCACGGTCGAAGCCATGCCGGATGAAACCGGCCAAAAAACCACGGATGGAGCGGGATACCGCATCAATCCCCATGGGCGCTACAGCCACGATGGCGGATACCTGAAGCAGGCGCTCTCATCGGCAGGTTTCGCTATCCAGGGAGTGGAATCAGCCGTGCTGCGCAACGAGGGAGGCAGCCCCGTTGCGGGATTCGTGGTGACAGCCAGTAAACCGGATAACGCCGCCGTGAAAAATGGCGAAACCTCAATTGCTGTGCCACAATGAATGTTATGCCCGTGAATTATTCTCTGCTTGGCGCTTACATGGATGGGTAGGATGGGTAGAGCGTAGCGCAACCCATCAAAGCCACATTCGATAACATATCAAGCCATGATCAAATGATGGGTTGCGTTTCACTCCACCCATCCTACTAAAAATGTACAGAGGCATAATGAACAGCTTACGTAGGAGGATGGGTAGGATGGGTAAAGCGCAGCGGAACCCATCAAAGCCACCGGAAACCCAGTAGAGGCATAATGAATAGTATCTTTTGCAAGACGCGACCTTTCAAGCCAGCTAACGAGACAGGTAATGGCCAGGACTTTTGAATTAACCACCCCCCTGGGCGCCGACGCGCTGCTGTTCCACCGCTTGTCCGCGCGGGAGGAATTGTCCCGCCTGAGCGACTTCCAGCTCGATGCCCTGAGCACCCGGGGCGATATCAACGTGGATGACATCCTGGGCAAGGATGGGTAGGATGGGTAAAGCGCAGCGGAACCCATCAAAGCCACGGATAAAAGCATGATGAATAGTTTTTCGCAAGACACGACCTTTCAAGCCAGCTAACGAAGACAGGTGAATGGCCAGGACTTTTGAATTAACCACCCCCCTGGGCGCCGACGTGCTGCTGTTCCACAGCTTGTCCGCGCGGGAGGAGTTGTCGCGGCTGAGCGATTTCCAGCTCGATGCCTTGAGCCCTCGCGGCGATATCAACGTGGATGACATCCTGGGCAAGAACGTCACGATCAAGGTCGAGCTTGCGGGGGACAAGCTGCGCTACTTCAATGGCTATGTCACGCGTTTTGCCCAGGTGGGAATGCGTGGCCGCTACCATGCCTACCAGGCGACTGTCAGGCCCTGGCTGTGGTTTCTCACCCGCCGGGCAAACTGCCGCATCTTCCAGCAGATGACCGTGCCGGACATCCTGAAGAAGGTATTCAACGACCATCCGGGCCTGGCCGACACCAAGTTCCAGCTTACGGCCAGCTATCGCACCTGGGACTACTGCGTGCAATACCGTGAAACGGACTTCAATTTCGTCAGCCGGTTGATGGAGCAGGAAGGCATCTATTATTTCTTCACCTACCAGTCCGGGCGCAATACCCTTGTCATGGCGGATTCCTACAGCGCGCATTCCGCGCTGCCGGGGTGCGAACAGCTTCCCTACATCCCGCAGGAGCGCATGACCCGCCCCGAGCAGGAACGCATCAGCGCATGGAGCTTCGGGCGGGAGATCCAGCCGGGACGGTATGTGATCGATGACTACGATCCGACCAAGCCCAGCGTGGAATTGCAATCCAAGACGAGCTTCGAGCGGCAGCACGCGCTGGCGAACTACGAGTTCTACGATTATCCCGGCGAGTACATGGAAAAAAAGGATGGCGATCAGGTCGTCCGCACCCGCATCGAGGAACTACAGGCACAGTTCGAACTGGCGCAGGGGCAGACCAACGCCCGGGGGCTCAGCACCGGCTATCTGGTCAAGCTGACGGGCCAGCCGCGCGCCGACCAGAATCGCGAATATCTCGTGGTCTCGGCGCAGCACCAGTTGACCTACAGCGAATACGAATCGATGGAGGAATCGGGGACTTCGTACGATTGCGGCTTCGCCATGCTCAACAGCCGCCAGCCCTACCGTCCGCAACGCCTCACCCCCAAGCCCTTCGTGCAGGGGCCGCAAACCGCCGTGGTGGTGGGTCCATCCGGCGACGAGATCTATACGGACCAGTACGGCAGGGTGAAAGTCCAGTTCCACTGGGATAGGGAAGGGGAGAAGAACGAAAACAGCTCCTGCTGGATACGGGTCTCGCATCCGTGGGCCGGAAAGAACTGGGGCATGATCGCCATTCCGCGCATCGGACAGGAAGTCATCGTCGATTTTCTCGAAGGCGATCCGGACCAGCCCATCATCACCGGGCGGGTGTATAACGCCGAGCAGATGCCGCCCTACGCCCTCCCTGCGAACATGACGCAGACCGGCATCCTCACCCGGTCCAGCAAGGGCGGCAGCGGAGCCAATGCCAACGAGCTGCGGTTCGAGGACAAGAAAGGCTCTGAGCAGGTTTACCTGCACGCCGAGAAGAACCAGGACATCAGCGTCGAGAATGATGAAACCCACTCCGTCGGTCATGATCGCGCCAAGACCATCGACAATGACGAAACCAGCCTCATCAAGCACGATCGCACCGAGACCGTCGGCAACAACGAAACCATTACCATCGGCGTCAACAGGACGGAGAATGTCGGCGCGAACGAAACCATCGCCATAGGCGCGAACCGCACCATATCGGTCGGCGCCAGCGAAACCGCATCGGTTGCGCTGCAGCGCACGCACCTGGTGGGCGTGAATGAGACCATCGGCGTGGGGGGCGCGCAGGAAGTGGGCATCGGCGGTTTCCAGGCCATCGTCGTGGGCGCCTACCAGACCACCAATGTCGGCGGCTACCAGAGCAACAACATCGGGGCCAACCAGAGCACCAACGTCGGAGCGAATCAGTCGACAAGCGTTGGCGCGAATCGGTCGGTATCTGTCGGAGCAAACCAGAGTACGTCTGTAGACGGAAATGCCTCCAAGGGTGTGAAAGGCAATGATTCGCTGGGCGTCGATGGCAACCGCAGCGCGGACGTCAAAGGCGATGACAGCGCAAAAGTCGGGAAGAACCTCGTGATCGACGCCGGCGATTCCGTAGTCATCAAGACAGGGGATGCCAGTATCAGCATGAAGAAGGATGGCACGATAGTCATCAAGGGCAAGGACATTACCATCCAGGGGTCGGGCAAGATCAATGCCAAGGCCGATGGCGACATCGTGATGAAGGGCTCGAAGATTCTTCAGAATTAGGAATTATCTGATACAGGAGGGGAAATGAGCGGAAGGGATGCCATCGAAGCGGAGACAGCGCTAGGGCTGGAGGAAGAGTCCGGCACCGATCTCCTACGGCCATTGATCGAAGCGGCTTCCCTCAAAGCTCAATCCCCGGAGCCCGGGCAGGATGCTCAAGCGGGCGTCGTAGTCGGCGAGCTGATCGGCATCGCGGACGAAGGTCTTGTTCCTCTCGTGCTCTACCCGGGCCAGCCCGGCACGGCCGCGCTTCGGGCGCGCACTGTTGTCGATGTGCGTGGCCCTCATGTCGGCCGATCCGTCGTTCTCATGTTCGAGCGCGGCGATCGGTCACATCCTATTATCATGGGGGTGCTGCAGGAAGGGGAAGGCTGGCCCCTGGAGAATCAGCCGGGCCAGGTCGAAGTCGATGCGGATGGCAAACGCATGATCGTGAGCGCAAAGGAAGAGCTTGTGCTGCGCTGCGGCAAGGCCAGCATCACGCTGACCAAAGCCGGTAAGGTAATGATCAAGGGAAGCTACCTGCTGAGCCGCTCAAGCGGGGTCAATCGTATCAAGGGCGGTTCAGTCCAATTGAACTGAGTAGGTAAGTCTTCTATGGAACTCATCAACGCGACGCGCATGATTGCAGGCTATACGATGGGCATGGAGCCGTCGGGGCGCGAGCTGCTGGTGGTCGTCGTGAAGGGCACGTTTCGTCTCCCTAAAAATGGGGACGAAGTGCGGCTGCACGAGGAGCAGTTGCCGCTGGTCATGGCGGATACCTTTACTGGCGAGCCCGGTTTTTCCGCACCGATGTACGAAGTGGATTTCGCTCCGCGCAAGCTTCGGTGCGACATCCTGCTTCTCGGCAGCGCTTATGCTCCCGGAAGCCGTCCGGCACAAAGAGTGCCCGTCGGCTTGCGGATTGGCAACTGGAAAAAAACCTTCATGGTGGTTGGCAAGCGGCATTGGGAAACCGGCCTTGCCGGAGTTCATGCCACAGCTCCCGAATCTTTTACCGTTCAGCCCTTTTCATATGATGTGGCGTTTGGCGGCGTCGATAACCATCATGAGGACGCGTCCAAGCATGCCGCCTTCATGCGCAATCCCATTGGCAGAGGTTTTCACAAGCATCTCAGGAGCGAATGGGTGGAGGGAACGCCTCTCCCGAATACCGAAGAGATCAGTCATCCGGTAGACAAGCCGGACGGTGAGTATGAACCCATGGCGTTCGGACCTGTTGGTCGGGGGTGGGAGCAACGAATCAAGTATGGGGGTACTTACGATCAGGACTGGATAGACAATACCTTTCCCTTTTTACCCACTGACTTTAAAGATGCCTATTATCAGGCTGCTCCTCTGGACCAGCAAATAGCTTTTCCTCAAGGGGGGGAAGAAGTGGTGCTGGTGAATCTGACATCAGTCGGGCGACTATCCTTTAAATTACCCCAGATCGAGGTTCCAGTGGTGTTTTTCCGCAAAAAAAGCGGACGTCATTCAACCCGTGCGGTATTGGATACCGTTGTCATTCAACCCGATAAAGATATTTTTAGCCTGACGTGGCGCGCTAGTTTGCCTTTAAAGCGGAATATGTTTGAAATCCCCCAAGTGCTTGCCGGGAAAATGTCTCGCGCCTGGTGGCGCGCGCGGGAGCTAGGCAAGACCTATTATCCTTCCCTGGCGCATTTGCGGAAAGCAAATAAGTCTGAGGTGGAAGAGGAAGCGTCATGAGTGGTTTCCCTTTAGCCATTACCGGAACAGGCATGGTGACGGGTGTAGGCCTTGATGCGCCATCTTCCTGTGCGGCCATCCGTTGTGCTATCGACAATTTTCAGGAAACCCGCTTTATGGACAGTGGCGGGGAGTGGATTATGGGTTCCGAGGTTTCGCTGGAACAGCCTTGGCGCGGCAAAACCAAGTTGATAAAAATGGCTGCCACCGCTATCAACGAATGCCTTGCCAATAATAAACAAATCGTTCCCGAATCGACTCCCTTGTTGCTTTGCCTCTCGGAGCATGAACGAAAAGGCCGTGTCATCGACGACGACAACCGGTTTTTTCATGATTTGCAGGATGAATTGAAACTTGTGTTTCATGGGAAATCCCGTGTCATTGCTCAAGGCCATGTGTCTATTGCCGTCGCACTCAAACACGCGAGACTGCTGATTCAGGAGTTAAAAATCAAACATGTCCTTATTGCCGCAACCGATAGTTTGCTGGTTGCACCTACCTTAAGTCATTATGAAGAAAATGAACGCTTGCTGACCAGTCAAAATTCCAATGGTTTTATTCCTGGTGAGGCCGCCGCCGCTCTGGTAGTCGAGCCTTCTTATTCCATACAGGAAAATCTGCTTGTTTGCCACGGCTTGGGATTTGGTGTTGAACAAGCGCATGTTGATTCAGAGGAACCGTTAAGGGCAGATGGGTTGACGGCTGCCATCAAGGAATCACTTGTTGATGCAGGCTGCGGTGAAGGCATTCTTGATTTTAAAATCACGGATACTTCAGGAGAACAGTATTATTTCAAGGAGACAAGTCTGGCTTTTAGCCGCATAGACCGGACGAAGAGAAAGGAGTTTGATTTCTGGCATCCGGCAGACTGCATCGGGGAAATAGGCGCTGTAATCGGATTGGTCATTGTTGCCGTCCTGAAGTCAGCGTGTGAAAAAGCCTACATCAAAGGCAACCACATACTGACGCATCTCGGTAACGATGGTGGCAAGCGTTCTTCCATGATCTTTTCCTGGCAAACGTTAGAAACACAATAATGGCAAATGAAATCTACGCTAATGGCATGGAGCTTGCCTGCAAAGCCGGGGCCGGCAAGACGATCTGCGCAATGCCGGATGTTTGCTTTACTCCGCCTGAAAATCCTGCAACCCCTCCTGGCGTGCCCGTTCCTTATCCAAACACAGGCTTTGCGTCGGATACCACGGAAGGAAGCAAGACTGTGAAGATCTCAGGCGAAGAGATCATGCTGAAGAACAAGTCTTACTTCAAGAAATCGACCGGGGATGAGGCAGGGTGTGCGGCAAAAAAAGGAGTGCTTTCAAGTACGAATACGGGAAAAGTTTATTTCATCAAATGGTCGATGGATGTCAAATTTGAGGGAGAGAATGTCGACCGGCACTTGGATATGACCACGGATAATCATAATAGTCCAAATGCTAATGAGGCTGTTCCTTGGCCGTACGTGGATACGCAAACCATCTCACCAGAGCATCCGTGCTACGACTCAGTTCGAAATGAGCAGCGGGCGTGTAATCCGCCGCAAGGGCAGACTCCCACGCCTCACATGAACTCAAATGGGGAGCAAGATGGAGTCGACTGTAATCCCGCATGTGCGGAAGCTAGGGCTTGTGCATTACCAATGAAGAAATATGACAAAAACGTGTGCTGTCATCCCAATACAACCGGCGATCACTTAATTGAAGTGAACTGCTTTACGCAATCGGGATTGCGGCAAGGGTACAAGGAGTTCACATTGGAGCAACTTGAAGCAATTGGAGTAACCTTTAACGATGGTGCACGAACAAAATCTAGGATCAGACCCCTTGCGGGGTTTGATGATTATGACGACAAAAAAGCGCCAACTGCATGTGTTGGATTGCCTATAAGAGGTACTAATCACTATGAAATGCAAAAATTTCGCGACTCGGTGAAACGCCAAATTTTGGAGGATTACCGTGGCGAGGTGTTATGGGAGTGGTTCCATGGGGAAAAATCCTATTGGACTTATGATGAGGCTGCGAGCGCTGGCGTGGCGTCTCACCAGAGTGAGTTCAAAGATTGTGATCCTCTTTGTACCCGTGCCCAGCTTGACGCGTATCACCATACAATATTACCCGGGAAGACGCCGAAAGAGAAAAATGCGGCCCCCGTCCGAACTGATCTGCCTGAAATTGAAGTTCCCTCGAAATGGAGTTAGTTGAGACTTACCTATGGAATTTATATGCTACCAATCATTTTTACTGACGGTGTTTCGCTTGGTCCGGATCGTTGCGCAGTAATTGCTGAACTTGCTAAAGATGAGTTGGATGAAAAGACGCAAGATTTTGCTGCAAATAGCGTGGTGCTATATATATTCCAGTCCAAAGTAAAGAGGGTAGTCAATCTGGACTGTACGGCTACTCGGATTACAGTCTCAAATGGATCAGAAGAGGAGGTGTTTGTAAGTTCTTTCGGTTTTATTGAAAAGATTACCAGTGAGGGCTATGTTCATGAATTAATAGAAGGTCCAAATAGGTACGGGTATCTTTGCGGTCTTCGGGCAATTGGTTCGAGTATTTACGTAGCAGGCATGCGAAGGCAAGTGTACCGCCGCATAAATTCTGGAAAGTGGGTCTCTATCCATGAAATGGTTATTAGCAAACCCGAAAATTATCTTGACGTAAGGGGTTTCGAAGCCATTGATGGGATATCTGAAGATGAAATATATGCTGTTGGGTATAAAGGAGAAATTTGGCGGTACCACAAAGAGGAATGGCAAAAGATTGACAGTCCAACAAACCTTAGGATTGAATGTATCCGTGTTACTTCATCTGGAATCGTATATGCCTGTGGGCAGAAGGGGATGCTGTTGCGGGGTCACGACGACACTTGGGTCGTTATCCGGCAAGAAGAAACGGAGGATGATTTTTGGGGTCTTGAATGGTTTCGTAATCGGCTCTATGTTGCCACAAATAAAGAGCTATTTATTTTAAATAATCATGATGAGCTAACGCCCATTAATTCCAAGCTGCCAGGCCGCCGGACATACTCTCAGCTTCATGCCGGTCAAGGTGTTCTCTGGTCTATTGGTGCGAAACACCTTGCTTGGACAGAGGATGGTGAAATTTGGCATGATGTGGTTTTAGGATGAAGCGTCCTGAATGAAAACGAACAATAGGGTCAAATGAAAACGAACAATAGCAAAATAATAGGGTCAGGTCTTGTTATTTGCTACGCGCTACGCGCTCTGATAGCCTTTCAACATGTCAAGACCGTTAAGAATCGAGTTTGCCGGTGCGCTGTACCATGTGACTTCTCGTGGAGATGGGCGGGAGGTTATTTTTCTAGATGATGAGGATAGGCATCTGTTTCTGGACATACTGTTAGGGGTCATTCAAGACCTCAACTGGGCGATTCATGCTTATTGTTTGATGGACAATCACTATCATCTGCTGATCGAAACGCCGGAAGGTAATCTCTCCAAGGGTATGCGGCAATTGAACGGAGTCTACACCCAGCGTTTCAATCGCCGGCATGGACGGGTGGGGCATGTATTCCAGGGACGTTTCAAGGCGATCATCGTGCAGAAGGAATCCTACCTCCTGGAACTGGCGCCATGGAGTAGTTATCGGGCCACGGCAGGGCTGGATCCGGCACCGTCCTGGCTGACGATCGACTGGCTTCTGGCTGCCTTTTCTGAACAGCGGAGCGAGGCCACACGGCGTTATGTAGATTTCGTAGCCGATGGAAAAAATCAACCGGGGCCTTGGGAGAAATTGAAGAACCAGATTTTTCTGGGTTCCGATGAATTTGTGGCGAGCCTGCAACGCACTCTCGGTGCAAATGCTTCCCATCAGGAAATTCCTGCCGCCCAGCGGCGGCCATCACCGAAGCCGTTAGCCCAGATCGCCGGGGAACATGGACGAGACGAGGCGATCCTCGCTGCATACTCTGGCGGAGGTTACAGCTTGAAGGAGATCGGGGACCATTTTGGATTGCATTACTCCCGGGTGAGCCGCATCGTGAAACAGCAACGATTGGCAAAGAATAAGACTTGACCCCACTATCCCTGAGACTTGACCCCACTATCCTTGCGTGCGTATCGCCAAGGCATGATCGCGATCACGCGCTGTATGTAAAATCGCGATGATTTGTACCTGATCCTGCAAAACCTGATAGCTCAAGACATAGGGGAAATTGTGGAAGCCAAGTTCCAGAAGACCCGAAAAACCGGGGTGTCCGACCTGCGGAAACTCTCTCAGCATTTCCAGTCTATGTTGAAGCTCGTTTTCAAAGTGATCCGCGATAGCCGAGTTATGGCTGTCGTAGTAATCGATAATATCAATCAGGTCCAGTTTTGCAGTATCAGTAAGAAAAACTTTCATTTGCGCTGGCGGGAGCGACGGGAGCGGATTTCCCTAATAACATCATCAGCCGCTGTCAGCCTCCCATCTTTGGCGTCATTCAGCCCTTGCTCTATTTTCTGGTGCAGGACGTGATGATAGGCAAGGTATTGCTGTATGGCCTGATTAACCACGTAGTTGCGGGAGCGATCCATGCCAGCAGCAAGCGTGTCGATCTGACTGACAATATCTTTACTGGTCCGGATGGTAATCGGTTCTGTGGTTTCCATAACTCCTCCATGATAAAGGTTTTGTAATCTTTAGTAATCATATGTAATCGTAGCATGAACCTATGCTCTCCTGAAGAGGAATTTATTTTCCATTCGAAGGTTTAAAATTACCGGCTTTAGCCGATCAGCTTTATCCTGGGTAGGATGGGTGGAGCAAAGCGTAACCCATCATTTCCTGGTGCTGGGTAGATGTTTTTTGATGGGTTGCGTTTCACTCCACCCATCCTACCGCTGCTGCCATTGCTAATGATGATTTCAGAATGAAGCCCGATTGGGACGCGTCGTCTAACCGACGCGTATCCGGACTTTCAGTCCGTAACACTAACCCACCAGCTTTAGCTGGCGGTTGTTGAGTTCTGTTGAGAAGAAGATCAGTTCGATTGGTCCCTGCCGGCCAAGAAAGAAACCGGCAGCAAATTGAAAAAGGCTGATCCTCGCGCCACATCCATCAGCGGCTGCAGGATAAGAATAGTTGGGTGCGCGCCACGACGGGTGCCGATTGCGGCGCAGGCTTGCGGTGAAGAGGGTTGGAAGGGGAGGCGATGGGTTGCGTTTCACTCCACCCATCCTACGGAAGCATTGTCAATATTCCAGAATCAGAAGCCGAGACGATGGGTTGCGTTTCACTCCACCCATCCTACCCCTACAGAGCTTTCTGAACGTCGTAGCAAGGCCATACGGAGCTACCCATCCTTTCGTCCCACCCTACCGTCCAAATCACCAGCGGTCGCCACGGCAAGATGATCAGGCGTGCGCCATAGCGAGCAATATCGGGTTTGGTTCATTAGAGCGCGCCGTACGGTTGCCTTCTTACCAATTCATCACTCCCGCCCCATTGATTCCGCTATGTGTCCACCCTTGCCAGTAGAATCAATCCTGCTCTCTGCCGCGATTTATAAAAATTTACATATTAATTGATAAGTTGGCACATTTGTCTTTTTTGTGCCAGAATACTCAAAACCATGCCAAAACACATCACCCAAACCGAAATTCATCTGGGACCTCAAGGCCGCCTGGTCATTCCCGCTCCGCTCAGGCGCTTCCTTGGATTTGAATCCGGAGATAGCCTGATCGCCCGGATGGAAAACGGCCGTCTGGTTCTGGAAAAAGCCGGCACGATCAGGGAGCGGCTCAAGAACCGTTTTGCCCGGCTGCCGTCAGCTACCAGCCTGGCTGAAGAATTGATCAAGGAACGGCGCGAGGCGGCAAAACAGGAAGCGAGTGAATGAGCGTCGTGCTGGACGCCTCGGCTTTGCTGGGCTTCTTACAAAACGAACCCGGCGGCGATCAGGTGGAAGCGGTTCTTTCCGAAGCTGTCATTTCCAGCGTCAATTGGTCTGAAGTGGTGCAAAAGTCGGTGGCGGCAGACGTGCTTGTCGACGGCATGCGGGAAGACCTGGAGGCTCTGGGCGCGAAGATACTGCCCTTTACCGCCGAGGAAGCCGAAATCGCCGGACAACTCTGGCTGCAAACCCGTACGGTAGGCTTGTCGCTGGGGGATCGTGCCTGCCTGAGCCTGGGGATGCGGCTGCAGGCGCCGGTGCTGACCGCCGATCAAGTTTGGATCACACTGAAACTGCCTGTTACCGTTCGTAGCATTCGCCCGCCTATTTGAAGTCCGTAGGGCGAACCTGCGGCATACTCCCGGTTCGGATGCTTTTTATCCGAAAATCGCTGCCGCCCAGCGGCGGCCATCACCGAAGCCGTCAACCCGGATCGCCAGGGAACATGGACGAGACGAGGAGGCCCTCGCCACAGCTTCTTTTTAGGCTTGAACAAATATACCAAATTTGGTATATTTGGGGTAATGAGGATGAGGCAGGCATGGGGCATGAGAAACCGTTGCATTGGGTCGGTTCTGCGAAGAAGGACTATCAGGCTTTTCCCCAGAGGTGCAGGATGACATGGGTTATGCGCTGGGTTTAGCCCAGCTTGGCGGCAGGCATTCGCACGCCAAGCCATGGAAGGGTGAAGGCCCCGGCGTATTCGAGGTTGTTGAAGACCACCGGGGTGATACCCATTGCGCCATCTACACTGTGCGGCGTGCCGGAATAGTGTATGTTCTGCATGCGTTCCAGAAGAAATCGAAGTCCGGAATCAAGACATCGCAAGACGATGTGAAGCTGATCGGTGAACGGCTGAAACGCGCCCGACAGGATTATGAAAGGAGAGGAATGCCATGAGCCAGATTGACGACATTATCATCACCCGCGGCACGGGCAACGTGTTTGAGGATCTCGGCATGCCAGATGCCACTGAGCGTCAAACTAAAACGCGTCTGGCCTTTGCTGTCAACGAAGCGTTAAAGGTGCGCAAGCTGAAGCAACGGGAGGTGGCGGAGATTCTGGGAATTCCGCAGTCCAAAGTATCCGTGCTAAAAAATTATCGCCTGGATCAGTTTTCCGTCGAGCGCCTGATGGAGTTTCTGACAGCATTGAATCATGATGTTGAAATCATGATTCGCCCCCGCACCCGGGCGGGGGTGGGGCATATCGCTGTGCTGGCCGTGCAATAAAGATTCTTCTTCCCGGCGGATGGTTCTTATGCCAGCAGGGGTTACAGTTTGAAGGAGATTGATGGAAAAAGAGCCGGATAGATTATAAATGTGATGTTTGGTTTCCTTTTGGTGCCCATTCCTGGTCATATATCGGCGATGCTCAGGGGAGAATACCCATGCAACCATTGTCAACATTCGATGACAAGCTTCTGGCGATTGCGAAACATCAGGTACTGTCGGTATTCTTTGATTGTAATGTTTCTTGATTGACCCATTGTCGGCAAGTCTGTACGCATCGTTAAGGCGCCTCAGGTTAAAACCACCGGCCTTAGCCGGTCAGTCTTATCCTGGGTAGGATGGGTGGAGCAAAGCGTAACCCATCATTTTCCCGGTGCTGGATAGATGTTTTTTGATGGGTTGCGTTTCACTCCACCCATCCTACTTCAACCGCATGCCATTCATATTCATGGTATTTTCGAGCCGGATCGATAGTATTTGATGCATTACTCATCTGGGCCAAAAATAGCCATGACCAGTTAGCCGTAGGTGCTGATTTGGTAACGTTAGTACAAGGAAGGCTACTAAAGGGCCGCCTTAATGGAGGAGCAGGCTCGAATTGATCTGTATATCTGTACATTGCGGCGGCGACAAGCATTGGCGTTAAACAAAAAGACCGGAATTTACCCATGTTGGCCAGCGCCCTGAAACCCATACCCCATATCATCCAGCAGCACGCCGAGGAATCCGCGCATTTGCGCCTCATGCGCTCGGTTCTTGTGTCCGCTCCCCACGTCAAGCTCCATCATCTTCGCCGTCTGGATGATCGTCTGGCGGCTCACCTCGACGGATTGGCGGTGGCGGGGGAGTATGGTTCGAGTGTGTGCGAGTCGGCGCTGGGGTCGCCGGGAATGGGTGAGGTGTTCGCGGCAACCGTGCGGGCGATCGAGGAGAAAGACAAGCGGCGGCTGGATAAGCTGTTTGCCTTGGCTATCGCCGTGCCGGCAGCCCAGCCCGGCTTGATTTCTGCTTTTGGCTGGGTATCGGCTTCGCATCTGCAAGGGACCGTTGCCCGGCTTCTTGCCTCGCCGGAACCATTCAAGCGCGGGGCGGGAATCGCCGCCTGCGTGATGCATCGCGTCGATCCGGACGCTTCGCTGAATACGGCAATTACCGATCCTGATGTGCTTCTGCGAGCGCGTGCCTTGCGCGTGGCGGGCGAGCTGGGGCGGCGTGATCTGCTTGCTGCGTGCATGGCGGCACTGACGGACGAGGACGCCTCGTGCCGTTTTTGGGCTGCGCATTCAGCGGGTTTGCTGGGCGACCGGGACAAGGCCGTCTACCTCCTGGAAGATGCCGCGCTGCATGGCGGCCCATACCGTATGGGTGCGTTGCAACTGGTGCTCAAGCTGCTGCCGCTGCCGCAAGCGAAC
This sequence comes from Nitrosospira sp. 56-18, assembly GCA_001899235.1. Classification (GTDB taxonomy): domain Bacteria; phylum Pseudomonadota; class Gammaproteobacteria; order Burkholderiales; family Nitrosomonadaceae; genus Nitrosospira. Next base: position 60,997 of record MKVR01000017.1, read on the forward strand.
GGACTTCTCAAGATTCTTGCCCGCGACCCGGCGAACCAGCGCCTTTTTGTTCAAGGCGCAGGCATTGCGGGCGATCCTTATTACGTTCCCTGGCTGATCAGGCAGATGGAGGACCTGAAGCTCGCCCGGCTTGCGGGCGAATCGTTCAGCTTTATCACCGGCCTTGACCTGGCGTATCTCGATCTCGAACGCAAGCCCCCTGAAGGCGTGGAGTTCGGCCCGAATGACAACCCGGAAGACGACAACGTGGCGATGGACGAGGACGACAGTCTGCCCTGGCCCGACCCGGTAAGGATTCAGGCATGGTGGGATACGAACAAGGGTAATTTTACTGATGGCCAGCGCTATTTTATGGGCGCCCCGGTTACTCCCGGGCATTGCACCCACGTTCTTAAGGAAAGTTACCAGCGGCAGCGAATCGCCGCGGCTCTGTATCTGTGCCTGCTCGAACCCGGCACCAAACTCTTTCCGATTGCCGCTCCCGCCTGGCGGCAACAGCGCTGGTTGGCGAAGATGGAGTGATCTATAACGGCACTATAAAAGAAAGATGGGCTAAGGCAATAATGGGCGAAAATCTACCTGGACCGCGCGGTACAAGATATGACATGTCTCAGATTGATCAGGGAACGATGTGTCGCGCTCAATCAGGGGTTCCTGGTCCAGCAGGTAAAACATCTGCAGCTGCAGTGGAGAGCCGTGGCAACCATGATGAGCCCATGTCAGGAGGAATTCTCTTTGCGGTAGGGCAGGCCAGTGTGATTCGTATTCCCATCCCTGGTACCAACGGACTTGCAATAGAGTTGAGTCCAAAAGGTTTCATTCCCCGTGGGGGATCAACCTCGACTCTATTCTTTCAAGATAGTGCGGGAAGACGTCTTCTTCGGCTTGACTATGGATTTAATAGAACAACTAATACTATTGATTACCACTGGAACCAGAGAGGCACATTCGCTGACTTCAATATTGCAGACCACTCTGCTGCAGGCAGGTCTGGATTGGCCGCTTATCATATAGTGAAATATTTCCGGTATGCGGGGCGTGTAGTAATAGTTGCCGGTATGGTTATCGATATTGTTTCGATTGCACAGGCCAGCAAGCCCTTGAAACGTGCTTCTGAGGTTGCGGCCGGATGGGCGGGAGCTTGGGTAGGCTGCAAGGTAATTGGAGCCGGAGGCGCCGCAATAGGTACGTTGGCGTCGCCACTAGGAACGGCAGTCGGTGGAATTGGAGGTTGCATAATTGGCGGTATAGGCGGATATCGAGGTGGATCCATTCTTGCCTCTGAAGTTTATGACTGGGCGGAAGGTACATTTTTTAAACCTCTGCCTGAAGCAGCGGGACCATGACTAAAACAACTGTTATGATCTGCCGCGATCCCAAGGGCTTAAATCGGCAGCTCGTTCCGCTACTGCCGGCGACCGGGGCTATAACACTGATAGGCTGGAAGCAAATTCCGGAGCCGGTGGATGGCGGAGTGCCAAACGATGTTGCTATGATGTTGGCACGTGCATTTACTTCCGTTGCCCGTGTCACATTTTTTGGGATCTCCGAAGCTGATGTTACATCCAGGGATTGGTTACTGCTTAAAGAGGATTTTGTTCGTGCTGTGAACAAACGGGGATTGATTGGCCGTGCCCAACAACTCATTGACCGTATCCCTTATAACGCCGTGCTGGTTTCGACTCGCCAAGCAAAAACTGTTATACGTTTATTTGATGAACCAGCTTTTCCTTGGTGGCTGGAGGGACAAATAGTTCTGCTTTCAAGTACCGAAGGTCCGCCGCCGCTACTTGATATCAAATCGGTTATTTCTCTTTTAGATAATGATGACAGTTCCAGACAGCGAGAGACCTGCCTTGATGCGGGAATTCTGGGAATAATACGCCCTGGTGTTGATGGGGATATTGCTGGTTTTCTCTCCCTAGACCCCTCTATCGAAGCCCAGTTACTCTCTACGCTCGAGGATGAATCTACATGTTCGGGCTTCGACTGGTCAGTATTATGCGAAGCTGAGTTTGGCGAACGTTTTGCGGGGGCATAATCTGTGTGCTACCGATTTCCTTAAGTTGACTCAGGCTATTGACTGGACTAAACTTAGTCCGACTTATAGCCGCGATCAGTCTCCATGATTACGATCAATATCCATGAGGCGAAGACTCATCTATCCCGATTTGTCGAGCAGGCGGCGGCGGGGGAAGAAATAATCATTGCCAAGGCTGGCAAGCCGATGGCGAAATTGGTACCGCTGCAAGACCCGACATCCCGCAGAAAACTCGGTTTATTCAAGGGGCAATTGAATGTGCCGGATGATTTCGATGCTCCCCTGGACGATGAGTCAATCGCCCGGTTTGAAAACACCCGTATCGATCCTTCCTGAGTTTGTAAGGTGCGATTCCTGCTTGATACGCATATTCTGCTCTGGTCGCTGAATACGCCCGAGCGTTTGCCTCGTCCGCTGAGGGAACAACTGGAATCACCGGCAACAGAAGTCTGGTTCAGCGCCGCCAGCATCTGGGAAATTGCCATCAAATCCGCTTTAGGAAAGATCAGTTTTTGTTATCCGCCAGAGCAGATTGCCGAAGCGGCAAGGAAGACCGGGTTCATGGAAATTCCGGTCTCTTCGACGCATGCCGCAGGTGTGGCGCGCCTGGCCATGCATCACCATGATCCATTTGACCGTTTGCTGATAGCCCAGGCATTGGAAATGCCGGCCCGTTTTGTCACAGCAGATGCAGCGTTGGCTGTCTATTCCGGAATGATCGAATTGGTGGAAAAATAAAAAGGATGATTGCCGGCTTCGGTCTGGCTCCCACTAGGCAATCCAGGAAGATGATGGGTTACGTTTCACTCCACTCCTCCTACGGCTACTGATGTCCCACCCAGTTGATGCAGGAAAATGATGGGTTACGTTTCACTCCACCCATCCTACACGGTTACCTGGGCTGCTGCCCATCCATCCTTCCTCCTTCGGATATCATCATGTATCATCTGTTTTCCCGCTTCAGTCCTCTTCCGCTCGGGCATGGGCGAATGCGGACCGGGGGTTGAATCAAATTGAATTCCATCGGATACCTGTGGGTTGGATTTAAGCCCATTCATGGTCTATAAACCCGGTATAGGTTACAGAAAATATCTCGCAGCCCTGATCACGGGCTGACTGGATTGCCGGGTATCACGGGGGTGAACGACAAAGGTGTGAAATGCATCACCGCATTGCTATGGCGATTTTCATATCGGCCGTCTGCATCATGCAGGAAAGTAGATTATTCAGAGCTGTTGAACGGCGATAACAACGAGGCCAAGGGGAGGCTCGATGCTGGAACAAATCGGTCGCTTCAAGATCATTGAAGAGCTGGGCAGGGGGGGCATGGCGGTCGTTTACAAGGCCTATGATCCCAACATCAACCGCCCGCTCGCGATCAAGGTGCTATTGGAAGAGCGTTGCGCCAACAAGGAGTATCGTTCGCGCTTCCTGGCGGAGGCAAAAGCCGCCGGCCTCTTGTCCCATCCCAACATTGTCACTATCTTCGATATCGGCGAGGTGAACGACCGCCCGTATATCGCCATGGAACTGCTCGAGGGCGAGCCGCTCGACGAGTACATGAAATCCACGCCCCGGCGCTCCCTGCGCGACGATCTGGGCATCGGCATCCAGCTGGCAAAGGCGCTGCATTATGCCCACAGCAAGGGCGTGGTCCATCGCGATATCAAGCCCAGCAACATTATCCGGGTCAAGGGCACCAATAACGTGAAAATCACGGATTTCGGCATCGCGCGGGTCGAAGATCCCGAAAGGACCAGGCAGACGCAGATGGGAGAAGTGCTGGGCACGCCCCAGTACATGTCGCCGGAGCAGGCCCTGGGAAAAAATGTCGATGCACGGTCTGATCTTTATTCGGTCGGAGTCGTGCTTTACCAGTTGCTGACGGGAAAAAAACCGTTCGAAGGGAACACTATCGCCACGCTGCTGCTGCAGATCACGACCACGGAACCGCCTCCCATAGATGGACTCGTTCCTGCCCTGCCGAAATCGGTAAAGCTCATCGTCGAGCGGTTGCTCAGGAAGGACCCGGAAAAACGGTTCCAGAGCGGCAACGATCTGGTCGCCGCGCTGATCGACGCCATCGAGGAAATCAGGCAGGACGAAATGCAGCGCGCCCGGCCAAAAATGCTGCCCATCCGGATCAAATGGACTTTCATCATGATTGCGATCGTCTCCATCACCATGATCATCGGCACGACCTGGCTGTACAAGCGGCAGTATGCAAGCATCATCCAGCAGGCTACCGAATACGGGAGTTCGCTGGTCCGCTTCATGGCGGCGGAGAGCGCGGAGAAGGTATACAACGAGGACTGGATATTTCTGGAAGTATTCATACAGGACGCGATGGCGGGCCAGCGCTTCGGCTATCTCAGCCTGGTGGACGGCAAGGGCATCGTCAGGGGGAGCAGCAGGCCGGAGCAGATCGGGCAGCCCTATCACAAGATAGAAGGCGGCGAATCGTTCGGCAGCATCGGCGAGGTGGCCATGCAGCGCTATAACGTCTCCACCTCTTCCTCGATGCTGGACTTCGAGGCGCCGATCCTGTTTCGGGAGAAGGATATCGGCCGCATTCACCTTGGCATGCATTGGGACCCTCTGGAAGAACTGAGCAGGCAGATCGTGTTTACCATGCTGCTGCTTATGATCGTGACCGTCGCCGCTGCTTCGGTGGTGGCATATGCGCTTGCGAGCGCAATGTCCGCTCCCCTGCAAACCCTGAGAAAATCCCTGGAAGAAATGAAAAAAGGCAACTTCGGGTATCGCATTGCGCAGTCCAGAAAAGACGAGCTTGGAGAAATCTTCCAGTCTTTCGATGAGATGGCCGACACACTCCAGAAAAACAATGACATTACGATAGACATGAATACTCAAAAAAATAACGATCAGAAAGGGAATACGCATGGCCAGGGCTAGGTTCTTCCTTGCATTTTTTATCATGGTTTCGCTGGGGGGGTGCGCCGGCCTGCCCCCCGAGTCCCAGGCCACGCTTTCTGTTCTCCGGGGGGAGGAATTCGTAGTGCACCACGCAGCGCCCGGCGATACCTGGGCTTCGCTGGCCGAGGCTTACCTGAAGGACAGGAACAGGGGGTGGCTGATTGCCGATTTCAATAAAACGGCTGAAATTGCTCCGGGGCAGGAGATCGTCATCCCGCTGGTTCATCCGAATCCGGTCGGAATTTATCCTTCGGGCTACCAGACGGTGACGATTCTTTGCTATCACCGATTCGGCCCCAACAAGGCGAAGATGGCGATAACAGGAGAAGATTTCGATGCGCAGATGGCATACCTGCAGAAGCACGGCTACCGGGTCGTTCCGCTTTCCAGCATTCATGCTTACTTGAAGGGAAAGGAAGTCCTCCCCCAGCGCGCGGTTGTCATCACGATCGACGATGGGTACCGCTCCTCCTACAGCACGGCCTTTCCCATCCTGAAAAAATACAACTTTCCCGCAACCTTGTTTATCTACTCCGATTTCGTCGGTTCGGGCGACGCTTTGGGCTGGAAGGAACTGAAGGAGATGACCGCGTCGGGGCTGGTGGATGTCCAGCCGCACTCCAAGACCCATGCTTCCATGGTGAAGCGCCCGGCGGGCGAAGCGGCGGAAGCGTATCGCAAGAAAGTGGAGGATGAGATCAGGGCTCCCGGCCAGCAGATCAGGAAAATGCTGGGCCTGCCTCTCCATACCTTTGCCTATCCGTTCGGCGACACCAATGACCTCATCATTTCGCAGCTGAAAAGCGCCGGTTATGATGCTGGCGTAACCGTGCAGGCTGGCGGCAATCCGGCTTTCGCTTATCCGTTCCGGCTTCGCCGGACCATGATCTACGGCGACCGGGATATGGGCGCATTCACCAGGAGCCTGCGCGTGTTCACGGCGGAAAACCTCAAATGAGCCCGATATCGCGGCAGTCCGTTTTTCTGTTTCTCATTGCTGTTGGCGCAGCCGGATTGAACGGCTGCGCGCAACCGCCGCAACGCCCGGATGCGAAAGCAGTTTCCGTCGCCGCCGGAAGGGAAAAGCTGGCGCTGGGCCTGCAGGACCGGGGAGAGCTGGCCGAGGCGCTGGTTCAGTGGAAAATCCTTTCAGTCATCGATCCCGGCAATGCCCGCTATGCCAGTCAGGTGGAGACGACAAGGAATCTCATCGAAAAGAAAACCAAAGCCCTTATCCTCGAAGGAGTAGCGAACTCGCGGCAGGGAGCACGCGAGGCAGCGAGACTGTCTTTCCTGAAAGCGCTGGCGTTGGACCCGAAGAATAAGGAAGCTTTCGATTACCTGCGGCAACCCGCCATGCAACTCCCGGCTGCGGGCGAGAGCAGTGCGCCCAAAGCGGGGGATGGTGCCTGCTGCCAGCCGCGTGGCAAGGTTGCCGGGTCGAGGGAGAGGGCAACGCCATAAAGCCGGGCCATGTTCTGTCGTGCCGAAGCTTGCGTCGGATAGATGGAGCAAAGCGTAATCTATCAAAAAACGTCTATCGGGCACCCCGAAAATGATGGGTTGCGCTTTGCTCCACCCATCCTACAGCCTACTACAGGCTACAGTTGCTTCCGGCTCGCTTCGTGCCTGAGCCAGCACTTTCCGGAATGCCTGAATTTTACCTGCTTCGTTTCTCCGACTGTTCGCGGTCGATGATCGCCTTTATCTCCGCTCGATTGGATTTTGCCAGCTCATGGCCAGGGTCGATTTCCAGAAGCTTGTCCAGGCTGTGGAGCGCTTCCGAAAAATGCTGGCGCCTGCGCGCGCGAACATAGTCGGTATAATAGGTTTCCACCAGTTGCGGCCGGATTTTTGCTATTGCCGCCCTGGCTCCCGCATGTTCCGGTGCGAGCTTGAGCGCGCGGGTGAACGATGCATAAGCCTGGGTCAACTGCCCATCGCTTAGCAACTGGTTGCCTTCCCTGTATGCCTGGTCCGCATAGCGGGCGGAGTTCATATTTTCGCTTTGCCTGTGCAGCCGTTCATTGCCGGGATAGGCTGCGGAGGCTTTTGACAGGATTTTGCCCGCTTCCACGGCTTGTCCGGTATCGTTCAGTTTCTTCGCGTAAGCCAGGTAGGTTGTAAGCAGGAGGTCATTGTATTCCGCGCTGGCGGCGCCTTCCACATGGGTGCGCTCCAGCAGGTCGATTGCATCCGCGTATCGTTCCTCGCCGTATAACTTCCTGGCTTCCGTCAGCTTCAACTGGGTGATGTCCGCGGCTGCCGACTGCTCCGCGGCAGGAATGGGCATCTTGCCCGGTGGTGGTTTTTTGCCGGGTATATTGATGATCTGCCCTGCTTCCAGCCTGTCGGCGCTGCGAATGCCGTTATAGCGGGCGAGCACGTAGAACTTGAGAGGTTCTCCCAGGAAACGCCGGGCGATCCGTGAAAGCGTGTCGCCCGGCTGCACTTTATAGGCAAACTTTTCCTTGCCCAGCATGTCGACCGGGTCCACGCCCATCTGGGATAGCAGGATAGCGGCGTTCTTATGTCCGGGGTCCAGCACGAGGGCTTGCTGCAGCAGAGGGCGCGCCGCGTCTTCATCGCCGTCCTGGAGGGCATCCAGTCCTCTCAGGAATAATTCCCGGGCCGTGCCCTGCGGCACCTCGACCACCGGGACAGGCACGGGCTGGGGCGCTGGCGGTACGGGCTGGGGCGCCGGCGTCATGGCGCAACCGCCGAAAACGGCAGATAGTAGAACTATGGCAAATAATGAAATCGCACGATAAAACCGGCAGCCTCGCATGTCGAACCTCTTGGATATTTCTCTTGGATATTTATCTTGTTATCGGCTTCCTTCGTAATTATAGACGCCTGAAGTCTCCTGCACTGCGCCGCCGCGCTATCCGCATCGAGTTTATAACGAAATGAGCAGGCGCATGGCAAAAAATACCCATTGGCATGACCACTGGATGATGGAGGGGCGGTCCTGCCTGAAAGAATGATGCTGCCTATGGTTGCTTCCAGGAGCCGTGCATCTAATCTATAATTTTTAGTGACCTTATGTCTGTGAAAACATTTTTCATCCACGGGTGAATCAAATAGCCGTGGCGCGATAACCGCCAGGAGTTCGGAACTCTCGTCGCCGGCATGCGCGGCCGGATAGCGCTCACTACCGTTATTTGGCGAAGGCGGACAAAACCAGGATTGGTGGAGACGGCATAATGACAATTGGCATTCGAATCACCGGTTGCAATGGCATTCCGCCGCCCAGGCCGCTTTTTGCGGAATTTAACGAAATGGGCGGAAATATCGGTCGCGCCGAGAAGAATGCTCTGGTTCTGCATGATCCCACGCAGGTCATCTCTCGGATCCATGCTTCCATAGAATTTCGCAACGGTTGTTATTTCATCCGCAATCTTGGCACTGCCATACCGGTTCACCTGAATGGCCAACCCTTGGGAAAAGGGCAGGACGCCGCCATCGACGTTGGTGACGAGATTCGCATCGGGGCGTACCTGATGGAGGTCACGGGCGGCTCCGCCCATGGCCTATCCGGTACTGGCGGCCCCGCCGGAGCATGGGGCAACGGACCGGCTCCCGCGCCCGACAGGCACAGGGACGATCCACTGGGCATGTTCGGGGGCTCGTCCCGGCCCGAACTCTCCGGCCGTGATGACCTATTCGACCCTTTCGGTTTCTCGTCTCAAGGCCAGGACGCGTCTCAAGGCCAGGACGCCCCTGCCGCAGCCAACGAATCCCGGGGCAGGCATTTCATTCCGGTTCCGCCTGACGTTCCCGAAATCGGTCCTCTTGTCTCTCCCCTTATCCCTCCCGATTTTGACCCATTCGGCAAACCCGCCGGGGAAGAACTGCAATCGCCTCCTCCGGCTTCCGTGCCATCAAACGCTTCTCCAGAAGATTTCCTGGGCCTCGGATCCGGTCCTTCGATACCGGAACAGGACATCGGTATACTGTTCGGTTTGGGGCCGGAACAGGGCGATGACCTATTTGCCCCCGGCACTCCCATGGCAACAAGGTTTGGATCATTGCCGGGCAACGACTTTCGTGAAAATGCCGATCCGCTTGTTGCGGCGGGAGCCTCGACGGGGCGATCGCCTGGGGTGAATTACGTGCAGCGCGACGATGCTCCCGAATTGAACACGCCGTTTCGTCCACCCAAAGCCCGTCCTGACCCGGCCATGCGCCCGGCTTCATCCGTGGAGGAGGCGCCGGAAGTGGAAAGTGCAGCCTCTGCGAAACCTGTTTTGTCCTGGGAGAGAAGTGCATCAGGTCCGGATTCGGACGGGATCACAAGCGCGATCATTCTCTCTCCGGCGAGCGGGCGGTCCGAAGTGGAACCGCCGAAAACCGGAATGCCTCCGGGTCCAGGCATCGCAGAAAATTCCGTTCTCCCGGGCAAGCCATCCGGGGCTGAAAAACCAGCACCCATTTCCTCGATAACACCTCCCGCGGATCGCTGCGCAAGTCCGGCAGGGGATGAGGCAGGAACTAGCGATATTGGCGGCAGTAGCGGCATTGACCATGACAAACTGCTGCGCGCCTTTCTTTCTGGCGCGGGGGTTCCCGATCTTGCCATTCCCGCCGGTCTGACACCCCAATTCATGGAGATTCTCGGCCAGTTGCTGCGTGAATCCACGCAGGGTACCCTGCATCTGCTGCGCGCACGGACGGTGATCAAACAGGAGGTGCGGGCGGATCTCACCATGATCGCGCCACGGGAAAACAATCCGTTGAAATTCTCCCCCAACGTGGAAGTGGCGCTGGCCCATCTGCTTTCTCCGCACGGGCGGGGTTACATGCCGCCCTTGCAAGCGATGAAGGATGCTCACGATGATTTGTGTTCGCACCAACTGGGTTTCATGGCGGGAATGCGGGCGGCGCTGGCAGGCGTGCTGGAACGATTCGACCCCGTGCAGCTGGAGAAACGGATCACGCAGAAAACGGTGATGGATTCCCTTCTTCCGATCAATCGCAAGGCCAAACTCTGGGATCTGTTTGCCGAGAGATACCGGGAAATATCCCAGGAAGCCGAGGAAGACTTCCATCGGTTGTTCGGAAAGGAGTTTCTGCGAGCCTATGAAGCGCAGATCGCCAAACTGGAGCAGGACGGCAGGAACAGCAGGAACGGGAATTCCTGATGCTCGCAGGTACGGGATGAATTGCATGCAGCTCGAAATAACCATACTGTCCAGAACGGGAGGGCGCGAGGTCAACGAGGATGCGTGCGGCTTCTGGTCGGCGCCAGAAGCCTGCTTCTGCGCCTTGTCCGACGGCTTGGGCGGTCATGGCGGCGGCGATGTGGCGTCGAAACTGGTGGTGCAGCATGCGCTCGACTGGTTTCGCGGGACGCCCGAATCCAGCGCCCGGGCAATAAAGGCCTCCCTGGCCGCGGCCAATGCCGCAATCATGCGCGAGCAGCAGCGAAACGCCGCGCTCAGGCAGATGCGGGCCACCGCGGTGATACTTGCCATCGATACCAGGCGCGATACCGCGGTGTGGGGGCATGCGGGGGATTCGCGTCTGTATTGTTTCCGCCAGGGCCGCATCATCGAACAGACGCGGGATCACAGCATGTTGCAGGGGATGGTCGATGCGGGCTATTTGCAGCCAAAGGAATTGCGCGTTTCCTTCAATCGCAGCAAGCTGCTCTCGGCCTTGGGCAACGGCGGGCAATTTGATGCAGATGTCATACCCGTGGCGTTTCCGCTGTTGCCCGGCGATGTTTTTCTATTATGCACCGACGGTTTGTGGGAATACGTGGACGAGGAAGACATGGAGCGGCTGCTCGATGCAGCCCGCACGGCGGAAGCGTGGCTGAAAGCGATGGAGAGCCAGGTGCTGGAGCGCGGAAGCAAGAGGCAGGATGATGATTCCGTTATTGAAGGGCAGGATAATTATTCCGCTATCGCGGTCTGGTGCAGTGCCCCCGGCGCAGCGGCGGCAAGCAGCGAAGCACCCTCGATCACGGAGAGCATTCGCGCATGAGATAGCGATGGGATGGTGGGGGGTGGCGGGCAGCGAGCCCCCGATCCATGGCTTCCGGAAAATTGGCGTTGCATACCCCTCGGCAGCCCTTGCCATTTCTGTTCATGATCAATCAGGCGGAGTCGATTAAAGAGCGGTCAACTGCCGGATTCAGGTTCAAGCATCGTGGCAAAATGATTGTCGCCCGGAAGACCGGCAAAACAGCGCAATCGCGTCAACCCACCCTCCGGTGGCACCATCCACCAGAAACTCCTGCCTGTTCCCATATCGGCGAGGAGATTTTCGGCGGCAGTATCGAACAGGTCGCTGAGAGCGTATTCCGTGGAGAGCATCAACGTTTTTGGATTGTCGTCATTGGTTCGCCACCATGTGGCCAATTCTTCGGCGCCATTGCCCTGTCCTTTCACTGCAGGGGCGGGGAACGGATTTTCCGCCAGCCTGCGGTCAAGTTCATTGGGTTGTGCATCGTGGTTGAGCATTGCGAGCGCGATTCGTTCCAGCGAGGCGTACCAGGGCTGCGCGGCAAAGACTGCCGCCATCGCGCCGGGACGGGATTCCATCCGCAGTGCGATGGTAAGCGGAAAGTAGCGACCCACCTTGTCGACGCTGGGCATGAGCACGCCCGCCCACATATCCGCATTCCCGGGCAAGGCCCCGGGCAGTAGCGTAAATCGCCATATCGGTCCCGTAAGGTAGAGATCGAGCCAGCGGTCCTGCAACTGGGCGCGGCTGGCGGCTATCGCATGCTGCAGCCACAGGTCCCATGCATCGATGAAGCCGGCGGGAAGCCGGCGCGAGACGAAGTCTCCCACGCCGGGGATTTTTCCATACCAGCCAGCGGCAAGGGTATTGTCCGCGCCGCTACAGACGCTCGGGGCAGGCGAATCGTTCAAGTTCATTCAGGCGGAACGGGTTCTGAACGCTACTGGTGATGACCTCGAACTGGGCCTTTTTCCCATCGATGCCAAACGTGATCATGAACTTTTCCGGTTGTGAAGTCGGGGTAATCTGCATTCCGTCGAGCATGCGAAATAATGCCCATGGCCCCTCGAACACTTGTCCCGATGCCCCGGCGGCGCTGGGGGGCGAGATCTGGAGGCGCACCTGGGAACTGCCGCGGGGGCCGGGCCATTGAATCGTCATCGGCACCTGAGGACCATGGCTGTATTTGACCAGTTGCCCATCGACATCGAGTATGAACTGCGTGATCGTCGCATCCATTCCCACCGGCTTGAAGGTGAGGCTCAACCCCGGTGTCCGCCCCCCGCTGCGGAAAAACACGTCGCGTATTATCTGCGCGCGGTGAAATTCCTGGAGACCTCCTGAAGCCCGTCCCATGCTGGCGTCGCCCATGGAGCGAAAGCGCCAGGGCCGCGCCGACGTATCAACATATTGCGCCAGATTTTTCTGGAAGAATTCATCCAGCATTCCACCCGGCGCGAACAGGCGCGCGAAGTCATCCTGGGTTACATCGCGGGAACTGCGCTTGTCGAACGGATATCTGTCCTTGATGGCTTTCCTGCAGAAATCGCCGATTGCCGCTCCCAGGGACTGATCGAGGTTGGCGCGCGTCGCCCCCAGCGCCTGGCTGACCCCACCGGTGGAGAGGGCCGCGAGCATGGAACGTACCGGCTCCGGCATGCGCCCGGCATTGGCCTTGACCCTGGTTGGCACATCGCTGGCCGGAGGAGGGCCACCGCTTTTGAGCGCCACTTCGGTTGCAGTGAGAAGACCATAAAGTTCGTTGATCTGGGCAGGTATCGCATCGATCGGGGCGGGCTGGCCAGGGGCAGCCGGACGCACCATGACGCGCAAGTCGCGGAAGCGGTCGTCGACAATGCTTTCCGGCCTCACGCCCATTGTGGCGGATGTTCCCGTGCCTGTCCTGCCAAAGAGCGTCTCCAGCTTATCACGGGCAATTTTTACCTTGTCGCTGGTCTTGTCGGCCACGGTCTTGTCCTCTTCATCGACGTCGAGGAGGGTGACTTCCCTTACAATGGCACGCATCAGTGAAACCAGCGGAGAGTCCGCCGCTGAAAGCAACCGTGCCAGCTGGATGCTTTTCTGCAGGTTTTCCACCGGGGCCAATCTGATGTCGTCGATGAATTGCGACCAGATCTGCGCATAATCCTCCAGGTACAAGCGGCGCACATCGTCGAGGATGCGGGCTTCCCCCGCGGGGTTGAGCAGCCTGTTGCGATTCTTTTCCTCGATGCCAAGCACCCAGGATTCTTCTTCTGAAAGCTCTCGCGTCACTTCCCTCGCATTTACCGAAAAAACCTTGTAATACCCGTCATGGCTGAACAGGCCGGGCACGCCGTTGGTGAGAGGCTGGCCGCTCGCGCGGGAGAAAACCAGAGCGGCGGAAGGTCCTGCGGCCCGGGCAATGGCGAATTCCGGCATATCGGAACCGGCATGCTGCAGCTTCAATCGATTGTAGATGCGCTGGGCTATCGGGGTTTGGATAACGAGATGGCGCACGTTGGCGATCAGCTGCAGGTTGACCGGGATGGGTGAAGCAACCTGTCCGTGCGCCAGGAGATTATCCAGATGGGCCTCCAGCATCTTGCGCTGCTCCGCGGTAATCTCCTGCGGCAAGGTGGCTTCCCAATCGGCTGTAATGAACGCCTTCAGTTCGGCTGGATCGAAATGGCCGGGATCGTTGAGCATCAGATAGGCCTTGAGGCCTTCGTACATCAATTCGGGGTTTCCCTGGCCCCCGCTGCTGAGCAGCCGCTCGATCCGCAGCACGACCTGGGGCAAAAACGCATCCTGCAGCAGCTTCCCGTACGCATTGTTCGCCGCCGCGCCCAGCTTTTCTCCCTGGTAGAGGCCAAATTCCATCGACAATGGCGCCTTTCCATCCTTGCCGGAGGAGGCAGCAGCCAGCTCCCGCACCGATGCCAGGACCGGGAGCAGGCTAATGATGTCCATCCGTTGCAGGACGGGCAGATCCTCGACTTCTTTGAGGATGGGCGGTATCCGGGTTTTTACCTCCGCAATATAGGTCTTGTTGCGGGTATAGCTGACAGTCCAGGCGGCGAGTACGCTGAAGGTGACCAGCAGTGCGATGCTGAATAATCCCCATTGCAATGCGTTGCGTCTGCGTTCCCACCGCAGGTTGGTACCGGCAAGCCCTGCTTCGGCGAAGACCACGTCCTTCAGCAGTCTCGTGAGAAAGAAACTCCTGCCGCTTGGCTTTTGGGGAGGAAGCACTTTCCTGTCGAAATGGAGCGCGCGCCCGAGAGCGCCCATGATCCGGTCGATCGGACTGCCTTCCTGCGTTCCGCTGGTGAAATAGAAGCCGCGCCAAAGCGGCTGCTGCTCATAGCGCGAGGGAGCGAACAACCGGTTCAGAAAATCGCCGAGCAGGGGTTTCAGGCTGCTGAATTGCTGTGGGAAGGCATAGATCAGCGCGCGTTTTTGCATGTCCCTTTCCTGATCCAGCCGATCGACCAGCCGGTCGTTCAGCCGCTGCTCCATGCTTGCGAATTCCGCGTCGAAATTATCGGCCGGCGACGAAAGGGATTTTTTCTCCGTTTTCTCGATATAAGGAAAGGTTGTCCCCCAGACCTGGGCGCGCTCTTCCTTGCCATAATCGCCGAAAAACTCCATGAACCCGGCGAGCAGATCTGTCTTGGTGACGAAAACATAAAGCGGAAAACCGATATTGAACTCCTGGTGCAGCTCCTGAATGCGCTTGCGTATCGCATTTGCCTGCGCTTCCCGCTGCGCCGCATTTTGTTGCAGCAGGTCGGTTACGCTGACCGTCACGATCACGCCGTTGATAGGCCGGCGGGGACGGTATTTCTTCAATAGCTGCAGGAATCCGGTCCAGGCAGCGCTATCCGCTTCCCGGTTGCTCTCCTGGGTGGTATAGCGGCCGGCTGTATCCAGGAGCACGGCCTCGTCGGTGAACCACCAATCGCAATTCCGGGTGCCGCCGATGCCGCGGATTGCTTCCTGGCCGAAGCGCTCGGCAAAAGGGAACTTGAGTCCGGAATTGACCAGCGCAGTGGTTTTTCCCGATCCGGGAGGTCCGATGAAGATATACCAGGGCAGCTCGTAAATATACTGGCGGCGTGTGAGCAACGCGAGCAGAGGATTTTTTCCGGATGCCCCCGCAGGATCGGCCTGTTTCAGCACCGCAACGGCTTCCTCGAAGCGCTTGCGCAACATCGCGACCTCTTCGGCCCCCGCGCCGCCGCTGGCGGGCGGCTGCGATGGCTGATGGCGCAAGAGGCCATCCATGAGACGCGCGTTCAGTGCTTTCGCCTTGATGGCCTCCCAGACATGTTTTCCGACATACAGAAGAATGGCGAACGCAATGAGCGCCAGCCGGATGCCATCGGGTTCCAGCGGCCGGTATTCCGCTATTGCGATCAGCGGCCCGACGAACCAGATCAACAGGCTGACGGCCGCAAGGCCGAGGAGCGCCAGGGTCCAGCGATTGAACAGGAGATGGACCAACCTTTTCATCGTGCGTGGCCTGAGAAGTCAAGTGGCTGCATGGGGCTAATGCGTCGGTTTTGCGGTGCGCGGTGCATACAGCGTTATTTCCACACGCCGGTTGCGCGCCCGGCCGGCGGCGCTGTCGTTGGCGGCGATAGGTTCGGCATCGGCCCGGCCTTCCGCCGTGAGGCGGCTGGCAAGCGTTCCTTTTTCCGTGAGAAGCTGCATCACGGATATGGCGCGTTCCTGCGATAAGTGCCAGTTGGAAGGAAAGCGTATCGAACGTATGGGCTGGTCATCCGTATGGCCTGTGATTTTTACCAGCCCAGGGACCGAATTGAGCGCATAGGCAATGCGTTCCAGCACCGGCACGAAGGATGGCGAGATGGTTGCGCTGCCGGGGGCAAACAATCCGTCGCCCCGGAGAGTGACGATGCTGCTCCCATCTTCATCGCGCACCGCCACCAGTCCTTCCCGAATTTCCCTTGCCAGGAATTCCGCCAGGCGTGGTTCGACTGCGGGCAACGGCGCGGGTTTTGGAAGAGGGTTCTTTATCCGGATCGATTCTATCTGGGCAAAGACCGGATCCGAAGCGTTATTGAGAAGGAAGCTGAAGGTCAGATAACCCGCCAGCATCACCAGCCCGCATAACGCCCCCAAAACCCATGCGGGCAGGAGCGTAAGAACCCGTGCGCGCTTGACGGCGGTGGGCTGCCAGTGGGGCGAGAGATCGCGTTCGTATTCTCCCCGCTCCCTGTCCAGCAGTTGCGCGAGGCGTTCACGCCCCGACTCAAGCTGAGCCTTGCCATTTTCCTGCACGCGATAGCGACCTTCAAAACCGAGGGAAAGGCAAACATACATGAACTCCAGCAAATCCCGGTTGGCCTTGGGGTTCTCTGCCAGCTTCGCCAGCAGCTGAAAAAATTTCTCCCCGCCCCAGGCTTCCCCGTGAAACATCACCAGCAGGCTGTGGCTGGGCCAGACGCCGCTGCCCCACGGGGTGGAGGCCGCGGTTTCATCCAGGAGGGTGCATAGCGCGTAGCGCGCGCCGATGATCTTTTCCGGCGCGACCCCGGCAGCCCGGGCCTGCATCTCGAATGACTTGATGTTCTGCGCGATGAAGTCCTTGAGGCCGGATGGGTCTGCATATTGCAGGGTTGCCCGCAGTTGCGGCACCAGGTTGAGCAAGGGGTTGGCGGCAGCAATGAGCGGATTCAGCCCGGATGCGGGTATTTTTTCGCCGGTTTCCCTTATTGTTGCCGCGGAGCCGGCGCCAGGCCAGCTACTGGCGCCCGCGGCAGGCGCGGCCCTTCCTCCGGGCGAAGGCAGGATGACTGTGCTGTCCGGATCTGAAGGTTGAAACGGATCATCCTGGCTCATACAGGGGTCCGTTTCCGGTTCAGAGAGAAAACGTGTGTCATGCTCGAAGGATAGGTATCAAGTCAAGGCATGGGTACCAGGAATGTATCAAGCATCAGGCATCAAGTATCAGGCATCAAGTATCAGGAAATGGCCGGCATTTTCAGGTTTCATCCCCTTATCGCCCAGAATTCAAGCTCAAGCCCGGGGAAATCACCGGCGACATGCAGCGCCAGTCCTCCCGACCGTTCGAGCTGCTTCCACATTTCGCCGCCTTGTTCCAGCTCGAAGTAATTGAATCCCCGATGGAATGGTATCTGCCGTGGCGCGACAGGCAGGGAGTTGAGCGGAATGCCGGGAAGAGCCAGGTTGACCAGGTCGCGTATGCGTTCCACCGATCCGATTTTCACCTGTGCGGGAAAACGCGTGCGCAGCGCTTCTCCCGGCAACTGGGCATTGACCGCCAGCACGAAGCGGGCGGTCATGAGCAACCCCTTGTCGGGGATGATTGCGACCCTCACGCCATACTGGCGATCCTGAAGCGGAATGGAAATGGCGCTTTGCTCCAGCACCATGCTCAGCGAACGGCGCAGATCGGCGATGAGCGGAATGAAGCAGCGCGCCAGCGCATCGTGCTCATACTCGGGGTACGCGGGCGGCCTGTGCCGGCTGGCGGTGAAGGTGGCGAGATCACCGGCGAGAGCGAGGCAGGCGCTGAAAAGGCGTTCGGGATGCAGCAACGGATGCGTGGAAAAATGCATGAACAAAGGCTGGTGACGATTTACCGTCTGCAGCAGCAGAAAGTCGGCGATTTCGGCCACGCCCCCGGCCCCTGGCTGGGCAGCCCGGGCTGCGAGCGCTTCTCCGCGCTGATGCAGCAGGCCGCACAATTCGCTCACATATCCACTCAAAGCCGGGTTGCCGCCAGTATGCAGCATGGGTGGAATGGCGTCTTTCTGCAGCAGCAACTGATTGTTGGCGCGCCGCTCCGCCACCGTTGCCACATCGAGCGTGGTATAGGCATCGGTCACATCGCGCTTGCGCATCAGGCCCAGGCGCAATTGCCCCGTCTGCAGAAGCGCGCTGTTATTGGAGCCGGAGCTGGAATCGGGAACCTCGCGCTCCTCCACGGAAAAACGGGCGAGGCTTGCGTCCCGGTCTCCATCTGCTTCGGTTTCGGCCATTCCGGCGCGGCGCAAGGGCAGCGCCAATACGATGGGTTCGTCCCGGGCATCGCTGCCCACGTCCAGCGGCAGGGGCGGCGCATCCTCGTGCGGGAAGTCGAATGGTGTCCCGTCCGGGAAGATGCCGCGCGCGGCGGAGAGCTGTATCTTGCCGAGGGCCAACGCGTCGGGATTGAGTTCCAGGTTGCGGAATCCCCAGCAATAGCCTGACAACGGAGCGGTCCGGCCTTCCACCATTTTTTCAAAATAGCGGTCCTGCTGTTGAAAGTGTTGTGGCTGGAGAAACAGCCCCTCAGACCAGACAACCTTATTGTTCCACGGCATTGTTATTGCTCCGACGCTCTCTGTTCTCTATGCAGCCTGGATTGCTGCCCAGGACCGGATTCTTCACCTTATTTTTCCTGCTGCGCGTTGCCGAGCGGCGGCGGCTTTTTCGACGTGATACCGCAAGGAAACGAACATTCCTGTTCCGCGCCCATCAGCACCTTGTTGCCATCCAGCCGGACAATCACCTGGGAGAGTTTGGCTTTCGGCGGGAGCGTCAAGGTTGCCCGCCACTGCGAGCGCTCGAGATCGCGAAAGGCAGCAATCGCTGCCAGATGCCGAGTATCAGCGCTCAGCGGCCTGTCGAATTCAAGCGTCTCGCCCGGACGCAACTGGAATACCTCGCTGTTGACAAGCTCGGCACCCAGGGTTTTTTGCTCACCGTCAAAAGTGGAAAAGAAGTCGGCCGCATTGAATGCCGTAACGGATTTGAGTTCGTAAAATTTCAGAATCACTGGCGAAGCCCGGCCATTCATATCCGGATTCACGTTTTGCTGAGCCTGGAGGGTAACCTTGACTATCGTCGGTTTTGGCGTGCTGGCGCATCCAAACAGTAGAAGAAACCCCGCAACCGGGATAAATTGCATAGCGCGCCACAAAAACCTCATATGGTTCCCAATAGACTAAGTGATCAATGCGATTTGTTTAACTGGAGTTGTTTAAGTGGAATTATGTCAGTTTAGACGCCACATACATATTACGCCACTAGAACAAATAAACGTTATGGCGTTTGATCCAACATATCTGTATTTTTTCCAAGGATATCGGAAGCGAGCGTTTTCTAGTCAATATGTGGTCTGCATGCATATTGGCTCATTCAGTATGCTAGAAAACTTTAGCAGCGGCACATAAGTAGATGCTTTGCCCTGGTTTTCTATAGTAGCAAAATAGTAGCAATAAGGAGGAGCGCTAAGCCATTTAACTCGTTAATAGCTTGATTTATTGGCTCCCCGACCAGGGCTCGAACCTGGGACCTGCGGATTAACAGACTATCGGGGATTGCTTGGCAAACAAGAGCTTATATTAAAATGATTTCCGCAAAACATCATTTTATGACCTGCATGGATATTGGGTTGTAGAGTATTTGCGGAAATGCCAACAGATTATTTTGTCGGATTTACTTTCTCTCCTGCGCGGGACCGAACGTAGTGTTCGGTCATCTTTACCGTGCTATGCCCGAGTTGCTTCTGGGCCTGCACTAAATCTCCTGAATCGGCTTTATCGGTTCCCGCCTTGGCTCTTAAATCTCTGAACTGGTAAACCTCAATCTCGTTTTTCAGACGAGGATTAGATTTTATGGCTGCCGCCCGAGCGGCCTCAAATCTAAATCGCAACGCATCCCGTCCAAGTTGCTGGCCTGACTCGTTGCACACCAGTGCGAGACTGCGGATCTTGAATGTCTGCTTCCTTTCTGCAATCCTTTTAATCAGGTCTGCAAGTTGACCTGATATACCCATCCGCAATTTCTTATTCGTCTTTCCTTGGTCAATCCAAAGCGTACCGTTCTTTATATCTGTCTCTCGCATTCTCAGGACGTCAGCTGGACGTTGCCCAGTCAGATAAGCTAGATCAAGAGCGTCGCGTAACGGAGCATCAGCGGCCTTCCAGACGGCATCAAAAACTGTGTCCTCGATATATACGTCCCGACCTTCCTCGGTAAATCCTTTCACTCCAGCGCACGGATTGGGTAGATCGGTTATACCAGCTCCCCTGGCAAAATTCCAAATGGTTGAAATAAGCGCACGCTCCCGATTGGCTCTAACAGGAGCCGCCCTGCCTCTCAATTCCATGTACTGCTGGATGTTGAAAGGCTTGATTGCAGAAAGCGGAGCAGGGGGGTTATTGAAGAATTTCATGATGAAAACCAGCTGGGCGATATAGTCTTTCTGAGTCCGCGGCGCTTTCTCCTTGAACTCACGCGATAATAGGTATTTATCTGCCGCGTATTTCAGTGTGATGAGCTGCAGGTGCCTCGGCTTGGCATCGATCTCATATTCAGCCCACTTCTTGACCGCCATCGGGTAGTCCGTCCCAAGAGGTAATTCCTTGCGAGGTCTGCCGCCAGCGTCATAGTAATAATAGGTAACGTCTCCGCGGCGCCTGGCCCGCATACCGGTAGGTAGGTTTTTGTTTATTGTTGGACATCTTCCCATGGTTGCCATAATCTACTCCGATTATCCGAAGTTGAGAATATTGGACCGCCATGTTCTTGTGGGCTCAGGCTTGGATGCAATGCCATTCACTGCATCCCATGTCACGACAGGGCGTCCTCTGGCGTTTATTCTGAAGGCTATCCCCATATCTCGAAGCTGTGCTGCCTGAAGCTGCTCTCGTGTGACACCGGATCGTCCGCGCGCGATACCAGTAAGCTCCGCTATCTCTTCAGGCGTGAGGAACACTATTTCTCCAACGCTGCGCGGAGGTTTTCTAGAGTCATGTACTCACAGTCATCGCCACCGTAGTCATCCAGATACGCTTTTAAAATTTCATAAGCTTCCTCCGCCGCTCTTCGCAGCTTGTCGTCCGGGCGGGTGTAGAGCGGGATAACGTCAATCTGCTCCGGCTTGTTCTTATACAAATCGCAATTGTAG
>MKVR01000018.1 GCA_001899235.1 Nitrosospira sp. 56-18
GAGCCACTGCGTTGCGCTCCTTGGCATCGTAGTCCCAGCTACGACCTGCGTCGCGCGCCTTATGATCATCCCGATTTTATCAGCAACGCGCTCAACGAGGATTTGTTCAGCGCTTCCTTAAAAGACATTATCCGATCTTGCGGTCTTGGTTACGAAAGAACTCAACAACCTCCAGCTAAAGCTGGAGGGTTGGGGTTGCGGACTGAAAATCAGGATACGCGTTGGCTGAACAATGCGTCCTGAGCGTGTCACATCAGGTTCAAGGGTATTTTCAGATACGAGACACCGTTCTCTTCGGCTGGGGGTATTTCTCCCGCCCGTACGTTCACCTGAACCGATGGAAACATCAGGATAGGCATGTCGAGTATCGCATCCCGCGCTTCCCGCATGGCTATAAACTCCTTTTCCAATATGCCGTCGCACACATGTATATTGTGGGCACGCTGCTCGGCAACCGTTGTCTCCCAGCGCGGCTGGCGGCTGGGGGGCGGGTAATCATGGCACAGGAACAGTCTGGTCTCCGCAGGCTGCCCAAGCAATTTGCGAATTGACTGGAATAACAACCGGGCGTCCCCTCCCGGGAAATCGGCGCGAGCCGTGCCAAGGTCCGGCATGAAGAGCGTATCTCCGACAAAAATGGCGTCCCCAAACTGATACGATAAATCTGCTGGCGTATGGCCGGGAGTCGAAATCGCTTTTGCGCTCAGTTTGCCGACCCTGAAAGCCTCGTCATCCCCCAGGAGCGAGTCGAAATGTCTCCCGTCTGCAATGAAATCAGGTCCGAGATTGAATATTTCCTTGAAGATCTGCTGTACTAGGGGAATGTCGCGCCCAGCGCCTGTTTTTCCACCCACGCTGCTTTTGAGATAGTGCGCGGAACTCAAATGGTCGGCATGTATATGTGTCTCCAGTATCCATTCCACCGCCAGGCGCCGGCTTTTTACAAATGACAGGAGTTTCTCGACGGACTGCGCGCTTGTTCTGCCGGACCTGTAATTGTAATCCAGGACCGGATCGATAATTGCACAGGCCCCGCCAGGCTCATCAAAAACAATATAGCTGATGGTCGAGGTGGCCGGATCGAAGAATGCTTCGATTTGAGGCTGCATTTGCCTTCTCCCGTTCATAGTTGAACTCTTGCCATGGGCACGTTATACATTAAGATTATATAGGTATAATTTTTATATATAACAATACTGTGGACTAGCTCTGCGCACCAACCTGCGCTGGTGCTCCGATGGTTTCGAGGTTTCCTGTTGGAACGGGCAAGCAGTGCGAATTATCTTTGCCCTGGATTGCTGTGCCCGTGAAATCATCAGCCATGTTGCCACTACCAGCGGCACTACTGGCAAGATGGTGCGGGATCTAATGATCGAATCGTTGAGGCTCGCTTCGGGTCGGTTGCCAGACTTCCTCATGCCGTGGAATGGCTCAGCGACAATGGCAACCCTTGCGGATCACGAGCATCAGCTCGGCGGCACCGACATCAATCCCGGCAGCGGCCGCAGCAGAAAGCTTTGCAGGTACCATCGTCGTGGGTACAGCCATTTGAGTTGTCATGATGAGTCCTTGGAGCAAAGCGTAACCCGTCATTTTCCTGGTGCCGGATAGATGTTTTTTGATGGATTGCGTTTCACTCCACCCATCCTACCGTTGCTACCGTTGCTTTGTCATGAAGAAATTAATATTGATCCAGAAGAAGAAACAGGACTTGACCCTCCCGGCGAGGGGCCGCGCCTCGTTGCCCCGATCAGGCTTGCAATTCCGTCAGGTCGGAAAGGGTGTCGTACTCATAATACCGCTTGTAATCCGTCATATCCCCCGGCGTCACATTGTCCTGGTAGATGCTGTAGAGCGCATCGCCTATCCGGTGAAACTGGAGCGTGTCCGGCGCCGTCATGTCCGGGAGGTAGGGGGCGCCGGCATGGCGTTCCTGCCACGCGGCCCAGATTCGATCCACGTTGCAGTGATGCAGGAAGAAAACCGGGTCATTGGGCGATGATGACAAAGACATATCTCCGCCCACCCAGACGTGCACGCTGTTATGGATGCGCTCGTTGCCGATCCAGCCTTCCACCAGGTTGCGCAGGCCGCCGGGCGACGACGAGTTGAACGGCGAGGTGTCATAGGACGCCTGGTCGCGTATGACCATGCGCACGCCGGTGCGGGAAGGGAGGCTGCCGTCGTTCCCCAGCGCGCGCTGGAGCGTGCGGTTTGTCCGCCGCATATCTCCGGTTCTTAGATTCATTTCGAGGCGGATCCGCCAGCTCGAACCGGAGAACTGGCCCAGGTTGGCATTGCTCCATATCGGGGAAGTCGCCGGCTCAGCCAGCTCGGCATCCGCGGTCCAGTCCCAGTAGGGTATGCGAAAATTGTCATCGCCGAGAGCCCGCCGCAAGAGATTTTCCAGGGTGATCAGGAAATACCGGTGCCAGGGCAGGAAAGCGGGACCGGAATGCGCGGCATTGCGGTCGCTCTGGGTCGGCGGGGTCATCAGCATCATGGACTGGTGATGCCAGAAAACGAACGAGTCATAGACGGACAGTCCCTGCTGCCCAGTCCACGGAAACCGGACCGGGTCTTTCAGCCGGGATACGCCGTCAATGAATTGCCGGGCAGCGGTGGCATCGGTCAGAAAATTGCGCCGGATCATGATTGCTCTCCTTCCCCGGCCTGGCCGTGGCCATGGGCCTGGCCCTGGTCATGCCCGCTTTGCGCCTCATCCCCGGCATCATCGGAGAAGGCGTCGGGATAAGCGTCCATGACTTGCTTCATCAGGTCGACGGCGGACGCATAGGTGACAAAGGGCGTGGCATGGGTATAGACCTGCCCGTCCTCGTCGACCGACAGATGCATGCCCGCAGGCTTTCCATCGACCTCCACCCGGTAGGTGGTAATGATCCGGACCTGATGGCCGTTATGCGTGAGTTCACGCACGCTGGTCGCATCATGCATGCCATGCGACGCGACATAGGCGGGAAATTTCTTCTTTATCCAGTCCGGCTGGGATTGCGCGCCTTCCATGGGCGAGTAGCGTGCCAGGACGGAAGTATCGGGCGTATCGACTGTAGCGGCCGCATTGGTGGTATTGGCTGTGCTGGCGCTTCCTCCCTTCGAGGCCGGACTTCCACCGCTGCTTCTCCCTTTGGCGTCCGGGCCACCGCCACCTCCGGCGCCCTTTTCATCGGGAGCACTCGCTTTTTTCATCATATCCTCCATAACCATAACGTTGCATAAAACCGGCGAGGAACAGCGCAAGGCCATATCCAGCCAGTTCCACGCCCGGCACCTTCTTTTTATAGTAAAGAAAGCGAAAAAAACCAATGCATCCGCGGTAAATTTACCTCCTTCTCGCACCTCCTATTTATGACGGCCCCTGAATGGATTGGATATTCCGCTTCTCCTCACAAATTCAACCCGAATCCGGCAGATGGATAGAGTGGAGTGTGCGGTTTTGAGGGTGCAAGGCAAGGCCGTGAAGCACAGGGCATAGCCGGCCTATGGCCAGGCTTAGCAACGATGCACTTGCGTTTTTTCATGTAAAATCCGAAGGGACGGGACGAATTTCATCCGACCCTTCGTTACTCGCCGCTTACGGAGACACACTCCATCGCGGCTCATGCCTCGTGCTGGATGAAATCCGTCGCCGTCGAGGGTGCGAAATAAGGGTTAACAGGCCCTACTAAGGAAGCGCTGAACAAATCCTCGCTGAGCGCGTTGCTGGTAAAATCGGGATGATCATAAGGCGCGCAACGCAGGTCGTAGCCGGGACTACGATTCCAAGGAGCACAACGCGGTGAGCACCCAATTTTACTGCAACCCTTATGGGGCGGGGCTTTATTCAGCGCTTCCCTAAAAGAATACCCGCGAGGCGACGCCTTTCAGGCGTGCCGTCGTATAAAAATCGCGCTGCCCACTCGCCGGAACGATCGAAAACTTGTGCAGCGTTGTAATGCCGAAGGTCTGAATGGGCACCGACTGCTCGCCCGGAATATTCACATGTGGCAATAGAACGCTGAAAGTAGTCCCGCCGGTATCGACGGTCATACGGATGGTGACACTGACAAGCGTGCCGATTTCGGTTTCGATGCTACGAATCTCATCGCCACTGAAGCTGAGGGTCTGTTGCAGGTCCTGGTAGCTGAAATGTGGTTTTCCATCTATGCCGCTGGTTGAGTAGGTGACATGGAGATGTTTACCACTGAGGTCGTACTGGTTCGGTGTTTGCACTGCAGGCTGATTCGGTTGCATGGTGCCTCCTTTCATAAAGTGAACCTCTTGGCCGCGACAATAATAGTGCCGCTGCGCCAGAGAGGTGGCTCATCAAACGCGCAGCGGAATGGTGTTGCCCCTGGCGCTCCCGTTATTAATATAGAATATAGATCATCCTGAATCCGGCAGTTGAACAGGATGGAGTGTTGCAAAAGATCCACCTCTTTTACCCTGTTCCCTTGCGGTTCCTGATACAGTCGCAGTATTTCTGGCTCAAAATCACAATCAAACACTCCACCGCAAGCAGCGGGTATAGGACTTAGGACCGCCCGAGCTCGAACGAAAATCGGGCCACACGCTGCATCCATGGGGCAAATACGGAAAGGGGCGTATCGGCTGCGATGGGAGTGCGAGCTGCGCCAAGCCGATTATCCAGCCAGTCACGCATGCGGCGCCAGCCGGCGCTATCCCTCAGCGTATCGCTCTGGATCATCATATTCATCCGGTTTATCATCCATGCGACATTTGCCGGGGTCTCATCCCGGGGAGCAGAATACAAGCCCTCTTCCATGATCGAAAAAAATTCGTGGGCGAGCAGGGGCATTCCGGTATCCACCGCGAGCAGGAAAAGCACGGCCTGGTAATCGGCCAGGATATCGTTAGGCTGCAGGAAGGACCGTGCCTCATGCACGGTGAGACCGGCTTTGATCAGTCGATAGACATTGACAAATCGCTTGAGCGCTCGTGGCGAGCGGCTGAGTATCGGCGCAAGCCTGGCTATGAAATCCAGCTCTTCCCGAACCGTCTCCAGGCTCTTGAAGGCCGGGTAGACGGCCTTCAAAGCCGCTGCGCTGCTGGCGCTTTCCCCCGTTGGTGCGGAGGCGATATCCGGCGACATGGATGGCGCGGCCTGCTGCTGCGCTTGTGCCGACGCCGCCGGAGCACCGGAAGACTTCTCCAGTGAAATGTCCTGGCCCGGAGAGCCTTCCCGGATCGATGTAGCTTCTTCTTTCCCTGCCGCATCTGCGGCGGGCGCCAGCTCGGCGGATGACTCTCCCTGGGCAGGTTCCTTGATGGATTGGATAGTTTGCGCAACTTGTTTGAGATCCTCATCCGGTCGCTTGATGCTGGTTTGCAACAAGCCGCGAATCATCCGGTCGCTGGCAGCTGCATCCATCGGCCTCAGCCAGAATGGTATCTGGAAAATCTTTTCCAGATAATCGTTGGGTGTGGCCGAGCCCAGCAGCAAACCGGCGCTGTCCTCGCCATCCGGCGATTTGCCGCTGACATGGAGCAATTGGTGGTAGCGCGCCTGCAACGAGCGCTTGATCCATCGCGCGTCCACCCCCACCACCACGACGAACAGCGGGAACGCGAGCAGCAAATGCACCGCCTGGAGCACTTCGACTACCTTGTTGGGCGGACAGCGGTCCAGGTCGTCGATATAGAGCACGATGCGATTGATGCGCCTGTCCTTGTCCTTTTCCTCTTCGGCCAGGCTTGCATACCTCTGCTGTCCCTGTGCACGCGGCGATTCCAGCGGGTCTTCAGGCGACAGCGCCCAGTTATCTTCCTCGATGAGGCCGGAAAGTTTTTCGAAGTCGTCGCGCACCAGCGCGAGCACGCCCAGGTGCTTGCGGTAGTCGCTGCTCGCGGCCCGGTCGGTGATGAAATTGGCCAGCAGCCGCCCGGCTGTCGCCACTTTGAGTTCGGCGGCCGCCGCGGCTTCCCGCGCTTTTGCTTCTGCATGCTTCTGCTGGGCAGCGTCGAGCGCGGCCGTCAATTCACGTAGCTTCTGCTCGGCCTGCGTCACTTTCCGCACATGCTCGGCAGTCTGCGTCGCCATTTCTTCATCGAATTTCTTCTGCGCCGCTTCCGCTTCGCCCAGCCTTCTGGACATCCACTCCGCCTGTTGTTTGAGCCAGGGCACGCCCGAGCCGATCAATGTCGCCAGGCCGGCGGCATAGGCGTAGATGTCGGCAACGCTCGACCCCAGCATTTGCAGCACGAAGCGCACCAATATCGTCATCACTGGCACACCCAGAAGGCTGAAGAATAGCCAGACGAACCGCCGGTTCCGGTCCTTCGCATGCATGAGCGGAGCGAGGAAGCGCTGTCCCCTTCCGAGCACGCCATGGATCTGGCGCAAGGCTCCTTCGAGTTCCACTGCTTTGCTGCCGACCGCGGTGAGATTGAGTTGCGTGAGCGCATCGAGAACCGGCTGATGGGCACCGGTAAGCAGAAAATCCTTCCCGACGTGCTCGGCGTTCAGCTTTGCGAGCTCCCTGGTTTTTTCATCGAGATTCCTCTGCGCGTCATCGAGATCGCCCTTGGCGACAGTTGCCGCGGCCTTTGCGCTGTCCACCGCATTGCTCGCCGCCCGTGAAAGGGCTTTCTCCTCTGCCAGTTTGTTGATCAGTTCCTTCTGCAGGGTTTGACTGACAGAGGTCTCCTTACCCGGATAAAGATTGTCGAGGATATGCTCGACCAGGCTTGCCCAGAGGTTACTTTCGACATAATGCCAGGCATTGAATTTGATCTGGACGATATTCTTGTATATCGGCAAGTCCCGCTGCATGCGGTTGGCTGTGCGCGCTTCCTTCGCCAGTTCATCGATGGCGTTGCGCAACTGCCGCATGAAGAAGGTTTTGCCGGAACCCCATTCGCCGAACAGGCCGATAGATAGCGGCGGCACGACAGTGCGCGCAGCGATCAGCACGGCGAGCGCGCGCACCTCGTCCTGGATGCCCAGCAGGTCTTCGCCCCCTGCCCGATCGGCACTGAAGCCGCTGAGGCGGCGTATCTTCTCTGCAGCATGGTCATCATCACCAGCATCCGGGCGCATGGATTTGCCGATGGGCTGTCCAGTTGTACCGATGCTGGCATTCCACAGCCGCAGGGTGCTGTCCTCACTGCCAGAGACGATGCCATCGGGGCTGAAAGCCACGCTATACACTACATCCCCATGTCCTCGCAGGGGCTCGCCGATGGATTCACCGCTTCTGGCATCCCACAGCCGCAGGGTCTTGTCCTCACTGCCGGAGACGATGCGACTGCCATCCGGGCTGAAGGCGACACTCAGCACCCCTTCCTCATGTCCTCGCAGGGGCTCGCCAATGGGCTTACCGCTTCTGGCATCCCACAGGCGCAGGGTCTTGTCCCTACTGCCGGAGACGATGCGGCTGCCATCGGGACTGAAGGCAACACTTGACACCCAATCCGCATGCCCTTGTAGAGGCCTGCTGAGAGGCTCGCCGCGCCTGACGTCCCACAACCGCAGAGTGTAGTCCCTACTACCAGAAACGATGCGGCTGCCATCGGGACTGAAGGCAACACTCGATACCACACTCTCATGGCCGCGCAGAGGTATGCCGATGGGCTGCCCCGTCCTGGCATCCCATAGTCGCAGGGTCTTGTCCACACTACCGGAGACGATGCTACTACCATCGGGGCTAAAGGCTACACTCCACACTCCATCCTCATGTCCGCGCAAGGGCTCGCCAATGGATTCACCACTTCTAGCATCCCAGAACCGCAGAGTCTTGTCGTGACTTCCCGAAACAATACGGTTGCCATCGGAACTGAAAGCCACGCTATACACCCAACTCTCATGCCCGCGCAGGGGTACACCGATGGGCTGGCCAGCCGTACCGAAGTTGCCGTCCCACAGCCGCAGTGTCTTGTCCAGACTGCCGGAGATGATGCGGCTGCCATCCGGGCTGAAGGCGACACTCAACACTAAATCCTCATGGCCCCGCAGAGGCCCGCCGATGAGTTGGCCTGTTTTGGCATCCCACAGCCGCAGCGTCTTATCCCCGCTGGCGGAGATGATGCGGCTGCCGCCCGAGCTGACGCCGCTGAGGTGGTGCGGCTTCTCTGTAGCATGATCATCATCGCCGACATGCGGGCCGCCCGGATTTTCAGATAAATTCGTGTTCATCGCGGCTGCTGCGCGCGTAATCACGGCATCGGTTATTCGGTCGAGCTCGCTGTCGCATTGCTCTCGGGGAATCTCGGCAAGCGCGGGAGATTCAGGACCGAGAAGCATCGCGGATTCGAGCCAGTCCAGGGAAAAAACCAGGGGCCGCAAGTGGATACGAAGCATGCGAAACGTCGAAGCCTCACCCAGAGAAAGCCGGAGCATTCCAGCAAGATCACGAAAATAGGAAGATTTCAGCAAGTCATCGGAGACGAGGAAGAGCATATACACGGCATCGCGCACCTGCTCGTGTAGTTGTTCCGGACTGCGGATCAGCTCGCCGAGCTTCTCGTTATTCCAGGATTCGACTGTCAGACCGGCTGGAAAGAGTTGAGGATTACGCGTTCGGGAGACGAGCCTGCCCTGCAGCCTTTGCTCCCAGGCTTCGTCCTCCTTCGCATAAAACAGGATGATTTTCTTGCTGGATGATGGGAGCATGATTTTCTTCCCTGGTATCGGCGCCGCATTCTGGCTGGCTAACCCATCATACTTCAGTAAAGAAGCCAGAAGGGCCGGCGTACCGTGTGCATAAGCACTAAAAAATTCATACTATACTGGAGGTGGCAGCTTTCCCCAATCGCGAGGATAGGCGCCGCTTAATGCTGACCCGGGATAGATACCATGAAGCCTCACGCTTTCGTTGCGATGCCCTTCGGCAGCAAACCCGGCCCCGATGGGCAGTCGATCGACTTCAACCGCGTCTATGCTGAATACATTCAGCCTGCATTGGAAATGGCAGGACTGGAAGTCTTCCGCGCAGACGAGGAGCAGCGCGCCGGCGACATCATCACTGACATGTTCCAGGAACTATTGATAGCCGATCTCGTGGTGGCTGACCTTACTATCGACAACCCCAATGTCTGGTATGAGCTTGGCGTGCGCCATGCGCTGCGCGCCCGCGGCATGATATTGATTTGCGGCGGCCGCATTCCTGCCGCCTTCGATCTTTACACGCAACGCAAGTTACGCTACAGCATCGCAGACGGCGCCGTGGATCCCGCTACGTTGGAAAGCGACCGGCGCCACCTCACCGAAATGGCCGAGGCAACCATGGAGTCCTGGCACGGCCGCAAGGAAAGCCCGGTCTATCACCTGCTGCCCAACCTGCAGGAGCCGGACTGGAAGTCGCTGCGTATCGGTGAAGTGCAGGAGTTCTGGCAGCGGCATGATGCCTGGAAAGAACGCGTCCTCCTGGCAGGCAAGGCACGGTTGATCGGAAATATGCTGGTACTTGCGGACGAGGCCCCGGTGGCGGCCTTTCGCGCGGAGGCGTGGATCGCGGCGGGCACGGCCCTGCGCAAGGCCGAGCGTTTCGATTTCGCGCTGGAGCAGCTCGAACGCGGCCTGGCGATCGAACCCCGGAACCTTGCAGGCTTGCAGGAAAAGGGAGTCTGCCTGCAACGGCTGGCGCTTGCCGGAATACCAGCCTACTCCCTGGACAAGGCTCGCGCGCATTATCGCAATGTGCTGGATGAATATCCGGATGACGCCGAAACCTGGGCGCTGCTGGGCAGGCTGGACAAGGATGCCTGGATTGCCGCATGGCGCCGGCCGGACGCCACGCCGGAGCAAATGAGGGAGGATGCCGCGTATGATGATGCGCTGCTCCGGTGCGCCATCGAGAGCTATGCCAGCGGTTACCGCCGCAACCCTGCTCATTATTATTCCGGTATCAATGCGCTGACTCTGATGCATCTGTATCGCCATCTTACCCATGAAGCACGTTATGACAACGATATCGGACTCATGGCCGGCGCAGTCCGTTTTGCGGCCGGGTGCGAACCACGCGAGTCGCTACATTTCTGGTCCCAGGCCACCCTGGGTGATCTCGAAGTGCTCATGGGCACGCCGGATACGGTCAAGGCCGCCTATAAGGAAACCATCGCGAAAAACGACAAGGATTGGTTCGCGCTCAATTCCAGCTGCGCGCAATTGCAGCTGCTGAAGGACCTCGGCTTTCGTTCCCAGACTGTCGAGGCCGGCATTGCCACTTTCACGCGCGCGCTGCAAAAACTGGTCAGGCCCGAGGAGTGCTGGCAGCCACGGCAGGTATTGCTGTTCAGCGGGCACATGATGGACGCGCCCGGCCGCCCTGCTCCGCGCTTTCCTCCAAAAAAGGAGGATGCGGCCAGGCAGAAGATTGCTGCCGCAATAGAGGACATGGAGGCGGGCTCCGGGGATATCGCGCTGGCCCAGGGCGCAAGCGGCGGCGATATTCTGTTCCTTGAAGCCTGCCGCGAGCGCGGCACTCGCCTGCAAATGATGCAGCCATTGCCGGAACCCGAATTCATTCAGCGCTCCATCCTGCCTTCCGCCAACGGCGACAGCTGGCGCAAACGCTATTACGCATTGAAGGAAAACACCGGCAATACGCCGCGCATCATGCCGGATGAGCTTGGCCCTTCGCCCGGGGATGCGGCTTCCTTTGAGCGCTGCAATCTGTGGCTGCTTTACACCGCGCTCGCCTTTGGAGTGAACAGGGTGCGCTTCATTTGCCTGTGGGACGGCAGCAAGGGCGATGGCCCCGGAGGCACCGAGCATATGTACAACGAGATCAAGAGCAGGACCGGGCGGGTAACATGGATCAATATCAGCGAACTTGGGTAAACCATGCCCAGCATCTTCCTGAGCCATTCGAGCGCGGATGAGCTTCAATCTGAATCCGGCAGCTGACCGCTCATTTCCAGTTCAGGACCATGATCCACAAAGACTTTACGTCGTACTCGACATTTATCTAATATGGCGGATTCGCTACAGGGCGGATTCAGGTTGAGGCGGTCGCGTTCAAGCAGTGACTGCTGGATAACGGCTGGGCGACGCATTCATCGACCTTGCAGACGGCGTGGACAGATGGGAGGAAAATCCCGGGCAAGAGGATCAGGGGGAGGAAGGATATGATGGAAGAATTATGGTGGAATATATTGATGAACAAGATGCGGGAAAATACGGTCATCCCGATCATCGGTCCCCGGTTGCTTGTCGGGCCCGACGGCCAGACTTCATTGCAGGCACAGGTTGCCGCTCGCTTATTGCACGATTGCGGCAAGGATGCCGGCGGGATACAGCTGCCGCCATTCCGCGAACTGAATGAGGCGGTGTCACTGTTAAAGGGTCAGGTCCCAATGGACGACCTTTATGATTTTGTAAACAACGCCATCAACAGTGTTACCAAAGACACTGGCATACCGAAGCCTCTCCATCAGTTGGCGCAGATCACGGACTTTCGCCTCTTCGTAACACTCACCATAGACGAGCTTCTTTCACAAAGCCTGAAACAGCACCGGACCGCAGTAAATGAAATCATTCATTCGCTAACCGGCGAACTACCAAGAGAATTACCGGGCGATTGGCGTCAAAGGCGGGAAGAAGCCCAGCTCTTCTACCTTTTTGGCAAGACGCGGGCAGCGCCCATGTTTGCCATTCATGATGAAGATATGCTGGAATACGCTCACGATCTCATTGTCAACGGTGAAAAAACTCATAAAAGATTTCTGGATGAATTGCGGTCTAATAATTTACTGCTGATCGGTTGCAATTTTCCCGAATGGCTAAGCCGGTTCTTCCTTCGCGCTGCCAACCGAACACGGTTATCCGGAAGTGACAGTCTTAGAAAAGCATGGTTAATCGAGCAGCCGCAACCAGAGGAAGGCTTCACCTGCTTTCTCAATAGCTATGGCGGCGGCACAAAAATCATTTCAGATATATCGCCAGTTGAGTTTGTCGCTGAATTACACCGCCGCTGGACACAAAAATATGGCGGCAGCAAAACAACCGCCGATTTCGTTGCGAACCCCGTTGCACCCCGCAAGCCGACATTTTTTATCAGCTATTGCCGACGTACGGATCAGTTCAGCGCCGAGAAACTATACAAGGCGCTTCTCGACATGACGGCCAGCGAGGGCGATGTGTGGTTCGATCATGATTCCATTGAGCCTGGAGATGATTTCCCGGAGCGTATTCGGGACGGCATTCTCAACTGCCGCTATTTTCTGCCCCTCATCTCGCATAAGGCCGACGCTCTGGATGAGGCATATTTCTATCGGGAATGGGGAGAGGCAAGTGAAAGAAAGAAAGCAATTCGAGGCAGGCCGTTCATCATCCCGATAATCGTGGATCAGGACTTTCAACCCACAGCTTATCATCGCGTTCCGTTTGATTGGACGGACATCCAGGATTTCGCCCACGCGCCCGAAGGGCAACCAGACGACAAACTCAGGAAGAGGCTAACGGATCTGTTGCGTGATGTTCGGCGTGAAGGAAGACTGTCATGACTATGCCAGGCAGGAATGACAGCGTTTCCGCATCCAGTGTTTCCGGATCTTCCGATTCGGAAGCCCTAGCATTGAATTTGCAAAATCCCTGGCCAGGCCCAGCCGCCTACGACGAAGCTTCGAAGGATTTCTTCCATGGCCGCGGCGAAGAAGCCCAGGAACTCCTCCGGCTCATTCGGCTGGCTCCGCTAACGGTCGTGTATGGAAAGTCGGGCTTGGGTAAAACTTCACTCCTGCAGGCCGGGCTTTACCCATTGCTGAGGGCCGAGCACTGTCTTCCCGTTCACCTGCGCTTGAATTTCTCCGATGAAAGTACCGTTGCGCCATTTACGCAAACGATGCAGCGGCTCATGGAGGAACTCGATGCTGCAAAGGCGGAATATCCCGCGCCAGCGAATGATGAAGGCCTGTGGGAATTTTTGCACCGCAAGGACATGGAGGTGTGGAGCACGGATAATTTTCCCTTAACGCCGGTACTTGTATTCGATCAGTTTGAAGAACTGTTTTCGCGTAGTGGCGGCAACGTCGAACTGATAAAGCAGGTCTTCGATGGCCTTGCCAACCTGGTCGAGAATCGCATTCCCGAAAAAATTGCGAGGGACATAACCGGGATCCTCCGGCCGCGGCTGAACCTTCAATCCCAGCACTATCGCATCATTCTGTCATTCCGCGAGGATTACTTGCCCGACATCCGGGCATGGGAACAAAAGATACCCTCGTTACTGCGTAAT
This sequence comes from Nitrosospira sp. 56-18, assembly GCA_001899235.1. Lineage (GTDB taxonomy): Bacteria > Pseudomonadota > Gammaproteobacteria > Burkholderiales > Nitrosomonadaceae > Nitrosospira. The sequence goes on from MKVR01000018.1 coordinate 13,194, forward strand.
TATTTACGGCTGGAGCCGATGTCGCGCGCATGCGCAATCGAGGCGGTCGAGCGCTCGGGTCGCGCCGTGCTCGACAAGGATGCGGCAGAGAGCATTGTCGATTTCGTGGGAAAACTCGATCACCTGCCGGAAGCTGCCGGCACATCCAGTATGGTCATCGAGCCTGTGCTCCTGAGCTTATGCTGCTCTCAGTTGAATCGGCGCCGAACAGCCGGGGGCTTGATCGATAAGGAACTCGTCCTGAATGTGGGTCAAAATATTCTCGATAATTTTTACCAGGATGCTCTCAATGATCCGGAAGTAAAAGGTCCGCCGGATGCGGCTCTTTTTATCGAAAACCACCTGATCCAGGGCGACCACTTTCGCGGCGACTATCCCAGGGATGAAGCGCTTACTGAACATAAACTGACTCCCAGACAGCTGTCCGCACTCACTGACCGGCATCGGCTGCTGCGAATCGCTCACCATATGGATACCGCACGGGTGGAATTGATACACGATCGGCTGGTATCCGTGGTCCGGAAGACGCGAGATGAACGCAGGATGAAGGAGCAACAGCTGGAGCAGGAGCGCCTGGCCAGAAAGGCTCAAGCCGAGCGCGACGAAGAACATGCCCGCGGCGAAGAATTGCGGCACCAGCGAGATCTGGCCCATCGAAGCCTCAAAGTTGCCCAGCATCGGCGAAATCTTGCAGTGGGCGCGGCTGTTTTAAGTATTCTCCTTTTCGGGTGGGGATGGCAGCAAAAAAACGAATCTGAAAGGGAGAAGCAGAGAACCGAGGAGGCGACGCAAAAGACCGAGGAAGCGATGCAGAAAGCCGAGAAGGCGCAGCAGGGTATGGCTACTGCCATCGCCACATCTCGCCTCGCCGAAGGGCGGTCGAACCTGCCCGTTGGCTCGGAGCCATTTAAAGAAATCCTGTCTCAGGGACTTGCAGCCTATCGTTTGAGCGAAAAGGGAATATTGCCAATCAAAGCAGAAAGCCTGGTACTTCTTCACACCCTCCTGGATATCTACAGTTATTTACGCAAGTTCTTGAGCCTGACTGGCTCAACACCCACGCCGGCGCTTTCTTACAGCCCTGACGGTCAAATACTCGCGGTCGGTGGCGAGGATGGGATGATCCGTCTGATCGACACGAAAGATTTTAGTGAAACCGGCAAATTGGATTGTAAGCAGCCGCCTACGGAATCGGTGTGGACGCTCGCATACAATAGCGACGGCACCCGGCTGGCGGCGGGATACGCCCGCATCGATGGAGAAACAGGGCGCGGTCTCGTCTGCGTGTTCGATGTGACACAGCGCCGGATTGTGCAAAAATGGTCCAGCCAGGATCTCTGGGGCAAACCCAGTAATATCACAAGCGTGGCCTATGGCGGGAAACCTCGAGCCGAATTCGTGATCTCGGGCGGAAGCGACAGGATGTTGCGGAAACTCAACGTCTCGAGCGGCGCGGTGCAACATATTCCTCATGCACAGGAGGTTGTAGCGGTGGCGGCAAGCTCCGACGGCCGTTGGGTCGCGTCGGGGGGCGAGGATGCGATTGTCAGGGTATGGAACGTAGCGGATTTCGATCAAGCCAATCCGCAGCCCAGGGAATTCAAAGGGCATGATGCATTGATCGAGCGGCTCGTATTCCCTTCTTTCAGCAACTCCATACTCTTATCGACCGGCGATGATGGACGCATCATAGGCTGGAATGTCGAGGAACGCTGCCGTATCCTGCAGACGAAAAGCCAGGATGTAAAGATAAACGATATTGCCGCTGATCGAGGCGGATTCATAGCCGCTGCGGGCGCAGATGGCAGCATACTGCTTTTCAAGGTAGATTATCACCATCGTTGCGGAGGTGGATCGCAAGCGGCTTCTTCTCCTCCCGAGTTTGATTTGATCACCGATGGGAGGTTGGGAAAGCACGGCGGCATGGCTCTCGGAGTGGCATTTAACCCAGAAGGCGATCAAATGGCATCTGCAGGACAGGACGGATCGATACGTATCTGGGGCGAAAAAACTCCCGGTTTCTCATTTGCCCAGCTGGAGTTGGCGCTCGACCCATCACTGCCTGCGGCGGGCCGCGGCAACATAACCGCTATTGCCATAAGTCCCAATGGCGAGCTGATCGCTGCTGGTGATCAAAACGGCAATGTTTATCTCTGGCAGCGGCCGGCGATAAGTCCCCTGCCCGTATCTCTGCCACCGCTTTCGATTTGGCCTGCCCATACAGGAGCAGTCCACGGTCTGGCTTATGTCCAGGCCGGGGGCCGGCCGATTCTCGTTTCGGGTGGCGACGATGGCGTGGTCAAGCGCTGGGATACAGCTCATAACGCCATCGATATGAAAGACAATGCGGGCCCCATTCGCTCAATTGCAGTGTCACCCGATGGTAAAACGCTTGTAGCGGGCAGCAAGGATGGCACGGTACGCCTTTGGGATGCTGCGACCGGAGAACGTCAAGGAAAATTCGATGCGCCATCGGAGAACGAGCTGTATGCGGTCGGCTTTAGTAATGATGGAAAATATATTGCGGTTGGGGATTTTTCTATAGGTATACGCATACTGGATATTGAAACACCTGGTTCTGAATGGATATTGACGGGACACTCAGACTCGGTCATGTCTCTTTCTCGAAGCCAATCGCAATGGCTGCTTTCAGCCGGGCGGGATGGAAGCGTACTTGAATGGGAGTCCTCAGCCCTGGCAAAGTCTCGAAGCTCCGCCCTGAAGAAGTGGGATAATTTTAATCTTCGCCTGGGGTTCATGAATTCCGTGAAACTGACTTCCATAGATACCAGCAGGGATGGCAAATTAATCCTCACGGGCGGAAGCGATGGACAGGTTCAATTATGGGATGGCGTCGAATACGTCAGGATTGGTGAACGCTTTTCTGGCCATGAAAACAGGAAAATTAGCGCAGTGGCACTTGCACCCGACGGGAGCTTCTTCGTAACTGCCGATGCCCCGAACATAACTGCCGATACTTCGAATATTCTGGTCTGGCCTGGGCCAGCCCGCTGGGCCGAAATCCTTTGTTCCAAAATTGTTCGGAACATGAGTGATAGCCAAAGGCGCGAGCCGATGCCACAGCAGATTGATTATGTGGAGCCATGCCCAAATTTGCCGAGCAAATCACAGTAAGTTGCACTACTTGAGGAAGCGCTGAATAAATCTCCGCTGGCGCGGCGGTGGTTTTGCGGGATGGGATGCGCGAAAGGCGACGACGCGAATGGTGCGACCGCGCAGGGCGATGCAGTGTCTTCCAAAGGAAGATGCGACCCCGCAGCGGGATGCCTGCGCCCCAACAAACCTGTGGTGCGGTCGAAGTATCCCCTCCACTGCCCGATCCCCGCTTCGCGGGGACCCCTCGGGCCACGCTCCGGGGAGCCGCTGCGTTGCGCTCCCTGGCATCGTACTCCCGGCTACGACCTGCGTCGCGCGCCTTATGATCATCCCGATTTTACCAGCAGCGCGCTCAGCGAGGATTTGTTCAGCGCTTCCTCAATATCCTCTTCCCCCGCCTGGAAGCATTGATGGATTTTTCTGTCCCGGAGATCGCCCGGATGCATTGGAACCTGCCATACCGGGCGGTCCCTTTTTACCCGGAGGAGCTGCCCCGCCTGGCTCGCTAGCGGCGCCGCCCAATCCGGGCATACCGCTCGGCATGCCGCCGCCTTCGTTGCCACCGCGCAATTGCTCTCCCGCAGCCGCGCCAGCGGCTGCACCAGCTCCGGCAGCTCTACCACCAACGATGGTTCCGCCAATAGCAGCCCCGCCGGAAGCAACACCAGCATCAGCGGCGCGAGGGGCTCCACCACCGGCGGCTGCTTGCGAGTAAGCAAAACCAACCAATCCGCATATCAAACCTGCGAGTAATGTCATCCTGGATATTCCATCCGAGATAGCCTGATCACTCATGGTTTCCTCCAATATATTTAATCTGATAAGCTCGCATCACCACGGCGCTTTCTCCTTGACATGGTATCGCTTCCTTAATGAAAAGCCCGGTGGGGCATACACCGAGATCTTTTTTACACGCAACAACTACTTGTTTTTATGGCTTTGTCGGATAGCCTCAGCATGCTGTTCAGAACTGCCGCCGCGCGAATGCAGTACTTGCAGCGTTACTGGACCCATGCGGGTGAAAAGCGTACGCGACGGTAATCGTTGCGCTAGCCCTGCTGTTTCTGCGAACGTTCATGCCGATCCGCCCCCAAACTCTCGCTCACCTGCGCCTCCAATATCTGATTGAGTACCCCTTCCACCAGCTTCGCCAGTCCGTCTTCCCATTCAACAATCCTGGCAATAATTCCTTGCCCACGCTAATATCGTATCCAGTCATCGCTTCTGCTCCTTCGGTTGATCAACGTCTCAGAACCGTCAATTTACCGAATCGAAGCGGTGGCTGCCCCACCAAATATTTACAGCAATTTACGGACTCAATCAAAATAAATAATAATGGAAACATCCCTCTGGTTAATCTTATCTCCAGTGTCGGAGCTTCCTTTTTAGGTGGAAATGGCGCCATACTAGGCGCCAACAAAAAGGCACTCTGTACGGTAGGGCACTTTGTATAGGGTTAAGTTGTATTAGCTCAGTAATTCTAATACCTGCTTTTGAATCTGTCACACAGGCGACATGTCACTGTGGCAATATGATTGTGCCCTGTACCCTTGCAGAGCCAGGTCCGATTTTAATCCCTTTCGGATACTGATGTTCCCGTTGACATTCATCCCAGTGGGAACTCCTCCTTCAACCCGCTTCGGCGGGTTTTCTTTCTTTCTCCTCCCCCCTCATTCGAGGGTATTTTGATCCATAGAAAATGTAGTGTGGTGAGATAATAAAAGATTCTGAGTCGCCGCTCGTGGTGACGGATTGACCGGGCCGTGAACCGCTATGACCAGCATAACAACGGGAAGCATTTATTGACGCCGGCTTGACGATTTTTTGTGAATAACAAGAAAATACGTAAAAACGATGAACCTGATTAAGGGAGACGATGGGCATCTGGCCAATGATGATATAGGTGAGTGGGCAAAAGAAAAGCATATGTACTTGTTGCGGTACCTTGAAATCTCGCAAGCGGCCAGAAGGCAATTTATAGGAGAACACCAAGGTGGGGCGGCTTATTTCGACCTCTTCTGCGCAACAGGAAAATCACGAATAAAAACAACAGGAGAGTGGATAGATGGCAGTGCTATAGCAGCTTGGAAAGCTAGCGTGCAAAGCAAAGCGCCTTTCTCTGGCGTGTATATATCGGATGTCGATGAAGAAAGCCTCGCTGCCTGCACTGCCCGGCTGAAAAAACTCGGCGCGCCAGTTTTCCCCATTCACGCATCCGCGACCGTAGCCGCGAAAAAGATGGCGTCAGCCGTAAATCCTTGTGGCCTTCATCTCGCATTTGTTGATCCATACAATCTCATATCGCTCGATTTTCGACTGATCAAAGCACTATCCGCACTGCGTCACATCGACCTTTTAATTCATTGCAGCGCCATGGATTTTCAACGAAATCTCGATATGAATCTCATATCGGAAAATTCTGATTTCGATGCCTTGGCTCCTGGATGGCGAGAAAATGTCGACACAACGGGTTCACGGGGTAAGATCCGCGAAAACATATACGAATACTGGAAGCAAAAAGTAGCGGATTTGGGATTTTTTACTTCGACAGATCAGAAACTTGTTACCGGAATAAAAAACCAGCCGCTTTATCGCCTGCTGGTCGCCAGTCGGTATCCATTGGCAAATGAGTTTTGGTCAGTTGCGGTAAATCCTCAGGGACAGGGTGAACTAGGATTCTAACTGCGAATCTGACAATTGCACCTGTCAAATCGGGTAACTGTCGGATGAAGTCGCGACTACTGCAAATCATTGGATTGTGGGCTGCTTTGGTGTGCGCACATCAACCCGCTTCGCTATTTCCTGTTGTGTCTTTTTGTCTTTCCTTAAATACCTGGGACCAGTCCGCATTTTCTTTCGACATTGCGGATTCGGCTGTCGCTACCAACAGGTGAAACGCATTGTTTCCATCATAAGGGGCACTCTGGGTAAGATATAAATATTTTTCATGTTTCAAGGTTTCAGCTGTCGCCCGGTATTCAACCCAGTTTTCCTGAAATTTATACAGTGTGACCAAACCTGCAATTAGCGCTATGGCAACGCCCATTGCTCCCGTGAGGAGCTTGAGCATGTCACTGTCCCCGGCGATATGGCTGACCAGAAACGGCAGGGTGACTGAAAAAAGAATCTCGAGAGCGCGCAGCCTTTTGTACCACATCTGATTCCATGAACTTTTGTCGTCATACCATTTGATCTGGTCATCGAGCCGTTCCTGAAGATATTCCTCTGAAGTCATCACATATCGCTCTATTGTTTTTCTAGAATTTTCTGCTGTGCCACGCGGTATTTCATGAAACCTAAAGTATCGGAATATCCTCCGCCACGCCTTCGAGATTGACTGTCTCATAGGCAAGTTCCGCTCCGGATGGATTGATCACCCGCCCCCTGCTGCGGATCTTGATCCCTATTGTTTGAAACGCCTGCCGCGCCTGGCCGCGGAGATGAACGGGCGGCAGGAGCAGCGCGAAATCGAGGCCGCCGGCATCGGCGTTGGGTTGAAGCGCCACGGAAACAAGCAAGCCGAGAATATTTTGTTCCTGGCCAATTTCTTCCCCGCGAAATACAAAATGCCCTTCCGGGCCCTGGTACTCGAAACGGGCATCCGCTGCTGCTTCCACCTCTTCTTCCCCCAGAGAATCGAGCGCGCGCGGATAATATTCGATCCGGGTAGCGCCGCCGTAATCGTCCAGGATAAAACGATTGGGCTGGCGGCCGGGCCTGTCCAGATCCAGCTGCGCCGTCTTCGCATTTTGGGACGCGTGAACACGCACACCCTTCACCCCTTCGGGCAGTTCTTCCCAGGTGTAGATAGCCTGAATGGAAGAGACGATCTGAGGTGCTGGACCTGTGGGAGGATCGGCAACGAAATCGAAATCGTGGATTCCGTCGGGCGGCGGCTGGACAAAGACATGAGGCCGGAGCTTCGGATCGGTCCAGCCCCCGGTCGGGACGGTTCCCACGGCGGTGATGCGCAATTTCGGCGGGAAGCTTTCCAGGAGTGCAAGATGGATTTCGGTTATTTCGCGAATTTTCTCCATGGCTTTCTCCCGCTGTTATTGGCTGCTATTGGCTGCTATTAACTGTTATTTACCGCTTGTACCGTGCCGTTCCGTTCAAAATCCGGACTCCGCATTGCGGAGGAGATTTCTCTTCCCCCGGAGCAAATATCAGGAAATGCGTACCAACGCTGCGCTTGACTCCGCTATCCTTGACCCGCATCCATCTGATTTATAGTTCAGCGAATCGAAAAAGCAAATGGAAGCGAAAAGATGATGCAGGCTTCCGGTTTCGCCGTCATCTGCCACATGGCGTTGATGCATTGCTAAAGAAGGCGATGGCGAAACAGCCAGGCCGCCAGCGGCAGAGTGATCGCCGAAATGATCAGCAGGGGAATCAGGTCGTGGATGACCGTAAGCAGCCCCACTCCCTCCAGATAGACGCGCTGCACCAGGTCGATGGCAAAGCGCAGCGGATTGATCAGGGTGGCGATCTGCAGGAATTCAGGCATGTTGCGAACCGGGGTGGCCAGTCCCGAGAGCAGGATCAGTGGCATGATCAGCATGAAAGTGTACAGCATGGCCTGCTGCATGTTTGCCGAAACCGCCGAGATCGACAGCCCCAGCCCCACGCTGGCCACGGTAAACAGGGTCAGCCCGGTATAGAGCGTGACGAGCGACCCTGCCATGGGTATCCTGAACCAGAATAGCGCGACCATCATGACGATGGTCGATTGCGTCAGGCCGATCATGATGGATGGGATGGCTTTGCCTATCATCACTTCCATCGGAGAAAACGGCGTCACCAGCAGTTGATCGAAAGTGCCGTTTTCGCGTTCGCGCGCGACCGACAAGGCAGACAGCATCAGCGTCTGGATCATGCTGAGCGAGGCGATCAACCCGGGCAGCAGGTTCCAGCGGGTTTCGAGGTTGGGATTGTACCAGGCGCGCGATTCGACGGTGATCTGCGGCAAGGGCGGCGCCGCGCCGCTCTGCAGCGTGGCGTTATACCCTTCGATGATGCCGCCGATATAGGCCGCGGCGGATCCCGCGGTATTGGAGTTGCGCGCATCCAGGATCAGTTGTACCGGCGCCATCCCGCCTTCATTCAATTGCTGCTCGAATCGCTGCCCGATCTGGACCACGACCAGGGCCTTTCCCGCATCGATCACATCCGCAATCTCCTTCTGGGTCCGCAGGGTGGCGGCGCGATGGAACACCCCGCTTCCATCCAGGCGGGCTACGAGCTCGGCCGCATGGATTCCCCCGCTCTGGTCCAGCAGGGCATAGGGCACGTTCGTCAGGTCGTAAGTCGCGGCATAACCGAACAGGAAGCTTTCGACCAGGGAGGGAACGATGAGGATTACCCGATTGGCCGGATCCTTGAAGATGGCGAGCAGTTCTTTACGGCACAGGCTGGCAATGCGGCGCAGGAAATCGAGCACGGCGTCAATCCAGTCTCTTGCGCGTGACCAGGCGCGCCAGCGCAAGCAACGATATGGCGTACGTGGCAAGAATGGCGCAATTCTTGAAGATCAGCGGCCAGACATTGCCTGCCAGATACAGTGTCCTGATCAATTCCATGAAATAGGTCGCGGGGAGCGCTTTGCCGATCCACTGGATGACCACCGGGACGTTGCGCAGATCGAACATGAATCCGGATAGCATCAGCGCCGGCATGAAGCTGGACAGCAGCGCGACCTGGCTTGCGAGGAACTGGTTGCGGGTCACTGACGAAATCAGCAAGCCTATTCCCAGCGCCACCAGCAGGTAAAGCATCGAACTGCCCAGCAGAATCAGAAGCGACCCGTACATCGGCACCTCAAACAGGAACTGCGCAGCCACCAGACACATCCCCAGGCCGAGCATGCCCATCAGAAAGTACGGAATGATCTTCGCCAGCAGGATTTCATTGGGCCGCACCGGCGAAACGAACAAGGCTTCCAGCGTGCCGCGCTCCCACTCGCGCGCCATGACCATCGCTGTCAGGAAGGCGCCCACCAGCGTCATGATCAGCACGATCAGCCCCGGCACGAGGTACCAGGTGCTGGTGTTGGCCGCATTGAACCACATGCGCTCCACCGGCACGACCATCCCGGTGCGGGAAGCCGCCGCTGCGGCCGGCTCCGCCATTCGCCCCCTTTCGGCCTGGCGCTGCGTCCATTGGCTTAGCGCGAGGTTGAGATAACTGCGGATGATGAGCGCCCGGCTGGCCTCGGTTCCATGCACCAGCACCTGGAGGCGCGCATCGCCAGCAGCCAGGTTGCGGGAAAAATCGCTCGGCACGCGCACGATGGCGTCCACTTTGCGTTCCAGCATCAGGCGCTCGGTATCGTGCATGGAAATCACCACCACTGGCGAGATATAAGGGGAAAGCTCAAGACCCGCGATGACGTCCACTGCCATGGGCGAGGGATCTTCCAGCACAACCGCTACCGGCGCGTTCCTGACATCGAGGGAGAGGCCGAAGCCAAAAATAAGGATCAGCACGAGAGGCAGGCCGATACCAATGGCAAGGCTGCCGGGGTCGCGCAGCAACTGGCGGATCTCCTTGCGGGTGAGTGAAGCCAGGCGCGGCCAGAATCCCGCCAATCCTCCCGGCCCTCCTGTCCCTCGCGATCCTCCCGCCCCTCCCTCCCGTTTCCGGCTTGCCGATTCCGGCGGGTTGCCGGGCGGCTTTGGCAAAGACAACGCTCCATTGGACTTGTCATCGGGCTTGCTGCCGGGCCTGCCATCGAGTTTGCTATCGGACTTGTTCACCGGACCGCTTCCCTTCGGGGAGTTTCGGCAGGGGTGCGCCGTGCCCGCTCGACAATGCCGATAAAAGCTTCTTCCATGTCCAGATGGTTGCCTTCTCCTCCCGCCTGCACCCTGACTTCTCGCGGCGTACCCAGTGCCAGCAGCTTCCCCGCATCCTGGATGACGATGCGGTCGCAATACTCGGCTTCTTCCATGAAATGGGTCGTGATGACGATCGTCGTGCCCACTTCCGACAGCGCCGTGATGCGCCGCCAGAATTCCCGGCGTTTCATCGGGTCGGTGCCGCTGGTGGGCTCGTCGAGGAAAAGGATCTCGGGCTCGTGCAGCAAGCCCACAGCCATTGCCAGCCGCTGCTTGAAGCCGCCGGGCAACTGTCCGCTCGGAGATTTTTCTCTGCCCTGGAGATCGAATTGCTGCATCACGATGGCGATGCGTTCGCGCAGCCGCGAGCCATGCAACCCGTAGGCGCTGCCGAAGAACTCCAGGTTTTCCATCACGGAGAGATCGCTGTAGAGGGAAAACCTTTGTGAAACATAACCTATCTTGCGCCGTGCTGCGGCCCGCGCGCGCAGCAGATTGACGCCAGCCACCTGGAGAAAGCCGCCGCTTGCCGGCAGCAAGCCGCAAAGCATGCGGAATGTGGTGGTCTTGCCCGCTCCGTTTGGCCCCAGCAGGCCGAAGATTTCTCCCCGCCGCACCGAGAAGGAGACGTGGTCGACCGCGGTGAAATCCCCGAACCTGCGCACCAGGTCACGCACTTCTATGACGACTTCATCCACTTTTTCCCTGCCTTCGGGTTCATCTTCCGCGGCCATCCGCTCCGGCCCTGCCGTTCCTTGCGTCCCTTTCACCCTTTCCATTTTTTCGGTTCTTTCCCTGGTTCCGGATTCCGCGTGCGCAGCAGGCCGGTCCATGTCCTGCTGCTTGCGCAGCAACACCATGAATCCATCTTCCAGCCGCGCTTCCACCTCCGTTACCGGCGTGCTTTCCAGCAAAGCATCCAGATGCCGCTGATCCGCCGCGGGCTGCCGCACAAAATGGACCACCCCTCCATGCGGCACCGCATCGATAATACTTCTGGCATCATCGAACAGGCGCGATTGCAGGATGCGCGGCGGCTGGCCCGGCGGTGGCACCGCATCGAAGCACAGGCCCCGTGCGCGCTGGCGAATTTCCTCCGGCGTGCCTTCCGCCAGCACCTTGCCCTCGTGTAGCACGAAGACGTGGGCGCAATGCTCCGCTTCCCCCAGGAAAGCAGTCGTAACCAGAACGGTTAAATGCTCTTCGTCGATCATTTGCTGGACGATATCCCACAACTCGCGGCGCGATAACGGATCGACCCCCACTGTGGGCTCATCCAGCAGCAACAGTTCCGGTGAGCGCACCAGGGTGCAGGCCAGCCCCAGCTTCTGCTTCATGCCGCCGGACAATTTACCTGCGGGGCGGCGGGTAAAGGAGGCCAGGCCCGTCATCTGGAGCAACCGGGCGTAACGTGCAGCACGCGCGCTGGCAGGCACGCCATGCAGATCGGCATAAAGATCGAGGTTCTCCTGTACGCTGAGATCTTCATAGAGGCCGAAGCGTTGCGGCATGTATCCGATCCTGTCCTGGATGGTTTGCGGGTCGAGCGCGACATCGATACCCAGGACCTCGAGCTGGCCTTCATCGACTTTCAGCAATCCGGCTGTCATTCGCAGCAGTGTCGTCTTTCCCGCTCCATCCGGGCCCACCAGGGCGGTTAGCGTGCCGGAAGACAAGCGCAGCGAGACATCCGTTACCGCATGGATGATTTTCCCGGTTTCCTTCGCCAAAAAACGCTTGTGAACAGCGCTGGCGACGAGCGCCGCCGCTTCGTTCATCGTTTCACCCATCGCCCGGAGGCTGCCGTGAACCGGCGTTATCCTTCAGGGAAATATACACGGTGGCGGGCATGCCCAGGCGAAGCCGGTTGGCCGCGTCCTCGACGAAGATGCGGACTTCATACACCAGGCTGGTGCGCAGCTCCTCGGTCTGCACGGTTTTGGGGGTGAATTCGGCCATGGAGGAAATAAATCCCACCCACCCCGCTATGGATTCGCCTGGGTGGCTGTCAGTCGTGACGCGCGCGCTCATGCCCGGCTTGATGCGCCCCAGATCGACCTCGGACACGTAAGCGCGCACCCATTTCGGGTCCGTTATCGCCAGGGCGTAGACCGCCCGTTGCGGGGAAGCCATATCTCCGGGTTCGAGCAGGCGCGAGCGCACCACGGCATCGATCGGCGCCTTCAACTCGTAAAGGCTGAGCTGGTGCCTGAGAAGGGCAAGATCCGACTGGGACACCAGCAATTGCGCCTCGGCCTGGGCGATATCCTCCTGGCGGGGGCCGATGAGCGCCAGTTGCAGCGCTTTTTTCTGGTTCTCCAGTTGCGCCAGGGCCGCCCGTTTCCGCGAGCGGGCGTTATCCAGATCCTGCCGGCTGACCGCCTCGCCCGATTCCTGCTCGATATTCTGCAGACGCTCGAACTGTTGCGAAGCAAAATCCGCATCCGCCTGCGCGGCAGCCACCTGGGCCCGCGCCTGGGCCACCTCTTCCGGCCGCGTACCGTTTTTCAGCCGCAGCAAGGCCTGCTCCTGCACCTCGATTTGCGCCACCGCCTGGGCAATCTGCAGCGTCAAAGTGCGGGTGTCCAGGGTTGCCAGCACCTGCCCGGCCCTTACCCGGTCGCCTTCCTGGACACGCATTTCCGCTACCCGCTCGCTGCCGTTGAAAGCCAGCGAAACCTGGCGGATATCGACATTGCCATACAGCACCAGCGTATCCGCGTCTTTCCGCTCCTGAGTGAAATACCACCCTGCCAGCAGGGCGGCCGCGATTGCGAATCCCGCAACGGCCAGGATAAGCCGTTTATTCCGGGGCGGCTGAACCGTCGCATCGGGTGAAGCGGTATCCTTGTCCGCCGGCATCATCGGGCAGCATCGAAACGATTAGTCATCCATCAGTCATCCGAACCGGCGGAAGAGAAGATTGCCGCCGCCGCATCCTCCAGCGATACTACCGCAACCGGAAGCGCGGCGACATTGCCGGAAGTGATCGCCCCGGCGAAGAGAATCAGCGCGGATGCCAGATCCAGCGCCTGCTTGAAAACAGCGATACGTCCGATCGCCGTTTTTGCGTGTTTCACGCTGGATTGGAGGCGTGCCAGGGCAGGCTCGCTATCGGCCAGGACCAGGCCTATCGCCGCGGTATACATGGCGGATGCGCTGTTCAGAAGCGCGATTTCCCGCTCATCCAGTTCATCCCATTCACGCCGTGTAAGGCTTCCCTGATGCCCTACGCGCCATTCCCCCAATGCCACCGCGGTATCGCGAAGCAGGTTGCCCAGCTCGAAAGCCTCATCCGCACTCAGAGGTTCCATGATACTTTTCCTCCTTTTCCTTTTTACCGGGAAACATCGAGCAGGGTTTTATAGGCAGTTCGAAGCGTATTTATGTGGGACTTGAACTGCGGTCCGGTTTCGCCGTGGCCAATGGCGCCGATAGCGTTCCTGTGGTCGTACAGGTACTGGTGCCCAGCGGCAATGCCTGACAAGACATTATCATAAGCCCGGGCGCTCCGGATACGGCCATCGGCACGGCTCAATGCTTCCGCCCGAACCTCCTTCGCCAACGCCATCGCAACCGGCTCCGGGGGATTGTCCGGGGCGAGCATTATGTTGTCATAATAACGCGCGATCAGGGCCGATTCCACCTGCAGGTCAGCCACGATGCCGTTTTCCACGATTCTGCGTGCTGCCCTGATCACATCCTGAAGCGGCTCATTGCTCCTGCCGATCAACTTCTTCATCTCGTGCTCCCGGTACCAGACAGTGGCGGAACGGGCAAACAGGGTGGAGAGCGCACCCACGGCCTGTTTTTCATTCGCGTCGAGCATCGACGCCTTGTTGAGGCTGGCGCTGACATCGACGAGCGATTTGTCGAAAACCCTCATGTCGCCTGAAGCCAGCGCGTCGAGGCCATGCATGTAATTCGCCAGGGTTTGCTGAAGTAAATCCAGGCTGGCGTGCTGTGCCTCGCGGCGCGCCTTCATCGACTCCAGGTCGGGGTAAAATTTCGCAGGCTGGTATTGCTTGCGCCGCTCGGGCGCTTCGACATAATCTCTCGTGATTCCATCGAAGCCTGCGGCATTCCCCGAAAGCGAAGCGAATTTCCTCACCTCGGTGAAGCTGGCGCATCCCGATATTGCGGTGGCAAGGAGCAGATGCGCCAGAAAGCGCGCCCACCAGCGAAACCTTCTCGCATTATTTGTACTGTAACTCATCTGAAATAAACTACTCATGCGATGAAGCCGGGCTGGAAGACGGGAGGTCCCCAAAGCCGCCAAAACACGTATAGTAACCCCCGGCTGAGCAATATTGCAGCATCAGGAATAAATAGACGCGCTCATAATTACCCTATGAAGATAATCACTGCCGCCGCCCTCGCCCTCGCCATTGCGACTGCCGGCTTTCATGCTCCCGCTTCCGCTTCGGAACATATCGTCCTCAATTATATCGGCCAGCAAATCGTGCCGAACAAAACGCGCTTCAACGGCACGCTCATCGGCGGCTTGTCTTCGCTCGACTATAATCCGGCAACTGATCGTTATCTTGCAATCAGCGACGACCGGAGCAATGCGCGCTTTTACGAATTGTCGCTTGATCTTGCCCTGTTCCAGCGTTCCGCCACGCCCGGGATGGATGGGGTGAAATTCCATTCGGTAACCCTGTTACGGGGACCGGACGGAAACAGCTTCGAAAAAAACGGACTTGACCCCGAAGCGCTGCGATTCGATCGCGCCAGCAACCGCATATACTGGAGCAGCGAAGGCCGGCGCGGCATTTTTGGCTTCACCAATCCTGCCGTGCGCGTGATGAATCCGGACGGCAGCTACGTGAGCGATTTCCCTGTACCCTCCCGCTACTTCCCCGACGGATCCAATATGGGAATATTTCCGGGAGACAAAGGGATATACAACAACCTCGCCTTCGAAAGCCTGGCAATCTCGCTGGAGGGGCGCACGCTCTACACCGCGACGGAAAATGGCCTAGTACAGGATTCGCCGCCTTCCAGCGTCGTCACCGGTTCGCGCGCGCGCATTCTTTCCTTCGACATTGCCAGCAGCAGGCCTGCCGAGGAGTATATCTATCCTGTGGGGCCGGTGGTATTCGCACCCTCCTCCCTTGGCGGATTCGCCACCAACGGCCTGACCGATTTTATTGCCATCGGCGACCGGCAATTCATCACCATCGAGCGTTCATTCACGCTTGGCGCCCTCACTCCAGGGAGTATCGCCACCGGGTTTACCGTCCGGCTGTTTTATGCGGACGCACGCCACGCTACCGATGTATCAGGCATGGATTCCATCGCAGGGAGGAATATTCAGCTGGTCAGCAAGACGTTGCTTCTGGATCTTTCCAAGCTAAAAAATATCGATGGTTCGGCGCTCGCAGCGGGCAATATCGAAGGCATTACGTTTGGCCCGATATTCAATGGCAAGCGGACGATCATCCTGGTAGCCGACAACAATTTCGCGCCAGCCCAGCTTACCCAGTTCATCGCGCTGGAAATCAGTTCGGGCCTGCCGCCCAATCCCTGAACCGTAACCGCATCCGTATCATTCGGCGCAGCTTCGTGGCGAATGAACCAGGCGGGAATCGGTCAAAGAACAAGCGTGCCGGAAGATGCTGTTGCTATTGATCCAGCCGGAAAATACCATGGACCTCGTTATTCCGGGCCTGACCCGGAATCCAGCGCCAAGCCGGCAACAAGGCCTGCAAACCTGTGGTTCGCGGGGTGCATGCAGCTAAAATAAGGAAGGAAGTGAATGCAACAAATGAGGATCCGGGAATGACAAGGCTGCCCGGTCAGCACAGCTTCGGTCCATGAAGAAGCTTTGTTCCGCCGCCAACCTGATGGAGGCGCATATCCTGCTCGACCTTCTCGCACATGCGAACATCGAAGCGCGGCTATTCAACGAGCACGCTCAGGGTGGCGTGGGCGACATCCCTTTCACGCATGCGTATCCGGAAGTCTGGATTGCTCGCGAGGATGACCTGCTGCGGGCGCAGGCCGTAGTACGTGCCTATGAAAAATCGCCTGTAGAGACAGGCGTGGTATTTTGCCGCACATGCTCCGAGGAAAACCCGGCTAATTTTCAGCTATGCTGGCGGTGCGGAAGCGGACTCGAAAGCGCTTCCAGGTAAACGGATAAACGGGTAAACGCTATCTTGGGGCGATGGCGACAGATATTTACGAGCAGCAATTGATAGCCTTATTTCTGCTTCGCACCGGCATCGGCCGTACCGGGAGAATGGCTTTCCGGCGCCTCCGATTCAATGGAGGTGTCCATCTTTTCTCCCGCGCTCCGTTTATCCGGCTGAGGCAATGATTCCCCGGAAGAATCACTGGGGGTTTTCTTGCTCTTATCCCCGTTCCTGTCCTTATTGTCCCGAATAGGCTCTGGGGGAAAATCCTCGGCCGGCGTGTACCTTTGACCGTACGTTATATTGCCCTGGTCAGACGGAAACTCTCCCGCGGGCGCACCTCCTTGTCCCATGCCGCCAACCTGGCCGGGTCCGGGAATCTGCGCACCCGTGGAACTCATCAGCCCGCATGCCGTAAGAGCATACAAACCCGATCGAAGAACAGAAAACACCGAGACAGATTTCATCCCATATCCCCTATTTTTGATAATGGTCATGTGGCAGATAATTGCGCTGACCGCTATAGGAGTCTGTACGCTGGGACACCCATGAATCATTTCTGGATTACTTTTTCCGGTCAGACGGGGCGACATTGCGTTCTGTTTCGCACATTCACCATTCCGCTGCTACAAGAGGGAATAGAAGGAGGGAATGAAAAGGGACTAAACCCGGCCATCCTGCTTCCTTAATCCACTCCCATTATGCCCAGTCCGGCAGCAAGCACAAGGATATATGTACCCCAGAAAACCAGTCCGCTGTTCATGTTTCATCTCCTTGTCGGTAATGTATCGATACTCCCATCGGTAGACGAATTACATTGCTGAACTCTCATGCTTCCTCATATTTCCATTTAAGCATGAGGCCAGCCTGGACTAGTTTGCTCCATCATTGTTACACCCGTGCGTTTCTGGGTTCAAGAATTTACGGGATGGGTCAAGGCGAAAATGACAGCACTAATCAAGCCTTGGAGATCATTTACGTTTCCGTTTCCCTTCGTCAAATTGCCGGTTTGATCTTTCCATATTACCGCAGCATATACTGGCATATGCTTTGGAGGCATGGGATTGCTTCTCGAATGCAAAAAAAACCCGCCAAAGTGGCGGGTTTGATGGCTCGCAGGGTGAGGATTTCTCACCGCTGAACCGCTATCCTGCTGCGTGGCTGTTTAATCCACTACGTTCAAGGAACCGGGCAAATGAATATTCTTGGGATGGAGCTGGCACCAGATGGTGAAGGCGCCGGCCTTGTCAGCCTTGAAACTGATGGTCTTGGTCTCTCCTTTCTTGACTACTTCCTTGATTCCATAAGCGTCGATGGAAAAACCCTCGCTGATGGGGGATTTGTTCTCAATGGTAATCTTCACGTCGGTCCCCTTCTTGACCGTCAGGGTTTCCGGCTCATTGAGCACATTGAAAGCACGGATGTTCTTGACTGTCACGCCTTCGACGTTGAGTTCGGGAATATTGGTGTCGTAAGCATTAATCACCACCGTGAATTTTTGTTCGCCTGCCTGGGCAGCCCCTACCAGCAGCAATCCTGATGCAAGACCCGCTAACAGTGTTTTGGTTATTTTCATCATTACTCTCCTCTCAAGTTATTGACAATTTAATTAAATGGCATTCAGGGACCATTACTCTAGATGGGATGATCGCAGATGTCAATCACGCGTTTCCGTCAAATTCCCGGCTGAGCCAGAGCTCGGTGATTCGATGAAGCCGGGCTTGATTATATCGGACATATCGGGCAATTCATCGATCCGCATTCCTGCGGATTCTTCTTTTTCATGTGCCGCACACCGGAATGCGCGCGCCATCCACCTTCCTGACGTCATTGGTTATGGAGCGGGACTGGTTTTAAGAATCCGTGCAGGTAATGCGAAGACAGCAGAAATAGTACCAAGGTCCACTTTTCAATAATGCCAAAACCCGTAGGATGAGCATGCGGGCGGATATGACAGAGACCTGCGAGCGGGAAGCGGAACCGCACAATCTAGCCGGATAGATGCGGCAACAACGGATCAATTCAAAGAAAGGCTCCGGAAAAAAGGAAAAGGGGAATAGATCGATGAACAAGGATAACGCTTCATTCGCTGCCGGGTTGCTTCTTGCCCTGGCACTGGAAATGGCTACGGCCGGGCCGCCTATTCTGATCGACCGTCAGACCGGAAAATATCTCGGCAACCTGAGCAGCAACCCCCATGACCCGGATAGCACCAGCAACCCTTACGGGAGATATGGCAGCAAATACTCGCCAGACAGCATCAACAACCCCTACGGCCGCTATGGCTCAAAATATTCCCCGGATAGCCCCAACAATCCTTATGCTGCCAATCCGCCTGCCATCGTGACCTCGCCTCCGTCAGGAGCCGAAATGCAACCGCCGCAGTGAATTTTGATTGCGACAGTGTCTCGCCCGCGCGTAACCTGAGGGGTCCGCAAAGCGGAATTGGAGGCCCGGCAATGGCGGCATCCGGCTATCCCGCCGCATACCGTGTACCGGAGCCAAGACATCCATACATCTCACATGACTGATACACTTCCAAGCTGCCTGACAAGAAATCCGCATAATTCCGGGAAGGAGTTAAAATGATCAATGCCAGGCGTAGTTGGCTCTTGTCAGCAGCATCGGGCCTTGTGCTTGCCACGGCAGCGAGACAACTGTGCGCAACGGACGCAACAATCCCGGGAGATGCGATGGCCGATCATAAACGACTGCTGCACGAGGCGGTGCGCCTTGCCCAGGACAACCACAAGAAGGGCGGCCGTCCTTTCGGTGCGGTGCTGGCTATCGGCGACAAAGTGGTTGCCACTGGCGTCAATAACATCATACAGACTCATGACGTCAGCGCGCATGCCGAGATGGAGGCATTGCGAGCGGCTTGCCGTCAGTTGGGACGGCCGGATTTAAAGGGCAGCGTCGTATATGCCAGCGGCCATCCGTGTCCGATGTGCCTGGCCGCGATGATCATGGCAAAGGTGGATAAAGCTTACTACGCTTTCAGCAACGAGGAAGCAGCACCCTACGGTTTTTCCAACGCCCCCGTTTACGAGGCCCTGCATCTCCCGCTGCCAACAGCCTTGCCGCTGACACAGCTGGATATCGGGATGGCGCCCGGACAGCTGTACGGTTCATAGCTGTAAAAACAGCGCTGTGAAGTGCCGTCCCGATTAAGATCGGGAGTGACTTCCTGCCACGGCTTCCTGTCAGCAGAGCACGATGAGCATGATCAACCCAGGAATGATGCCCAGGATCAACCCGACTACGATGGCGATTACTTCTCCTGTCGAGTAACTGCAGCCGGTCTTGCCCACCTTCACGCTGGCAGCTTTGTCATTGTCGAGTTTGGCAAGCAGCATGCCGGAAAACTCATCCGCAACCCGGCGGGGTGTGTCGGCAGCTTCGATACGTGAGTACATATCGGTGAGCTGGGCTTCGGCTGAACCCAGGTCATCGCTGAAAGGCGCAATGGAGCGTGCATTCCTGACCGCGTCGATCGCCACGGCCATCGGTGTTAGTGCGAGGCCATGTGCCTCACTGAGGCTGCCGGCAGCCGCAATCATATTATGCAGGCGAGCGAGTTCCGGATATTGCTCTGACCCAGATGAACACGTAGCCATGATCAAGCTCGTGCGTTCGGCCGCGGACCAGATACTTGCGGCAGCCGTTCTGGGCAGCGCAAAGACGGCAACCAAGGTTACCGCCAATGTAACCAGCATGAGCAAAATCTTCCTGCTTATTATCATGTCATTCCTCCTTTATGGCGCATAAATGTCGAAAGCCATGTGAGAATCAGGTAACGCCAAAGACCTCCCGCTTGTTCTGAAATCAATGATGAAATAATTCCTCGTGTTTGCATCCCCGCCAGCTTCAAAAAGCTTGGGGGGGATTAGGGGATCTCATCCCTCTTTAGGTCCGGGTCAAACCATGTATCCCCTGCTTCCGGTGAAGAATGATCAACATCCCATCATGAACCGGCCGCATCAGTATATTGGATACTCGTCTTTCGCAAATCAACTATTTTTTGGTGGGTGGCTTCCCAGCATTGATCATTGGTTTTTCTAGCTGATCCCTTTAATGCTCGATGTATCTTCGCCAGTCATGGCTTGGAACCAGCAGAACGAGAGTCAGCGCATCGTCAAATCAATGATTGCCAAATATGAGCAGGTGAAAAAGTTTCTCCGGTTTTGAAGTCAGGATATGACAAGCGAGAAAAACTATGATTATGGCGGAAAAATTCAGAAGGGCGAAAAAACATATGACACTTTCGCTTGTAAGTGCTTGGTTTCATGGAGGCGGGGGTCACATTCAAACACTTTATGTAAATAATTGAAAAAAATAGAGAAAAAAGTTAAGTTAAGGAGTACATACCGTAAAAAATACCGTTTACTGAATTAATAATCAATGTGTGTGTGAGTTTTACTTGGCTGATATTCCGAAATAAGGACAAGGCCATTTAAATCGATTGTAGGGCTTGTGGTGAAGCTTAAGCGGTTTGCTTTGCGTTCAAAAGGAATAAAAGCCAGCTCGGGACGGCTTTATGGAAGATGGATCTTAGTCAAATCCATAAACATGAGTGAGGAGGTAGTTTCAGTTTTTTCTTCCGTTGTTTCAAATAAAGTGAAACCACGGCTTTTATAAAAATCAATTGCTTTAGGTTTTGAGTCAACTACAAGAAAGCGACATCCAATATTATCCATTATCACTTCTTTGGTTATCGATATTGAAAATTCAACTAGAGCAATTCCGTATCCCTTTTTCTGGTGGTCTTGGTGAATCGCCAGCCGCGCAATCTTAACGCACGGATAAGCTTTGTATTCATACCCTGGAACAGCATGGCCGTTGCTGGGGTCAATATCGATATGACTGCATATTAGAGATATATAACCTAGAACAACAGGATGAGATTGATTCTCTTCTACCAATACCCAAGTTTTTGTTAGATTTTCTGCATGATATTTCTTGGCATCTTTTTTTAGGAATTTTTTTAATAATTTAAAATCCTCGTGTCCAAGACGAAACCGGGTGACAATATCGCCCGGTTCCAGTTTCCTCAATATCACGCTCAAAAATACTACCTTGATTTTGCATTGATTTTTACAAATCCGTTCCTATTGTATTCCTGAAGAAGCTTGTGGCCGTTAGCCAATGATTGGCTTGCCTCTTTTTTTGGGCGTCCATATTTAACTTGATTCTTAAATCTTTTCGCGTCCTCATCAGTTAGCCGTACTCCACCAAAAATCGATGTATGCACCGACATATCGCTACCTCCAGATTAATTTATTATTAGCCAGAACAACAAGGCGCTACACACGCCCATGAAATTGATGTCTTTAATTTATTGTTTTTATTTCTGAGTAAGTTGTTGCAGAAAAAGCTTATTTAGCCTCTTGACTTAAAAAAATGCGTTTGCGCATAATTTTGATGGATTGTAGTAGGTAAAGTTCAAGGCGTCTATACAACTTTGGTATTAATTCTCAGGCACTGCGGTATGTAACGACACTATGCGGCTTCCCCAAAAAGAGGAAAACCCCAGGGGCTGGCCCACTAGGGTTTTATCTCTGCCAGCCGCGTAGCTAGGAAGGGAAGTGCGCATGTCAAGACCTCTTCAGAGAAAGGAGGTTGATCCAATGATTCGGCTTTGCTTATGGAATAGCCTGCTTCCACCGACATTGGGTCATTGATCTTGTTGAGCTATAGTGAGGGGAGCGGAGAACAATATGGAAAATACCAATAAAAGTAAGTTTGAGCTGACGGTAGAGCTCGTTAAGGCTCTTGCGTGGCCTAGTGTCGTTGTAATTCTACTCTTTGCATTTTGGGCGCCCTTAGAAAATACTATCAATATCTTGCCTCAGTTAATTGACCGCTCAGACACTATTACAATCGGAAGCGTTGCGATCAAGGTTGGGCGCAAGTTGAGCGGCCACATAACGCCAGAGGTTAAAAAAGCGCTCAAAAATATAAGCGATAACGGAATTGAACGCTTGCTTGACTTCGAAGAGGATCAGCAAAAGGAATACGGGAAGGACCACAAACCTTCCGCGCCTACTTACGAATTAATAAAGCTAAAGCTGCTCATCAGTGAAAAAAAATCTAATACGAACGACGATGAGTTTTATGTGTATATGTCTCCTACCGGTATAGAGACGAGAAAGGCCTTACTTTTAGTTATTGCTGAATTCGTCTATCAACTTAAACACGGAAATATAAAGGAATCGGACTGTAGCGAACAGCAGAAATCCGCCGAAGTTGGGAAGCTTTGCCCTAGCTAAGATAGAAAATAAAAACCCTCCGGAGCGGGTTTGGGAGTTTCACTTATTTTTAAATCAGTTTGCTTCCGGCGAGGGCAGAACAGCTGTCGCATATGCAGATATTGCTAATTGAGCAAATGAGGCAGGCAAGGCTTTCTTTCTCACTGCCCCAGTTACATAGTTCGAGAATTTGCCTTCTCCTATATATACTTCTCGAAACCATCGCCTAAATTCTCCCAAAGCGGACTCTGGATAACACCATGGTTGTTGAGGATTAGATGCGGCCTGAGGAAAATACTCCGGGTAGTTGTGCTCAAATTTAACCCTTTTTCCCCACTTCGAATCTAAATCATTACTACTCCAATAATTTCCCCAGCTTATGCCAACGCTAATGTCAGGCACAAAACTGGAATCAATGTGTACTCCATTTTGTCCCAAGTGGACTATCATGTCGGCTATTTCCTTGAAGATTCCAAAGTATCCGGCAGGAAGCGCAGAGAATGTAAGAGATACGCGATCATGAAAAATTCTCCAGTGCTCGGGTATCTGATGACTCGGATCATAGCCAACCTCCTTATAGATGAGGTCATGGAGTCCTTTCCCGGCTAATAGGCGGTAATTTTGTCGCGCTTGGTCAGGGTTCTGCAACTGCGCATCTAAGGCACAATACTCCAGGACTGCCAAACAAACATTCTCTGGCCACGCAAAACCCACTGCTCCATCGATCATCAATGGGCCTATAACAGGAGTTTCATACGCAAGGCCGCGCGAATTCAGAATTTCTTTTATTTTTCTTATTCGAGGTTTATGCGGACTACCATTCCAGTCAGCCAATATTTCAGACATTGCAGAACTACTTACACCGCAGAGCCTAGCCAGTCCTCTGCCAGACAGGAAAGCCGTTCCATCCGATAACACTCCCATGTCGATACCGTCGCGTTTCACTTGCTTCTCGACTCGCAAGTCCATGTGGAGCTGTTTCGGGGTGTTCGGCAAAACCGATGTTTCGTTAATCAATTTCTTGTTTTCATTCATATTTCACCCGTTCGGCAATTAATGATTTATTGGCGCCCTGTTCTGACCAATAACGGCATGATCGAGCTTTACTTTACCCCCGCTTCACTCCCTTTACCCTCTCAAACTCAGATACTTGCGAAATTTTTCTCTTGCTATATCAACCTGATTGGAAAACCAGAGCTGCTCATCTAGCATTTCTGCCACGTGGATCTGGAGATCATAATCTGGCGGAGCATTTCCACGGGCGAAGATTTCTTCATTATTCAAAAGAAGGCGGAGATTTACTCCGCGACGGTGAATCTCATAAATATAAGTTGGAATATCGGTATCAAATAGAAATTCTGCTTGGGATGCGGACGATTCGAAATCGGAAAGCTCATCACCGGTTAGACTTAATCCGTCCGCACCCTTCTGAATAATCTTCTTTACCACCTCATAAATGTGAATTCTCCTATCGTATAAATCTAATTTTAACTTTTGCTGATTGATTTTCCATTGTAGAACCGAAACTCCGACTGCAGCACCTCCAATAATCACAGTAGATAAGGCACTCCAAATGCTATTGCAGTCACTCATTGGATCGGCGCAAGCAAATGCTTCCCGTTTTTGTACTGCTCATACCGGTTCACTGCGCGATCAACCCGCCACCACATGAACGCTTCTGTCGGGAGTGAGCTGGCCTGAGCGATATGCGCTGCTTCTTCCACTGGCGTTTCAGGGTCCATCCATATCCTTGCATCCTCTGGCTCTAGCACCACTGGCCTGCGGTCATGAACATCAACCATTCCCCCTTCGGCATCAGCGGTCACAATCACCACGCCTGTTTCTACCGTTTGATGCGGCATGTAGTGATTCCACTCTATCCAGTTTGTTAGTGCCGCCATGAAAACAGGTTCATCCACAATGCGGGTAATAAACCACGGCTGCTTCTTGCCATTCTCAACCGTCCACTCATACCAGCCTTCAGAGGGAACTATCACTCGGCCTGAGCGAAACATGTGCCTAAAATAACGCCCGGTAAGAGCCTTCTCGATTCGCGCATTTATCCAAGGTTTCCTCTTCTCTTCGATTTCCTTCGGCGTGCAGTATCCCCATCGCAAATCTGTCACTCTCGGACGCGAGCCACGCATATCCATTATCCGAATGGGCGCACCGGGACAGATGTTGTACTGGGGTATCGAATCGCCGCCAACCCATGCTGGCGCGTAGCTGACGTCCCATCCAATCTTTCGGGCGTAGTTTTTCCTGAAATCAGTTTGGATGATGCGGCCACACATCGTCTAGAAGGGGGTCGTCATATCGTCATTCAACCTTCCGGTCACGGTCATCAATCTCTTTTGCCTTGCTCTCTATATCAGATTGAGTGCGGCCTAGTGTCTCCGCAAGCTGCCTTAGGGAGGTCTTCTGGCTAAGCAGATTTTTTAGCCGCTGAAGTTGCTCCTCTGTCCAGGGCGTACCGTAATTACGCGGCGTTTCTCTTCTATCGGATGTTTCTCGCCGTTCACCCTCTCTCCGTTCTGGTTCGCCCGAGGGAGTATCGCTTTTCCGTTTATCCTTTTTCATCCGTCCTCCGGTTATCAATGCTCCACCTTCTCCACATCCTCGATGACTGTTCCCAGCATGCCCACTAGTGTCTCCATGCCATCGATCACCAACTCGGCCTGCTCGTCGTTTATGTCATCGGTAACGATCATCGACAGATGATCTTCCAGTGGCAGTTCACCATACCGTCGCTTGTAATGCGCCACATTCATGGCGAGCAACCTAGCGCACTCAGCAATATCCTCCTTCTCGGTAACCTCAACCAGTTGGTCGACGAGAATCATGTACTGCTGTAGTTTCTGTAGATCAGGCATAGCGCATCGTGGGGTTCGAAATCTGCCGTAGTCTTTTCCGCCATTCCCATGGTGGAATAGGAGAGGACTCAGACCATAGGCCACGTTTGAAGCGGCGCGCCTCGTGCTGAAGTACGAATAAATTGTGATCCTTGGCATATTGCCGATATACCCATGCCATGCCACGGTTTACCTGCTCGGCATTGGCGTCAACACCATCGCAACTCACTCTGGCAACGGTACGCCCGTAGCGGTCCTTCACCCTTGGTTTTATTTTTGCCTTTTTTCCGAAGCAGAGATCGGAAAGGGATTGCTTGGATTTGGCTCCGAACGGCTGCCGCTTTTCTGGTGCATCGATCTCGGCGAGCCGAATCTTTACCTGTTGCTTATCCTCTTTCAGGACGGTGAGAGTGTCGCCATCAGAGATGCCGATTACCGTGGCAAGGAAAAGAGCAGATAGCATTTCAAGTAGAAATTAAATACTCCAACAGATGGCGTGGGAAGTCCCTCACCGATCTTGACGCCGAATGATCTCCTTTTCAATTTCCCCGGCCATTTCTTCAAGTGATTTATCTTCATCAATTAGCAATTGGCTGCCCACACGAGCCCCCAGAACAGATCCTAAAGGTGCCAATATTACCGAACCAATGACAGCCCCAACTCCAATGCCCGGCTCTAATATTTTTTTTACATGTTTTGTACCCAAGCCTTCCCTAAAGTCTATCCATTGATATTGGCTTAATTCCCCCGGCAAAACAGTATAGTCTAATAGGATTGGCAAAATATCCTTGTCTTGAAGAACAGCTTGCGACCACTCTTTCTTAACGTTTTCCGATTTGTTAGCATGCTCGCACCAAAATAACACTACCAAATCAGTTTTTGCTAAAGCATTGTCGATTTCGCTTTTCCATTTTTTGCCAGGAGGAATACTGTCAATATCGTGAAAGACGAATGAGGCATTAATTCGGAGCAGCGCAACTATCGGCCTAATAAGGTCAATGTCAGTGCGGCTATATGAAACAAAAATATTCGTCATACAAGTGCACCGGATGAATATTTGAGGTTCGAGTGGTACGCACGTTACTTGAAACTCCGGCATTTCACCATCTGCAATGTCGGACAAGCATCGAGAGCGTGCGAAAAAGGCTAGGTGGGCTTGACTAGGCTATTGATGTGTTAAATCTCTGCTATCACACTGACGCTTGCGACGGTCTCAGATGATCCTATACAGTGGTGATGGACAAGATCAATACTCTGTACACCAATACCATATCTCGATTCAAATGCTCTGAGCTTCTCCAGAATAGCATTCTCAAGTTCTGCCTTGGCTGTCTGTACATCGATGACCGTGTCAGGCATTTTACTCCCACAGGTTACTTTGCTCTAATCTAAAATCCTTTGGATATGAGACAGGCCAGCATTATCTCGCCCGGTGATTGTGCCGCCAGGTGCGTTACCTTTTACCTTCAAGGATTAGAACTTACAGTGCGCGTATTAGAATATTAATTAAGAATTTAGAGGGGAGGTGGTTGATAAGTTTGAGCCGAGCCATTTGCCTTCACCGTGATTCTACTTGCCATCTAGGCCTAGAGACGCCGTCTCGGGGATCTGTAATTAGCTCATCCCATCGACTTGGTCTATCGGAACTACTCGCCCCCATATCTGTACCACCTCCAAAAATAACAGGTGCCCCGCCAAGAATAAGCAAAGCAGCAGCTGCGGCAGCTGCTGATGATGCATTTGAGCCTTCCTCTTGCCCGCGATACTTTATCAGCCAGTTGTTAAAGTCAACCATATCAGGCGCAAGTTTAATTAGCTGGCTTTCGGATGCTTTTCTTATTAGAGACATTCCATCTGCCCGCTTTTCAACGCTAAAAGCAATCCAATATTTAATACCACTACCGCTACCAGTTTTAGTTTTGGCCTCACGCCAAAGTGTTGTACCATCTCCTAATAGATTAAACTCATAGCTCCAATTGTCCTTTCCAAATGCATTGGTTTTATTATGCAGAGCCAGGATAACTAGACTTGTACCTGAATCGAGATATTGATTTAGAGCAACCGTTCCTGTCCCTACGCCATTTTTTATTGTCCTTTCAACCTCATTCGCAAGAATAAAAATTCCTTCAGGGTTTTGTATAGCCACAATACCTAGATCATCAATATTACTGAGTTTTACAGAAACATCTTGAATTTCCCTGGCTAATAGAGAACCTTCAGAGCCATCGAATTGCGAAGCCATAGAACGGCCAATTTGGCGGGCTCTTTCTGTTTTAGCTGCCTCGGATGCTTTTGTTTGAGTATTAAATTTGCCTTTTAAGCAACTTTTTCCAATCTTGCTAAATGTCTCAGGTAGAAGGCTTTCATCATCGGCAGTGCGTCCGTCGCCAAATGAATAAAAGTAAGCGCCCTGTTCTACATTTTGCTGCAAAGCGCGGTACATTATTTGTTCCCACTGTGCACGAAAAGGAAAACCTCCCGCGTACCACTGACCAATAACTACCCCACAATTGGT
This sequence comes from Nitrosospira sp. 56-18, assembly GCA_001899235.1. GTDB lineage: Bacteria > Pseudomonadota > Gammaproteobacteria > Burkholderiales > Nitrosomonadaceae > Nitrosospira. Next base: position 40,902 of record MKVR01000018.1, read on the forward strand.
TTGCGCACTTACCGCTTCATCGGGAAAATCAACAATCCAATAGGGATTCATGTAACCCATGGGATCTTGCGTGCGCATTGCCGCTTTTATGTTGCTGAGGGCGTTATTTACGTCACCTCGTGCCTTAAATACAACCATGACCATATCGTTTCTAGAACGATACTCTGACATCTTTTTCTCAAATAAAACTAAGACGGGATCGGCTTGCAAAGTAGATGAGAATAAGAGTATTGCGACGGCAAGGATTTTCCTCATGTTCCTCCTGGCAAGGGACAAGGCACTTAGAGTTTCTTCGGATGTATCGGACAGGATGCGGTTGTGGATTGGACGAATCCTACGCGACTTTATCTTGTGTCTTTTGTCGGCAAGGTATTTTAGTCGGTTTAGTTCTTCTGGAATGAGAATGTGCAAAGATTCTTCAGCCAGCCCTCCAATGATGCCGCGGGTCCAGGGGATAACCTTTAACATCACAGCCGATAATCCGGCCTGACTTCTCTAACCGTTGCTTGTAGCTGTTGTGGCAATGCCGGCATAAGGAGGCATGATTCGATTTATCCCAAAACAGATCCTGATCGCCGCGGTGCGGCTTGATGTGATCCACCACAGACGCTATTTTTCGGCATTTAACGCAGTAGGGATGGCTGAGTAGGTACCCTGCCCTGTACTTCTGCCAAGCACTACCATAGCCTCGCTGTGCGGATGTGGCTCTCAATTTATGCTTCTCTGAAACTTCTTGCTGAGCCATATTTGGGGATTGGCGATGAGGTCTGTTAGGTAGTCAAGTCCTGTATCAGTAGGATATCTACTCTTCTGTTGCGCCGCGTTAAGTCTTAATCCCGGCTGGCGCTTTAATCCGTATGCGCTGGTCTCACACTTCAGAGTAATCCCGCCTTCTTCCCCATCAACACTGATCGCCATGGTATCCATGATCCCGCGCCAGCAGACTACCGGAGTGCCCACCAGCTGGAATGACTCGTTAAGTGGCACAAAGTGCATCTTTGCGTTCCTGCCACGGTATTGCTCAACATCCCCCACCGCCAGGGCAAGGACGGAATTTTGAGCTACGTTGAGCGTGAAGGTTAAGCTCTTTGACTCAACTCCTTCTGATTCTTCTATAGGACTAATTGCCCCCATACTTCCCAGACCGATCCATTCATGGCCTCCCCAGGTGATGGAAACGTTAGCTGTGCAAAGGTATTGCGTTGAATCACGGAACTCCAACTCGACAAAATAAACTATCCGCGTTACCGGCTTCTCTAGTTCGGTCTGTTGATGCGAGGATAAGGTTGTCATAATGACCCTTTGCTTGATGGGTACCGGAATGACCACTCAGTCTTGGAGTTCACGTTTTTTACTATGAGTTCGCCGGTGGAGATGATATCCATGCCGATAATCACATCCCACCATACGTCCTTGCCTGGATTCTTTAAAACGACAGGCAGTTCATGGAAGGTAATCTTGTCGGGAAGAGTGAGGTTTATTACATAGGCTTCGCTCGGTTCATATCCGTCTACGCCTTGTATAAGTATCGGCCTTATGCGCCTCATCGGCTTCAGGCCGCATGCTTCCACGGCGCGGGGGGTTATTACTGAGCCAGTCGCTCCGGTATCCCAAAGGGCTTTAAATTCAGTTTTGGGGTAATCAGGAATTCCATTGGCGGGATCGAATGGCTTGGAGATATAACAAGGAGTATCCAAGTAGGTCAACAAACCGTGTTCAGATTTGGCAATAAAGCTTCTATTCGCTAGCATGGTATTAGCAGAGTCCTTGTATTTGCTCATCACAGACATTCGCGGCTGTGATGATGTTAGAGAGAGGGATATCGGATGCGGGAACATTGCACATTGGAGATGTGAGGTAATCATAAATCGCTAAAGCAGGGTTAGTGCTGTACGCCGTCATTCCGGTTCTTGGATCGTAGAGCTTGCGCCCTTTCATCAGGACCGCTATGTCCGGCAAGCCACCTTGGAACTCGGCTTGCCGCAAGTCCAACCTTATGACGGTATAAGTAAGTCCGCGAAGAACAGCAGTGTCCTTCCACTTCGCTCCGCACTCAGCCAGCAGGGATGCGTCAGCCGGATCATCAGGAGTGCCGAGATGCTTCTTTACACGTACTTGTGAGGTGTTGCGCGTGTATTGATAGGTGACGCTGTAATGGTCAAAGGTAAAGGTGAAACCGAGAGGCAAACCAGGAGGAAGGGCACCTGTCACGGTTATCGTGTTGCCTACTCTGGTATAAGTTACCTCGCCGCTTAGCGGCAAGATTCCTTCAGCATTCCCGATACTCCCACGTCCGTACGCAATAACCTTGACCGAGCTGCTAGGCGTGTGCGCGAGAGTGAAAGGCGAAGTGGGAAAGGTCTCCGTTATGTTCTCGGTTGCCGTCGAGTAGTAATCTCCGCTGGTAACAAATCCATCCTCATCCAATAGGCCAAGCGGTTTGTTATTGATATAAACCTCGTCAATGGATTCAGATTCGCCAGCAGCATGAACACAGACTAGATGCTTGAATTCCTCATTGCTGCCGCTTACGAGCATGGCTACTACATCAGCCCCTACCTTGGCCTTTCCATAAACGTAACGCTGTGGCGCATCCGTAGCAACCCGCGTGATGGTGCGGTCTTGCAGGGAGTTAAGGAAATCTTCCCTAGCCCTTGCAGCTTGTCTCTTCGCTTTTTTTGCTGCGGCTTTCTGGGCTACAGCGCCATATACCGTTGTCCCGATAGTCAGCGCAATGGAAGCTACCGTGAACGCTATCTGAGTCGCGGTCATTGCGGCAATTTCAGCGCCAATGATTGCTATTACTGGCGGCATGTCCACGCCTCCTTTGCTACAGTGCGGTCAGTAAATACGAGGCCATCCAAACCGACCGAAACGATATGCCTGCCACTGAACAGGTGTGCCGTGCCTCGATAGATCGTCAAATCTCCGTCTTGCGCCAGGTTAGGATTTATCTGTTTCAGGTTGCTTTGGAGCAAAGCTGTGAGACCGCCCAGGTCTTTCAGTTTCTTCCTTGCCTGTCTCGCACTGCTCCAAGGCTTGTGTTCGGTTAGGTAATCACGTCCTGTCTTGATGCGTACCCATTCCCCTATGAAGGTGCAACAGTCGTTTTCTCCCCACTTGAAGGGCTTGTTGGCATGAAGAGAGATATATTCGAAGAGCATCATTGGAATTTAAATAGCCTTTGAATTGTGAGAAGTAAAAACCCCCAACTTTTCGGGTCGGGGGTTCTTGTTTTCGCCAGCCGCGTAACCAAAGGAAAGCTACCGCTGGCTATCGGGGTTCCTTTTGAGCTATGCGCGACTCGCCGATTGATACGCATCCCTTACGCCAGCGCTATCAAAACATCAGCCCTACCTTTCTCCGGTAGCTCGCTCTGGTCAATAAAACCTTCTTTGCATGCCTCCGTGAGGTAGCGATAGGCACGGGAGTTTCTGTCCTTCAGCGATCCCAATTCCAGGATGTTCATGGGTATAAGGCTGCCTACTGCGAAACCTGCAAGAGACAATCCTTCCCGCAAATCTGCTTCAGCAGTTAACGCCTCGTCCAGTTCCTTGAGCTTTGCGACAACCTTACGGACGTTTTCATGGTGTATTGGCCGTAACCGCTCCACCGCTTCAAAAGATGCCGCAGACCGCTTATCCATGAGTGCCTGTTCCTGCAGTCGAATAGCAGCCTTGATGACTGAAATCCGCGTGGTCAGCTCCCGATAACCCTCCATCAGTTTTGCTTCATCGGTAATTTTAGGACTTGACCCGTCGTCCAGCATCTTCTCTGCTGCTTCTTCAATAGGATCACGCTGCGGGTGTCCTTTTCCAAAATGCATATCAAGCAGAATTGCGTCTCTCTTTCCTTCCGCCTCGGCCAGTTGAAGCCGTAGATCAGCTAATTTTTTGCTTGCAGCGGCATATTCCTTGTTGTCTGAAAGTTTCGGTAGTACAAAGGATTTCTTGCTCATCAGTATATTTCCTTAGGGTTAAAAAATGGTGTTTTGCGAATTGAATGCATTATTTGCCTTCATCCCATGGACGAACGCCGGATGCCTTGCCAGCCATTACCGCAGCAGTAGCCGGGGTATAACGTGATTGCTGAGTGAGCCTGAGTTTTGTTGCAAAAGTCTGGATAAGCCGGGATTGGCGCTCGATCATGATGTGAAGCCGATTCAGTCTCTTCAGATCGGCATCCGGCTCCATCAACGTTGCCTCTATCGCGTCAGATTGCGATGTCAGGATTTCATGAGAGACAATGGATTTGACGTAACCCAAAAGCAATGCGGAATTAGCCGCATCGAACCAGGCGGCAGGCTTTGAAGAAACGATTTCGCTCCAAAGCTCCTTTTGCCGACTTGTCAGACGCTTTGGTGCCAATAGACGCGCATCCATCGGTTTATTGGGAACTACGGTCAGGCTTGCTGAGGATTTTTTAGCCATGAAAAAAGGGCAAAATGTAACGATTTATGAAAGAAAGGCCATCAGAGCGGTTTCGGGGAATGGGGTGGAAAGAATGAATGCCCCCTACCTCCTTACAGGGCAAGGGATAGCCTCTTTTCATTCCTGCTTTGTCCTCCCTGTCCCAGGGCAAGGGCAAGCCTTATTTCATTTCTCCTTTTTTGCTTGCCTCCCTGTTGAAGTGTCAGCCTCCTCTTTGCTATTAATGAGGGATCATCACCGGGAAGAGGCCCGTTGTTCATGATGCTGCCCCTGACCTTGTTCATGAACCAGTCGCCGTACCAGTCGCCGTATTGGCTTCTCATCGCTCATTTCCTCTTAATGGTTATTCAGGGTACGCTTGGGCACTGGGATTTCCCGCTGCCCAGTCTTCTTTGCAAATACGCTCAGGTTCTTTTCCAGGTTCTTGAGCCGTTCATCGTTTGCCTTTTTAAACTCAGTAAACGCCTTGCCTTGGTCCAAAACCAGGTTCTTTATTTCGTCGCTGTTCATATGCTAAAGTCCTTATACGATGTCAAAGTAATACTCATGAAACAAGTATAGGAGAATGATATCAAACGGAATTCCCGGTATAGCGGCATCCGGGAAAAGAGTGATTGAAAAAATATTGAGGTAGATAACGATGCCCAGCCACACCGTTATCTGTAGGGAGGATTACCGCAGCTCTTTCTTGCACCAACTCAGTTTGTTCCTGATGCTCTTGAACGTGAGTTGCTGGCGGCCTGTGCGGGGGTGGTGGTATGTGACGAGCTCCCATACCCTATCGACCTTCTCTATCGGGCTTGCTTCCTCGCCGTACATATCGCGGCGAGCAGCCTCCATCCCCAGTTCATGCAAGAGCAGGTCAAAGGTAACAGGGCCTTCTATCGTGGGAATTAGCTTGAGAAGATAGTTCTTTAAGAAACCGGGCTTCTTCCCGATGTTCTGCTGCTGTTGAAATGAGAGTCCCAGCCTAACCAGGGCAAGAACCTCTTCACGCTCGGGGCTTGGGGGCAATGTGGTCTCGACATAGTGGGTGAGATTCATCACTTACTCTGACCCCCGGCTACATGTCGCGGTCAATTGACGGCAATCTGATTTTATATCTGATATCAGAGAGGAATCACAGCACGGTTCGTGCTCAAAGCGTGGACGATTCGTGCATTCGCATTGCTTTGGGAATGCGTTCGGATTGCTAGCAACGTGCTTGCAACTCGCTTGCAAGTTTTTGGAATGCTTCTTTACATACTTCAGGGAGTTGGAGATTTCGACAGGCAATCGTGAGAGCAACGTTGAGCAATCATCAGGGCAACGTCCGTTCAACAGGTGTTCAGCAAACGTTGAGCAACGCCGGTAATCCGAATGATGGGCTAGAGCAATCATGCTGCCTCCCTTTCCTGTTCGTCGGGAAGCTCTACAATGCGCTCATTCTCATCATAGAATGCACTTAGAGCCACTTCATCTGAAAACGCGTCTACGGGGCTATAACGCTCAATTGCGTCGATTATTGCCATTCCGTCATATTTAGCCAGGGGAATAGCTAGATCGAACGTAGCCAGACCGTCAATTGTTACCTGAACCAGTACAGGATCAGTAGTCGCGTCAGTGACAGTAACGGTGTAACGCGGATGCAACGTTACGTCACGTTTCGTTAACGTTTCGTGGGGCGTTACGGGCCGTTTCAGTTCGGCAAGGATCGCTGCCTTGTTTTCCTTGATGATCCCGATCCAGCGTTTAATGACTTCCTGATCACCGTCTATCTTGATGTTGTCTCCAACAATAGATAAGGTCAGACCGTCAGATGTTGCTGTGTCTACGATGGCCTGGGCTTTCATACGATGGCACTCCCCTGATTGCTTGCTGCCTCATATTCTGTTAACCAGGCATCATGAGATTCTTCCTTCTCTAATGACTGGGTTTGACTTGTCTGTACTTGACTTAGCTTTACTAAGGAGCCGGACTTGACCTGACGGGATAGCTGCGGCTTAGTCGTCGGCATACCTGACGGGTCAGTTGTCGGGTTAGCCGAATCTCCTTTATCTGTAAGGTTCTTGCCGTTTTTCTTCTTCCCGTTGGTGATAGCGGCACCGCGTTTTCCCCCGGTTACTTTTGCTTCTCTGATCTCTTCAAGGTATTTTCTGTAGTCTTCCAGTTCTGGGCAAAAAATAGCCCCGTCAGCCTCTTTAAAGTAAGCAATCACAGCAGGCAGAGAGTCATCTATAAGCTGCTCAGTGACCCCTAAAACCTTTGCAAGCAAATCATGCCTAGCTGGCAGTCTTAAGTTAACCCAGCACTCATTGCGCATAGACCACAGAAGACCCCGTTCCTGCATGGACATGGTTCGGTAGGGTATTCTCGCCATCCACGCCGCAGCGTATTCTTGATATGCCGGAGCTTCACGATTTTGGCTCATAGCACCCCCGAAAGTGATTTGCTTTGCGGGAAATGTGCGCTACAATCTGCTTTGAGTTGTGTTTCAAATGACGCCATGGGGCCAACCATGGCGTTTTCTTTTCTAGGGTTCATCACACCCCCCTTTTTGCTTCGGCCCACGACTCTATTTCCGAAATTTTCCAAGCAGTAACCCTGCCTGATAGTTTCACCGGTTTTGGGAAAGTAGGGTCTTCTTTCAGCCATCTCCACAGTGTCGGCACAGAAACAGCCAAATGTGGCGCCAGATTCTTCGCTCTAATGTATTGACCTATTGGCCATTTATTCATTAATTACTCCTAATTATTCGTATTGCATTAAAACAGGCTTGGTAAGCCTGAGCCATTTAGTGATACCTGATACCTATAAAAACGTGCTGATATCAGATAAGATCACTATCATGATGATAAGTTCTTGTTTATAATAAGTAAATACCGGTATACTGGCATACCGTATACGGTTTGCGAGTAAAGCGTATTAAATCTCTTTTAACCAGTCCTCCCTAATAGTCCTTGATGACCTTTTTACGCCGAATTTTTCTAATATCCGTTTGACATACGCGTTTGCAAATGTGGTTTTGTTGTTTCGGTATTTGGTTTTATGTATTACCCATTCCTCACGAATCCACTTCTTTATTTCCAAGTCTTTCTCGTGCCGCTTTTGTGCCATATCTTTACCATGATCAGACCTTAATGCAGCTTTAAGCGGAGCAATGGCAACATCCACTGAAGGAGCAAAAATAGCGTCTTGAGACAATTCCAGCATTAACTCAAGAAACTCACTTGCCCCCTTGGACGACTTAACTCGTTCATCATCCGTTGAGTCCTCTAATATTTCACATAGACGAATCCAGCCGTCTGAATCGGGACAAGCTTCTATTTTTCGACGCAGTTCATCAAACTTTGCCCGTTGCTCAGCTTGTAGCTGCCTTATTTCTTCGGTTACTGGCACAAACTTGGCCGTAACTGTACATACCAACTGCCCGTTTTCTTTTTTGAATCTATTTAATGAACGAAAACTTACCTCTCCCCCTCTGTTTGGTTTCTTGGGATCGGTCATGTCATGCTCCTTCTAGCGCTATCCTTCAATAAGATGCCACCCCAGGCGGTGAAGGTTTCCGCTTTTCGCTTGGCCGAGCTAGGGATGGCTTGAACCGAAGTGGTTATTTCTGGTTACGCTATTTTTCGTAACGATTCGTTATCTACTGCCTCATCTCCAATTGCACTCATAATCACGCTATTAAGCTGTTTTATTCGCTTTGTAACACCACGAGTCGCAAACGCTACTTCTTCATGTTCGCCATCAAGCGCACTGATTATCAATACCGCCAATGCGTCAATCTCCCAGGTAGCGCGTAATACAATCATGCTGCGCTCGTTATCGAGTAACATTGTTTTATTACCTTGACTCATGATGAGCCTCCTCCCGGTATTCATCCACGATAGAGGAAGCTCTCTTGATGCGGTCCATCATGTCGTGCATCACGATATGAAAACCGTATTGCTCTTGGTCTTGTAATCCGCCACCTTCCACATCCGACGAATTACCTCTTCCGATTGTTCCGGCGACAAACATTGCTGTCGCATACGCCTCATCCAGCAGATCGATAGCGTTGCACAGCTTATTGGAATCGGGATTTATATTTATGGGTTCGCGTTTCATGCCGATTCTCCTTTAACCAAGGAAAGCCGCGTATCAGCCAGCAAAGCGCCCAGAAAATTGCGGAATTCCTTATCAGACGAGGTAACGAGGTCTGCGGAAATCAATATCCGTATCCTGCCTTCCTTCAGCCTGGAGAGCTTGATAAAGTGTGGCTCGTCTTTCCTTACGCATGAGCGTACACCTTTGCCCGGATATCGCATCCACTCCGGGACAAGACCCGACTTACGGATTGCCTCTTCAGTATCTTCAAAGGCATAGGTCAGACCGGCAAGGGAATCCCATAAATCTATGGGAATGAGATTTCGTATTGGCCTTAAAGCGGATTTGCGAGAAACTGCTGTAGAATTGGCGTTAGCCATGATGCGTACCTCCTTAGTAGGTTGCGTTGTGGTTAGGGACGTTTTGGTGTTGGTAGCACCTTGCGTCCCGCTTTATTGCCTGAAGTCCGTCAGGCCACGGTGTTACTCCTTTCAGCCTTGAGTTGGTCCAAATAATCAGCCCAGGCTTGCATCATTTCTCTGCGTTTCGGTAGGTGCTCAGCATAGTTGTATGCTGCGCTAACCTTGTTACGTTCGGCATGAGCTAGCTGCCTCTCAATCGCCTCATGAGGCCATCCCTGCTCGTGTAGGATCGTTGATGCCATGCTCCTGAACCCATGCCCTGTCATTTCGTCTTTATCGTAACCTAGACGCCTTAGAGCAGCGTTAATGGTGTTTTCACTCATCGGCCTTGAGTAGCTTCTTACGCCAGGGAAAACGTATCTCCCCTCCCCTGTATGCGGTTGCAGTTCTCGCAGGATTTCTAACGCTTGAGTAGCTAGAGGCACTAGGTGAACAGACTTCATTTTCATCTTGCCAGCAGCAATACGCCACTCAGCTTTGTCGAAGTCAATCTCTGCCCACTCAGCGTGTCTAAGCTCGCCAGGACGCACGAAAAGGAGCGGGGCAAGCCTGAGGGCTAGCTGCGTGATAAAAGAGCCACTATAGCCCTCTATAGCGTTTAATAAATCCCTTACTTTTCTGGGGTCTGTAATGCTTGCGTGATGTTTTTCTTTAACTGGTGTTAGCGCACCTTTAAGCACTAAGCTGAGGTCTGCTTGCGCCCTTCCTGTAGCTATTCCGTACCGAAATATCCGACCGCTTATTGCCATCGCCCTATGTGCGGTTTCTATGTTCCCGCGAATCTCTATCTTTTGGAGAGCGCCTAAAAAGTCAGCTGCGCTTACTTGAGCTATAGGGGTATTTCCGATAGCAGGGAAGATATTCCGCTCCAACAATCTCGTAATTCGCTGAGTGCTTTTAGGAGTCCATTTCTTTGCCTGCTTCGCTAGCCACTCACGCGATACCGCCTCAAAAGTGTTTGCTGCAAGCTCCTTTTCTTTGCGCTTATCCGCCTGCTTGATTGCGCTAGGATCGCTCCCGCTTGCTATGAGCTTTCGCGCTTTGTCTAGACCGTCTCTCGCAGCTGCCAGGGACGTGACAGGATAAACGCCAAATGCCAGCGTCTTACGCTTACGCTGGAAGCGATAGTCATACCGCCAATACTTGCCCACATGATTTACGAGCAAATAAAGCCCATCTCGATCAGCCAACTTATATGGCTTATCGGAGGGCTTGGCGTTTCGTATAGCGGGATCAGAAAGAGGCATGACGGTATCTAAATCTGACGGTAGCTCATCTACCGCCAAAGATACCGCCACTTAAGACGGTATGTCAAGAGATTTCTTGAGACGTTCTGATATGACTAATCAGCTAGGAATGGCGTAGTTATTAGGCTTTTGCTACGTTGTGAGACCTACTGATATGCTGTAATGGAGGCGGGGGTCGGAATCGAACCGGCGTAGACGGCTTTGCAGGCCGCTGCATGACCACTCTGCCACCCCGCCATGCTTGCGCAACCCGAATGGTTCGCGCGTCGATGCGCCAGGCTATGGGCGCAAACTAAAAAGGGAAAACGGATTGGCGTGAGGCGATAATCGGGGTATGCCTCATGCGAAAAATCCATTTTCCCACGATACTGGAGCGGGAAACGAGGCTCGAACTCGCGACCCCAACCTTGGCAAGGTTGTGCTCTACCACTGAGCTATTCCCGCAAATACAATGGCGGCATTATAAGGACGGCGCCATGTTTGGTCAAGAAAGGCCAGGTTCGGGTGGGCACTTTGGCATTTTCCCTCACCCGTGCTTCAATGCCTGGGGGATGGCCACCTTCAGGTAATAACCCATCGACCACAGCGTCAATACCGCCGCAAGGTAGATCAGCCAGGTTCCGACGGCATGGGCATTGAAATCCTCGCCGATCTTGTCATGGTAAAGCAGCAATGGAATGGCCACCATCTGCGATGTGGTTTTCAGCTTGCCGAGGAAAGACACGGCCATGCTCTTGCCTCTTCCAATCTGCGCCATCCACTCGCGCAGGGCCGATATGGTGATTTCCCTGCCAATGATGATGAATGCTATCAGCGCATCCAGCCTGCTCAGGTAAACCAGCACGATGAGCGCCGCCGTGACCATCAGCTTGTCCGCCACGGGATCGAGAAATGCGCCGAAAGCGGAGGTCTGCTGAAGGACCCGCGCGAGGTAGCCATCCAGCCAGTCGGTAATTGCCGCGACGGTAAAGATGATGGTGGCAATCAGATTCTGGTCGGATTGGGATAACCAGCTGGGTGGAAAGTAGAAAATTCCCACGAACAGCGGGATTGCCACGATGCGCATCCAGGTCAGTACGTTGGGGAGATTGAAGGGCATGAGGTCGCCTACGCCATCGGAACGGCAATCCGGTAAATTCATCGTGCAAACTCAGCTTCACGGCTGGCAGGCCATCCTGCGCCCGGCGCTATTTCCGGGCTTCATGGCTTCCCGAAAATATCCGGAACGCATGAATTCTTCGCAGCCAGTCCCCGCATCGGGTGGAGTGATTCTGGGACATCCCAAACGGCACAGCCTGCCGCTGGGCACGATCAATCCCGTTTTATGCGCTTCATGGGCTCAAGCCTTAAGCAAATTCAACGGCGAATTCAGTGCAGTTCCCTATAGATCTTCTCCGCCAGCGCACGGCTGATGCCCTCGGCCTGCTGTAATTCTTCCACGCTCGCGGTGAGCACGCCTTTCAGCCCGCCGAACCGGGAGAGAAGGCTCTGGCGGCGCTTGGCGCCGACACCTCCGATTTTTTCCAGGCTGGACCGGGTGCGCGCCTTGCCCAGCTTGGCGCGATGTCCATAAATTGCAAAACGGTGCGCCTCGTCCCTGATCTGCTGTATCAGGTGCAATCCGGGGTGGTCCGTGGATAATTGTAACGGCTTTTCAATCTCCGGGAAAATCAATTGTTCCAGTCCGGGCTTGCGTTCTTCGCCTTTTGCCACGCCCAGCAGGCAGGCATCGTTCAGCCCAAGTTCGACCAATACCTCCTGCGCGGCGCTGACCTGGCCTCGGCCGCCGTCGATCAGGATGAGATCGGGAAGGCTGCCTTCGCCCTCGGCAATCTTGTGATAGCGCCGTAAAAACACATTCCGCATGGCGGCATAATCGTCTCCCGGCGTGATCCCCGCGATGTTGTAGCGGCGGTATTCACTGTTGCGCATGGCGAAATTGTCGTACACCACGCAGGATGCGATGGTCGCTTCGCCTTGCGTGTGGCTGACGTCGAAACATTCGATCCGCCCGATTCCAGGCATGTTCAGGGCCTGTTGCAGGGCCTGCAGGCGCTCCTCCTGGCTGGCCTGGCGGCTCAGCATCTGTTCCAGTGCGAGCCGCGCGTTTTCCATTGCCATCCCCAGCCATACACGCCGTTCCCCGATGGGATTGCAACTAATCAGAACCTTGCGCCCCGATTGCTCGCCGAGCAGGTTTTGCAGGGCTTCCCGCTGGATCTTTTCGCCCACGACGATGACATGCGGCACGCTGCGATTGAGATAATGCTGCGCCAGAAAAGCTTCCACCGCGGCGGATGGCTCGTAGCCTTCCGCATTCTGCGGAAAAAAACTTTTATCGCCAAGGTGGCGCCCGCCCCTGACCATGGCGAGGTTGACGCAGAGCCGGCCCCTGCCGCCACTTTCGGCGACACAGGCTACTACGTCGGCATCCAGCGCCCTGCCGTTATCGACAAACTGTTTTTCCCGGATTTTCCTCAGCGCCTGGATCTGGTCGCGAAACAGCGCGGCCTGCTCATACTCCTGGGATTGCGCCGCCTCCTGCATTTTTCTGGAGAGGCTTTGCAGCACTTCAGTCTGCTTGCCTTCCAGGAAAAGCCTGGCGTCCCGCGCATCGTCCCGGTAAGCGTCTTCCTCGACGAGATCGACGCAAGGCCCGCTGCAGCGCTTGATCTGGTAAAGCAGGCACGGCCTGGTACGATTGCTGAATACGCTGTCTTCGCAGGTACGGATGCGAAACACCTTTTGCAGCAACTGCATGCTCTCCCGCACCATGCCCGCGTTGGGGAAAGGTCCGAAATAATGATTTTTTTTATCCAGCGGGCCGCGATGGAAGCCCAGGCGGGGGAAACGGTGTGCGCTCAGCATCAGGTAGGGATAGGATTTATCATCCCTGAACAGGATGTTATAGCGAGGTCCCAGGCTCTTTATGAGATTGTTTTCGAGCAGCAGCGCCTCGGCCTCGGATCGGGTGACGGTCGTTTCGACCCCGGCGATTTGCGATACCATCAACTGCGTGCGAGGCCCCAGCCCGTTTTTCTGAAAATACGAGGAAACGCGCTTCTTCAGGTCGATCGCCTTGCCGACATAGATCACTTCGCCCGTGGCATTGAGCATGCGGTAGACCCCCGGCTGGGAAGGCAGACTGGAGCAGAATTCCTTGCTGTCGAAAGCGGATGCTGCCGGCAATGAAGCTATTCCTCCTCGCCTAGCAGATTGCCGGCAATCGCCCAGTTTCCGTCCGGCAGTTCGTCGAAAGCGATATAGGTATAGGACTTAGGCTTGTGGGCGACTCTTTCGAGGGTATCGGTAATCTCCGTGGCGATCTGCTTCTTCTGGTCGCGGCTGAGCGTGCCAGCAATACGAATGTTCACATAAGGCATGGTTGATCCTCCCTTTTTCTTTATGTTTCTATCGTTTCCATCTCGATCTTCAATCCCTGCCCCGCCTTTGCCTTCTTACTCCGCCTACCCTACCTCGCGGCCAGATCCGCGCAAATCTTCACGAACACCTGCTCGAACATTTCCGCCGTCAGGCGGCGGGTCTGGGTATTGTAGCGGCTGCAATGGTAGCTGTCATATAACCGCATTTCGCGCCCGGAATCGGGCGAGCCCGGCCTGCCGGCAACCGGACTCGGAGCCTCGCCAGCCATCTTGTACACCGCGCCGTGCTCGAAGAGATAATCCTTCAATTTGAGGTCGAGTGCGCGCAGTACCGCCTGATGGGCTATCGCCCCGAGAGCCAGGATCGCGGCGCCATCCTCTTTCCGGAACCCGGCGATCTCGGCGGCGAGAAAGGAATTGCAACTGCGTATTTCCGAAGGCTCCGGCTTGTTTTGCGGAGGCAGGCACTTCACGGCGTTGGTGATGCGGCAATCCATGAGTCGCAGATTGTCGTCAGGGGAATCGGAACCCGCATGGCTCGCAAATCCAAATTTGTGCAGGGTCCGGTATAGCAATATGCCGGCAAAATCTCCGGTGAAGGGCCTGCCGGTCCGGTTCGCTCCATGCATGCCCGGCGCCAGCCCGACGATGAGAAGCCGAGCAGCGGCATCGCCAAAGGGGGCGACCGGGCGGGCATGATAAGACGGGTAGCGCGCCTTTACTTCGTCCAGGTGGCCCGCAAGGCGCGGGCATTGGCGGCAGTCCGCCGAGAATGAGGATTGCATGAGATGGCAGCCGGCCTTTTAGTGTAGAATGCGCGCTTTTTGACCCACTGGAACTGGAAAAACAATGGCTAAAGTGCTTGCAACAGAAATCCGCGTCGGCAACTTGATCGAGTGGGACAAGCGCATCTGGCGCGTGCTCAAATGTTACCACGTTCACGTGGGCGGCCGGGGTGGCGCCTTTATGCAGGTGGAAATGAAGGACATCGAGGCGGGCACCAAGACCAACCAGCGCATACGCACCGAAGACAAGGTGGAGCGCGCGTTCGTCGAACCACGGGACATGACCTTCCTATACCAGGATGGCAGCAACTTCGTTTTCATGGATAAGGAAAACTACGAGCAGCTCAACCTGTCACAGGAATTTCTCGAAGGGCAATACGAATACCTGCTGCCCAACACCGATATCCAGGTCAACTTCCATAACGACCGTGCGATCGGGGTGCAGCTTCCCGCGAGTGTGGTATTGACCATTACCGATACCGAGCCCAATCTCAAGGGCGCCACCGCCACCAGTTCCTACAAGCCGGCCAAGCTGGAGACCGGGCTGGTCGTCATGGTTCCACCCTTCGTGCTGCAAGGCGAGAAGATCAAGATCAATACCGATAGCGGCGAATACATCGAACGCATGTAGGAAGGCGGATAACGCGCTATCCCGATGCTCCGGTCCCGGCCGGCTTTAAAAATTTAACTGCGTGCGGAAGGAGATCACGGAAGGCGTGTCGGTACGGTTTGGCGTACCCGGCCCGGCATTTCCGATAGCGTTTTCGGTAAGATAATAATTGAGCATGAGCCGCACGCCTTTCCGCACGTACCAGTTGAGGCCCAGTGTCAATACCTGGGTTCGGCATTTGGACGTGCCGGTGCCGCAAGGATCCGCGGCCAGGCTTTGATCCTTGTTTTCGATTGCGTCATAACGCGCGGCAATCTCGACTGCTCCCCACTTTCCAAGTGGCTTAGGCTTGCGGAAAACACCAAGCTCTTTCTGATAAATTGTCCGCTCGCCGGTTACAAACCAACTGGCCTGCACGTAATAGGCCTGCACGTGGGAATCCTTCTGCGCACCCGCCAGCAGGTGAGTATTGTCGAGCTTCACTGCCGCATATTCCCCCTGTAATGTGACCGGACCCAGCGCATAAGCTGCTTCCAGTGAAAGTGTAGACTGGCTTCTGTTACCGGATGGCCCCATTGCTGCGCCAGCGACACCATAGGATTGAGTAAAACCCTGGCGGCCACCATAAACGTCGACCACCTTGGCAACAAGTGATCCGGCGGTTGGCGTATCTCTGCTGTAAGACAAGCCGAAATGGAGCGTATCGCCTTCCCTCGCGCGAGGCACCCAGTATAACCGGCCGCCATAGCTCGAACCCGCTATGGGCATGCCGATACGTGTGAGACTCATGATATCGACGGCATAACCAAGCTGATCCGCGAAAACACCTTGATAACCCACCCCCATGAGCCATTGACGCCCCGAATAAATGCCGGCGGCTGAGTTCGAAGGGCGCTCCATCATGGTAATCTCATTTGAAGAGGTCAGTTCCTCCATGCTGCGATGAGCCTTGAACTGGCCGACTGTCAATCGTCCCGGGCCGAGCCCGATCGAAGCCCAGACCCGGAGAAGACCGCTGGGAGTAAGTCCGTTAGCAAAATTATTCTGTACTATGTAATTCAGGTCATAATATTTGCCCGAGATATCAAGCCAACCCCGGCGAAAATCGAAGCTGTTTTGCGGTCCATCACCTATCTGGCTGCCAAAAGCCGGATATGAGGGATTGGGTTTATCGTCGTTGAACGAATTCAGGTCAAGATGGGCGCGGCCACCGAGAACCATTTCAAAGTTCCCGTCGTCGCTCCTGATTCTGGGGCTGATGCCTTTGGTATAGATATTGAATGCGTAAAGCGGACTACTACTGGCGCCCACGAACAAGATTAGGAAACCGTATCCGAGATATTGATGTATCAATCTGAGTAGTGAATTGAACTCGTTCTCTGATCTCATTGTATTTTGTCGAATTCCCCGCCGCCCGGAATGAAGCGCCGCGCCATCGAGGCGGACCGAAAAACGATCCCCACCTCATCCGTGTGCTAGCGCACTGAACAACCGGGAAGAGCGAAGTATTATCGTTGCCACAGCGGATGTCGCTGGGCCGATAAAAAGGGGGTAATCGTGAAATTTTCTCCAATAGTATCAGTAAAATCATTAATGTTAGCCAGCGTGCTGACTTTCGGCGCCGCGGGAATGGCGCATGCGCAGGGTTACGGCCAGGGAGACTCCATGCAGCAGCCCAGCGGTTCCACGTCATCGGGCACTTCAGGAGGGGGGTCCGATTATGGTTATGGCACAAGGAGCTCGGCTGGCTCGGGCCAGTCCAGCCGGTATGACGGCAGCCGGACGAGTGGAAGCGGATACGGAGATTCGTCCAAGAGCTCGGGCACCTATCAGGATATGCAGTTGTACGGCGACGACGGCAGCGGCGGAACCGGTCCAAAACTCAAGGGCCGGTACTAAACCTTGTGTCCGGGGGTTCCAGGGGTGCGCCTGGGACTCCCTTACCTCCTTTCTCCTCCTTCGCCTTTTTTCCACACCTTCCTTTCCATTTCCTGATCAGGCCAGGTCTTCCTCTGGTTCCTTTCAAACGCCGAGCTCGGATTACAGCATCTCCTCTTCCGCCGCTCCATATAAACCGGGTGTCCCTGCGCCCGGCTCCCGTTTTTAAATGTCATATCGCCAAACACCGGATTGGTGTGATACCGCACTGAAGAGGCAGCTGCGGCTGCGTATTCTTTTGATACAGCAATATTGCTGGATCAAAAAAGGAACAGTCATGAAATTCTCATCTACTTCAACCGTACGCTCATCGGCCTCTGCGCTGGTCCTTGCCGGTACCGTTCTCCTGGGGATTTCCGGCATTGCGAATGCTCAATACGGCGGCACCTCCGGGCAGACCAAGGAAAATCCCGCCGGCTACAGCGGCAGCGACAAGGGCAAGGAAACCGGTTCCAAAAAAGGAGGCCAGAAAGAAAAATATTATGGCATGCAAAAAGACAAGGAGGAGATGGATACCGGATATGTAGATCAGAAGAAGCGGGTTGACCGGAGCAAGGATGCTGTGTCGCCACCGGATTTTCCCCGGGATAAAGAGGGAAAACCCATAAAGGATCTGAAGGACGAGCAAGGCGGTTCCATCGGCCCAAACTGATCCCGCAGTACCGCAGCCAGAGGAATTTGCTGCAGAGATTCGGAAAGCAATCTGAAAGCAACCTTCCGGATCTCCATCGCGTTCAGGTCGGCCCGGCGTAATTTGGGGTGGATCCTGTTTTGAATGACAGCGGCCTCAAAAAATGAGATTGTTGTTTTATCGTGCTATTGATGGCCTACTTTCCGTGCTGCCCTTGATTCACACTTTCCCGGCGAGATGCCTGAGCCGGATTTTGCTGCTTGGCGGGTTATTTTTCGCCAGCATACCTGTTCCAGCCCAGGACCAGGGCTACGCCCAGGCAACAGGGCAGGCCGTGAATATCGCCATTGGCAGCCACAGCGGCACGCCGGACAAAAGCTTGCTGCGTTCGGTGCGGAAGCTGATAGGTGACGCTATCAGCAGCAATGCCATCGATACGTTCTATACCTATATTCCCAGGGCGGGGAGTCCTGCCTCGATGGAATTCGGCTTGTCAGCCTGCGCGGAAGCCGGATTCATGGCGGCCGAAGGGAAGTTTGACGACCTGGTCATGCAGCTTCGGTTCCTTCAGGCAAGGCCGGGCACTTCCATCCGGGTGGAATTGTCCGACCGGTGTACGCCGCCCGAACCGGTCGAACCGGTGGAGTGCGGCGGAATACTGGGTATCCTATGCCCAGGCGGGCAGTATTGCGAAAAGAACACAGGCCAGTGCAAGGCACCCGATGCGAAGGGAGTTTGCAAGCCTATACCGGCTGCCTGCGAAAAGAAACTCGCACCCGTTTGCGGTTGTAACGGCCAAACCTATGACAATCCATGCGAGGCAAGGCGCGCAGGCATCTCGCTCGACCACTATGGCAAATGCAAACCTCCGGAAGAGCTGGCAAGATGATCATGCCGTTGCCCGTTTTATCTTTCGGGTACGCGGTTTATGAGCAGCCAGTAAAAACCTGCATTTGAAGCCACTTCCAGAAATTGCTCGAATTCGACCGGCTTGACGAGATAACTGTTCACCCCCAGCTTGTAGCTTTCAACGATATCATGGTCCTCATTAGATGAAGTCATCACCACCACGGGGACGGATTTCAGGTTCTCATCTTCCTTGACGCGGCGCAGCACCTCGATGCCGTCCACTTTCGGCATCTTGAGATCGAGCAGGATCAGCTTGGGTTGAGCCTGGGGCCGATCTGCATGCAGGCCCGTGCAAAATAGAAATTCAAGCGCCTCTGCCCCATCTTTCAACCAGATCAGGTGGTTGGCCAGGTTGTTTTTCTTCAGCGCCCGGATCGTCAGTTCGGCATCGCTGGGGTTGTCTTCCACCAGGACAATTTCCACTAATTCATTTTGATTCATCGTTTAACCCTGTTGATTATTGGTTTATTCGCACGCTCGCTCACTCTCGCCCGTCGCCGCGCGGGAGCTCAAAAAAGAAAGTTGCTCCCTGATCCACCACGCCTTCAGCCCACACCCGCCCATTGTGCCGTATGACGATGCGCTGGACGATGGCAAGACCCACGCCGGTTCCTGGAAACTCGTCATCGCGGTGCAGCCGGTGAAAAATGCCGAACAGTTTGTCATAGTAACGCATGTCGAAGCCGACGCCGTTGTCCTTGACATAGTAAACATGGTTAGCGCTGCCCTGCTGCTCCGTATTGCCAATAGTGCCTACTTCGATGCAGGCGGAGGCGGCATGCCCCGTAAACTTTATCGCGTTGGCAAGGAGGTTGATCCATACCTGCCGTATAAGGACCGGATCTCCCAGTGCTGGCGGCAACGGGTGGATGATGATCTGCATGGATCGATCCTTCGATTCGTTTTGCAGATCTTCCTTGACGGCCTCGGCCAGGGCAGTCATATCGATCCTTGCCGCGGCGACAGGTTTGCGGCCCAATCGGGAAAATGCCAGCAGATCGTCGATAAGCGAGCCCATCCTGTTGCTGTTATCCCTTATCACCTTGAGCAGGCGGCGGCCTTCATCATCCAGCTTATCCGCATAATCTTCATTGAGGATGCGCGAAAACCCGTTTATTGCCCGCAGGGGCGCACGCAAATCATGCGATACGGTATAGCTGAAACTCTCCAGTTCCTTGTTTGCGGCCTGCTCCGCCTCGGCAACCAGCCGGAAATGACGCTCGCTCTCAGCAAGAGCCTCCTGGGCGGCTCTGCGCTGTCTCACCTCCTTATTTAAAAAATAGAAGACCAGGGTTAGCATGACAAAACTGGCAAAGCTGCCAGCAATGAGAGTCCTGGCAAGCCGATCCGTGCTGTTCTTGAATTTCTGCGAGCGCTCGGCAAGCAGTTTTTTCTCGGCATCCTGAACTACTTCTGTAATGTACTTGAATTTTTCCCAATTCAGGCCGGGAGCAAAAGGCACGGCCGGATCGACATATTGCCCGCTCTTTTTTTGCGCCATGTAGCCCCTTATCAAGGAGATATCCTGCTTCAACAGAAGCGATACGGCCTTGATCCTTTCGTTTTGCTGCATGTTGTCCTTGGTCAATGATTCCAGGGAGGCAATTTTGGACGGTATCGCCTTTATTGATTCCTCATAAATACGCAAATCGATTTCATTTCCCGCCGTCAGATAATTTCGCCACGCCGTACGCGTGCTCAAATACAACGTGGTCAGTTCTTCAATCTCAAGATTGACCTGCTGTGCATGTTCCACCCAGAGCCAGTTATCGTACGCCCGCGTATGTGCCTTGTAGGAAATGAAAGTAAGAAAGGACAGGAAGCTGAGCGCGATCCAGAAAATGGCCGAAACGCCATGTTTTTTCAGTCTGCTGATAATCGTCATGAGGTAGCAAGGCAGGGCCGGAGGGATGTCATCCTAAATCCGGCAGTTGGACGGGGTGGAGCGTGTGATTTTTGGCGTGCAGGGCAAGGTGCTGCGACGCGGAATGGCTATTCCATTCCAGGGAGTTGCAACGCAGCCATGTGCCGCAAAAATCGCGCAATCCGTCCTGTAGCGAACTCACCATGGCGATGAACATCAAGTACCGCGAATAGTCTTTATGGATCATGGCTCTAAACTGGAAATGAGCGGTCAGCTGCCGGATTCAGGATCATGAGTATAAGGGCAAATCAAAAAGTGATTAAACATGATGGACAATTCCGCGGAAAGCTGTCGAAAGTTACAGGTGGGCATTCCCGGATAAATCCAACTGGAACCTTTCCCGGGCAATGCGATGGCGGCTCCGCCCCGGTCGCCGTTTACCCGGTGAAATCATTTTCGACCTCGTGGATGACACGCGGTTCGCGCAGACGCGCGGCGGTAATTCCTGCCAGCACAATCAGACTCATGCCAACTAGTGCCAGTGCCGTAACGGGGTCATCGAGCAGCAGCACGCCATACAGGAATGCCCAGACGATGCCGAGATACTGCAAGCTGGCGTTGACAAGCATGTTGCCGGTGCGATAAGCCCGGGTCAACAGGAACTGCGCCAGGGTCGCGAGTATGCCGACAGCAAGCAGCACTCCCACTCCATGCAGTGTATGGGCATGCCATCCGCCTGACAGTGTAGCTGCCAGTCCCCCGCCTGCGATACTGCCCATGGAAAAATAAAATACCACGCGGCCATCGGGCTCCCCTGCCCGGCCAAGTGCGGAGACCTGCAAATAAGCCATGGCGGCGAACAACCCCGATATCAACCCCATCAGGCCTCCCCATAGCTGATCCCCGGCCATGACCGGCTGGAGCACGCATACCACCCCGGCAAAGCCGGCCAGCACGGTTACCAGCAGCCAGCCGTTGACGCGGCTCGTGCCCAGCAGGAAAGCGCCGCCGAGAAGCAGCAGCGCCATCCAGATCGGCGACATGTAGTTCAGCGTCATCGCCGTGGCGAGCGGCAATTCCGCTATGGCGTAAAACCAGAGGCCGAGCGAACTGACCCCGGTCAAACTGCGCCAGAAATGCAATACCGGCACATTCGTATGAAGGGTTCCGCCTTGCTTGTGCGCCAGGAATGCCATCATCAGCGCGCCCACGACACCCCGGTAAAACACCATTTCACCAGTGCTGTATTGGATGGAGGCCAGCTTGACGCAAAGAGTCATGGTCGCGAAAAGCAGAGTCGCGCCAACCATCGATGTGGTGGCGCTCATATTTTGTTTCATGCCGTTTTATGCTCTTTCATGTTCCTCCGTGCCTGCCCTGCCGGTCAGATCCATATGTTCATCCCGGATTGGAATCCTATCCACTTTTTCCGATAAACAAATCACTTTATATTCTTTTTCAAATAGTTTCCTCCCACGTACTATACCTGTAACGATTTACCATGACCTGTAATAACAGGACAGAACAATATGGAACGAATGAGAATGAACCAACCCTTGACCACCACGTTATCCCCCATACCGCTCTATACCCAGATCAAGGATATATTGCGCGAGCGCATTCTCGACGGCACCTACAAGCCCCATGAGCGCTTGCCGTCTGAAAGCGGGATGAGCAATATATTTGGCGCCAGCCGCATTACGGTAAGGCAGGCCTTGAGCGACCTGCAAAATGAAGGATTGATTTTCCGGATCCCCGGCAAGGGAACGTTCGTTGCCAAAGCCAAGGCGTTTCAGCAATTGATGCAACTGGAAGGGTTCGCGGAGGCGATGTTGCGTATGGGTTATGAAATCTACAACAAGGTGACCAGCCACAAATCGGTTGCCGCATCCCTTGCCGTTGCCCAAAAGCTCGCGCTTGAGCCAGGGGTGCCAGTAACGGAAATCAAACGGGTGCGCCATCTGAACCGGGAGCCGCTATCGATGGAAGTCACTTACCTGCCGGAGGAGATAGGCGAACGCCTGCGCAACATCGATCTTCCCAACCGCGATATTTTCCTGGTGCTGGAAAATGACTATGGCATCGCTCTAGGGCATGCGGATCTGCAGATCGATGCCATGCTGGCCGATCACAATCTGGCGAACCTGCTGAAGATGGAAGAAGGTTCCCCGGTATTGCGCATGGAGCGGCTCACGCATACCGCCGCAGGCAAGCCCCTGGATTTCGAGTATCTGTATTTCCGCGGCGACGCATTTCAATATCGCCTGAGAATATCGCGGCAGGCTGCCAGCACCTCCGCATCCGGCGCATGCGAAACGGCCGAAAGTCGCACGGCAAAATAGCCCTCACAGCCCATACAGCGGTTTTTAACAGGACAGCCCATGCAATCCCATACCCGGACAGTCGATGTACTTGTCATAGGAGGCGGCACCGCCGGTCCCATGGCGGCTGTGAAGGCCAGGGAAGCCAACCCCGAGTTGCGCGTGCTCCTGCTGGAAAAAGCCAATGTCAAGCGCAGCGGCGCCATCTCCATGGGCATGGACGGCCTCAACAATGCCGTGGTGCCAGGCCATGCCACGCCGGAACAGTATGTCAGGGAAATCACAATCGCCAACGACGGGATCGTCAACCAGAGAACGCTGATGGCCTATGCCCGCAACAGTTTTTCGATGATCGAGGAGCTGGACCGATGGGGCGTCAGATTCGAAAAGGATGAAACCGGCGATTATGCGATGCGCAAGGTTCATCACATGGGAACGTATGTGCTTCCCATGCCGGAAGGCCACGATATCAAGCGCGTGCTGTACAGGCGCCTGAAGCGCGCCCGCGTTGCCGTGACCAACCGGCTGGTCGCCACCCGCCTTCTGACGGCAGCGAATGGCAGCATCGCGGGCGCGATGGCGGTCGATTGCCGCACCGGCGACTTCCATGTCATCCGCGCAAAAGCGGTCGTTCTTTGCACCGGCGCGGCGGGAAGGCTGGGATTGCCCGCGTCGGGATACCTGTTCGGCACTTATGAAAACCCGACCAACGCGGGGGATGGCTACAGCATGGCCTACCACGCCGGGGCCGAACTCAGCGGCATCGAATGTTTTCAGATCAATCCCCTGATCAAGGACTACAACGGTCCGGCCTGCGCCTATGTCACCGGGCCCCTGGGCGGTTATACCACCAATAGCAGAGGCGAACGCTTCATCGAATGCGATTACTGGAGCGGACAGATGATGATGGAATTCTATCGCGAGCTGCAAGGCGGCGACGGCCCGGTATTTCTGAAGCTGAATCACTTGGCGCCTGAAACCATCAGCACCATCGAAACCATCCTGCATACGAACGAGCGGCCTAGCCGGGGCCGTTTTCATAAGGGCCGCGGTACCGATTACCGCGAACAGATGGTTGAAATGCACATTTCCGAGATCGGTTTGTGCAGCGGCCATTCGGCATCGGGCGTGTGGATCAACGAGCATGCCGAAACAACGGTTGCGGGCCTGTACGCCGCCGGGGATCTCGCCTGCGTGCCGCACAATTACATGTTGGGAGCGTTCGTGTACGGAAAGATCGCAGGCGAAAGCGCGGCCGGATATTGCGCGGGGACGCCGGCCGCGGATATCGACGGGGAGCAAGTGGAACGGGAGCGGACCAGGGCATGGGCGCCCTTCTCTCGGAACGATGGCCTGCCGCCCTCACAGGTCGAATACAAGCTGCGCCGCATGGTCAACGACTACCTGCAGCCGCCCAAGGTCACCCGCAAGATGGAGATCGGCCTGGACCGGTTCGAAGGAATCCGGATGGATCTCGCTCAACTGTCGGCGCGTGACCCGCATGAACTGATGCGCGCACTGGAAGTGCACGCCATCCGCGACTGCGCGGAAATGGCGGCACGGGCTTCCCTATACCGGACGGAAAGCCGCTGGGGCCTGTATCACAACCGGGTCGATTATCCGGATCGCAATGATCGCGACTGGCTGGTTCACGTGCAGGTAAAAAAAATAGACGGTGAAATGAGGTGCTTCAAGCGACCGCTCGAGCCTTATATCCTCGACCTGGACGAATGCGAAAAGACCGCGTATCAAAACATGCGCATCAGCAGGAATACGGATGACAGGACAAAAAAGGCAGTGGATGCCGCTTCAATCTGAAATTTGACCAAGGAGAAAACCCATGCCTACCGCCTTCCTTCCCACCAGCCTGCCCGTGCGCATCGACGAAGCGCTCTGCATCGCCGACAAGGGCTGCACCGTCTGCGTCGATGTCTGTCCCCTGGATGTGCTGGCGATCGATCTTGCCAAGGGAAAGGCTTACATGAAGTTCGATGAATGCTGGTATTGCATGCCATGCGAGAAGGATTGCCCCACGGGCGCGGTGACAGTCGATATTCCTTATCTATTGCGCTAGCCGGTCATGCCGGATGGCGCAGCATTTTTGGAGAGAAAACCCATGAATTTGCCGGTAAAGCTGTTCAGCATGGCATTGAGTGTCGCGATGGCCGGCGTATCGCACGCCGAAACCATTCGCATCGCCATCGGCACCCAGGATACCACCATCAATTGCGCAGCAGGCGGTGCGTTGATCCGTGAGCTGAAGCTGCTCGAAAAACACCTGCCGCGCGAAGGCAGGTACAAGAATGCGCACTATGCCATCCAGTGGCGTAATTTCACCTCAGGCGCACCGCTGACGAACGAAATGGTAGCGGGAAAGCTGGATATCGGATCCATGGCCGATTTTCCCGGCTCGTTCAATGGCGTCGCGTTTCGCAAAGCGGGCAAGCAGAGCCTTTTCATCAGCGTGCTGTCGGGCAGCACGGCAGGCAGCGGCAATGGCATCGTCGTGCCCAAGGCTTCTCCGGTGCAGTCGCTGGCCGAGCTGAAAGGCAGGACCATTTCCGTTCCGTTTGCCTCGACCTCGCATGGGATGCTGCTACGCGCCATTGCACAGCAGGGTTGGGACCCGAACAAGGATGTAACCATCATTACGCAAGCGCCGGAGATTGCGGGTTCCGCGCTGCAAGCCGGCAAGATCGATGCCCATGCCGATTTTGTGCCATTTGCCGAATTGTTTCCCTATCGCGGCTTCGCGCGAAAAATTTATGACGGTTCCCAGGCCAACGCCCCCACCATGCATGGCAGCCTAGTGGACGCCGACTATGCAAAAAAATACCCCGAAATCGTCATTGCGTTCCTGCAGGCGGCACTTGAAGCGGACCGCCTGCTGGCGGCGGAACCGGAGAAGTACAGCGAACTCATCTCCAGGGTGACCGGCATCGAGCCGGAAGTCATCTATCTGTTTCATGGTCCGCTCGGCCTGCAAACGCGCGATTTTACCTGGAAGCCGGAATACCGGCAGGCGGTAAAGACCTCGATCGAGACCTTGCAGCTCATCAAGCGCACCGCCACCGATCTGGAAGCCGATAAATTCATCGACGATCGATATATCCGCGCCGCCTTCAGCGAGGCAGGGCTCGATTATGAAGCACAATTGAAAAATTATGCCCAGTCGCCGCTCTCCGCGAAGGATGCCCGCAGCGGCAAACCGATCGCAGATGCCAGGCGGGTAGCGCAGATATGGGTCAGGGGCGAACCGCTGGTGCGCCACTATGCATCGCCCGAATCCGCGTTCGCGGACCTGGACGAGCTGGAAAAAGCCGGCAGGAAAATCCGCGTGGTTTACGTGCAGGATACCAACAGCGGGATCAAGCTGCTGGGCTCCGATGCCTGGTTCGTCCACGGCAGGGAAAGCGTCAGCGGATTTTTGCTCAAGGCCGATGCGGAAGCCTGGGCCCGGGCCAATGGGGGAAAAGTGCTCGATTTCGGCGCCGTCAAGACTGCTTTTTCCGGCCAGGGGAACAGGCTTGCCGCCCAGGACAGGCAATAGCAGCCTTGTTTTCCACGGACTACACGGACTATTAACTAGAGGAGAGCAATCATGAGCAGCCTCACTGAAACCGCACCAGTTTACACGGAAAGGGTAAGGCTCCTTCGGTTGGGAAGCACGCGGCTGCTGCTGCACGCTTCATCCATTGCGGTTTGCATCCTGGCATGGCATCTGGCCTCGACCTCGCAGGCGGATCTCGGCGTGGTGACGTTCCGGAATGTGCCAGCCCCGCTGGAAGTCCTTGCCGCCGGATGGGAATTGTTCCGATCCCAGGCATTGCTGTCCCATCTGACAGCCAGCCTATCGCGCGTTTTTTGCGGTTTTCTGATCGCGGCCATCGCAGGCGTAGCCCTGGGGTTGGTGATCGGGCGCTTGCGCGTCGCGGAAGATACCCTGCTGCCGCCCCTGGAAATACTGAGGCCCATTCCCGCGGTCGCCTGGATTCCCTTATCGATCCTGATGTTTCCCTCATCCGAGCTTTCCATGATTTTCATCACATTCACGGGCGCGCTGTTTCCGATTCTGCTCAATACCATCCACGGCGTCGAGACGATCGATGCGCGGCTCATTGCGTCCGCGCGCAGCCTGGGGAGCGGTCCTGTGGCTATCTTCACCGAAGTGATCCTGCCGGCGGCCGCCCCCAGCATATTCACCGGCTTGTCGATCGGCATGGGGACGGCCTGGTTCTGCCTGGTAACCGCCGAGATGATATCGGGCCAGTTCGGCATCGGCTACTACACCTGGGCTTCGTACACGATCCAGAACTATGCGGACATCGTGGTAGGCATGCTGCTGATAGGCTTGCTGGGCATGGGCAGCAGCATGGCGGTCCGAAAGCTCGGCAATGCCCTGATGCCCTGGCAGGCTTCCGGAGCAAAGAAATGACCAGCCATGCCGCGAGATCCGCTTCTCCCGCCAGGCGAGGACGCATAGACATCCAGAATCTGCACATACGATTGGGGCATGGCAAGGAAGCGTTCGAGGCAGTACAGAATGTGTCCATTTCGATTCAGCCGGGAGAGTTCGCCTGCCTCATCGGACCCTCAGGTTGCGGAAAATCCACGCTGCTCGGCGCGCTCGCCGGCCATCTGCGCCCGACCAGCGGCAGTATCCAGCTGGATTCGCAGCCGCTGGAAGGGCCTCATCCCGAACGGGGCCTGGTGTTTCAACAACACACGCTGTTCCCATGGAAAAAAACGCTGGACAACATCGCTTTCGGCCTGAAGATGAAAGGCATGCGGCGTCCCGAACGCCATCGGCGCGCGCGCGAGTTGCTGGAACTGGTGGGATTGGCCGGCTTCGAGCAGCACTACCCCTTCCAGCTGTCGGGAGGAATGCAGCAGCGCGTGGAAATTGCGCGCGTGCTGATCAATCACCCGCGCGTCATGCTGATGGATGAACCGTTTGGCGCGCTGGATGCGCAAACCCGCATGCTGATGCAGCAACTGCTGCTGGATGTATGGGAGCGCGTCAAAACCACTATCGTATTTGTCACGCATGATATCGATGAAGCCCTGTTCCTTGCCGATCGCATCCTGGTGATGAGCCCGCGGCCCGGCCGCATCATCGAGGAAATCAGCCTGGATTTCCCCCGTCCGCGCGAGGCTGAGCTGGTGACCTCCAGCCAATTCACCCGGCTGAAGCGCCATTGCCTCGAATTGCTGCATCAGCCCGGCGCTGACTTTCCATTGCGGCGTCTCAGTCCGCTGGGAGCGGTGCCAGAGAACGACCCATTTCGTGCGGAGGCCTGAGATGGACGCAATCTCTGCTGACAACCCGGAATTGCTGGCAATACAGGGGCGTTTGCAAGCCTCGGACAGCGAAGTGCGCCGCGTCGCGCTGCTCGATCTCGCCGACCTCGAAGGGGAAGACCACTTGCCGCTCATCATTGCCAGCCTGAAGGACCCTGCTGCTGCGGTTCGCGCGGAAGCAGCCAGAGCGCTGGAAGCATTTGAAAGCGATGCGAGCATCGACGGACTGATAGCCCTACTGGACGATTCCGACCCGGCAGCCAGGGAAGCTGCCGCCCAGAGCCTATATGAGCTGAAGCAGCGGGAATCGGCGCGGCGCATATTGCCGCATCTGACACATCCGTCGGCATTCGTGCGGACAACTTTGTTTCGTGCGCTGCGTGAGCTGCGGGTTGCGGAAAGCTTTGCGCCCGCGCTCGCCGCGCTTGCGGACGCAGATGCAACGGTGAGGCGCGAAGCCGTTACGGTGCTGGGATATCTGAAGCAGCCGCAGGCGCTTCCGGCCCTCACCTCGCTGGCGGTTGCCGATCCCGAGCCGGAGGTGCGCCGCGCCGCCATGGGAGCCGTCGGTTTCGCTTCGGACGAATCCATATTATCCGCATTGCTGGACGGTTTGACCGACCCGGCCTGGCAGGTGCGCGAAGAGGCTGCGACTACTGCCGGCAAGCTGCGCCTGGAAAATGCGCAGGACCAGCTCATCGCGGCTTTGCAGGATACCTACTGGCAGGTGAGATTGCGGGCAGCGCGCGCTCTGGGCTGCCTGCGGCTTTCCCGGGCAGTGCCCCCACTGATCGATGCGTTGTCCCACTCGATGAGCAATCTGCGCAAAGAAGCCGCATTGGCACTCGGCGAAATCGGCGTGCCGGAAGCCCTGCCCGCGCTTGAACAGATCAGGGATGACCGGGACCCGGAAGTGCGCAAGTCTGCACGCCTCGCAATCGCTCAAATTCATGCTGCGGGCCAGAGCGTACAAATCCTGCGGAAGGAAGGACGCCAATGAACCTACGACCGGCAATCGGAAACCCGCTACCGCGGGAGCCGGCGTGATGCGGGTGGAAACCATCTCCAACCAGATCCGCACCGGGGCTCTGGATATAGTCTGGAGCGATGGCAAACGGCAGCGATTCACCCACGCCTTCCTGCGCGGCCGATGCCAGTGCACGGAGTGCAAATCCTTGCAGCTTCGGGGAAAAGCAGAAGTCTTGCCGGTACAGTTACGCATCACCGAAATCCATCCTGTCGGCGTGTACGGCGTACAGCTCGTTTTCAGCGACGGGCACGACCGTGGCGTTTATCCCTGGACATATCTTCGCGAACTGACCCAGCGACACGATCAGGAATAGGTCACTCGACCATATTGTGACATAGAATGACAAATCATTAGCCGTATCCATGATTGAAGCGATACCGAATGCATACCGCCCTTCCCTGCCCGGATTCGATTGCCCGAGGCAGTTCATGTGAAAACACATGGCAAAATATAATTTATAAAAATAATGCTATTTTCCAAAATTACTTTGGCATAAATATATTATCGCATGTCTTTCCTGCACTGCTGGAAGCATCGCCCTTTTCTATTGTATTAATATTTATAATCAGTATATTAAATTATATATTCATGTAATTGCAGTTGCCATAAAAAGAGATAAGTAAATGAATTATTGTTAGTTCCCCCTGCAGATACAGGACGAGATAATATCCCGAATAGATATGTTTTATGGATATTTTGTCTTTTCCTGAATTAGTCGAGGGAATCATGAAACTCAGTTTCTCGTTCATTTTCTTCTTCTGCCTGCTTTCCATTCCATTATATGCCAAAGACATTACAGCCTCTCCACACTCCCGTGGCATGCCGACCCCGGGGCCTGCCATCGAACTGTATGTTGACATCAATACCAAGCAGATATATGCGGAACCGGGAGCGGGGCGAATACGCATAGGGTCGTTTCAGCAGGTGGCGGACGCTCCGCCAAGTCCGCCAAGTCCGCGGACCGGTCCCGTGCCGAATGAGTTGCCCGCCACCCAGGCTGCCGAAGTACGCCGCACATCGCAAGCCGCATCCGCACCCGCAAATCCCATAAGTCCCCCGGACGAACCGGAAAAAGCTCTTCAGCAAAAAACGAAAGGATTCGCCTATTCAAACTGGAAGGAAAAGGATCCGTTCAAATTCAACCTGAACGAGGACGGGAGCCAGTATCTCAAGCTTGGATTCCTGAACCAGCTCTGGCTGCGGTACGAGCAGAACAACCCCGGATCGACCATATTGGGCGAACCGGCAGGCGATACGACCGATATCGGCCTGCGCAGGACACGCCTGGTATTGCATGGTCAATTGACCGACAGGGTATATTTCTATACGCAATACGGGATGAACAACTTCAATTTCCTGGCGCAGATGAACGGCAACCGGCACATAGCGGCCTATTTTCATGATGCTTTCGGCGAGCTGCGGCTGACCCAGGGCCATCAGATCATCGCGGGCGGCGGCCTTACCATTGCCAATGGGCTTTCCCGTTTCACCAATCCCAGCGCGGCAACCAGCATGACGATGGATCTGCCGATTTTTGCCCAGGCGACGGTGGATCAGACGGATCTGTTCAGCAGAAAACTGAGCGTCTACCTGAGGGGACAGATCAGCAAATTGAACTACCGTGTGATCGTAAGCGACCCCTTTCCCATATCGACCAGTGGCAATTCGCCGGTTCCCATATCGCCTGATCATGCTACCTTTGCGATCAATAGCCACACCAAGCAGTTCCAGGGATTTTTTGTGTGGAATTTCTGGGAAAGCGAACCGATGACCAATACGTTCATGCAAGGGACCTATCTGAGCAAGAAAAGCATTCTGAATCTCGAAGCCGGTTTTATTACGCAGAAAAACGCAACCTGGACGGGCACCGAATCAACCCCGCAATTCCATGACCTCAATTTCTGGTCAGTCGCGGGCTACCTGGATGCGCCGGTCGACAAGCTGAAGGAAACCGCTATTTCCGCCTATGTCGGTTATTTCAATCTGGACTACGGTCCTGGGTATATCCGCAACAACGGCACCGGCATGAATTCGGCCAATGGCATCAACCCGGCAGGCGCGAGCTTTAATGGAGCGGGGAATGCCTTCCCCATGTTTGGCACCGGAGAGGTATGGTATGCCCAGATCGGATACTTGATGGACAGGAATTTGCTGGGTTCCGGCAACGGCCAGCTGATGCCCTATGTCTCCCTGATGAGCGCTGATTATGAACGCCTGCACGATCAGATGAATGTGTTCAATGTGGGTATCAACTGGTTGCTGAAAGGACACAACAGCAAAATCACTTTCGATTATCAGAACCGGCCCATATTCAATGCCAATGCCGCTGGCGAAATCGTCAAAACATCCAGCCGGGGCCAGTTCATCCTGCAATACCAGATCGCCTTCTGAAACCGCGATTCCGCTCTCTCCATAAAGTGGTTTCGGCTGCGAGGCCATCCGTATAGAATTGCCGCCATGGATACGGCCGCGCCAGCTATCGATTTTAATGCCCCTTCCTTCGAAGTGGCGCAGTCACTGATAGGAGCAACCTTGCTGGTGAACGGAGTTGGTGGCCGGATCGTCGAAGTCGAAGCGTATGACCATGAGGATCCTGCTTCGCACACCTTTGGGGGGCCGACCCGACGGAACCAGGTGATGTTCGGCCCGCCATGCCACGCTTATGTCTACCGCTCCTACGGGATTCACTGGTGCCTCAACTTCGTGTGCCGCCCGCATGGACATGGCGCGGGCGTCCTCATCCGGGCGATTGAACCTCTCGCCGAGTTGAAAATCATGCGGACCAGGCGCGGCCTTGCCAACGAGCGCCTGCTCTGTTCCGGACCCGGGCGAGTCTGCCAGGCACTCGGCATCACGGGGGAGCACAATGGCTTGCCGATCGACTCGCTCCCATTTCAACTCCTGCCTCGCCCAGCCAGCCAGCAACTCCAGGTGGTGGCGGGCCCGCGCATCGGCATTTCAAAGGCCAAGGATGTGCCGTGGCGTTTCGGCCTGGAGCGTTCTCCCTATTTGAGCCGTCCTTTCCGTTAGAGTCCGGATGAATCCCACGACCTATTGGTTATGGGTATTGACAGGCCCTGGATGGAGCGGCATCCGCATGAGTCACTCCCACTGCAGGCCTGAGCAATACAACGACTCAAGCAATGCTCCAGGAATGGAAGGAAAATTTTCCGTTTTTTGAAAACATGGCATGGCAATAGTTTATTTATAATCTCCTGCTTGCCATTGCCCAGGCATTTATCGGCACACCACCTGGCGAGGCTCGACAGAGCGCATATCAGGAAAATTTCAGAGACGTCATTTATCGCGGCAACAGGATTCAGCTTCGGGAGAAAACCATGAATCGATTCATCGGCACGCTTGGCTGGCTTGCGCTCGCCGTGCTGGGCGCCTTCGCCTTCGGGGTGATTGCATTGCAGCATGGCGAATCCATCGGCGCCATCTGGATCGTGGTGGCGACGGTATGCATCTATGCCATCGCCTACCGATTCTACAGCCTGTTCATCGCCAGCCGGGTGCTGCGGCTGGATGCGACGCGCATGACCCCGGCCTACAAGTTCAACGACGGCCTGGACTACGTGCCCACCAACAAGCATGTGCTGTTTGGCCATCATTTTGCCGCGATTGCTGGAGCCGGCCCGCTGGTCGGCCCGATCCTCGCGGCACAGATGGGCTACATGCCCGGCATGTTGTGGCTGCTTGCCGGCGTGGTGTTTGCCGGCGCGGTGCAGGACTTTACCGTACTGTTCATCTCCACGCGGCGCGATGGCCGCTCCCTGGGAGATCTGATCAAGTCCGAGCTGGGGCAGGTACCCGGCACTATCGCCCTGTTCGGCACTTTCTTCATCATGCTGATCCTGCTCGCCGTGCTGGCGCTGATCGTGGTCAAGGCATTGGCGGAATCGCCCTGGGGCACGTTCACCGTGGCCGCCACTATACCTATTGCCTTGTTCATGGGCGTATACGCGCGCCATATCCGCCCAGGCGCCATCGGCGAAGTATCCCTGATCGGCTTCATCCTGCTGATGCTGTCCATCGTTACGGGGCAATACGTGCAGGAAATGCCCGCCCTGGCCGGCTGGTTCACCCTGACCGGCGAGCAACTGACCTGGCTGCTGATCGGCTACGGCTTCATTGCTTCCGTGCTGCCGGTATGGCTGCTGCTGGCCCCGCGCGATTATCTATCCACGTTCCTGAAGATCGGCACTATCGCAGGGCTCGCCATCGGTGTCATCTTCGTTTCGCCGGAACTCAAGATGCCGGCGTTCACCCAGTTTACCGATGGCTCCGGTCCGGTCTGGTCGGGCAATCTTTTCCCCTTCCTGTTCATCACCATCGCCTGCGGTGCCGTGTCCGGCTTCCACTCGCTCATTTCCTCCGGCACCACGCCCAAAATGATCCGCAACGAGACCGATGCGCGCTTCATCGGCTATGGTGCGATGCTGATGGAGTCGTTCGTGGCCATCATGGCGCTGGTGGCGGCATCCACGATCGAGCCAGGGGTCTATTTCGCCATGAACAGCCCGGGGGCGATCATCGGCACCACGGCCGAGTCTGCCACCCAGGCCATCTCGCAATGGGGTTTCCATGTCACGCCGGAGATGATCACGCAGACCGCGAAGGACGTAGGCGAGCACACCGTCATTTCCCGCACCGGAGGGGCGCCCACGCTCGCCGTGGGCATGGCGCAGATCCTGTCCGATGCCATTGGCGGCAAGGCGATGATGGCGTTCTGGTATCACTTCGCCATTCTGTTCGAGGCGCTTTTCATCCTGACCGCGGTCGATGCCGGAACCCGCGCCGGCCGCTTCATGCTGCAGGATCTGCTCGGCGCCTTCGTTCCGGCGATGAAGCGCACCGATTCGCTGGGGGCGAGCCTGATCGCCACCGCCATTTGCGTGGCCGGCTGGGGCTATTTTCTTTACCAGGGCGTGGTGGATCCGCTGGGAGGCATCAACACGCTGTGGCCGCTGTTCGGCATATCGAACCAGATGCTCGCCGGCATCGCGCTGATTCTCTGCACGGCCGTTCTTTTCAAGATGAAGCGCGACCGCTTCGCCTGGGTCACCATCGTGCCCGCCGTGTGGGTGATGGTCTGCACCCTCACCGCGGCCTGGCAAAAGATATTCGACGCCAATCCGCGCATCGGTTTCCTGGCGCACGCGGACAAATACCGCAATGCCATCGCGGAGGGCCAGGTGCTGGCCCCGGCCAAATCCATCGGGCAGATGCAGCAGGTGATCTTCAACGACTATGTCAATGCATCGCTTGCCGCCCTGTTCATGCTGGTACTGATCAGCATGCTGGTATTCGGCGCCAGGACGGTGATGCAGGCGCGCGCCGCGCGCGAGCCCAGCGCCAGGGAAACGCCATTCGAGCTATTGCCTGTGGAAGCGTCGCTTCGCCCATGAAGGAAAATAGCTTCGGCCATGAAGAAAAAAGCAAAGGAGATAAGCCATGTCGGTTAAAACTGGAACAGGCAGGACTGTGGGAATCTTTGGCCTCACGAACATTGCAACCGGGGCAAGAAGAGTATGCCAGAGCCTGCGCCTGATGGTGGGCGTGCCGGAGTACAGCACTTACGTTGCGCATATGCGCGACAAGCATCCGCATCTGCCGGTCATGTCCTACCAGCAGTTCTTCCGCGAGCGGCAGGAGGCGCGTTATGGAGGCAAAGTCAGCCGGTGCTGCTAGGGAAGGCTGGAGCTGCGGGCATGATGGTGCGGCATGGAAGAATAAGCAGAATCATCTAAGATAGTATTTCGCCATCGCCCTCGCGGCAAAAGGCGACGTGCGCTGGAACAGCTACGGCAAAACGAATGGATGAGGCAGCGGAAGCGAGATGCATACAAGCGGCAAGCTTAATTTCTTACCGTCACCCTGACGTCACGCAATTGTAACAATATCATGTCAACGTTCAAATTTGCGCCAGTGTTTATCCTGACTGGCGGTGACCCGTGGACACTCACTCATGACCCTATCGCGCAAAGAAGTGCAAGATTCCCCTTCCGAGCGAGAAAAGCCCAGTCCATACGCGGATTTGCTCCAGGAACTGACAAGCTTGCGTGAGGAGCTCATTGCTCTGGAAAAAGCTTCTGACGTCCTGTTGAAGGAAGTGCCGGCCCGGCACCGCGCCAGCGCCGCCAATCTCATCCATTATCTCGGATTGCGCCGCCGCGATGCGCGCCCCCTGCAGAAGAAGCTGGCGGCAGCCGGCCTGTCTTCCATGGGTCGCGCGGAGTCGCACGTGCTAAGTAATCTGGACGCCATTATTACCCTGCTGCAGCGTTCACAAGGAGAAAACGCCTCGCAAGCGATCCCTTCCATCGAAACCGCGGCTGCCGGATACGCTTTGCTGGAAACCAATACCAACGACCTGCTTGGCAAATCTCCTGCCCAAAGACGCGTTCGCATCCTGGTCACCTTGCCGGGAAGCGCTGCGGATGATTATGCGCTTATCCGGGATATGCTTCTGCAGGGCATGGATTGCGCGCGGATAAATTGCGCGCATGACAATCCCGCGGTCTGGGATCGTCTCACTCGGCAGATCAAGCGTGCGCGCCG
Organism: Nitrosospira sp. 56-18; assembly: GCA_001899235.1. Classification (GTDB taxonomy): domain Bacteria; phylum Pseudomonadota; class Gammaproteobacteria; order Burkholderiales; family Nitrosomonadaceae; genus Nitrosospira. Next base: position 76,405 of record MKVR01000018.1, read on the forward strand.
GGAAACGGGGCGCTCCTGTCGCATCCTGATGGATCTGGGCGGCCCCAAGCTTCGCACCGGGGAAATTGCTCTCGCGCCATCGGTACTCAAATGGCAGCCCAGGCGCGATGCTTACGGCAACGTGACAGAACCTGCGCGCATATGGCTCCACCCGGAAGGAGATACTGCCGGCCGGCCGGCGCTCGCCTGGCCCGCTGTGCCCGTGAAGGATGGCTGGCTGGCGCAGGCCGCGGTGCATGACAGGATCGAATTCAACGATGCGAGGGGAGCGTTGCGCCGCCTGGAGCTGGTCGAACGGCTGGGGTCGGGATTCTGTGCGGAATCCACGCAGACCGCCTATGTCAAGCCCGGCTTGAAGCTTTATCTCTTGCGGCGTTCCACCTCCAGTTCACCAAGGCCGATAGGGTATGCGGGGGAGATAGGAGCGCTGCTGCAAGTGGCGGATACCATCCGGTTATATCGCGGAGACAGTCTCGTCGTTACCCGGGATCCGGTTCCAGGGCAATCCGCCCGCTTCGATAGCGAGGGTCATCTCCAGCATCCCGCGCATATCGCCTGTTCATTGCCGGAAATTTTTCCCAGCGTCCGCTCCGGCGAACGAATTCTCTTCGATGACGGCCGCATCGGCGGAGTAATCCGCGACGTCGGAACGGATGAAATCCGGGTCGAAATTACCGAAGCGCGTGACGCGGGCGAAAAACTGCTGGCAGACAAAGGCATCAATCTGCCCGACAGCCAGCTCGACCTTGACGGTTTGACGTCTCTCGATGTGGAGCATCTTGAATTCGTTGTCCGCAATGCAGACATGGTGGGGCTTTCATTCGTACGCCGGCCCGACGATATCCTACTGCTGCAGGAACACTTGAAGCGCCTTGGCGCCCGCAAGCTGGGCATCGTGATAAAAATCGAGACCCGCACCGCTTTCGAGCAGCTGCCCGAACTGATATTCGCCCTGCTGCATTCACCGGTAGCCGGAATCATGATCGCGCGTGGCGACCTGGCGGTGGAATGCGGCTATGAAAGACTGGCGGAACTGCAGGAAGAGATTTTATGGCTGGCCGAAGCGGCGCACCTGCCGGTCATCTGGGCAACCCAGGTGCTCGAAGGCATGGCCAAGACCGGTAAACCAAGCCGTGCCGAAGTCACGGATGCCGCGGCGGGCGTACGGGCCGAATGCGTGATGCTCAACAAGGGTCCGCATATTATCGAGACGATCCGGATGCTGGACAACATTTTGCATCGCATGCAGGCGCATCAGTGGAAAAAGCGTTCGTTATTGCGCCAGCTTCACTGGTAACCAGATGAACCGGCAATCCTCATCAACACCTGTAAGATCTTACAGCTATCCAGGCGCTACCCGTTTGGTGTTTCATAGCATCAGGGCTCAAGCTGATCCCGGCAGGCCGGGAGAACCCCTGGCCAGATCCCTGCCATCGCACTATGGTGAGAAACCATACGGTTGTTCACCTTGTGATCATCCAAATTTACCTGCCATCGTTCCTCGGAGGCTCCCCAGAGGATAGAAGGCCTCGAGAGCCGTTCACCTGACAATGACCGCCTCCGGCAGCCCGGTCATTATTTTTTCGCAAAAGGGTAATAAGGGCGTCATTTCTTTTCCCTATGCTAGCGTTAAGTTCGACCCACGGCGTGCCGTTTTGGATCTGGCTGACCGAAACGGACAGTCTACCGGAGCAATCCACATTTTTCTTTTATCGATATGAACAATAAATGGATGCAGGTTCCGTTCTTCCGGCTAACCTTATAGCCAACAATCCAGTTTGAACAATCACACAAAATCATTCCATGGCTTTCTTCACCTCACTTTCGATAGATCAATTACAGCGGTATTCAAGGATAATACAGGAAGGGATAGCGGTACGGCGG
>MKVR01000019.1:0-72687 GCA_001899235.1 Nitrosospira sp. 56-18
TCTTATTATGTATCAGTGAAGGTTAAAGTGGCCCCCTCAGTCAAGACAATATTAGGTTGAGTTTAAGAGGGTAGCTGATCACATGCAGCGGAACGGCGCTGCTCCGATTCGGTTTCTGAGTGAGATGTTTCTCGCTCACTGAATTTATCCACAATTCTTGCCCCGCCGCCCCTTGCTGTCCGGTAGACCTCGTTGGGCGTGCGATAGTCCAGCGACTGGTGTGATCTTTCCGTGTTGTAAAACACAAAGTATTCTGTCAGTCCCAGCAGCAGTTCAGGCACGGTGGCATACCCTTTCAAATACACGTCCTCGTGCTTGACGCTGCGCCAGAGCCGTTCCACGAAGATGTTATCCAATGCCCGTCCGCGTCCGTCCATGCTGATGGCAATACCATGCGCCTTGAGCACTCTGATGAATGCCTCTGAGGTAAACTGGCAGCCCTGATCGGTATTGAATATCTCGGGGGGGCCACAGGTCTGCAATGCCTGCTCCAGACAGTCTACACAGAACCCGCTATCCAACGTGTTCGACACGCGCCACGCCAGAACTTTGCGGCTGTACCAGTCGATCACCGCTACCAGGTACACAAATCCCCGCGCCAGGCGAAGATAAGTAACATCGCTGCTCCACACCTGGTTGGGCTGTGTCACCTCTACCCCGCGCAGCAGGTACGGATAGACCTTGTGCTGCTGGGTGGCGCAACTGGTATTCGGCCCCGGCGCCATGCCCGCCAGTCCCAGCTTGCCCATGAGTCGCTGCACTCGCTTGCGGTTGATGCGATGCCCCATGCCGCGCAAGTACACCGTCATCTTGCGGCTACCGTAAAAAGGATGCCTTGTGTATTCGGCATCGATCTGCACCAACAGGATCAATTCCTGTTCGTCCGGTTCAACAGCCCGGTGCGGTGCATAGGTGGCGGAACGAGCGACCCCCGCCAGCTCGCATTGCCGGGTCAGTGCCAATTGATCATTGGGACTGATCCAGCGCTTGCGCTCTTCTATAGACTGATCCCGGACTTTTTTTAAGCCAGTCCAGTTCCATCTTCAGCCGCCCGATCTCAGAGTAGAGCCGCTCCGGGCTGGCGGATGGGTCAACCGGCTTGGGGCCGCGCCTAATGTCGAATATCCCGGATGCCTGCCCCTGCAACTCCTTCTTCCACAACCCCACCTGGGTCGGATGCACCCCAAACTCCCGGGCAATCTCGTTCACCGTCTTGACTCCCCGGATCGCTTCAAGCGCCACCTTGGCCTTGAACTCACCACTGAAATTCTTGCGTTTCTTCTCACTCACTGCCTACTCCTTCTTATAGCAGACTACCATCTTAAATCACTGTCCAGAACCTGGGGTCCACTATAGGTGCGATCTGAGGTGATTCGGTTAGCGGCATCTATTTCATACATCGGTAACAGCGGTAACAATTCGCATAAGGCACGGGTAACGCCCAATTCATCGGGTATTCCGCGTTACCGAAAAATGGTACCGGTTCGAATATGTACTGTAACGGCGGTAACGATCTTGGCTTATGTGAGGCTAGCAAAATAGACTCGAGCAGTGGCCAGTTGTTAGCTGCCAGGGACGATAACTGTTACGGTAACAGTAATAGAAGTAAGATTCGTTAAACGCCCCCTGTAACGGTTACGGTGGAGTTGGAGTTAACCCTTTTCCGTGGACGGTTCTGGACTTGATTCCCAAGCTTCCGTTAAAGCATGCTTGGGCTCATTACGTGGGACATCAGAATTAGGAATAGAAGTTGATCTCCTTTCGAAGTTAACAGGTGAGAGGTATCCCAGCGCGCTATGACGTCGCCTAGGGTTGTACCAGCCCTCGATCCAGGTGAATACTGCCAGGCGGGCTTCGGTACGGGTTTTGAAGGTTTTGCGATCGATCAGTTCGCACTCCAGACTGGCGAAGAAGCTCTCGGCCATGGCGTTATCGTACGCATCGCCCACCGTTCCCATGGAAGGTCGCACACCCATCTGGCGGCATCGGTTGCCGAAGGCCAGACTGGTGTACTGGCTACCCTGATCGCTGTGATGAATGACATGCTCAGGGCAACGTTGCTGTAAAGCCATATTCAGTGCACCCAGCACCAGGTCAGCGTTCATCTGTTCACCGATAGACCAGCCGACCACGCGGCGACTCCATGCGTCGAGGACCACGGCCAGATAGATAAATCCTGCCCAGGTGGGCACAAAGGTCATATCCGCCACCCACAGCGCATTGGGAGAATCCGCGTGGAATCGACGCTGCACCAGATCCGGCGCTGGCCGTTGACGCTCATCGCGCTGGGTTGTCACAGTATAAGCTCGACGCCGGCTGACGCCTTGCAGACCGGCTTTGCGCATCAAGCGGGCCACACGTTGGCGGCTGACTGTCACACCCTGGTCGCGTAATTCGGCTCGCACTCGCGGCATGCCGTAGGTCTGGTCCGATTCGGCATGAATCTGCCGGATGCGCTCAGTCAACACAGCATTATTCATGGCTCGCATCGACGGTGGCCGATCACGCCAGGCATAGAATCCGCTGGCTGATACGTTCAGGACACGGCACAGGGAACGCACGGGATAGGTGGCCTGGTTTACCATTATGAGTTCGAAGACGATGTGGGTGTCACACCGCTTCTGCCGGCAAACCAGGCCGTAGCCTTCCTAAGAAACACCTTTGATGCTCTGTAATTGGAATCCCAACTCGCTGGCACGTCGGCGAAGCTGCTTGACGACACGCTCGCGGTATGCGGCTTCGTAGTAATCGGCACCTGGATCACGGTATCCGAGGCCAAACCGCAGCGTGTTGTAGAACAGCACTGCCAGTTTGCGCGCCGTCGCCGTCACTGCCTTGGCCTTGCCTACACGCGCCGACAGACGACGATAGAAGGCACCCAGCGCAGTATCCGTACGGCCAACTGTCACGGCCGCAAGCCGCAAATGTGCCGCTATTGGGTTGTTGGTCTTGCGTGACCTGGACGATAGTACCTTACCACCGCTGATCTTGCATCCGGGCGATAGCGCAAGCCACGAGGTGAAGTGCTTGGCGGTTGGCCATCGGCTAAGATCGGTTCCGCACTCAGAGATCATGCGTAGGGCCAGGTATGGCCCGATGCCATGGATCTGGGTGAGATCTGTTCCCAGGATCTGGTATAGCAGCGGTCTGACGTCGAATTCGATGCCGTTCGGCTGCTTGGTGCGATGCCGGGGCTTGGGAAGCGGTATCTCCGGATGCGGGTGATCTTGCACCATGCTCCGCAAGACGGCCTCGATCTCTCGATCACACTCGGTCACCTGGGTTTGATAGAAGTCATAGAGCGTCAGACTCTGGCGCAATGCGAACACATGCTCGGGCTGATAATTGCCGATGAGCGCCGCTTCAATGGTCTCGATACCGGATTTGCAACGGATATCGCGCATCTTTGCCAGAACCTTGGGATCTCGTTCGCCTGCGAGGATGGCGCGTACGATTCGCAAGCCAGTCGCACCAGTCACGTCGCTGACCACGTGATGCAACTGTAGATTCATCAAGGTCAGCGCCTTCTGTACGTGTTGGATATGCGACGCCGCATAGTCCAAGTGCCGCTCGCGAAGCCTCAGATACGCGCGCAGTCTGGCAATCTCGACAGAAGGCCGGAAGCTGGCGCGCAACAGTCCGCACGCGTGCAGGCGCTGCAGCCACTGCGCGTCGTTGACGTCGCTCTTACGGCCGGGTACCGAGCGAGCCTCCCTGGCATTGGCAACGATGACCTCGATACCAAGTGCCTGGAGCACTTCGTAGATTGCAACCCAGTACACGCCAGTGGACTCCATCGCAACAGTTGTTATGCCCAGGGCGTTCAACCAGCTGCCCATACGTTGAAGATCGCCGGTGAATGCCTGGAACGTTTGAACCGGCTCGTGGCACATGCCTGGGGGCACTGCTACCACATGGAATCGCGATCCAACATCAATAGCCGCTGCCGCTGGATTGATGACGGGTAAACCGTCTCCGGGTGAATTGCCTGACTTCGCCATCTGCACCTCCATCATTCAAGAGTTGAGAGAAGCGCCGCGCGGGGGAAAACGGATCAGTTCACCTTCCTAACCGGGGTCACAAGAGTGCCACCACACTTGGGTCCGCAGCTTCCCCTGGACCAAGTTTGCTCACGGGGTCGCGAGCCTCCAAAAGACTTGCGGTCTCTGCTTCGGCGCTCAGGAAGTCTAGAGCCTGCGTGTTTCTGTGCCAACGGGGAGGCGTCATGCGCGTGGGCTGTTTGCCAATATGTCTCGCTCCGTCTGCAATTGCTTGACCTGGCGGCGCAGCCTGGCCAGTTCTTCTCGCTCGGCCGTACTCAGGCCTTCCTTGGCGGATAAGGGTTGACCTGCATCGCGGGCGGCCTGGCCTACCCAATTCTGGATGGTTTGGGCAGTAACCTGGAATTCCCGGGAGAGCTCGGCTGGCGTCCTGCCAGCGCGAACCAGCTCAATTATCTGCTGGCGAAATTCCGCCGGATATGGGGAATGTGTTTTGGGCATGTGGACTCCTTAAAAGCAAAATATTAAGTGTCCACGAAAAAGAGTCAACTCCACATTGCCCGAAGTAATGCCCCTACCTGCTTAGGCTCAGTAATCGCTGCAAAGTGTTCCCCTTTCACTGGGGGAAGAGCGCCCCTTAGATCGGCAGAGATATCCCTCGTGGCGCGTCCGGTTGCGATGGCATAGCGGAATACTTGCCCACAGTTACCGAGTGCGCGGTGTGCTGTTTCCAATGCGCCCCTATTTTCTATGCGCCGCACCGTTGCCAGCAGGTCGGGCGCGGCTATCTCTGCAATGGGTTTTCCGCCTATCCAAGGGAATAGGTCGCGCTCAAATCGGCGAATGATACGTTCGCCGTGACTGGCATTCCAGGTTGCGGAATATTTGGTATACCACTCCCGCGTGATCACCTCGAAACTGTTTGCAGCGTGTTCCATCTTGGCGGCTTTGACCGCTTTACGGTTTTCGCCCGGATCGGCATCCGAAGCAAGCAGCTTGCGCGCTTCATCCCTCCGGTTGCGGGCATCCTTCAAACTTACATCGGGATAGACGCCCATTGAGAGGGTTTTACGCTTGCCACCATAGCGGTAGTCAAACCTCCACCAGCGGGAGCCATTGGGCTTGAGTAGCAGGTACAAACCACGCTCATCCGTCAGCTTGAGGGCCTTCTCAGCGGGCTTGGTATTGCGAATAGCGGTGTCGGCAAGTGGTATGACGGTAACTCCAGTTGGCGGTAACTCTATTACCGCCAATTCTACCGTCTGTTACCGTCGGATTTCAATAGATGAGCTTGGATGTCTTTGGACAACAAAAAACCCGCAAGCGTTTATTCATGCGGGTTTCTTGGATTTCTTTGGACTACTTAGGACACTTTATTGGTGGAGGCGGCGGGAATTGAACCCGCGTCCGCAAGTCCTCTACAGACAGTTCTACATACTTAGCCATGTTATTTAATTTAACCCGGCATCCGCCAACCGGCGGGCTGATGACAGGCGAGTCACCTATTGTTTAACGCTCTGTAAAGTAACCCTACCGAGCGCGATCCTCGTTAATGGCTCCGCTGCCTGTTGCCAGACCCGGCGTTGAGGCCCACCGGTGCGGAGTCCAGCCGGATTTAAGCGGCTAGAGCGTAGTTTTCGTCGTTTGCGACTATGGTTTTCCAGATGGTTTTACGAGGTGACTGGTCCTCGGTATGCCCTGCGCTGCTTTGCAACCCACGTCGAAGCCAGGTCGCCCCCGGCATTCTGTATTTCTGTATACGGCTATTTAGAGGGTATCGAACTGCAAGAGTTCAATCACCTCTAACCCTGATTTGTTGCAGGTTCACTATAACAGAAACGGTAGCCATACTCCATGAATCCCGAACTTCCGGGCTGAAAGCCGGCCCTTCTCTCACCCCTTTTACCAGTTCGCCCACAGACCGTATAACAGGCATCATATAAGGAAGCGCAGCAATTCCCGCGGCTCATCGATGAGATGTCGCGCACCCCATGTCTCCGGCGGACTTGCGCTCCCCAGATAACCATACCGGGCGACCACTGGTTCCATGCCCGCTGCCAGGCTGGCCTGCACGTCCCGTATATCATCACCCAGATAGATGCAATCCGCCGGCCGGACGGTCATGGCCTCGCTGGCGGCGAGCAGCGGTTGCGGGTGGGGCTTGGAGTGGGCGGTATCGCCGCCGCTGATGATGCACACCGCGCGGCTGCTCAATCCCAGCTCGCCCATCAGTGGCAGGGTGAAACGCGCTGGTTTATTGGTAACGATACCCCATGGAAGCCGCTGTCCATCGAGTTCATCGAGCAATTCCATGATGCCCGGAAACAGCGTTGTTTTATGACACAGGCGTTCGGCGTATAAATCCAGGAATTCCGTGCGCATGGCATCATAGCCGGGATCTCCCGGCTTGATGTTGAACCCCAGACCCAGCAATCCACGCGCCCCAGCCGAGGCCTCGGTGCGGATGAGCTCGATCGGCAAGGCGGCCAAACCGCGCGCAATACGCTGCCGGTTGAGCGCCTGTCCAAGGTCAGGCGCGGTATCGGCCAGCGTGCCATCCAGATCGAAAAGAATGGCTTTAACCATGGCGGCAATCGTCGGCCAGCACGCTCGCTGGCTGGAGCAGGACAAACGAGCCAGAGAAATCAAACAAAAAAGAGGGCATATCCCGGCAAGCAGGCGTGATAACGATGGCGATACGCGTAAACCCTGCAATATTCCTGGGTTTTGCGCTCCTGCTGCGTGTTTTCAACCGCGGTAAGCCATGATATAGTTCACATCGGAATCCGGCCCCAGTGCGTAGACCCTGTTGATGGGGTTGTATGTCATCCCTGTGAGATCCGCCACATCCAGCCCTGCCCTGCGGGCCATGCGCGCCAGCTCGGAAGGCTTGATGAATTTGGCATAGTCGTGCGTGCCGCGCGGCAGCAGGTTCAAGATATATTCCGCTCCTATTATGGCAAACAGATAGGATTTCGGATTGCGGTTTATGGTCGAAAAGAAGACCCAGCCACCTGGCTTCACAAGCTGGGCGCACGCATTCACAGTACTCGCGGGATTGGGAACGTGCTCCAGCATTTCCATGCACGTGACCACGTCGTAATGGTGAGGCTCGTCCCTGGCGATATCTTCCACGGCGCTCTTCCGGTAGCTGACCTTCCTGCCGCTTTCCAGCAGGTGCAGCTTGGCCACTTTGAGAGCCTTGTCCCCCAGGTCGATGCCTGTGACGATCGCCCCTCTTCCTGCCATGCTTTCTGAGAGGATGCCGCCTCCGCACCCCACATCCAGCACGGTTTTTCCGGCCAGTTGAGCCAGCTTGTCGATATAGTCCAGCCTCAGAGGGTTGATTTCGTGCAGCGGCTTGAATTCGCTGTTCGGATCCCACCAGCGGTGGGCAAGCTGGCTGAATTTCTCCAGTTCCAGCAGATCGACATTCATGCCTTCCTTTTCCATTTCTTTCATCATTGATTCTTTATCTCGCAATGCATCTGCCTTTGCCAGAACTGCACCCTGGGCAACAGCTCCTGTTCATCCAGAGTAGTCAATTTTCCCTCGTCCAGCAGCATTTTACCATTTACCCAGACATGGCTCACATGTTCGCGCCCCGCGGCATAAACCAGGTGCGAGACGGGATCGTAGCAGGGCTCCAGCTCCAGGCTGGAAAAATCGACGGCGGCGATATCCGCAGCCTTCCCCTCCACCAGCGAACCCGTGATCCTGCCCAGTCCCAGAGCTCTTGCGCCATTGAGAGTAGCCATTTGCAAAGCCTGCCAGGCCGGCAGCATGTCCGCCCTGCCGCTTTGGCCCTTCGCGAGCAATGCCGAAAACCGCATTTCCTCGAACATATCCAGCCGATTGTTGCTTGCCGCGCCATCCGTTCCCAGACCAACATTCACCTCCTCCCGCAGCAGTGCAGCAATGGGCGCGAATCCGCTCGCAAGCTTCAGATTGGAAGAGGGGCAATGCGCCACGGTACAGCCCTGTTTCGCCAGCAGCACGATTTCCGCCTCCGTCAAATGAACCATGTGCACGCCGATGAGGCTGGGGCCCAGCAGGCCCAGCCTGCGCAGACGTTCGACCGGACGCATGCCGCAGTTGCTCAGACTGGTCCTGATCTCATTGTCGGTTTCATGCAGATGAACATGGATGGGGACATCGAGCTGCTCGGCATAGGTGAGAATCTTGCTGAACACCCGGTCGCTCACGGTATAAGGCGCGTGCGGAGCGAAACAGAAGGTGAGCAGCGGATGCCCGGCATATTCATCTCGCAGGGCGAGGCCTTTCGCCAGATAATCATCGGCATCGCTGGCGTAAACAGTAGGAAAATCGATGACGATCATGCCGACACTTGCACGCATGCCAGAGGCGGCAGCAGCCTGGGCCGAGGCTTCAGGAAAAAAATACATGTCATTGAAGCAGGTGATGCCGCCCCTGAGCATCTCCGCGCAGGCAAGCCGGGTTCCATCGTACACAAACCCGGCATCCACCAGCCTGGCTTCGGTGGGCCATATATGCCTGTTAAGCCATTCCTCAAGAGGCAGATCATCCGCAAGCCCGCGCATCAGCGACATTGCCGCGTGCGTGTGCAAGTTGACGAGTCCCGGAATCAGCAAATGATTTTCCAACGCAATCCGTTCCCTCGGCATAAACCGGGATTCCGCCTCGGCAGCCGGCAGGATCGCGAGGATGATTCCTCCATCGATTGCAACAGCATGATCGCGCAGCACCGCTCCCGCCGGCTCTACCGGCACGATCCAGCGCGCGGCCAGCAGCATGTCGATATTCCGGAGATTAGCGGGATTGTCGGGATTGGAGGTCATTTGCAATGCATGTTACCAAAAAAAAACCCTGCGGGAACCGCAGGGTTTTTAGATGACAGAGTTTATATTTATTCTGCTGGACTGAATTATTGCACCGTTGCGCGCGTTCCGGCGACTTCCACTTCGACGCGGCGATCAGGTTGCAGGCATTCGACCAATGCCTTGGTTTTCTTGTTGCCTTTGCAGGTATCGCCGGTCACCGGATTGGCTTCGCCCTTGCCATCGACAAAGACCTTGTCGGCCGGTATGCCTTTTTCTCTGACCAGGTAGGCTTTTACGGCTTCCGCGCGACGCAGGGAGAGTTTCTTGTTGTATGAATCCGAACCCAGCCGGTCAGCATAGCCAATGGCGACGATAGTGTCATAGTTGACGCCGTCGAGCTTGCTCACCAGGTCGTCAAGAGATTGTTTTCCTCCGGGTTTCAGGACAGCTTTGTCAAAGTCGAACAACTCGTCAGCCGACAGGGCAATTTTTTCCGGTTCGATCGAAGGAGCGGGGACGACAGCAGGGGCAGGAGTAGGTTGCGGGGCGGCGGCTTTCTTTTCGGGCTTCGGCATCAGGTCGGGATCACACTCGTATATGGCCATTGCGGGTGTCCAGTAACCGGTGCGCCAGCAGTCGCCGGAAGAATCGCGGGCAACCCCGCCGCGGCGATCGCTCGCATAGGCTTCGGGCTGGTCGTCAGCCGCGACGGTCCCGGAAAACAGTACCGGGAGAACGAACGCTCCAAGCAAAAGTTTTTTTGATACGATATTTTTCATCCTATTGCCCCTTTTCAGAAAGACTTCGATTCAAGAACACATCATCCCTTAGTCATGCAAACGCAACAAAAGCCATTTTGTTGATCAATGACGCATTATTGCATAGCCTCGTTTCGATTATCTATTTATATATCAGCGCTTGTCAAATCATGTTGTTGCGAACGACATGAATATCCGAACATTGCCGTGACTTCGAGTCTCTCCGCGTGCTAAAATTGGGGGTTTTTACGCATCACTCTCTGCATCGTCCTCCGGACCATAACTTATAACGTAACCTCTTGTCCGGCATAAAGAATATAGCAATGGATCAATTCGCGAAAGAAACTCTCCCCATCAGCCTGGAAGAGGAGATGCGCCGCTCCTATCTCGATTATGCCATGAGCGTGATCGTGGGGCGGGCGCTGCCTGATGTGCGGGACGGCTTGAAGCCGGTGCATCGCCGGTCGCTCTTCGCGATGCACGAGCTCTCCAACGACTGGAACCGGCCCTACAAGAAGTCGGCGCGCATCGTTGGCGATGTGATCGGCAAATACCACCCCCACGGCGACACCGCGGTTTATGACACCATCGTGCGCATGGCGCAGGATTTTTCGCTGCGCTACATGCTGGTTGATGGCCAGGGCAACTTCGGTTCCGTGGATGGCGACAATCCGGCTGCAATGCGATATACCGAAATCCGGATGTCGCGCATTGCCCACGAGCTGCTGGCTGATCTGGACAAGGAAACGGTGGATTTCGGTCCCAATTACGATGGGTCCGAACACGAGCCGCTCATCCTGCCGGCAAAAATTCCCAATCTTCTCATCAACGGCTCTTCAGGAATAGCCGTGGGCATGGCCACCAACATTCCCCCGCATAACCTGAACGAGGTGGTGAACGCCTGCCTGGCATTGCTGAAGAATCCCGACATCGGGATCGACGAACTGATCGAGCTCATTCCGGCGCCTGATTTCCCGACTGCAGGCATCATCTATGGCGTCGCGGGGGTGAGGGAAGGTTATCTCACCGGCCGCGGCCGCGTGGTGATGCGCGCGCGCACCCATTTCGAAGACCTGGAAAAAGGCAGCCGCCAGAGCATCATCATCGACGAGCTGCCTTACCAGGTCAACAAGGCAAACCTGCTGATCCGCATTGGCGAACTCGTGCGCGACAAGAAAATCGAGGGCATCTCCGATTTGCGCGACGAATCCGATAAATCTGGCATGCGCGTGGTAATCGAGTTGCGGCGCGGCGAAGTTCCGGAAGTGGTGCTCAACAATCTGTACAAAGAAACCCAGATGCAGGACACGTTCGGCATGAACATGGTGGCCCTGCTGGATGGGCAGCCACGCCTGCTGAACCTGAAGCAGATGCTGGACGCTTTCCTGCGCCACCGCCGCGAAGTAGTGACGAGGCGCACTATTTTTGACCTGAAAAAAGCGCGCGAGCGCGGCCACCTGCTGGAAGGGCTGGCGGTGGCGCTGTCGAACGTCGATGAGGTGATCGCCCTCATCAAGGCTGCCCCCACTCCCGCCGCGGCAAAGGAAGGGCTGATGTCGAAGGCGTGGCGTTCCCTTCTGGTCGAGGAAATGCTCGCTCGCGCCTCCATCGATGCAAAGGCGTTCCGCCCGGAAGGACTGGCGCCCGATTTCGGCCTGTCGGAAAATGGCTACCGCCTGTCAGACGCGCAAGCCCAGGCAATACTGGAACTGCGCTTGCAGCGGCTCACCGGGCTCGAGCAGGACAAGATCGTCACCGAGTATAAAGAGGTGATGGAAAGAATCGCCGATTTCCTGGATATCCTCTCCAGGCCGGAACGCATCACCCTCATCATAAAGGATGAGCTTGCCGCGATGAGGCAGCAATTCGGCGACAAACGCCGCAGCGAGATTGTGGTCAATACCCAGGATCTGAGCATGGAGGATCTGATCGCGCCCGAGGATGTGGTAGTAACCCTATCCCATAGCGGCTACATCAAATCCCAGCCGCTCGATGACTACCGCGCCCAGAAGCGCGGGGGTCGCGGCAAGCAGGCGACGGGCACCAAGGAAGATGATTTCATCGACAATCTCTTCATCGCCAATACCCATGATTACATTCTTTGCTTTTCCAGCCGCGGGCGGGTGTACTGGATCAAGGTCTACTCGGTACCCCAGGGCGGCCGCGCTTCGCGGGGCAAGCCGATCGTCAACCTGGTGCAACTGGAGCCAGGCGAGAAAATCAATGCTATTCTTCCAGTAAAGGCTTTCGACGAGAACCGCTACATCTTCATGGCGACTTCCTTCGGGACCGTGAAAAAAACGCCGCTCTCGGAATTTTCCCGGCCGCGCGCCAGCGGGATCATTGCGGTGGGCCTGGATGAGCTTGATTACCTGATTGGCGTGGCGTTGACCGAAGGCAAGCATGATGTCATGCTGTTTTCGGATGGAGGGAAAGCAGTCCGTTTTGACGAAAACGACGTACGGCCCATGGGACGGGGAGCGCGCGGCGTGCGTGGAATGAAACTGGGCAAGGGACAGAAAGTCATCTCCCTGCTGGTGGCGGAAAGCGAGGAACAGGCTGTTCTGACCGCCACGGAAAACGGCTACGGGAAACGTACGCCCATAAGCGAATATACGCGCCACGGCCGCGGCAGCCAGGGAATGATCGCGATCAAGACCAACTCGCGCAATGGCAAGGTGGTCGCGGCACGGCTGGTGAGGGAGGATGATCAAATCATGCTCATTACCACCGGGGGAGTGCTGATTCGAACCCGCGTCAAGGAAGTGCGCGAAATGGGGCGCTCGACCCAGGGAGTCACGCTCATCAATCTGGACGAGGGGGAAAAGCTCGCTGGATTGGAGAAAGTAGTCGAAACCGACGAGGCATGACCCTTCTCTCCGGGTAAACCCGGAGAGTTGCAGGATTACCGGCCAGCCTGGAAAGCAGTACAATCATCCTGAATCCAGCAGTGTGCAAAACAGCCATTTCCCGAATCCGGCCAAGTCCCGAACAACGAAATTTCGCATCAGCCATTCAACGCTTCCTTGAGCAGGAGAGACTCGAGATCGGCACTACCCTCGGGAAGCATGGGAGATGAGTTTCATGGAACGCATATTCAATTTCAGCGCCGGTCCGGCAGTGTTGCCGGTGGAAGTTCTGCAACGGGCGCGCGACGAATTGCTGGACTGGCACGGCAGCGGCATGTCGGTAATGGAAATGAGCCATCGCGGCAAGGAATTCATGTCCATCGCGGCTAAAACCGAAGCAGATCTGAGGGAACTGGCAGGCATTCCGGACAACTACAAGGTGCTTTTTCTATCGGGCGGCGCTTCCGCCCAGTTTGCCATGGTGCCGATGAACCTGTTGCGAGGCAAAACCAGCGCCAATTACGTGAGCACGGGGGAGTGGTCCCGGAAAGCGATCAAGGAGGCGAGGAAATACTGCGCGGTCAATATCGCCGCCACATCCGAAGATGCGAACTTCACCTACGCGCCGGCGCAGGATACCTGGAAAATCGATGCGAACGCCGCCTACGTGCATTACACGCCTAACGAGACCATTGGCGGAGTCGAATTCGGCTGGACGCCGGATCCTGCTCGCCTCGGAGTCGATATGCCCCTGGTGGCGGATATGTCCTCCAGCTTCCTGTCGCGTCCCCTGGATGTCGCGCGTTTCGGCCTCATCTATGCCGGCGCGCAGAAGAACGTCGGTCCTGCGGGATTATGCATCGTAATCGTCCGCGAAGACTTGATCGGGATGCCGCTGGCAGGCACGCCGACCATGTTCGATTATAAAATACATGCCGACAGCGATTCGATGTACAACACACCGCCCACCTACCCCATGTACATCAGCGGACTGGTGCTGGAATGGCTGAAGGAAAAAGGCGGCCTGGAAGCAATGGAAAAAATCAACATCGCCAAGGCAGCCTTGCTTTATGACCTGCTCGATACGACGGACTTTTATCGTTGCCCGGTTGCAAGGCAGGATCGCTCGCGCATGAACGTGCCTTTCACATTGAAAAATCCTTCCCTGGATGAGGAATTCCTGAAACAGGCCAAGGCACGCGGCCTGGTCCAGTTGAAAGGACATCGTTCGGTAGGCGGAATGCGGGCATCCATATACAATGCCATGCCGCTGGACGGAGTGCGGGCGCTGGCGGAATTCATGAAGGAATTTGCGGATAAACATGCCTGAACGCGCGCGCAGAGTTTTCCGGATACTCACGCTCAACCAGATTTCTCCGCTGGGCCTGAAACTGTTTGCCGCGAATCGCTATGTGGTCGGCAGCGATATCCAGGACCCCGATGCGATCCTGGTGCGTTCGCACAACATGCTGCAGATGGACATTCCTTCCACCGTCACGGCAATAGCCAGGGCCGGCGCGGGCACGAACAACGTGCCGGTAAAAGACATGAACCTGCGCGGCGTGCCAGTGTTCAACGCCCCTGGCGCCAATGCCAACGCGGTAAAGGAACTGGTGCTTGCCGGCTTGCTGATAGCCTCGCGCAACCTGATCCCCGCGATCCGCTTCACTGATAGCCTGGAAGGCGACGACGCCACGCTGCACAAGCTGGCGGAGAACGGCAAGAAGCAATTCTCCGGAATCGAGTTGCCGGGACATACTCTGGGCATTATCGGCCTGGGTGCAGTGGGCCGGTTGGTGGCCGACGCGGCCATCCGCCTCGGCATGAAAGTCGTCGGCTACGACCCCAACATTACCGTGGATGCCGCCTGGAGCCTGTCCTCGGAGGTAAAGCGGGCCGAAAGCATACCGGACCTGCTGCGCGTCAGCGATTTCATCACCCTGCATGTGCCCTTGCTGGATACGACGCGGCGGCTGATCGATAATGAGGTAGTGCGAAACATGAAGGCAGGAACCATCCTGCTCAACTTCTCCCGGAATGGCATAGTCGACGAAGACGCGGTGCTCGCGGGAATCGGGTCCGGCAACATAAAATATTATGTGTGCGATTTTCCCAGCCAGAAATTCCAGCATCATGAGGCCGTCATCACGCTGCCGCATCTGGGCGCATCCACGCTTGAAGCGGAAGAAAATTGCGCCGTGATGGTGGTCAAACAGTTGATCGACTACCTGGAAAACGGCGGCATCACCAATACCGTCAATTTCCCGAACCTCACCATGGAACGCGAGTCGCCCTACCGGCTGGCAGTAGCGAATTCGAACGTGCCAAACATGGTAGGCCAGATTTCGACCAGCATGGCAAAAGCCGGCCTCAATATCCATAACATGGGCAACAAGTCTCGCGGCGAAATGGCCTATACGCTGGTGGATGTCGACAGTCTCGTACCCCAGAAAACCATAGACGAGATTTCCGCAATCAAAGGCGTGCTGATGGTGCGCTACCTGCCGGTGCTGGCTGGATAACCAGGACAAAATTCCCCTTCTGATGACCGACCTCAAGCCACTGCGCGACAAGATAGACGCGATCGACAGCGAACTGCTCAGGCTGGTAAGCGAGCGCGCAGCCCTTGCGGAGCAGATAGGAAAAATCAAGAATGGCAGGGCATACCGGCCGGAACGCGAGGCGCAGGTCCTGGCGCGAGTGCGCGAATTGAATTCCGGACCATTGCCGGACGACCATATCGTCCGCCTGTTCACCGAAATCATGTCGCTGTGCCGCTCCATGGAAGAGCCATTGTCCGTGGCCTATCTTGGTCCTCCCGGCACTTTTTCGGAAGAGGCGGCCTTGAAGCGTTTCGGCAGCGTCGTGACCACGCTCGCATGCAGTTCGATTGACGAGGTATTTCGCAAAGTGGAAGCCGGTACCGCGCGTTATGGCGTGGTGCCGGTGGAAAATTCCACGGAGGGCGCGGTTGGCCGCACCCTGGATCTGTTGCTGCTGACTTCGCTGAAGGTATGCGGCGAAATAAAACTGCCTATCCATCAACTTCTGCTCGCCCGCCATGCGGATCTTGCCCGCATCAGCAAAATCTACTCGCACCCCCAGTCATTCTCCCAGTGCCATGAATGGCTCAATGCCAACCTGCCTCATCTCTCGGGAGCGGCAAGGATCAACGCGGCAAGCAATGCGGATGCCGCACGGCTGGCGGCGGAGGATGAAAATGCGGCCGCGGTGGCTGGCCAGAAAGCCGGGCAAGTATATGGGCTGACCGTCTGCGCCTGGAATATCGAGGATGATCCCAACAATACCACCCGCTTCCTGGTTATCGGCGCGCAGGAGGTTACGCCTTCGGGCAAAGACAAAACGTCGCTGGTCCTGTCGGTTCGAAACCGGCCCGGTGCGATATACGAACTGCTGGCGCCGTTGGCCGAGCACGGTGTCGGCATGAGCCGCCTCGAATCCCGGCCGTCCCGCGCCGGCATGTGGGAATATGTGTTTTTTGTCGATATCGAGGGTCATCAGGAAGATGAAAAAATCGGGAAAGCCTTGCGGAAACTGCGGGAAACGTCGACTTTCCTGAAAATCCTCGGCTCATACCCGGCAGTCTAGGGTCTGTTCTCTTTGGCGCCTCGGCAAATCCGGGTGGAAGGCCTGGTGGACTCCGCGGAAATCTGCTCAGCTCTTCCTTGACAACTTTACAATCTTATCGATCCTTACAATCTTGAACTTCCTGTAACCATTGCAGCCCCTACCCCTTTCTCGCCTCTCTTATCCTCGTAATTATCCATTCGACTCTATGAATCTTTGTGATCTCGCTCCCGAGTATATTCGGGCTATCAGCCCTTATCAGCCCGGAAAACCTATCTCCGAGCTGGCCAGGGAAATGAATATGCAGGAAAGCGCCATCATCAAGCTCGCATCCAACGAAAACCCGCTGGGAACAAGCCCGCTCGCTCTGGAAGCCATGACGCAGGCGCTGAACCAGGTGGCGCTTTATCCGGACGGCAGCGGCTTTGATCTGAAGGAAGCGCTGTCAAAGCGCTATGGCGTATGCGGCGCGCAAATCGTCCTGGGCAATGGCTCGAACGATGTTCTGGAACTTGCGGCCCGCGTATTCCTGAAACCTGGAGCGGCAGCGGTTTATTCGCAGCATGCGTTCGCCGTGTATCCGCTGGTGACGCAGGCGGTTGGCGCAAGCGGGATCCCGGTACGCGCCCATGATTATGGGCACGACCTCGATGCGATGCTGGATGCGGTCACGCCCGAGACGCGCATCGTGTTCATCGCCAACCCCAACAACCCCACCGGCACGTTGCTGCCCGCCGCCGAAGTATTGCGTTTTCTGCAACGCGTCTCCTCCGACGTGCTCGTGGTATTGGATGAAGCCTATAACGAGTATT
Source organism: Nitrosospira sp. 56-18 (assembly GCA_001899235.1). Lineage (GTDB taxonomy): Bacteria > Pseudomonadota > Gammaproteobacteria > Burkholderiales > Nitrosomonadaceae > Nitrosospira. The sequence goes on from MKVR01000019.1 coordinate 16,811, forward strand.
TACCTGCCAGTGTCAGGGCGGACAGCATCTCATGGTTGCAGCACTTTCCCAACCTGCTCATTACCCGCACATTTTCAAAAGCTTATGGCATGGCTGGTATACGCGTGGGATTCGGGCTCGCGCATGAAGAGGTAAGCGGCCTGATGAATCGGGTGCGCCAGCCCTTCAATGTGAATAGCATCGGTCTGGCTGGCGCCGTTGCCGCGCTCGACGATGTGGAGTTCGTGAAGCGCTCTTATGCGCTCAATCAAGCCGGAATGCTGCAACTCACCACCGGGCTGCGCCAGCTCGGCATTGAATATATCCCCTCGTACGGTAATTTCCTGAGCTTCAGACTGCCGGAAAAATACAGCGCCAGGATGGTAAACGAGAGTCTTCTCAAACAGGGCGTGATCGTGCGGCCCATCGGTATTTACGAAATGCCGCAACATCTCCGGGTCACGGTCGGGCTCGAATCCGAGAACCAGAAATTCCTGAGTTCCCTTGAAACCGCATTGACATAACATGGGAGAATCGGCTTGATCATCGTAATGAATAGCGACGCCACCGACGAGCATATCGAGACGGTGGTGGCCAGGATACGGGGCTTTGGCCTCGACGCCAATGTTTCGCGCGGCACCGAGCGTACTGTCATCGGCGCGATCGGGGATGAGAGCAAACTCGACCCAGAAATGTTCGATCTCTTGCCGGGGGTCGAATATTCCATGCATGTCGTGAAACAATACAAGATCGTCTCGCGGGAATCGCACAAGCATGATTCCGTCATCGATGTGCGCGGCGTGCCGATCGGCGGCGATCAGGTGCAGATCATAGGCGGCCCATGTTCCGTGGAAACCCAGGAGCAAATGGATTTGTCGGCGCGGCATGTATCCGAAGCGGGTTGCCAATTGATGCGGGGTGGGGCCTTCAAGCCGCGCACCAGTCCTTATACCTTCCAGGGAAACGGCGAGGAAGGATTGAAAATGTTTCGCAAGGCGGCAGACAAGCATGATCTGCGCATCGTTACCGAGTTGATGGACGCGCGCATGCTTGACACTTTTCTCCGGTATGATGTGGATGTAATCCAGATCGGGACTCGCAGCATGCAGAATTTTGAATTGCTGAAAGAGGTCGGGCGTATCAACAAGCCGGTCATACTCAAGCGCGGCATGTCCGCGACCATTTCGGAATGGCTGATGGCGGCGGAGTATATTGCCGCAGGAGGCAATCACGACATCATTTTCTGCGAGCGCGGCATACGAACCTTCGAAACGGCCTATCGCAATGTGCTGGATGTAACTTGCATCCCGGTGCTGAAAAAAGAAACCCATCTGCCCGTGATCGTGGATCCTTCCCATGCGGGAGGCAAGGCATGGATGGTGCCCGCGCTGGCTCGCGCCGCAATCGCCGCCGGCGCGGATGGCCTGCTGGTGGAAACTCACCCGCATCCGTGCGACGCGTGGTGTGACGCGGACCAGGCGCTTGACCCCGGAGAATTCCAGTCTCTCATGAGTTCGTTGAGAGGCATAGCACAGGTTATTGGCCGGTCCCTGTAATCAACGCTCGCGACCATGATGCCAGCCGTAATCGACAAACTGGTGATTATCGGCGTAGGGTTGATCGGCGGCTCATTCGCGCTGGCGCTGCGCGAGGCGAGTCTGGTCAGGCATATCGTGGGCATTGGCCGCAGCCGCGGCAATATGCAGCGCGCGCTGGCCATGGGAGCGATAGATGAAATCGGCGTCTCGCTTCCGGCGGCGCTGAGAGATGCGAAACTGGTGTTCCTTGCCATGCCGGTGGGACAAACCGAGGCAGTCTTGGCCCAGATCTCGCCTTATCTCGGACCCGATACCATTGTGACCGACGCCGGAAGCACCAAGCAGAACATCGTTGCTGCGGCGCGCCGCCAACTGCCCCCGCACCTTCAGAATTTCGTTCCGGGCCACCCCATCGCGGGAGCGGAGCTGAGTGGGGTTGACTCGGCCGATGCCGGGCTGTTCCATGGCAGGAATGTCGTTTTGACGCCTCTCACGGAAACCAGCACGGCAGCAGCAAACGTGGTGGCGGAATTGTGGGAAGCTTGTGGTTCCCGGGTTTTCCGGATGAGCGCTGCCGAGCACGATGATATCCTTGCCACCATAAGCCATCTTCCCCATATGCTGGCGTTTGCACTGATGAATCACGCCGCGCTGGATCGCACCCATGGCACGGATGGTTCGTTATCACCGCCGCCATCCGCTCAGGCGCATGTTCGACCTCGCGGCCCCCTTCAGTTCGCCGGTACCGGGTTTCGCGATATGGTCCGCATAGCGGGCAGTTCTCCCGAAATGTGGCGCGACATATGTCTCGCCAACCGCGAGGCCGTGATAAGGCAAATCGATGCCTACCAGGCAGAACTGGCCGGCCTGCGCCAATTGCTTGCCAGCGGCAACGGGAAGGAGCTGGAAAGCGCTTTCTCCCGGGCGCGGGATGCCAGAAAACGCTGGCTGGAAAATCAGCCGTGACGGCTGCAGTCCGCAATTCCTGCTGACGCTTGCTTTTGGGTGGAGGTGGTATGTAGCATGCAGGATGGGTAAAGCATGGCGTAACCCCGAATCCCCATCATGGGTACTGGCGAATTCCAGATCGACGAAGTGAAATAAGCCGGTGATGGAGATATGCCAGCAGTCAACCATCCTGTCGAAAGCCAATAGGAAACATATTTATTTCAAATGGAGGCGGCAATGACTTTGAAAGAAATGCTGGATGACCTGAATAATATGATCCTGAAGGGTGAAATCCTGGAATCCATGGACAAATACTATGACCCGAAGTGCGTGGTCATGGAAAAAAACGATGTGGTAGCAACGGGCCTCCAGCAGGCCAAGGAGCGGGAATCCGAGATCTTTGCGGGAGTCGAGGCGTGGCTGAAATCGGAAATCCTCTCCACTGCCGTGGGGGATAATGTCACCATGACCGAGTGGCATTATGAGTACAAGCACAAGGATCTCGGGCACAAGAGTTTCGACCAGGTCGCCGTTCAGCATTGGAAAGACGGAAAAATAATCCACGACAGGTTCTACGCATTGTACTAACTGCCTGAACCGGAAATGCGTTGAATAAAGACCTGGGCCATTCCCGGAAGGCAGGAATCCGGTAGATGGAAAAGGCTCTGGATTCCGGCTCACCGCTGACGCAGCGTCCGGAATGACGGGGATTTTTTATGCAATGAATTACGATTCACTACACTAGCAGCCCTAGCAGCCTGTTAATTACTGCATTCATTCGATATTTTTCTGGAGCCATAGGAGACGTCATGAGAATGAAGTGGCTTTCACTGATATTTTTCGCTGCATTCTCCAGTTCCAGTCCCGGTTTTGCGGCTGAAAAGGATACCAAGCCCGTTGCCAAAGCCGAAAAGGACTACAAGATATGCACCGTCGGAGGATATTATTCCGGTACGGACGACAAATTTCTGTCCGGTCTGGCAACCCACATGGCCCAGAAAAGAAATATCCTCCATGATCCCATCTGTGGCGCATTATGGCGCAATGCATACAAAATAGGTGCAACCGTCACGAAGACCGGGGCGATACACGATCAGGCTGAAGAAATCGCAGTCAAGGAAGCCACAGAATTCAGCCGCAAGGTATATGAGGCCGTGGGCAAGGATATCGTCTTCTAGATGCTCGATGCAAGGCTCCGCAACTCCATAAAGGAGGCGCAAGCGAATTGGCGGCATTTCCGTGATGATTGAAAAGACAGCGAAAAAAATCAGCATCCTCATGCTTACGCACAACGCACCGGAGCATGTTGAACTGAGCATTCGTTCAGTCCGGGAGCGCACGGAGGGGATCAGTTACGAACTGATTGTGCTGGACAACGCATCTGAAAACGAAACTGTTTCATTAGTCGCGAACCTTCATGAAGAAGGATTGATTGATAAGCTCAAACTGCTGGACTATAACTCGCTTTTCGCCGAGGGCAACAATATTGCGGCAAAGCTCGCCTCGGCTGATAGCAGCCATTTCCTGCTGCTCAATAGTGACATCGAGGTCAAAAACCCCAACTGGCTCTCGCATCTTCTCGCGGTACATAAGCGAGGCATGACCTCCTATGGCCTGGTAGGAAATCCCCGGAGGGGATGTGGCAACGACTCAGGTCAGCTCCCACTACGGGTCGATGGCTTCTGTCTCCTGATAGACCGCGATCTATATGAAAAAGCCCCGCTCGATGAAGCGCATCAGTGGTGGTACGCGGTAACGAAACAGCAGGCCGGATTGCTGCAAGATGGCTGGAACGTTCAGGGATACGAATCGTATGGACAGTGGCTACACCATTTCGGCGGAAAAAGCGGGGCCGCCTTTAAAACCGCGCGAGGAATGAACCTATCCCCGGAAGAAATGCTTTCCTGGTTTGGAGACAAAGAGGCTCATGCACTGGGAAGCCGTTAGATCCTGTTAAGCACCAGATTTGATCGACGCTATTGCCACCCAGGCGATGAACCCCACCCTCAAGGGTTTCGCTATCTTTCCTGATCAATTCACCCACGGGCTCTCAAATGGCATTTTTATCTTTTTGTAGCTGATCAGGTCGTTCAGCTACCAGGAATCATGGCTCAGTGGATATTTCAGGTTTTGCAGTAGGAAGGAATCCAGCTATGCTCGATCAAATGATTGGGCAGTTCGTTAAAGTCGAAGGCAATACCGTCTTTAATCATCTGATTAACGTCAAACAGATATTTTATTTCCGGGATATCGTCAAAGAAGAGCATGTAGAACGGCTTGACCAATGCTCGGGAAATCATAATACCGGCAGGCCCCATGAAATTCCTTCTCTGCCCCACGTGAGCAACTTCGTCAATGGTGATTTCATCCAATAACTCCCTTAGACGTTGGCGCACCTCTGGTTCTTCCGCCAGGAGTTCGTCGATTAAGCGAGCCAAATGACAGTAGAAAGTCACCCCCATTAATTCAGTTACAAAAGCTGGGGGAGACATCAGGAATTCGGGAAACCTGGGAAACTGTTCATAGATTATTTCCTTGATCGGCCCCAGGGGAACCCACTGCACTTTATCCAGTCCGCAGGTACGGAACATTTCATCAAATAAGCGCACATGGCAGAATTCCTCGGCCAGATGTACGCGACTGATCTTATCTTCCACGGTATATGAATTTGCCATGCTCGGAACCGAATCCCAGGCGCCCTTTATTCCTGCCCATTCATGCCTGGCGAACTTATACATGCCCGTCAACATCAGCGTCATTCGATCCAGCGATTCGGGATCATCCTGCATCTCGACATAGTTGCGATAAAAAGCTTCCGGATTAACCAATTGACGTTTCATTTGCACCGGATTTTCCTGAAAATGCCTGAGGCGGCTGCGTTTCTTGAATAAATCCTTTTCCTCTTCAAACAATTCCCCACCGTGTTGCTGGGTAAACTGCCAATAGTTTTCAAAATTTTCCTGGCGCTGCCGCCTTGAAGCGGGAGAAAAAATGGAAAGATACTTTGCCTGGCTCATGTATTTCCCCGACTGTTTTTATTGCGAATGCTGATCAATGTCGCCGATGTATTTTTCAATACCATGACAGGGAAAATAAAAATTGAAGTTGCGAAAAATCGATCCGGATTTTGTTGAAGAAGTGACTCAATTCGAGTCGTGTGTCTTCAATTCTGATTTCCTGAAAGATCCCGGTCGATGATTTGTGTAGCAATCATTTCATCCGCCATGACCTTCGCGCGGCAATCATCCACGATTTCCTGTGGAATAAGCTTCAGCGCAAGAATGAGTAATGCCGGAGCAATGATCAAATCGTCTAGCTGACCCAGGATCGGAATGAAATCAGGAATTAAATCAAGGGGAGAAAGCGCATATGCCAGAGCAAGCCCCAGCAGGCATTTAGACAGCTGCGGCGTTCGCTCGTCCTTGAGCACAAGCCGGAAAATCCGGATCTCTATCTGAAGGCGGTCGCCAATTGATCTCAACATTTCAAACATATTAAATTTTTTTCCCTTATCAAACGCCATAGACATTGCATAGGACGTTGATAATTTGACAATATTTCTCTTGAAAAGCTGTTAAAAAATGATGGAAAAACCGGGAGAAATTATATTCAAGGAGTTCTGACATGATCCTGTCAGCCACATTACAAATATGTAATATTTCGCGCCCGGCTATATACATCGGTATCTCTGATAATTGAAGCCAAAAAAAAGATGCCCACCTTTCTCACCAAGGGGTTAATCGAGTCAGGTTACATCGCCGATGCAGCCAGCCATGACTCCATGCATAACAGTGTCATCGTGCATGGTGACTCATTTCTCTCCTGGCGCGGAGGATTACGCAGCATTGGGATTCGCCAATTCAATTATCGAGGTTTGCGCTGGTCATTATCTGGTACACGGTTCCTGCTACGATGTGCTGCAGCAGGTTGTAGAAAATGATGGGTACCATTATGTTTGGGTAGGAGGACAAAGTGAGAGATGCGAGCACCAGCCCGGTCCCGTTATTGTTCATTCCCAATCCGAACATGAGTGAGACGCGCTCGGGCTGTTCCAGCTTGAACAAGCGGCTCAGCCCATACCCTGCTGCAAATAGCGATAGGCACAGGCCCGCAGTAATTGCCAATGTAATCGCGAGGAAGTCGTAATCACCTTCTGCCATCGCTTGAGGCAGCGATACTGAAGCATTCGAGTAATTGAGCAGCAACAAGACAATGGTATTGACGAGCTTGAGATATGGCATGACTCTGGCTTGCGCAATTTCGCTGACCAGCATGCGCGCGGCAATGCCCAGCAGCGCTGGCAATACCACCCAGAGACCCAGGAAGCCTGCTGATCCGTACGCTGCCAGACCCTGTAAAACTTTCTCGTACTCCTCCGAAGCCATCTCGCCAAAGATCTGAAATACGACAGGAGTGACGACAGGACTCAGAACCGTTGAAAAAAATACCAGGGCCAAGCTAAGAGCTAAATTCCCGTTGGCATTTTGCGTCCATGCTGTAGACGATCCGGCAATAGGCATGGCCGCGATCAACGCCAAACCAACGAGGATGTGCTGGACTTCCAGCGGCTCATACCAAAGACGCATTGCGATGGTTACGCCAAACACATAGGCAATGGGAATTGCCAGGTTCGCGCCCAGCCCTGCTGCCAATACATGTTTCATATGCAGGATTTTCTTCAAATGGGAAATCTGCAAACCCAGGCCCGCGTTGAACATGAGCATGGCGAGCATGATCATCAGCAGCGATATGGAGGTTCTCTGCTGGAAAATGCCCACTTCGCCAAAAGATATGCCTCTGATCCATAAGCCTGGAGCTGGCAGGATCACGGCGATAACGTACGCGGCGATCAGGAACCGGAGCAGGTGGCGGTGAAGAAAATGGGATATTGAAAGCAAAAACAATATTTTTTATCCGTAACTTTCGGGAACTGTCGGTAGGTCGGATCAGCGCAGCGTAATCCGACGCTGGGCTGGAACCCATGTGCACTTTCAAGTGCTGATGGCCACCTCTATTTTGCTTTTTCCCTCACCGCTTCGACCCCGGCGATGACATCAAAGAGCTCGGCATCGATTCGGCTCTGGCGCAGCCGATTGAAAGTCTGCTGAAGGTTACCGCTCAGTTCATCGATATTTTTTTCGGCGCGCTCCATGGCTGCAAGCCGACTGGCACTCTCGCTGGCGAGTGATTCGGCACAGGCGCGGAACAGGGATACGAAAAGGTATTCCCGTATGAGCGCGGGCAGTGTGGCCATATTGCCGCCCACCACCTCCGGCAGGTTTCTTGCAGGCCAGGGAAGTCCCGACAACTCCCTTCTCCAGGCTTCGTCCAGCGGCAGCAGCCGGTAATGGAAAGGCGCATGGGTTGATCCAGAGCGGGGCCTGTTATAGAACAAATAAAGTTCCGCCATCTCGTTCTCGCGCAAGCCCGGCCCCAGAACGGCCAGCATGATCTCCCATGTCAATGGCGTAACCATCTGGATCGATAGTGGAACGGTAAAGCTCCCCTCGATGACAAGGCCAAGATCCGCCAAGCGATCATGCACGCGCTCGCCCACCACCCAGATTTTTTTCCTGCCCGGAAGGGGAGCGAGAGTCCTGGCTGCATGCTCCGCTATCGAGTCATTGAATTGACCCACCAGTCCCTGGTCAGAACCGAATATGACCGCGCCAGTCACACTGCAGTCCACTCCCGTATTTTTTTTCGCCACGGAGAAGCCGTGCATGCCGTTGGCGCGGAAGCATACGCTCAGCCCAAGCTGCACAGTGCGATGATAATCCTCCAGTGCGCGTGCGGACTTTTCATATTGCCCTATACTGGCCGCAGCCAGCGCCTTCATGGTGCTCACCACCGACCTCAGATCTTTTGCATTGTCGATCTTGCGGCGCAAACTGGCGGCGGTGTCGCTCATGATTTCCCTCCCTGCCCCGGCCTGTGTGCGGACACCGGCGCCGTTATCCGCGCTCCTTTGGCCGCTGCTTCAAATCCAGCTCGCTCAGCGCCTTGCGCGCGTGGCTCATTAACACTTGCCGCTCTTCGTCGCCAAGGGGTTCGGCGGTTTCCATGCGCGCCAGCAACTCCGGGGGAATATTTGCTATCACGTCCCTCACCGCTTGGTCCGCTTCCCTCATGCGATCCAACGGCACCTCATCGAATAGTTTCGTTGCCAGTGCCAGCAGCAGAATGATCTGCTCCGGCACGGATACCGGGGCGGACTCGGGCTGTTGAAGGCAAGCGCGAATGCGCCTTCCATGTTCGATAACACCGCGTGTATGCTCGTCCACGCGGGCTCCAAAGCGAGCAAACGCTTCGAGTTCCCCGAACTGGGCATAATCCAGCTTCAAATCGCCGGTAACGGCACGATAAATGGCGTGTTGCGCCTTGCCCCCAACACGCGAAACCGACTTGCCGACATCGACCGCAGGCAGCACGCCTAGCTCGAACAGCGTCGGCGACAGGTAAATCTGGCCGTCCGTGATGGAAATCAGGTTCGTCGGGATATAGGCCGCAATGTCCTCCGCCTCCGTTTCGACGATCGGCAGGGCGGTCAGGGAGCCGCCGCCGAGTTCTGGACGCAGGTGCGTGGCGCGCTCCAGCAGCCGCGAATGGATGTAAAAAATATCTCCGGGGTAGGCCTCGCGCCCTGGAGGACGCCGCATCAGCAGTGACAGCTCGCGATAGGCGCGCGCGTGATGCGCCAGATCATCGTAAACGATCAGCACGTCGCGGCCTTGCTCCATAAAGTATTCCCCTATGCTGGTCGCCGCATAGGGCGCGATGTATATCATGCCGGGCGGGTCGTTTCCCTCGGTCACCACCACGATGGTGTAGCGCAGGGCATCATTTTCCCGCAGCGTGGCGACCACCTTGGCAACACCCGATGCGTGCTGACCAATGGCACAGTAGATGCACAAGACATTTGCATTTTTCTGATTGAGTATGGTATCGAGCGCAATGGCGGTCTTGCCTGTCTGGCGATCTCCCAGGATCAGCTCGCGCTGGCCCCGCCCGACAGGAATGAGCGCATCGATGACCTTGATGCCGGTCTGCAACGGCACGGTGACTGGCGCGCGATCCATGATGGACGGCGCCGCGCGCTCGATTGGCATACGCCGCGAAGATATCGCTGGCGCCTGATCATCCAGTGGACGCCCGAGTGGACTGATGACTCTGCCGACCAATCCGTCGCTCACCGGCACATCCATCACGTGCCCCCTGCGCTCCACCTCGTCCCCGGCATGCAGATGCGAATAATCATCCAGCAGGATGACGCCAATTTCATCTTCTTCGATATTGAACGCGATGCCATAGGAGCCGCCGGAAAATCGGAGCACTTCCTCGAGGCCTGTGCCGGGAAGACCGGACACCTTTGCAATTCCCGCGCCGACGCTCGTGACCATGCCGATCTCGCGCAGCATGAGCCGGGGCACCGCAGCTTCGCGTGTTCGGGCAATCCGCAGGAAAACGGCGTCGAAGGCATCCTGCACGCGGCCCGGATTGACGCTTGCCGGCTTATGGATCAATTCATCGCTCCCGGCTGGCGTTCGGCGTCCCCCGGAGACGATGCGGCCCTGGACTCAACCGTGCCTCCGGCATCAAGAAGCTTGCCCACTTCTTCTTCGAGCGAAGCAACGTACCCGGCGATGCTCCATGCCACCTTGTACCCACTAGCAACGAGTTCGATACCGCTGATGAGATTCGGCTCGGGTTCAAAATGCAGCGGTATTTCTCCATGCACGGTTTCCCTGATCGCCGCAGCAATGGCTTCCTGCTGCGCTGCCGGCAATTCAAATGCGCTGCGGATCGTGATTTCCCCGCTCCCAATCCCATCTGCCCGGGAAGGACTCGATATACCTGCAATCGTTGTCTCGTGCCGTAATTCTCCCCTCGCCGTGAAAATTCCCACTGCTGCGGCCAGACTCGCCTTTTCCTCCGGATCCAGGCTGCGCATGCGGCGGATGAACGCCTCCGCCATATGGGCTTCCAGGGTCGTATCGGCAAGATCGGCCAGCGCCTTGCGCGCGATAGCAAACACTTCCGCGCACGTACGCTGCTCGATGGTATGGCGCAGTGCCTGATATTCACGGCGCTGCGCTTTGTGCCATCTGCGGCGCAACTCCTCCGCATCCGTGTGTGCGGCGGCTAGCAAGCGCTTGCGCTCCGCGCGCGCCTCATCTGCGGCGGCGGCCAGGAGTTCGCTGAGCCGCCGGTCGAATTCTTCATTCTTCTGCTGAAACCTGTTGCGCTCGGCCTCCGCCACGTGTTCCTTCTCCGCAGCAGCGGCCAGATCTGAAGCAATGCGCTTTTCGCGCGCATCCAGCGCATCGAGGATGGGCCGGTAAAAGAAGCGCTTCAGCAGCCACACCAGGATAAGGAAGTTGATAATCTGCGCGGCAACCGTGAACCAGTCGATCAGCACGAATCATTTCCCGGCGGCATGGGCAACGACATGATTCCAGAAGGGGTTGGCGAAAATCAGGATCATGGAGACCACGAAACAGTATATGGCGAGCGACTCGATTATCGCCAGCCCGACGAACAGCGTCCGCGCGATCGTAGCAGATGCATCTGGCTGCTGCGCCAGCGAAGTAAGTGCCGTCGCCACCGCTTTTCCCTCCCCCAGCGCCGGTCCGATTACGCCAATGGCAATGGTCAGGCCAGCCGCCAGGATGGATACGGCCGCAATCAATGTGATGCTGTCCATGCTTGCTCCTCAGGATGATTTCACGTTTATCGGTTCGCCTGCCAAATCCTCCCTGGCGCGCCCAGTCCCACAGCCTTCATGGTTCTCGTCGCGCCGCGTGCGGCTCTCTGCTGTCCTCATCGTCGGAAGTTGCCGCCGCGATATAAACCGTGGCCAGGATAGCGAAAATATAGGCCTGCACCATGCCCGTCAGCAGCGCCAGCGCACTCATGACAACCGGGAAAATGAACGGCGTGATGACCAGCAGAATCGCGAGAATCATTGTACCGCTCATCATGTTGCCGAACAGCCGCACGGCCAGCGCCAGGGTACGCGTAAACTCCGCCAGGATATTGAACGGCAGCAATAGCGGCACAGGCTTGAGATAGGACTGCAGATAACGGCGCCAGCCCTGTTTCCTGATGCCGTAAAATGGCACCGCGACAAACACGCAGATCGCCAGTGCGACAGTCGTGGAAAGCGATCCCGTGGGCGGCTCGTAGCCGGGAATGACGACAAAAAAGTTTGCCACGGCGACAAGGATGAACAACGTGCCGAGAAACGGAAGATATATTCGAGGCTGGCGCAGGCCCACGTCGTTGATCTGTTTTTGTATCGTAATGACAATGGTCTCCAGCAGGCTCTGCCAGCGTGAACGCCCCAGCCTGGATGACAAGCGCGAGGTGATGGCTTTCGCGCCGCCTGTCAGCAGCAGCATCAGCGCCCAGGTGTAGACGATGGTGGCGTTGAGCTTGACGAAACCATGCTCCCAGAAAATGATGTGATCCGGGCTGAGATGCATCTAGGGTTTCCCCTTCCCGTCAAGCCCGCTGCCCAGGGGGCTGGAAAAAGGCGCCGGAAGAAACCGTGTCGCCGCTCCCCTTGCCAGGAGGAATCCGAGCAAGGCGGCAAGCAGGATTTTCCAGCTATCGGCTGGCAATGCCAGCAGGGAATAAAACCCTGTGGCGACAATACCCGTACGCAGCAGCATGCTGCCTATGAACCACAGACCATGATAAGGAGATGCCAGACCTCGACGCACCGTCCACCACAGGCCGCCAAAAAAAACTGCTCCCAACAGCACCCCCGCCACTGCGGCCAGCGCAAGCAACGGACTCAAGATATCGCTCATCGTCATTCTTCCTCGTTATCTTCCTTGATCTCCCTATTTTCCGATGGTGCCCGCTATCCTGTTTTCTCTGTATCTGTCATTTCTTGTTTCCCCCCTTGCTTCTTCGAGTGCTCCCGCTTTCAGGCTTGCTTATCCCTTCCTGCTGCTCCCCAGCTTCCTGTCCATCCCTCCTGCGAGTGATGCGCTCCTCGCGGGCTACCCAGCACCAGGCATTCAAGCATCCGATGAGCAAACCGGCAAAAAGCAGCATGAGCGTCCATGAATGCTTCCCCGGGAATTGCTGATCCAGCCAGATTCCCAATGCCGCGCCAAGAAGCGTGGGAACGCTCACCCCCCAGCCTACCAGTCCCATCATGCCGAGCCCGGACCAGACAGTTTGCGCCTCCCGGTCCTGCGCCCGTCTCGCTTGCAGCTTGCGCGCGGCTTTCATTCCTATCCGGCGGCTGAATTCTGCTTCCCTCTCTTCCCCTTCTGTCCTTTCATGCTGGCGCCCTCGCCGCCTCTGCGCGTCTGGCTTTGCTCCCCGTTCGGCCGGCTCATCACTCATGTTGAATTTCCATGAAACGCCGGATGAAACCGCTTTCCAATCTCGCCATGACCTGGCGAACGCTGCGCGCCTGCTCGTCCAGTTCCTGGAATTCCCGGGACACCGTCTCATGCAGCACCTCCAGGTTGGCACCCGCCACCGCGTTGCGCGCCGATACCGTCACCTGGGAGCCCGCCTTTACCAGGATGCCCTCATCCACCGCCACATATAACTCACTGTCCGCACGGGTCTCGAAGACCAGGATGCCCCGAACCAGGGCAGCCACGCAATCCAGCCGGCGAGGCAGCAACCCCTGCGATCCGGCGGTGGTCTCGACCACGATGCGATTCACGCGTGTTTTTTCCATGAAAACACGAAAGGGCAGCAGTATCGTCAAATCCATGCTGGCTGGCTCATGCCGCTCATGCGGGTTGTCCGGCGGAACTCCCATCGCGGCTCGTATCTATTCTGGACCCTGGCTGGGCATTATCAGCGCTACCGGCCTGCCTCGCCTCGCTCACTGGGCCAATCATGTATAGCGCACGTTCGGGAACGTCCCTGAATTCGTCGCGCAGGATGCGTTCGCATCCGTCCAGCGCCTCCTCGAGACTGACGAATCTTCCCGTGATTCCGGTAAATTGCTCAGTGGTAAAGAACGGCTGGGTGAAGAAGCGCTCGAGCCGCCGCGCACGCGCGACGATGGCACGGTCTTCTGGTGATAATTGTTCCAGTCCGAGCATGGCGATGATGTCTTTGAGCTCGTCGTATTGCGCCAGGGTGTGGCGAATTTCCTGGGTTATCCGGTAGTGTCTCTGCCCGATCACCCCTGGCGTCGCCATTTTCGATCCGGATTGCAATGGATCGATCGCCGGGTAAAGGCCTTCGCTGGCGCGCTTGCGTGAAAGCACAATGGATGCGGAAAAATGCGAAAAGGCGTGTACCGCCGCCGGGTCGGAAAAATCGTCCGCCGGCACGTACACGGCCTGTATCGACGTGATGGCCCCGGTATCGGTATTGGCGATCCGTTCTTCGAGCTGCGCCAGCTCCGTGCTCATGGTCGGCTGGTAGCCCAGTCGCGAAGGCATCTGGCCCATCAATCCGGAAACCTCCATGCCTGCCTGGATGAAACGGTAGATATTGTCCACCAGCAACAGCACGTCGCGATGCTCGACGTCGCGAAAATACTCGGCCATGGTCAAGGCCGCGTGCGCGACGCGGAATCGCGCCCCCGGCGGTTCGTTCATCTGGCCGAACACCATCACCATGTTCTCCAGCACGCCTGCGGCCGCCATGTCGCGATAGAGCTCTTCTCCTTCGCGGCAGCGCTCGCCTATGCCGCAGAAAATGCTGACGCCTTCATGCTGCCGCGCGACGTTGTGGATCATCTCCGTGAGCAGTATTGTCTTTCCCACGCCTGCTCCGCCCAGTAGCCCCGCCTTGCCGCCGCGTTCCAGCGGCATCAGCACATCGATGATCTTGATGCCGGTTTCGAATATCTCGGATCGGGTGGAACGCCGCGCCAGCGGCGGGGAAGAATGGTGCACCGTGCGCCATTGCACCTCCTGCGGCGGCGCCTTGCGGTCGATGGCAGTGCCGAACACATCGAACATGCGCGAAAGTGTCGCCTTCCCCACGGGTGCGCGCAGTGGCCTTTGCGTATCCGTTACCGGCATTCCGCGTGCAAGGCCCTGGGTTGGCGTAAGCGCAATGCCACGCAAGTTATGCGCATCGAGCTGGGAAAGGACCTCGATCAAAACCTCGCCATTTTTTCCCGTGAGCAACAGCGACTGTATAGGTGGAAGCCGGCTTGTAAACCGGATATCCACGATTCCGCCGCGCACGGCAGTGACTGACCCCGTTTCAGGGTCGGCGGCAATAGCGTTCATGTTCTCCCCATCGTCCAAATTGGCTCCTTCGGATGGATGGGATCATGCAGAGCTTCTGCATGTCCTACTATCATAGTAGCGTATCCCGCAAAACTTTTATATTGAGCCGATGCGGTTGCCCGATTCCCTTCGACGTTACGCCTGGTTGTCAGTTTCCACCGCCCTCGCGACGATTCTTCTCAAGAGCGTCGCCTGGTGGCTGACCGGCTCGGTCGGCCTTCTTTCAGATGCCCTCGAGTCTCTGGTCAATCTCGCCGGCGCCTTGATGGCACTGGCCATGCTCACGCTATCTGCAATACCACCCGATGCAAATCACCCTTATGGCCATGGCAAGGCAGAGTATTTTTCCAGCGGCTTCGAAGGTTTCCTGGTTGTGCTGGCTGCGATCGGCATCTGTTACGCTGCCGTGATTCGCCTGTTCAATCCGCGAATGCTAGAAGATGTCGGAGCCGGCCTGATCGTGTCGGTCATCGCATCCATGCTCAACCTCGCAACCGCCCGGATCTTGTTACGAGTGGGACGCACCCACCACTCGATAAGTCTCGAAGCGGATGCCCATCATTTACTCTCGGATGTATGGACATCGGCAGGGGTCATCCTGGGTGTTGGATCGGTTTTGCTGACGGGCTGGCTGTGGCTTGACCCGGTTATTGCCATCCTGGTTGCCGTTAACATCTTGCGAATAGGCTGGCAGTTGATGCGCCGCTCGGTCGACGGCCTGATGGATGCCGCCTTGCCACCTGAAACCCTGCATGTCATCAAGGGGGTGCTGGATTCGTATCATGCGGAAGGGGTGGATTTTCATGCGCTGCGCACGCGCCAGGCTGGAAAACAGGCGTTTGCGACAGTGAATATACTGGTGCCAGGCGATTGGACAGTGCAGAAGGGGCATGACTATCTGTCGCGTATCGAATCTAACTTGCAGGCTGCAGTACCTTATTTGCACGTCACAACACATATGGAACCCCGGAATGAAGCGCGTGACGGCAAGATCAACAGATGTCAGGAAGAAGTTTTCTGAACCCACGAAGAAAGGCAGTCCGTTCCATCTGAACTAACAAACAAAACGGACTCTCTTTAGCCGCCGAGCGGATTCGGGTCCAAAGTCCCGCAAGCGGAAGTCTGGAATAACTGGTGTAAGCGGTGTCCGCTTACATTCAAGGAGGCGCTGAACAAATCCTCGCTGAGCGAGTTGCCGGTAAAATCGGGATGATCACAAGGCGCGCGACGCAGGCCGTAGCCGGGACTACGATGCCAGGGAGCGCAACGCCATGGCTCCCCGGAGCGTGGCCCGAGGGGCCCCGCGAAGCGGGGATCGGGCAGCGGAGGGGATGCTTCGACCGCACCACAGTTTTGTTGGAGCGCAGGCATCTCGCTACGGGGTCGCACCATTCGCGTCGTCGCCTTCGCGCATCCCATCCCGCAAACCCACCGCCGCGCCAGCGGAGATTTATTCAGCGCTTCCCTAACTTTCATACCATATCACAGCATGTCAAATAGTGGCTGAAGGCCTATCCTGTCTATCTTTCCCATAAATTAATCCATCCCTTTTCATGTCATCCCGCGTCATGTAATCTCACATTAATTCATCGCTGCTATGGAATCGGAATGATCGAGTAACAAGCATGCTTCCCAATGGTGCAATACGCTCAACATTTATATCTTTCCCGTGATTGGCAAGATCTACGTGCGTGATATCGATCAATCCCATGTGATGCAGGTGCTGGAACCGATTTGGCTGACAAAAACAGGGACAATAAAGCGGTTGCGAGGACGGATCGAAAACGTACTGGACTGGACACGGGAGCGCGGCTATCGCAGCTGCGAGTTCGAATCCCAGCATCTCGCTCAAGTAGAAAAAGATAAGCTGAACCTTGGATATCAATTCTTTAAAAAATGGAAGGGTATGCCGTGTTTGAAAATACTATCAAAGGGCGATTTTTTGCAAAGGCGTACTCACCCGATTCAAGCATTCTAAAACTCTCAAACGAGGATTATCTAAAAAGGATATCCGAAGGAAAAGATATATATGTGACGCGGGCCCGTGTCTGGGCCGGTTACGATAAATGGACTACGCGTGAGGCCGCAAGCTTACTTTCTGGGCTCGTGCCTGCAGGAGATGATTCTGCAAAGTTTTTTCACAAATTTTGTTGGTCAGAAACAGAGAAGGATGAAAGTACAAATCCCTGTCGCTATATAATTTTCAAAATATTTTCCCGGAATCGAGAGTGTGAAGAACATATCTTCGAAATATTGAAACGTTCGGATATGGGTGGTCAAGCAAGTCCCAGGAAATGGGCGGAATATGCAAAAACGAAAGGATGGCTACCTCATGCTGAATCCTTTGCTGATATCGATAATAGTCCGTTGCTCATTCTCCTGGAATCAACGGGCGGGAGTGCTCTCCTCCAATCATCGGAGAATGGACCACCAATTGCTCAACCGAAGCCTGATTCTCCTTATTCCACTGCATGGCTCAGTATCCAGAATCGCGCTATCGCGCAATTTTTTAGTCCGCGACGGAATTTTGATGCCAAGAGCGAAGAAGTTGTGGAATGGATAATGGCGGAGACTGCCAAGGTCGGGCTAAAGGAATCTCGAAAGGTCGCAGAGGCGATTTTCACAATGATCAAGCCCGATGATCACGATCCTAAAAAGAAAAGGGGTAACCCTCTATAACAAGCCTCCATGCGGTTGTAGCCTAGAGTGAGGTTAGTCGTGAATTTCGGATACCGACGGTAACAGGTTAACTGCACTGCCATGGCGGAGGATGCCACCAGCAATGCTGATATGGCAAGAACGACTGGATCGCGTCGGGTGACCCTCAAAACCCAAGATGGCGAGCCAATGGGGAAAATGTCCAACGATCCAAGCTGCGAGTGGACTCACAAATGGATCTTTATTTAAAAAATACATATAACCAATAGCTTATAATGATAAAGTGGCGGAAGCGGTGAGATTCGAACTCACGGTAGAGTCACCCCTACGGCAGTTTTCAAGACTGCTGCCTTAAACCGCTCGGCCACGCTTCCATTTCCGCTGGGCCAGACAATCCTAAATCCGGCAGTCGACCGCTTATTTCCAGTTTAGAACCATGATCTAAAAGGATTTTCGCGATACTCGACGTCCACCTGCGTGGTGAGTTTCGCTACAGGGCGGATTATGCGATTTTTGCGCCACATGGCTGCGTTCCAACTCCTTGGAATGGAATAGCCATTCCGCGTCGCAGCACCTTGCCCTATACTCCAAAAACCGCACACTCCACTCTGTCCAATTACCGGATTTAGGATAATACCTTTTCAACGGTCATTTTTCCAGCAAGACCCTTTTTCCAGTGTTGTTGTTATTGCAACTTTTCCCAAACCTGCGTAGTCTTATACTCTGTAAAGCAAATCAACCAAGGAGACCTCATGCAACCTGAACTACGGTATTCAAATTCGACGGCGCAAACCGGCCTTGCTGTCGTTCGCAATAAGGTCTTGCGCAATACTTACATGCTGCTCGGCTTGACCATGATTCCCACTATGATCGGAGCGATGATCGGGATGAGTACCAATTTTGCGTTCCTCGCCCAGGCGCCGATCATGGGACCGCTGGTAATGCTGGCTGTCATGATGGGCCTGCTATTCGGGGTGAGCGCCACGCGTAACAGCGCAATAGGGATTGGACTGCTGTTCCTGTTCACGTTCGTCGCGGGCTGGTGGCTTGGGCCGATGCTGCAATATGCGCTGCACCTCAGAAATGGCGCGCAACTGGTGGGAGTCGCTGCCGCTGGAACTGCCGCTATCTTCTTCACTCTGGCAACCATTGCGACGGTAACTAAAAAGGACTTCGGTTTCATGCAGAACTTCCTCTTCGTAGGACTGGTGCTGCTGATAATCGCATCCATCGCCAACCTGTTCTTTGCGGTGCCGGCAGCTTCGCTCGCCATCTCGGCGGTTGCGGTACTGCTGTTTTCCGGCTTTATCCTCTTCGATGTAAGCCGGATCGTCAACGGCGGGGAAACGAACTATGTAATGGCCACGATGGGTATCTACCTGAGCCTATACAACCTGTTCACCAGCCTGCTGCATCTGCTGCTGGCCTTTTCCGGTGAAAAGGACTAACCGACGCTCATAGATAGCAGCGAATAGCAAATCGATACATCGGGGCGGCCGGCAACAGCCGCCCTTTTTATTTCCGCTTTTCCTCCAGCCTTTCTTATCCCGCCCTGGCTTGCTCAAACAGCGCAATGGATTCCACATGCGCGGTGTGCGGAAACATGTTGATCACTCCCGCCGCCTTCAGGGTGTATCCCTTCCTGTGGACCAGCACTCCCGCATCCCGCGCCAGCGTGGCCGGATTACAGGACACATACACGATGCGCCTCGGACTGGTATCTCCTTCTTCATCAATGGAGGTCGCCGCCGCGATTGCCCCCTCCCGGGGCGGGTCTATCAGCAATTTGTCGAAATGGCCCTGCTCCCGCATCCAGCCTTCCTTCACTTCGAAGAGATTGGCTTCGGCAAACTGTGCATTGGATGCAAGCCCGTTGCAGTCCGCATTTTCCCGCGCGCGCTGCAGCAGGGCCGTGCTGCCTTCATAACCAACCACCTGGGCGCCGCGTCGCGCTATCGGCAAGGTGAAATTGCCCAGGCCGCAAAACAGGTCTGCGATACGCTCGCCCGGTTGCGGGTTGAGCAGGCTCAGCACCCGCCTGACCAGCATGCGATTCATGGCCGGGTTGACCTGCGTGAATTCCGTGGGATGAAACGGCATGACAATATCGAATTCCGGCAGGATATAGCTTAATTCAGGCGCATTCTCGGGATAGAAAGGAAAGGCGCTCTGCGGCCCGCCAGGCTGGAGAAAGAACTGGATGCGATGCCGGTCGGCAAAATTTCTGAGGAGCGCTTCGTCTTCTGGAAGCAGCGGCTCCAGGATGCGCAATACCAATACGTCCACGTTCTCGCCAAGCGATACTTCGATTTGCGGCAGGCGTTCGCGTATGGATAAGCTGGCCACGAGCTGGCGCAACGGCATGATGAGATCAGACACACGGGGCGGGATGACTTCGCAACCCTGCATGTCAGCAACGAAACTGCTTCGCTTCTCATGGAATCCTACCAGCACCGCGTCCTTTTTCCTGACATAGCGGACGGACAACCGCGCCCGGTAGCGGTAGCCCCAGGCTTCGCCATGGACGGCGGGCAATATCAGTTCCGGCTCGACGCGTCCGATATGCCTGAGATTGTCTTCCAGGACACGTTGTTTTGACGCCACCTGTGCACGAACATCCAGATGCTGCATGCTGCAGCCGCCGCATAAGCCGAAGTACGAACACTGGGGGGAAACCCGCGCAAAGCTGGGCTTAAGTACTTGACCGACCTGCGCCAGCTCGAAACTGGCCTTTTTGCGGTAGGCGTTGTAAGTGACTATTTCACCAGGAAGCGCCCCTTCGATGAAAATTACTTTTCCATCGGCGTGGGCCACGCCGCGGCCTTCCTGATCGAGTGATTCCACTGTGACCGGGATGGCCCTCTCACGCGGAGGAAGGCATGTGTCCGCGGTTTTCGATAATTTCCGGCTGAATTTGCCTGCTATAGCCATTGGCCCAGAAACTGCTGCCAATGCGGTTCAGTGGACCTGCCCAGGGTGGAGCGCACCAGCTCGCACTCGCGCTGGTATTGCTCGCCGTCAAAAATACCGCGCATCAGCTGGAAGCGCAGAAAAACAAGATAAGTGTTTACGACATCCGTTTCGCAATAGTTGCGAATCGCTGTGACTTCACCATCCAGGAAAGCGCGCCACACGGCGGAGCCATCCATGCCGCATTTTCCCGGCAGTCCCATCAGCTTCGCCAGTTCGTCCAACGGCACGTTGGCGCGAGGCTGATACAGTGCCAGCAAATCCATCAGGTCGAGATGGCGGGTATGGTAGCGGCTCAGGTAGTTGTTCCATTTGAAATCACGGTCGTCGTCCCCCATGTCCCAGTAGCGCCGCGCCTGCAAACCATGAATCAGGCTGCGGTAGTGCAAAACCGGCAGATCGAAGCCGCCGCCATTCCACGACACGAGTTGCGGACTATAGCGGTCGATGCCTTCGAAGAACCGGCGGATGAGCTCGGCTTCCGGATCGGCCGCCGTTCCCAGCGACCATACGCGAAAGTCAGTCTTATCGCGCAACGCGCACGAGATCGCCACGATTTTCTGCACGTGCAGCGGCAGGAAATCGTGGCCGACAGCCTGGCGGCGCGCCTGGAACGCCATTTCAGCGATATCGGCCGCGGCAAGTTGCGGATTCAGGCCGTGAAGCTTGCGCAACCCCTCCACATCGGGAACGGTTTCGATATCAAAAACCAGGACAGGCGTCACTTTACCGGGATGAGAAAATGAATGGTTTGGGCCGCACCCTGCCTATGTTGCCTATGAACTGCCGCACCGTACACGTCATGACGTGATAAATAACCGTCCCCGCAAGCTCCGCCGGGCCTCCGGTCAGGAAGGAAAAACACCGGTGGACAGGTAACGGTCCCCCCGGTCGCAAACGACCGAAACAATCACCGCATTATGCACTTCTGCTGAAATCTTGAGCGCCGCTGCCAGGGCGCCCCCAGATGAAATTCCCGCGAAAATTCCTTCCTCCCGCGCTAGGCGCCGCGTCATGTCCTCCGCTTCCAGCTGGGAAACCCGTATCAGGCAATCCACCTGCCTCGCATCATAAATCCTGGGAAGATAAGCTTCCGGCCACTTCCGGATGCCGGGAATCTGAGCACCCTCCTCCGGCTGTACGCCGATGATCTGGATTTCTGGATTTTTTTCCTTGAAATAGCGGGAACAGCCCATGATCGTGCCGGTGGTTCCCATGCTGCTGACAAAGTGTGTAATGCTTCCCCCGGTATCCCGCCAGATTTCCGGCCCGGTGCCTTCGTAATGGGCTCGCGGATTATCCGGGTTGGCAAACTGATCGAGAATGATTCCACGTCCCTCGTCGCGCATGCGCTCGGCCACGTCCCGCGCCTCCTCCATGCTGCCCTCTTTTGAAGTCAGGATGATCTCGGCGCCGTAGGCTTTCATCGCCTGGCGCCGCTCGATGCTGAGATGCTCCGGCATCACCAGGACGAGAGGATACCCCATGATCGCCGCGGCCATCGCCAGGGCGATGCCGGTATTGCCGCTGGTGGCTTCTATCAGCGTATCTCCCGGCTTGATATCGCCGCGCTCCTGCGCGCGCTTGATCATGGATAGCGCAGGCCGGTCTTTTACCGAGCCCGCGGGGTTGTCGCCCTCGAGCTTTGCAAGAATGGTATTGCTGGTGTTTCCCGGCAGATGCTTGAGTTTTACCAGCGGCGTGTTGCCGACAAAATCTTCTATGGTCTTGAACATGGGCACCCTGGGAATTTGCTGATGCCCGATTATCGCACAGTCGGCCGGCATTGAAACACCCGGCACAAGGCAGGCGCGAGGTGGCGCCGTTGCCTACCTGCACCCAGGATTAGCGGCCATTTCTGCACCCGCGCGCCGCTGAGCGCATCATCTAGCCGGAAGGTGATTCTCCTTCCTCGCAGCCTTGGGGAGTTCGCCGACCGTTATCTGCGGACGCAGGCGTTTCATCATGGCAGGGCCGATGCCTTTGACTTTCTCCAGGTCGCCCGGCGTCTTGAATGGCCCTTTTTTCTTGCGATGATCAATAATGGCCTTGGCTTTGGCTGGACCGATTCCCTCAAGCGTTTCCAGCTCGTCCTGGGTGGCGGTGTTGATGTTGACAGCGGCATATGCCCCGCCCATGACTGCAAACAGCATGACAAGGAGCAAAATCAGTTTTTTCATAATCTGGTTGGGATAAGGGATAAGGGATAAGAGTACAGCCTGGAAGGCGTCAGATGTTAAATTTATATAGCATGTCACTTAAACGCACAAGTATCGACCACTACTCCTTCAATGCGACAGTTTTCCCAGTATGGTCTGGTGGAGAAACCTTTTAGGCTAGTCAACTTAGCCTGTATACATAAGTGAAGCTTTACGTATAGTTTCATCTTTATCGCTTGCATGAAGATCGACAATTTGAAATTCATGTACTTTTCTTGCGGCCGTGTACTGACTTAAATCTAACATGTACGCTTCAAAAATTTCGCCCGAAGCCCCCTTCTTCAGTGTTACGCGGGACTTAACCGGATGTATCAGCCTTAGATCAATAAGCTGATCGATGGAATCTCGAACCTGGCCAGTAAGTTTTTGCGATACCAAAAAAACGTTGCACTTAGATGTTTCAGTGCAGAATGCCGCGATATTTTGGAAGACGGTTTCTAACAATACGCGGTCTGCATCGGTGTCAAGTTTAAACTCTTCTCGTTTAATAGGGTCGTAATCGCCGGTACCGAGATTCACATCCTCAGCTCCAATTTTCGGACCACGGTGATGTTTCTGCCCTCGATTTCTAGCCTGAGATATTGAGTTGGAAAAAATTCCTATGAAATCTCTTGTTACGCCCCCTGATGCAATTGTGAGTCGATCAATTGCGGTTGGATTAATCAAATCCTTGATCGTAAGCGGGGGTGTCTCTGCCATCAGATTAGCCAATATTTTCTTCAGAAATTCACGCAGCGTTTCGAATTTCTCAAGAGAAATATCCAAGTTTATTTCTTTGGCATCATCGCCCAGTTTCATCCCTACCGGCGGATCAGAGTGCTGATACCATTGGCTACGGTGTTTGATAGTCCCGACTTTTAGCCATAAATTATTTCCTTTAGCCATCCGGTGAAAATAGTCGATAACTTTTGCTTGGTCTGCTTTACGAATGTGGTAAAGATCATCCAGTATCAAAAATGATGGCCCGTTTGAAAGCTGCGACAGCTTTTGAAAAAAAGCTTGAAAATAAAGGATATTTTGATGCAAGTACTCGACTTTGTGAGAAATATACTGGGATTGTTCCTCCGTCATCCCTACGGATTTTTCTCCAAGACTCCCCGTACCTTTAACACCTGCTCCAGGAATTCCTGCCCCTGCCCCTAATTCAACTCCCGCGGTTTGCTCCTCAGAATAGGTTTGCTTGATTAGCTTCGTAGTCGTACCAGGAGCGCGGAGTTGATCTTCTAGATTTTCGATGATCGAATCAAGAGTATCGCTCAGTGCCGTAGTGCTTGCCTTATGAAATGGAGGACGATTTGGAAGCGTACCGAACAACCTACGCCAGAATGATGTCTTGCTAGCGGGTGTGGTTGCAGCACCGTCAAGCCATTGTTTAAATTCCCGAAGACTTTTTATAAGTACGCTTATTAGTACATCTGGATATGAATGGCCTTTGAACGTCTCCATATCGACGAATGCAATTGGACGTCGATCTATCGTTAAGTCGGCAGCTGTTTTTCGCAGCAGGCTCGATTTTCCTGAACCTCGTCGTCCAAAAATTATATGGTGTTGATTAGATTTTGCACGTGAAAGTACGCCGGGAGCAGGCTCAATAAACCGACGGGCTCCTTCTGGCGTAGCGCGCGTCACCTCTTCGCATAAAACAAGCAACTTATCTACTGCTTCTGAATTTAATATTGTATTTTTTTTATCCATACTTTATTGATTCTTCGCCTCGTCTTCCCAATATCGCGTCAAGTTGTATTATGTTTCCGATGGCAGCTGCATCACAAGCAAGCCGCTCGTGTTTCTTCCTCCTCGACGCAGAGATGTTCCACCTCCGGCTGCGTTTACCGCTGTACCAAATTAGGTATCTTTCCCATATGGACGTCCACGCAGCTCATCCAGGGACAGAAGGGACATGAAGCTTGAAAACGAGCCACCCAAAGAAAAGGCAGGATTGGCTTATTATTAACAGAACTGGAAATAGTGCTTTTTAAAACGGAATATCGTCATCCATGTCATCAAAGCCCGTATTGGTCCTGGCGGGCGCTTTGCTGCCGGATGTGCTGCCAGACGCATAGCTGCCCTCCTCCCGCTCTCCCGAGTCGAAACTGGCGCTGCCGGGCTTGCTGCCCAGCATTTTCATGTCGCTGGCGATGATCTCCGTGGTGTAGCGCTCGGCGCCAGATTTATCGGTCCATTTGCGCGTTTCCAGACGCCCCTCGACATATACCGGCCGGCCCTTTTTCAGGTATTCCCCGGCGATTTCGGCGAGCTTGCGATAAAACGTGACGCGGTGCCACTCGGTTTTTTCCTGTTTCTCGCCATTCTTGTCTTTCCAGGTTTCCGTGGTAGCCAGGGTAATATTGGTCACCGCGTCACCATTCTGCATGTAACGGGTTTCGGGATCCTTGCCGAGATTGCCGATGAGTATGACCTTGTTGACTGATGCCATTTACGCTTCTCCCCCGAGTAATTGAACAACCCCTTTTTCATCGAAACCCGTCATGTCCACCTTCAGATAGGCAACCCCTTCGCTCGCCAGCACCAGCGCCTCGTGCACGCCGGGCAGCGCCGCCAGCTGGCTGGACAGCCCGCTGGCTTTTCCGATATCCATCTCCTTGACATGGTACATCCGGGTGCGCACCGCCGCGGGGGCTTTCATGGTAAAGGCGAACATCAGCCATAGCGCCAACAGGGTGCCGCAAAATGTGAACAGCGCAAAGCCGCCATGATGCTCGAACAAATACCCGCCCGCAGTCGCGCCGATGAAAGTGCCCAGGAACTGAACGCTGCTATATACCCCGATAGCCGTTCCCTTGGCGCCGACCGGGGCAATCTTGGAGATGAGCGACGGCAATGTGGCTTCCAGCAGGTTGAAAGCGGAAAAGAATACCAGCAGCGCGCCCGCTGTGCCCCAAAGGGAATCGGACGTGATGGCGAGAAATATCTGGCTCGCCAGCAGCACGGCAATGGAGGTCACAAAGACGGGTTTGAGCTTGGCTTTCTTTTCGGCATAGATGATCGCGGGGACGATCAATGCCAGGGAAAGGAGCAGCACGGGGAAATAGACCTTCCAGTGCGAATCGGCCGCAAGCCCGGCGTTGCGCAATGACAGCGGCACGACCAGCCACAGCGCCATGAGCACGGCATGGAGCGCGAATACGCCAAAATCCAGGCGCAGCAGTTGCGGATTATGCAATACGCTCTGGAAACGGCCAGCCGATGCTTCGGTATCGGAATGAAAACGGCTGATGACAGGGTTGGGAATGACGCGGGAAACCACCACTATTGCAAGCAGCGCCAGTACGCCCGTCATCATGAAGATTCCTGGCACGCCAAACAAGCGATCCAGCGCCGGCGCGGCAATCAATGAAAGCGCAAACGTGACGCCGATGGTCATGCCGATCGCAGCCATGGCCTTGGTGCGATGCTCCTCGCGGGTAAGGTCCGCAGCCAGCGCCATGACCGCCGCCGAGATTGCCCCCGCGCCTTGAACGATGCGGCCAAGTATTATCAGGTAGATATCCGACGCGGATGCGGCAATGAAGCTTCCCAGCGCAAACAGGACCAGGCCGATGTATATGACGGGCTTGCGTCCAATGCGGTCCGAAAGCCAGCCGAATGGTATCTGCAGCACCGCCTGGGTAAGCCCATACGCGCCCAGCGCAATCCCGATCAGGGTGTAATTGCCGCCGCCGGGTAAATGCTCCGCGTAAAACGCAAAGACCGGCAGAATGATGAACATGCCAAACATGCGCAGCCCATAGATGCCAGCCAGGCCGACGGTAGCGCGCTTTTCAATGGCCGACATTTTTTCGGGGGCTGCAGACACGGACATGAATCAGATTGGGAAAATGCCGGAAAGTTGAGTATATTAACAGGTTTGGCCAATACTCCGGTAGCCCGGGCTTGCGCTTGGAACGCTTCCGGCAGCCTGTAAATATCAAGACCTGCTAATACTTGTTTTGCACCCACGACCCACGATGATTGCGGATTTCAGCCGGAACGATCCACGAGCGGCGCATCAGAGCAGGCTTTGCAAGCGGCGAACAACGATGGGGCCGAGTGAAATTCCGTCCCGTCCCTCCGGGTTGCGTACGCAGCAACGCGGGCACCAAATAAGTTAACAGGCTCTGGTCAATGGAACTCATAAAAATCCGCGGTGCGCGCACGCACAACCTCAAGAACATCAATATCGACCTGCCCCGCAACAAACTCATCGTGATTACCGGGTTGTCGGGGTCGGGCAAGTCATCGCTGGCGTTCGATACCCTTTATGCCGAAGGCCAGCGGCGTTATGTGGAATCGCTTTCCGCATACGCCCGGCAGTTTCTGCAATTGATGGAGAAACCGGATGTCGATCTGATCGAAGGCTTGTCTCCCGCCATTGCCATCGAGCAGAAGGCGACTTCCCACAATCCCCGTTCCACGGTTGGCACGGTGACTGAAATACATGATTATCTGCGGCTCCTGTTCGCCCGCGTCGGCGATCCGCAGTGCCCGGACCATGGCATTACATTGGTCGCGCAAAGCGTATCGCAAATGGTCGACCATGTGCTGCGGCTTCCGCAGGACACCCGCCTGATGATTCTCTCGCCTCTGGTGGTAGGCCGCAAAGGCGAGCAACTGGAGCTGATCGATGAATTGCGGGCGCAGGGTTTTGTGCGGGTGCGGATAGACGGCACGGTTTATGAAATCGATGCGCTGCCGAAACTGAAGAAAAATGTAAAACATACAATCGAAGTGGTGGTGGACAGACTCAAGGTGTCTCCCGATGCAAAGCAGCGCCTGGCGGAGTCATTCGAAACTGCGCTGCGCCATGCGGATGGGCGCGCACTGGCGGTCGAAATGGATTCGGAACATGAGCATCTGTTTTCCGCCAAGTTCAGTTGCCCCATATGCAGCTACTCCCTCCCTGAACTCGAACCGCGGCTGTTCTCCTTCAATAATCCGATGGGTGCGTGTCCCAAATGCGACGGGCTGGGAAAGGTCACGTTCTTCGATCCCAGGCGCATTGTCGCTTTTCCTCATCTGTCGCTTGCTTCGGGCGCGATAAAGGGTTGGGATCGCCGCAATCAGTTCTACCATCAGCTACTGGCAAGCCTGGCCGAGCATTATGAGTTCGATCTGGAAGTCCCGTTTGAGCAGTTGCCCGGGAATATCCAGGATATTCTTCTCAATGGATCAGGCAAGGAGAAGATACTTTTTTCCTATCTCAACGAAAACGGCAGCCGTACTCATCGGAAGCACACGTTCGAGGGCATCATTCCCAACCTGGAGCGGCGTTACAAGGAAACGGAGTCAGTCACCGTGCGGGAAGAGCTGGCGAAATACCTCAATTCGCAAACCTGCCCCGACTGCAACGGTACGCGGTTGCGGCGGGAAGCCCGTCATGTCCGGGTCGGAGCAAAAGCCATCTATGAAATCAACGCGCTGCCGCTGAAGGAGGCAAGCCAGTTTTTCGGCCAGGTGAAATTGACCGGCCATAAATATGCCATTGCCGAAAAAATCATGAAGGAAATTTCCAGCCGCATCTCGTTTCTTAATAATGTCGGGCTCGACTATCTGTCTCTGGATCGCTCCGCGGATACGCTCTCGGGAGGAGAGTCGCAGCGCATTCGTCTTGCCAGCCAGATAGGCTCGGGGCTGACCGGCGTGATGTACGTGCTGGACGAGCCTTCCATCGGGCTGCACCAGCGCGACAACGGGCGCCTGCTCGAAACTCTCAAGAATTTGCGCGATCTGGGCAACAGCGTCATCGTGGTGGAACACGACCAGGACGCCATACTGACCGCTGATTACGTGGTGGACATGGGGCCGGGCGCGGGAGAGCATGGCGGCTCCGTCATTGCGCAAGGCTCTCCGGAAGACATACAGAAAAATGGCGATTCGCTCACTGGAAAATATCTTTCCGGAAAACTGTCCATCGCACTCCCGGAAAAACGAACTCGGCCAAAACCCGATCGCTGGCTCAGAATCGAAGGCGCCTCCGGCAACAATCTGCAGGAAGTCGATCTCAACCTGCCTGTGGGCCTGTTCATTTGCGTCACCGGCGTGTCGGGCTCCGGAAAATCCACGCTGATCAACGAAACGCTCTACCAGGCGACCGCCCGCCATCTGTACGGGAGCGCCGCGGAGCCGGCGCCCTATCGGGAAATCGAAGGGCTGGCATTTTTCGATAAAGTCATCAACATGGATCAAAGTCCGATCGGGCGCACGCCGCGGTCCAATCCCGCCACCTATACGGGTCTGTTCACGCCGATCCGGGAGCTGTTCGCTGGCGTGCCCCAGGCGCGCGAACGCGGCTATGGCCCTGGCCGTTTTTCCTTCAACGTCAAGGGAGGACGCTGCGAAGCCTGCCAGGGCGATGGAATGATCAAGGTCGAAATGCACTTTCTTCCCGATATCTATGTGTCATGCGATGTCTGCCATGGCAAGCGCTACAACCGCGAAACCCTGGAAATCCAGTACAAGGGAAAAAACATCAATGACATATTGCAGATGACGGTGGAACAGGCGCATGAATTTTTCAGCCCGGTACCGGTGGTCGCAAGGAAACTGCAGACGTTGCTGGACGTCGGGCTGGGATATATCACCCTCGGGCAGTCGGCAACGACCCTTTCCGGGGGTGAAGCCCAGCGGGTAAAGCTCTCGCTCGAACTTTCCAAGCGGGACACGGGGCGAACCCTGTATATCCTCGACGAACCGACTACCGGATTGCATTTTCAGGATATCGCGCTGCTGCTGAACGTGCTGCACCGCCTGCGCGACCACGGCAACACGGTAGTCGTCATCGAGCACAACCTGGATGTGATCAAGACCTCGGACTGGATCATCGATCTGGGCCCTGAAGGTGGCGGCGGTGGCGGACGGATCATCGCTGAAGGCCCTCCCGAAGAAGTCGCCGCAAACGAAAGCAGTTTCACGGGCCATTTTCTCAAAGCGGTGCTCGACCCGGCATACGCCCCGGGACGGTAAGCCCTGCCATGAATCCGCAAGAACTCCTGCTTGCCAGCTTTCATGCGGCTGTGGCGGCAGCGGATCCAGTATGCCTGGTGCCTCGGCATCTTCCGCTCACCCCCCCTGAAGGCCGAACCCTGGTAGTAGGGGCAGGCAAGGCCGCGGCTGCCATGGCACTGGCGGTGGAAAATCATTGGAACCGGAGCGCAGGGCTTGGCGGCATGGTCATCACACGCTACGGGCACGGATTGCCGCTTGAAAGGATATCCGTTGTGGAGGCGGGACACCCTTTGCCGGATGAACAAGGGGGACAGGCGGCCGAGGCAATCCTGGCCGAGGCCGGGAAACTCGGTCCCGAAGACCTGCTGCTCTGCTTGTTGAGCGGTGGCGGTTCGAGCCTGCTATCGCTGCCGGTTGCCGGCATCTCGATTGCGGATCTCAGGAATACCACCCGCGAGTTGCTCCTTTGCGGCGCAGCAATCCAGGAAATCAATACCGTGCGCAAGCACCTCTCGCGTATTCTCGGCGGAAGGCTGGCAGCCTCATGTATCGCTCCGGTGCTGGCGCTTGCTATCTCCGACGTGGTCGGGGACGACCCGACCCATATTGCCTCCGGCCCGTGCGCTCCGGACCCCACCACTTATGCCGATGCGCTCGAAATACTCCGGCGCTACCGGCTGGAGGTTCCCGCAGCGGTACAGGAGATATTGCTGGCGGGCGCTAGGGGCGATCGCGACGAGACGCCCAAACCGGGAAATGCCGTGTTTACTCGCGTGGAAAATCGCATCATCGCGACCGGACGGGACGCGCTGAAAGCAGCGGCCGCCCTCTTCCGCAGCCAGGGGATTACTCCCATAGTACTCGGAGACTCCTTTGCCGGAGAGGCGAAAGACGCCGCCAAATTTTTTGCCGCACTGGTGCGCACGATACGCTGTCACCAGGAACCCTGGAAACCCCCCGTGGCGCTACTCTCGGGCGGAGAGACCTCGGTTACGCTGCATGCTGGCGGAGCTGAAAGGTCCGACCCCGGGCGGGGAGGCCGTAATTGCGAATTCCTGCTGTCACTCGCCATCGAACTCGAAAACCTGCGGGGAGTCTATGCAATTGGTTGCGACACCGATGGGATAGATGGCTCCGAAGATAATGCTGGGGCCATAGTCGAACCCGATTCGCTATCCGTTGCGCGGCAAAAAGGGCTCGACGCGTCCAGCCAGCTGCACAGGCACGATTCCTACACATTCTTCGAGAAAATCGGCAAACTCGTTATGACGGGCCCGACCCTCACGAATGTCAATGACTACCGCGCCATCCTAGTTTTATAAATCCGCTTTTGCGGAGATCACATGAAATGCCAGGGCCTGTTGACACTTGTTTCACACCCGCGTTGCTGCACGAAAAAGCGTGAGGGCGATCTGTCACGAAATCGCAATATTTTCTCCATAACATTGCAAACTGGAAGACGGCTGCAAAAATTGTTATTGAATAAAAGGACCTACGATGTCGGCAACAATACTGGTGGTCGAAGATGAGCCAGCAATCCAGGAACTGATTTCATACAGCTTGCGACAGGCGAGGCACGAGGTTTTCTGTGCGAAAAGCGCCGAACAGGCCCTGGATATAGTCAATAACGTATTGCCTGATCTGGTGCTGCTGGACTGGATGCTTCCGGGAACAAGCGGGGTGGAATTCGCCCGCGTGCTGCGGCGGTCAGCGCGAACCAAGTCGATTCCCATCATCATGCTTACCGCCCGCGCGGAAGAAAGCGACAAGGTAGCCGGGCTTGAAATCGGCGCCGATGACTACATCACCAAGCCTTTTTCACCTCGTGAACTTCTGGCGCGAATCAAGGCGGTGCTGCGCCGGCGATCGCCGGAGGCAGCCGACGATATCGTCGAAATTGGCGGATTGCGGCTTGATGCCGCCACTCATCGGGTAACCGCCAATGAAAATGAAGTCGCGCTGGGACCTACAGAATTCCGGTTGCTGCATTTTCTTATGACGCATTCCGAAAGAGTGCACTCCCGCTCGCAATTGCTCGACCAGGTGTGGGGAGACCACGTTTTTGTCGAAGATCGTACGGTCGACGTGCATATTCGGCGGCTGCGCAAGGCTTTGGAATTTTCCGGCAAGGATGCGCTTGTCCAGACTGTCAGAGGGTCCGGCTATCGTTTGTCTTCAGCGCCAACCGCAACGATGTGAAAAGGGGTCATAATTGACCCCTTTTCACTCCTTCAAATAACCACGTGTCCGGTTTCTGGGATCGCTTCTTTATCTTCCTTCTGATTTCCGTGATTGCCGGACTGCTCTGGATAACGCTTGGCGCTGTCGTCACCCTGGCATGCGTGAGCATCGCCCTGCTTCTGCTGCTCTTTCATCACCAGCGGCAGCTCGCGATACTGGATAAATGGCTTCAGGCCGAAAAATCCATATCGCTGCCCGACAGCTCGGGCAAGTGGGGTGACGTATTCGCGCGCCTGATTCGCCTGCTGCGAGAACAAAGACAAGCCCAGCAACAAATCAGTTCCGCCCTGGAGCGGCTGCAGCGCGCCACCTCGGCCATGCCCGAAGGCGTGGTGATAATGGACGAGATGGACCGTATCGAGTGGTGCAACCCGGTTGCCGAAAAACATCTGGGCATCAATGCGCGCCTCGATCGGGGTCAGCATATCACCCATCTGGTCCGCCATACGCAGTTCGCCACCTATCTGGAAACCGGCGATTATTCCGAACCGCTGGTAATAAAGCAATCCAGGCAGCAGGGCATGATCCTGTCGCTGCAGATCGTGCCCTTTGGCGACAAGCAGAAGCTGCTTGTCAGCCGCGATATCACCCGTCTTGAAAAAATCCAGTCCATGCGGCGCGATTTTATCGCCAATGTTTCGCATGAGCTTCGCACGCCCTTGACAGTCATAGGCGGCTTTCTGGAAACATTGTCGGAAGAGGATCATGTAGACGCAAAGGCAAGCAAGCTGGCGCTCAAGCTGATGACAGACCAGGCCCAGCGCATGCAACGGCTGGTCGAAGACCTGCTGACTTTATCACAGCTCGAAAATACGGAAAATCTGGCGCGGGACGACGTTGTCGACATCCCGAAAATGCTGCGTGAACTTTACCATGAGGCGCAATCCTTGAGCAGTGGGCGTCATGCAATTACCCTTGATCTTCGCACCGAGGCAAAATTGAGAGGACGCATGGATGAGCTGCGCAGCGCTTTCAGCAACCTTATCAGCAATGCCATACGGTATACGCCCAAGAAAGGAGCGATCGCCTTGAACTGGGAGATCCGCGATGATCGAGGTATATTTTCCGTTCAGGATAGCGGAATTGGAATTGAAGCCGAGCATGTTCCCCGCCTGACGGAACGCTTTTACAGAGTGGATCGCGGGCGTTCGCGCGAAACGGGTGGCACGGGGCTGGGTCTTGCCATCGTCAAGCACGTGCTGACCTGTCACCAGGCAACGCTGGATGTCGTCAGCGAACCTGGAAAGGGAAGTTGTTTTAGCACATCGTTCCCCTTGGCTCGTTTGATAAACGACTGATTGAAACTTCTGCTTGCGCTGCCTGTATAATCCTGAATCCGGCAGTTGATCATTCATTTTTAGTTTTTAGAACCATGATCCACGAAGATTTTCGCGATACTCGACGTTCACCTGTATGGTGAGTTCGCTATGGGGCAGATTGTGCAATTTTTGCGGCACATGGCTGCGTTGCACAACTCCTTGGAATGGAATGGCCATTGCGCGTCGCAGCGCCTTGCCCTGCACCCTAAAAACCGCACACTCCACCCCGTCCAACCGCCGGATTTAGGATAATCGAAACCAGCCCCGCTCCGGCGTTGCTGTTCTGTCTGCTCATTTCTGCCGTAGCGATTCATGCCGTGGGCGATCCTCCACGAATCCGCGCGCAAACAGGTGATATGAAAACCACTCCGCCACCCGCATCCATGCCCGGGAAACCCCAGGATCTAACGGAAACGCCCGTGAGCAGCCGCAACGTTTTCGATGGCGAGCTCCTGCATGTCTATCAGGATCATGCCCGCATGCCCGATGGCAAGGTGAAGGTGCGCGAGTATATAACCCATCCCGGAGCGGTAGTCATCATACCGCTGCTCGACAACGGAGAGCTGGTGCTGGAACGCCAGCATCGTTACCCCCTGCATCGGGATTTCTATGAACTTCCGGCGGGAAAAATCGACCGCAACGAGGAACCGCTGGCGTGCGCCAGGCGCGAGCTTCTCGAAGAAACCGGCTATACGGCGCGCAACTGGCGCCACCTCGCCACGCTGCATCCCTGCATCGGTTACTCGGACGAGAAACTGATTTACTACCTCGCAACGGATCTCACCTTCCAGGAGGCGAATCTCGACGATGGCGAACACCTGGAGGTATTTACCCTGCCGCTCGCAACGGCGCTGGAATGGGTCAAAGCAGGAAAGATCACGGATAACAAAAGCGTATCCGGCCTATTCTGGGCAGAAAAAGTGCTGAATGGCAACTGGTGACATGAGCGCCGACCGGAATACGCATCAACCAGAATTCAATCGCATTTCAGTAGTTTATTCAATGCGCAAGGTGTATTCCGGCTTTCTTTCCCCAACCTGCGCCGACGTGCGTCACTCGGCAAAAAACTCGCGCACCTTGTCCATCCATGATTTTGCGCGGGGACTATGGCGGGACCCATCTTCCTGGTTGAGCATTTCCAGTTCCTGCAAAAGCTCTTTTTGACGGGATGTAAGCTTGACCGGGGTTTCGACTACCACATGGCACAGCATGTCGCCCGGCGTATTGCTGCGCACGCCTTTTATGCCTTTGCCGCGCAGGCGAAAAATTTTTCCGCTCTGGGTTTCGGGAGGCACCCTGATCTTGGCGTGCCCGTCGAGCGTCGGAATCTCTATTTCGCCGCCCAGCGCGGCAATGGTGAAGCTGATGGGCATTTCACAATGGAGATCATTGTGATCGCGCTGAAAAACCGGATGAGCAGTCAAATGGATGACGACATATAAATCGCCCGGCGGGCCGCTGTTGACTCCCGCTTCTCCTTCTCCAGACAAACGGATGCGGTCGCCCTCGTCCACCCCAGCGGGAATTTTTACCGACAGGGTCTTGTGTTGCTTGACCCGTCCGGAACCGCTGCAAGTAGCGCAGGGGCTGGAAATAAACTTTCCGCTGCCATGGCACTTGGGGCATGTCTGCTGGATCGAGAAGAATCCCTGCTGCATCCTGACCTGTCCATGGCCATTGCAGGTGGGACAGGTGATCGGCGCAGTACCCGGCTTGGCGCCGCTGCCATGGCATACTTCGCAGACCTCCATCGTGGGAATGCGGATTTTGGTCTCTGTTCCCCGTGCGGCCTGCTCCAGCGTAATTTCCAGGTTGTAGCGCAGATCGGCTCCCCGATATACGTTGGCATGCCCTCCACGCGCACCGAATATATCGCCGAATATATCGCCGAACGCATCGGCGAATCCTTGAGCCCCGCCTGTTCCCATTTGGGGATCCACCCCGGCATGCCCATGCTGATCATATGCCGCGCGCTTCCGGGGATCTGAAAGAATTTCGTAAGCTTCCTTGGCCTCCTTGAAATGCTCTTCCGATTTCGGGTTACCTGGATTCCGGTCCGGATGGTACTTCATCGCCAACTTGCGGTAGGCTTTTTTTACATCGTCATCGCTACTGTCGCGGTTGATGCCCAGCACTTCATAATAATCACGTTTGCTCATATTGATAATGGTAAAAAAGGGACGGAGCAGGAAATAACCGGCGCCGGCCACCCTGTCCCTTCCCGGGAGTCGCAGTTGCAAGCCGCGCGAAAATGAAGGAATTCGGTTTCCGCGCGGCTCGATTTGGACAATATACTATGGAACCGGGGGAACAAGTCCTCGCTGGGCTCGCCCAAGATTCCCCATCTATTATTTTTTGTTTTTTACTTCCTCGAACTCAGCATCGACCACTTCGCCTTCCACCGGCTTCTCGCCGCCCCCCTGGCTTCCCGGTTCCCCGCCGGGTTGAGCCTGATGAGCGTGCTGGCCCGGTTCCTGCGAGTACATCTTCTCCGCCAGTTTATGTGAAACTTCCGTCAACGCCTGGGTCTTCGCCTGGATAATGTCCTTATCATCGGATTTAAGGGCTTCCTCGGCATCCTTGAGTGCCGCCTCTATCTTCGATTTTTCTTCCTCGCCCAGCTTGCCTTCCTGTTCCTTCAGGGTCTTTCTGACGGAATGAATGATCGCATCGCACTGGTTACGGGCGGTAACCAGCTCCATAGCCTTGTGATCCTCTTCCGCATGCGCTTCGGCATCCTTGACCATGCGCTGCACTTCTTCGTCCGACAAGCCCGAGCTAGCCTGGATCTTGATCTTGTTCTCCTTTCCGGTAGCCTTGTCTTTGGCCGAAACGTGCAGGATACCGTTGGAGTCGATGTCGAAAGTCACCTCGATTTGCGGCAGGCCGCGCGGCGCAGGAGGAATATCGCTCAGATTGAATTGTCCCAGGCTCTTGTTTCCGGAGGCCATTTCCCGCTCACCCTGCAACACGTGGATCGTGACAGCAGTCTGGCTATCCTCGGCGGTGGAGAACACCTGGTGCGCCTTCGTCGGGATCGTGGTGTTCTTCTGGATCAGCTTGGTCATGACTCCGCCGAGGGTCTCGATACCCAGCGACAGTGGCGTGACATCGAGCAGCAGCACATCCTTTACTTCGCCCTGCAGCACGCCACCCTGGATGGCCGCGCCGACTGCGACCGCTTCATCCGGATTTACATCCTTGCGTGGTTCCTTCCCAAAAATCTCGCGGACTTTCTCCTGTACCTTGGGCATGCGGGTCTGGCCACCCACCAGAATCACATCTTCGATGTCGGAAATCTTCACACCCGCATCCTTGATCGCGATGCGGCAAGGCTCGACGGTGCGTTCGATGAGTTCCTCCACCAGGCTCTCCAGCTTGGCCCGGGTAATTCTCACCGCCAGGTGCTTGGGTCCGGAAGCATCGGCAGTAATATAGGGTAGATTGACCTCGGTCTGCTGGCTGGATGAGAGCTCTATCTTTGCTTTTTCCGCCGAATCCTTGAGGCGCTGCAAGGCAAGCATGTCTTTTTTCAGATCGATGCCGCTTTCCTTCTTGAACTCATCCACCAGGTATTCGATGATGCGCGAATCGAAATCCTCGCCACCAAGGAAAGTATCCCCATTCGTCGCCAGCACCTCGAATTGATGCTCCTTCTCCACCTCCGCTATTTCGATGATGGAGATATCGAAAGTGCCCCCACCCAGGTCATACACTGCCACTTTGCGGTCGCCCTCTTTTTTGTCCATGCCGAAGGCCAGCGCGGCCGCCGTGGGTTCGTTGATGATACGCTTGACTTCCAGCCCGGCGATGCGGCCTGCATCCTTGGTTGCCTGGCGCTGGGAATCGTTGAAATAGGCTGGAACAGTGATGACTGCCTCGGTGACTGGCTCACCCAGGTAGTCCTCGGCGGTTTTTTTCATTTTCTTCAATACCTGCGCGGAAACTTCCGGCGGCGCGATTTTCTTCCCGCGCACCTCCACCCAGGCGTCGTTGTTGTCGGCCTTGACGATCTTGTATGGCACCATCTTGATGTCGCGTTGCACCATTTCTTCATCAAAACGGCGGCCAATGAGGCGCTTTATTGCAAATAACGTATTCTTCGGATTGGTCACTGCCTGGCGCTTGGCAGATGCGCCAACCAGGATTTCGCCATCCTCCGTGTAGGCCACGATGGATGGCGTGGTGCGCGCACCTTCGGAATTCTCTATTACCTTCGGTTTGCCGTTCTCCATGACGGCCACGCATGAGTTGGTGGTTCCGAGGTCAATACCGATAATTTTTGACATGATTGTTGGATCCTTGTAGTAGTGGGTGCCAGATAGACGTTTGTGCAGAAATGGGGGTCAGGATTCCGATTTCAAGACTCTCCCGCATCGTTGCCCTTCGAAACCATCACCAGCGCAGGCCGAATGACCCTGTCATTCAAAACATAGCCCTTCTGCATTACATGCACCACTGTGTTGGGCGAAAGATCGGAATTTGCCATGCCGATCGCCTGATGCTGATGCGGGTCGAACTTCTCGCCCTGCGGGTTGATGACCTTGAGATTGAATTTATTGAAGGCAGTGGTTAATTGCTTGAGCGTCAATTCCATCCCGCTCTTGAAATTCTCGACTGTTGCATTTTCCACCGCAAGCGCGGCATCAAGACTGTCCATCACCGCGAGCAATTCATTGGCGAAATTCTCGATCGCGTACTTATGCGCGCTGGCGATATCGATCTGGGCACGCTTGCGGGCATTCTCGGCTTCGGCCTTGGCCCGCAGCCAGGCGTCATGGTGCTCCTGTGCATCGAGTTCGGCTTTTTTCAATAGCTGCTCGAGACTCGGCATTGTCTCCACGGGAGCATCCATATGCGCGTTTTCCGTGGGCTCCAGCGGCGGTACCTCGTTCCTGGTTTCGGTGAGTCCTGGCTGGTCTGTCGAGGGGTTTTGGGTATCTGTCATGAGTCTCTCCTGATTGCGATCAAGAACATATCGGGCTGGTTTTTACAATTTCAAGCTGTGGAAGGAAAATGAACATCCCTTGCATTCGCAGCAGGCATGGAATCAGTCGCATGGAGTGGGATGTGGCAGATCGCTATTCACGAAATCCGCACTCAGGCATCTGCCAGGTATTGGGCTGTCCCGGAAGGCAATTGATGGCTCAGCTTCGCGGCGGCGCCGGTATAATTCTGTGGCGTCATCTCCCTCAGGCATTTTTTCTCCGCCTCGGGAAGAGCAAGGCTATCGATGAATTCGTGCAATAGTTCTTTCGTTATCCGTCCCTTGCCCCGGGTCAACGCTTTCAACCGCTCGTACGAATCAGGCATGCCCCGGCTGCGCATGACTGTCTGGATAGGCTCTGCAAGCACTTCCCAGGCATCAGCCAGGTCTTCGGTCAAACGTTCCCCGTTGACTTCAAGTTTGTGCAATCCCCTGTCGCACGATTCGTAGCCAAGCAGGGCATGTCCCAACGCCACTCCCATGGTGCGCAATACCGTGGAGTCGCTAAGATCCCGCTGCCACCGCGATACCGGCAGCTTTTCGCTCAAATGCCGCAATAGCGCATTCGCGATCCCAAGGTTGCCCTCCGAATTTTCGAAATCTATCGGATTCACCTTGTGAGGCATCGTCGATGAGCCAATTTCATCCGCCTTCACTTTTTGCCGGAAATACGCGAGCGAAATGTATCCCCATATATCGCGATCCAGGTCCAGCAGCACGGTGTTGATACCGGCATACGCGTCGAACAGTTCCGCCATTGCATCGTGCGGTTCGATCTGGGTAGTGTAAGGATTGAACTCCAGGCCCCGGTTTTCCACGAACGTCCGGCAAAACCTTTCCCAGTCAAAATCCGGATAGGCAGCAAGGTGCGCATTGTAGTTGCCCACCGCACCGTTCATTTTTCCCAGGACCGGCACCTCGGCAAGCCGCTTATATGCCCGTTGAAGGCGATACGCGAAATTGGCAAGTTCTTTTCCCAGGGTGGTGGGCGTGGCTGGTTGACCATGGGTACGGGCAAGCATCGGCAAATCGGCGAGTTCATGCGCCATCTGGACGAGTCGCGCAATGATCCTGCCCAGCGCAGGCAGCATGACACGCCCGCGGCTGTGCATCAGCATCAGTCCATGGGAAAGGTTATTGATATCTTCAGAGGTGCAGGCAAAGTGAATGAATTGTACTGCGCGGCTGACCTCCGGATTTTCCGCCACGCGTTCCCTCATCCAGTATTCCACTGCCTTGACGTCATGATTGGTTCGTCCTTCGATAAGCTTGACCGCCTCACCGTCTGTCTCGGAAAAATTTTCTGCCAGGCTATCCAGCTGCGCAATGGTCTGGTCGGAAAACGGTGCAACCCCGGCTATGCCCGGAGCCCTGCTGAGGGCCTTGAGCCACTCGATCTCCAGCATGACCCGGTATCGAATCAAAGCGAATTCACTGAAATAGGGTCTCAGGCTGTCCACTTTGCCGTGATAACGGCCATCGAGGGGCGAAAGTGCGCTAAGAAAGGACAAATTCATATCGTTTGGGTGGATGAATGGCAGGCTTGCAGAACTGCCGGGCGGGAACAAATAATTTTACCACAGTGGACATGTACCTGATTCCGGAGTTGCGGGTTGCGCGCGGCACAAGGGAACAACGGAGATTCCGCAACAGCATGGCTGTCCCAATATGTGGCATAAGCCGTTATAATGCCTAAATGAAGCTCATCGGATCACTGACCAGTCCTTATGTGCGCAAGACGCGCATCGTCCTTGCGGAAAAGCATGTAGGGTACGATTTTGAGCTGGAATCCCCCTGGAGTGCGGATACTCACGTGCCGGACTGCAACCCTTTGGGAAAAGTGCCGGTGCTTATCATGGATGACGGGACTTCCTTGTTCGACTCGCGCGTGATCGTGGACTACCTCGACAGCATGAGTCCGGTATCGCGTCTGATCCCCGAGGCTGGCCGGCGCCGAATCATGGTGAAACGCTGGGAAGCATTGGCGGATGGGATATGCGATGCTGCCGCCGCCATTTTCCTGGAACGCAAGCGCGACGCTAGCCAGCAAAACGCCGGGTGGATCGACCGGCAGCAAAAAAAAGTCAGACGTGGTCTCGAAGCCGCCGCCCACGAACTGGGCAATAAAAAATGGTGCGATGGAAATACCTACACGCTGGCGGATATTGCGCTGGGCTGTGCGCTGGGGTACCTCGCCTTTCGCTTTTCCGAAATGGAATGGCGAGACGCGTTTCCTAACCTCGTGGAGCTATCCAACCGGCTCGAAAAACGGGTTCCTTTTATGGAAACAGCGCCCAGAGACGCTTAGGTGTCATTTCTCACCAAGCAGAATTTCAGCCTTCCAGCCATCCTGCCGTAATAGTTCCGCCTCCCAGGCATACCTTGCTCTCGTACACGACGACCGATTGCCCGGGCGTCACCGCCCATTGCGGTTGAGCGAACTCGATGGTGCATCCGCCGTCATCCACGCGGGAAATGGCACAGGGCGCATCCGGTTGCCGATAGCGGGTTTTGGCAGCGTAGACCCAGTGGCAGCGCGGCATCTTTCCGCTTATCCATGTGAGATCGGCAGCAGTCACTGAAGATCTGTACAAATCCGGATGATCGTGACCCTGTACGGCAGTGAGAATATTGTGGGATACATCCTTGCCTGAAACGAACCATGGAGTACCGTCTCCCTCTCTTGTTCCCCCGATTCCCAAGCCCTGGCGTTGACCGATGGTGTAGTACATGAGACCGTGATGCCGGCCGACAACCACGCCATCCGGCGTCTTTATTTCGCCCGGCTCGTCCGGTAAATAACGGTTGAGAAACTGCCTGAAGGGCCGTTCCCCGATGAAACAGATTCCCGTACTGTCCTTCTTGGCAAAGTTCGGTAGCTGGTGTTCCATTGCAATTTTACGAACATCGCGCTTGTATAGGCTGCCGAGGGGAAACATCGTTTTGCACAACTGGGACTGCGTCAGCCGGTAGAGGAAATAACTCTGATCCTTCGTCCCGTCCTCTGCTTTCAGCAACTGGAACGTTCCGCCGATCTGCCGTACCTGTGCATAATGCCCGGTCGCGATAAAATCGGCGCCGAGGCCAACGGCATGATCCAGGAATGCCTTGAACTTGATTTCGGCATTGCATAGCACATCCGGGTTGGGCGTCCGGCCCGCCTTATACTCGGCAAGGAAGTGCGTGAATACGCGCTCTTTATACTCCCTGGAGAAATTGACCGCTTCCAGTGGAATTCCAATGATGTCCGCAACAGATGCTGCATCGATCAAATCCTGCCGCGACGAGCAATATTCGCCGGTATCGTCGTCCTCCCAGTTCTTCATGAAGAGGCCGACAACGTCGTATCCCTGTTGCTTTAACAAAAGTGCCGCAACAGAGGAATCGACTCCTCCGGACATTCCCACTACCACGCGCTTTCTGTTCATCGGCCAGGACCTGTAGCAGACTTCGAGCAAAGGCACAGGCAGTGCAACTTAGTCATAATGGGTGAGAAGTTCGAGAGGATAGGCCTTGCCGGCCAGGTAGTCATCGATGCATCTCATGACCAGCGGGCTTCTGTGGCAATAGCTCATTTCACGGATGGCATCGACGCCAAACCAGCCGGCGCTCAATATTCCCGCGTCCAGCACGCGCTTCGGATCATACTCGATAACCGAGCCGGAAAACGCAAAACGAAGATAGATGACGTTTGCGGAACGCGAGTGCCAATGATAGATACCCAGGACCGACTCAGGTACAAAGGTAAAACCGGTTTCTTCAAGCGTTTCCCTGATCACCCCCTGGATGATGGACTCGTCCGGCTCCAGATGTCCCGCTGGTTGATTGAACAGGATGCCCTCGCTCGTTTGCTCCTCAACCAGCAAAAATTTGCCGTCTCTTTCGACAATAGCTGCTACCGTTACGCTGGGCTTCCAGGTCATGATGACTTTGTCATTGGATGTGACGCTCACGAAAAATGAATGCAATCAGAAAAATGTTGGAGACTGCATTCTAGCGTTCCTCAGGAGCGAAGGAAATAATGACGTGGCATCGGGGAAGACGACTGGCGCGCCCGGTTTGGAAACCGGAAAAGGCGGCGGTTGGCGCTTTTTCCGGAAAGGCGGGTAAAATGAAGTGTGAGCGGGTTATGGTTATGGACAACGTACTCCCTCCAATTCAACCATTTGCAAATAACATTGGAGACAGCATGTATCAGCACATAAAAGTGCCAACTGACGGCGATAAGATTGGTGTCAATACGGATTCATCTTTGCGCGTGCCGGATAACCCGATCATTCCTTTCATCATGGGGGATGGAATCGGCGTGGACATTACGCCCGTTATGAAGACCGTGGTCGACGACGCCGTGAATGCAGTTTATGGCAAAACGCGCCGCATTTCATGGATGGAAATCTATGCCGGCGAGAAATCCACTCATATCTATGGTGAAAATGTGTGGCTGCCGGACGAGACGCTGGCGGCAGCGAGGGAATACGCGGTTTCGATCAAGGGGCCGCTCACCACGCCTGTTGGAGGCGGCATTCGCTCCATTAACGTGGCTTTACGCCAGAAACTGGATTTATACCTGTGCCTCCGGCCGGTGCGCTACTTCCATGGGGTCCCCAGTCCGCTGAAAAACCCGGAGAAGACGGATATGGTGATTTTCCGGGAAAATTCGGAAGACATCTATGCCGGTATCGAGTGGGAAGCCGAATCCGAGAGCGCAAGAAAAATCATTCATTTTTTGACAACGGACATGGGAGTCACCCAGATACGCTTTCCCCAAACGTCGGCGATCGGCATCAAACCGGTGTCGCGGGAGGGTACGGAACGCCTGGTGCGCAGGGCAATACGCTACGCCATCGCCAACAAGCGCCGTTCGGTCACCCTCGTGCATAAAGGGAACATCATGAAATTCACCGAGGGGGCCTTCAAGAATTGGGGTTACAAGCTGGCAGCACAGGAATTCGGAGGCGTCCTGCTGGAAGGAGGTCCGTGGATGAAACTTCCCGATGATCAGGGTGGAATCGTTATCAAGGATGTGATTGCCGACGCTTTCCTGCAGCAGATATTGTTGCGCCCAGAGGAATATGACGTGATTGCCACACTGAATCTGAATGGCGACTATATATCGGATGCACTGGCCGCTCAGGTTGGCGGCATCGGTATCGCGCCGGGAGCCAATCTGGGCGACTCGGTCGCGATGTTCGAGGCAACCCACGGTACCGCGCCAAAATATGCAGGCAAGGATCAGGTGAATCCCGGATCAATCATCCTGTCCGCCGAAATGATGCTGCGTCACATGGGCTGGGTGGAAGCCGCGGATTTGATCATTGCCGCGATGGAAACCACGATTCGAGACAAGGTCGTAACTTACGATTTCGCGCGGCAAATGGTGAATGCGCAACAGGTCTCCTGTTCCGCATTCGGACGCGCGCTTGTCGAACGCATGAACCTGGCTACCGCCTGAACCGCCCGCCATACTTACATGGTGCTCATGCCGATGCTCGGTAATTACCAATTGTAAAAAACCCCCTTGTCGGCACCCGACAAGGGGGTTATAAATTCGGTAATTGCAAGCTGGTCACGGCTTCGCCGTGTCAGCAGGAAACCTTATGCAGACTGAATATTGGATGCCTGCTTGCCCTTCGGACCCTGGGTGACTTCAAAGCTCACTTTCTGCCCTTCCTTGAGGGTTTTGAATCCCGACATATTGATTGCTGAAAAGTGCGCGAATAAATCTTCACTGCCATCATCCGGGGTAATGAACCCAAAACCCTTGGAATCGTTAAACCATTTGACTGTACCAGTTGCCATTTTTACTTCCTATAAAAAACCGGGCCGGAAACCCGAACACTGTTTGAGTTTCAAGACCGCAAAACGGCTATAACCGGTACTGCAGAGAACTTGAAGCCAAACGCCAAGAGCTGTTTTACGCAAGTCCAGGCTTTAAGTCAAGAGGCCAGATCGTATTTTGATAATCGGGAAAGAATAATTTTGTCAAGGTACTTGAATATTTCACCGTTATCATCAAATATACTAAACAAAAAGGGGAAAAAGCGAACTCGCTAATTGGTGGTGCTCAGACCGATGAATTGAGGGAACGCGAAAATATGGCGACAGGAAATCATGGAGAGGCACTACTTGAGGCCAGGAAAAGCAAGCTCAAGCCGCCCCCGATGTTCAAGGTCATTTTGCTGAACGATGATTTCACACCGATGGAATTTGTTGTTGATGTGCTGCAGACTTTTTTTTCCATGAACCGCGAACAGGCAACGCAAATCATGCTCAAAGTTCATATCGATGGAGCAGGAGTGTGCGGGGTATATCCGAGTGATGTGGCGACCACCAAGGTTGAGCAGGTAGTAACATTTGCCCGGCAGCATCAACATCCGCTGCAATGCGTGATGGAGGAGACTTGAAATGATTGCGCAAGAGCTGGAAGTCAGTTTACACATG
Source organism: Nitrosospira sp. 56-18 (assembly GCA_001899235.1). Taxonomy (GTDB): domain Bacteria; phylum Pseudomonadota; class Gammaproteobacteria; order Burkholderiales; family Nitrosomonadaceae; genus Nitrosospira. Next base: position 61,283 of record MKVR01000019.1, read on the forward strand.
GCATTTGTCGAATCACGGCAGAAGCGCCATGAATTCATCACGGTTGAGCATCTGCTGCTGGCCATGCTCGACAATCCCACTGCTGCAGAGGTCTTGCGGGCCTGCTCGGTCGACATAGATGATCTGCGCAGGCTGCTGACGGAACATGTAGCCGAGAATACACCGACCGTGGGCGGCACGGGAGAAGTGGATACGCAACCTACGCTCGGTTTTCAACGCGTGATCCAGCGCGCGATCCTGCACGTCCAGTCTTCGGGAAAAAAAGAAGTTACCGGGGCAAATGTACTCGTGGCCATATTTGGAGAAAAGGATTCTCATGCGGTTTATTTTCTTCATCAGAAAGGGGTGACCCGGCTCGACGTCGTGAATTACATCTCCCATGGGATAAGCAAGGTACCCCAGGGCGGGAGCGCCAAAACGGAAACGGAAGGAGAGTCCGAGCAGGATTTGGCCTCGGGTGGCGCACTGGAAAATTATGCTGTCAACCTGAATACGCTCGCGCTTTCCGGCAAGATCGATCCGCTGATCGGGCGCGAGAAGGAACTGGAACGGCTGATTCAGACATTGTGCCGGCGGCGGAAAAACAATCCCCTGCTGGTAGGCGAAGCGGGCGTAGGCAAAACCGCCATCGCCGAGGGGTTGGCACGGCGCATCATCGAAAATGACGTACCCGATATTCTAGCCCATCATCAGGTATACGCGCTGGATATGGGAGCGCTTCTGGCGGGCACCAAATATCGTGGAGATTTTGAACAGCGCCTGAAGGCGGTGTTGAAGCAGTTGCTCGACAGCTCCAACGCGATTCTGTTCATCGATGAAATTCATACGCTGATCGGAGCCGGGGCCGCTTCCGGAGGGACGCTGGACGCCTCGAATCTCCTCAAGCCCATACTTAACACCGGACAGCTCAAATGCATAGGCGCAACCACCTATAGCGAGTATCGCGGGATTTTCGAAAAGGATCACGCCTTATCCCGGCGTTTCCAGAAAATCGACGTGCTTGAGCCCAGCGTGGAAGAAACCGTCGCTATTTTACGCGGCCTGAAGCAGCGCTATGAAACGCATCACGGCGTCAAGTACACGGCTGTTGCATTGTCAACGGCGGCGGAATTGTCTGCGCGCTTCATCAATGATCGGCACCTGCCGGACAAGGCGATAGATGTAATCGACGAGGCGGGCGCGGCGCAGCGGATACTTCCCAAATCGAAACAGCGCAAAGTAATCAGCAAGCACGAGATAGAGGAAATCATTGCAAAAATCGCACGCATTCCGGCACAGAATGTTTCATCCGATGACCGCAACACATTGAAGACACTTGATCGCGACCTGAAAGCGGTGGTATTCGGCCAGGACAAGGCCATCAATGCGCTGACTTCGGCCATCAAGATGGCAAGGAGTGGATTGGGCAATCCGCAAAAACCTGTGGGCTCATTCCTTTTTTCGGGTCCCACCGGCGTAGGCAAAACCGAAGTGGCACGGCAGCTCGCCTATGCCCTGGGGATCCACCTGCATCGGTTCGACATGTCGGAATACATGGAACGTCACGCCGTATCGCGCCTGATCGGCGCCCCGCCCGGGTATGTGGGTTTCGATCAGGGCGGCCTGCTGACCGAGGCTATCATCAAGCAGCCGTATTCCGTTCTCCTGCTGGACGAAATCGAGAAAGCCCACCCGGATATTTTCAATATCCTGCTTCAGGTAATGGATCATGGAACACTGACCGACAATAATGGCAGAAAGGCGGATTTCCGCAATGTCGTGATCGTCATGACCACCAATGCCGGCGCCGAATCGCTGACGAAGACCACTATCGGCTTTACCAAGGCGGCGGCCGCCGGCGATGAGATGGCGGATATCAAGCGTTTGTTTACGCCGGAATTCCGCAATCGGCTGGATGCGATCATCTCCTTTGCTCCGCTCGAGAGGGAAGTCATCCTGCGAGTGGTCGACAAATTCCTGATGCAACTGGAAGCGCAGTTGCAGGAGAAAAAGGTAGATGCGATATTCACTGAAGCGCTGAGGGACTATCTCGCCAGGAACGGTGTTGATCCTCTTATGGGCGCACGTCCGATGGCCAGGCTCATCCAGGATACCATTCGTAGCGCCCTGGCGGATGAGTTGCTGTTCGGCCGGCTGGCAAATGGCGGCAAAGTGACGGTGGATATAGGCAGCGACAGCAAGGTAAGACTCGAGTTCGAGGAAGAAGCCACGGCGATTTCCTGAGCCCGCTAAGCACGGGACGGCAGGCCACAAAAAAGGGCGCGGATGCCGCGCCCTTTTTATTGCTCCATTTATCCGCTACCCGCGGTTCGATTCCCCCCAAGCCCAGCCTTCCTTAACCGTTGAGCAAGCGGATCACGCGGCAAGGATTGCCAGCTGCAAAAACACCTCCTGGAATATCCCGTGTCACCACGCTGCCCGCGCCAATCACGGTGCTTGAACCAATGGTCACTCCTGGACAGACAATCGCTCCGCCTCCAACCCAGACGTCCGAACCGATAACGACGGGCTTGCCTGCCTCCAGTCCCTGCCGCCTTTCGGACGCGCTCATGGGGTGTGTGGCAGCATACACCTGCACTGCGGGTCCAAGTAAAACGAAGTCTCCGATCTGCACCGGCGCAACATCCAATATCACGCAATTGAAGTTCATGAAGACCTTTTTCCCCAGCGCGATGTTGGTCCCATAATCGCAGAAGAATGGAGGCTGGATGGCGGCATCCGTTTCCTTACCTATCAGTTCCGCAAGGATTCTGGCTCGCTCTTCCTGCTCGTCTTCACGGGAGTCATTCAAGCTCTTGAGCAGATCTCTCGCCCACCGCCGCTCCACGATGAGTTGCGCATCGTAGGGGTCATAAAGCTCGCCTGCGATCATCTTCTGTTTTTCGGTTTTCATGACAAAATAGACAAGCAGGGGAGAAACCAGCCCAGTCCGCTGCATCGAGACCCAGACCGATTCCGGAGGCTATGGTATTTTCGAGATTGCCTCATGGTTATCCGCCGGGCGGAACCGCCGACGGAATGACACCAATTGAATAGAAAAAACCCCAGCCAATTTGGGTGCCCAGACGATAATGATAGCGGCAGCCGGCCAGATCAGGGCATCTCCTCCCAATGCCAGAACCGCTGGTTGAAAGTTTGTTCAGGAATTTCGCCGCTCGCTACATGCCTTTTTCTTCATACTTGAATGAAAGATTGACCCTTGCCCGATAAGCTGTCACCTTGCCATCCTCGATCACCATATCGAGTTTCACTATTTCCGCGACCCTCAGGTCCCTCAGGGTTTTCGCCGCGGCCTTGACTGCGTTTTTGGCGGCGTCCTCCCAGGAATCCTTGCTTGTACCCACAATTTCCGTTATGCGATATACGCTGTCGGTTGCCATAAATCCTCCTTTTTGCAAACCCGGTCAATTTCCAGAACATGTTAACACTTGTTTTGCACGCCCGCGTTTTTTCGTGCGCAACCCGGAGGAGGGACCGGAATTTTACCGGCCCATCGTCACTCGCCGCTTGCAGAGCTTACTCTGCTGCCCGGCTCGTGCCTATTCCGGCTGAAATCCGCTATCATCCTGGATAATGGATGCGAAACAAATGTTAACGAACCCTGGTTTAACCATAGAGGAAGAGTCCGCGAATTTCAACGCGAAAGGAATTCCACCGTCAAACCACCCCATCCAGCCGTATCCGATCCAGCTTGCAAGCCTAGGGAAGCGCTGAATAAATCCTCGCTGAGCGCGTTGCAGGTAAAATCGGGATGATCATAAGACGCGCGACGAAGGTCGTAGCTGGGACTACGATGCCAGGGAGCGCAACGCCATGGCTCCCCAGAGCGTGGCCCGATGGGCCCCGCGAAAGCGGGGATCGGGCAGCGGCGGGGATGCCAGAGCGCGCCAAAGTATACATGGGGCGCCAGCAGCCCGCTACGGGGTCGCATCTTCCTCTGGAAGAAACTGCTCCGCCCTGCGCGGTCAACCATTCGCGTCGTCGCCTTTCGCGCATCCCATCCCGCAAACCCACCGCCGCGCCAGCGGAGATTTATTCAGCGCTTCCCAAAGCGCCGGATATCAGTGCAGGAGAACCTGATGCAACGGGACAGTGAATCAAGTGGCAACGCGTTGCCGGATATAGCCAAGCGCCTCCTCAACCTGATCGATAAGAATCAGGCATAGTTCGCCGGCTTTCAAACCGGAGAAGGCGGCATCGATGGCCACGAGCTCACCGTGGATTTCCTTGATTTCACGAGTGCGCTTCGCATTTTCCAGACCTTGCCGCAACAGGTGAAGCACTTCCCCATCCGCGCGGCCCCGCTGGCACCGGTCCTGGTACAGCACCACCTCGTCGAAAGCATCGCCGAGAATTTCGGTCTGCTGGCGGATATCCTCGTCGCGGCGGTCACCCGCGCCGCTTATCACCACTGATCGCCGATTGGCGGGCATGTTGTCGATAGCGCGAACCAATGCCCGAATGGCATCGGGATTATGGCCGTAATCGGCTATCAGTGTAGCCCCGCGGTGGGTAAACAGGTTGAAGCGGCCTGGCGCGGTCTGGGTATCGTTGATAAAACTGCCCAATCCAGCGCAAATGATTTCCCAGTCGAGGCCAAGAGCCCAGCCCGCGCCCACCGCTGCCATGGCGTTTTCGATCTGGAAGGCGATATTGCCATTTTGCGTCAATGGTATTTCGGCCAGGGGTATGCGCTGTTCGATACCCCCCTCGAAGGCGACGATGGCGCCACGATCCAGATAGATGACGCGCTTGCATTGCGCGCGATGCCTGACTATGACTGGGTTGTTGCGATCACGCGCGAAAAAGGTGACGGATCCGGGACAGTGGGCTGCCATGCTGACAACCAGGGGATCTGCGGCGTTGAGCACCGCCATGCCGGTACCCGGCGCAACATTTTGCACGATGACCCGTTTTACTGCGGTCAAATCCTCCACGGTATCGACGTATGACATACCCAGATGATCGCCCGTTCCTATATTCGTCACCACCGCGACATCGCAACGGTCGAATCCCAGTCCCTCGCGCAGGACACCGCCCCTTGCCGTTTCAAATACCGCCGCATCGACGTCCGGATGAAGAAGCACTTTCCTGGCGCTCTTGGGTCCCGCGCAATCACCCGTATCAATACGCTGGCGATCGATATAAACCCCGTCCGTGCTCGTCATGCCGACCCGCAGGCCCTGGCTGTCCAGAATATTTGCGAGAAGCCGGGCCGTCGTGGTCTTGCCATTGGTCCCGGTCACAGCGACAACCGGAATTCGGCCATCCTCTCCATCCCTGAACATGTTGGCAATGATTGCCTCTCCAACCCCACGCGCTTTGCCGAATGATGGTTGCAAATGCATGCGCAGGCCCGGCGCGGCATTCACCTCGATGATCGCTCCCTGTCCCTGAAGAGGCAGGGATACATTGGCGCAGACGACGTCGACACCGCATATGTCGAGACCAATCATCCGCGTTGCAGCTTCAACAGTGGCAGCGAGTTCCGGATGAACATCATCGGTAACATCCGTCGCGGTCCCGCCGGTGGAAAGATTGGCATTGTTGCGCAGGATTACACGGATACCTTTGCGAGGAATGGATTCCGCATTCAATCCTTGCGCTGAAAGATGCGCGAGCGCGATCTCGTCGAGATGGATTTTTGTCAATGAGTTCGCGTGGCCTTCGCCCCGGCGGGGATCGCTATTGATTTGCCGGACCAGGTCAGCGATGGTGCGGCGGCCATCCCCGACGACTTGCGGCGGATCGCGTCGCGCTGCCGCGATCAGCTTATTGCCGATCACCAGCATGCGATAATCCTGGCCGGGAATATAACGCTCGACCAGCACATCGTCGCTGATTTCCGCCGCGACCGCAAATGCCGCCTCTACTTGCGAACGGCTGCCAAGATTTACGGCTACACCTTTTCCCTGGTTGCCATCGCGGGGTTTGACCACTACTGCACCGCCGATTTCACATGCCGCGCGCCATGCATCCTCGATGTCCGCCACCGGTCTGCCAGTAGCCACGGGAATGCCCGCAGCGGTCAGCAGGGTTCTTGTCAACTCCTTATCCTGAGCGATAGACTCGGCAACGGCACCTGTCATATCGGTCTCGGCAGCTTGTATGCGGCGTTGGCCGCTTCCCCACCCCAACTGGACCAAGCTGCCGCTGGTCATGCGGCGAAAAGGTATGCCACGCGCCGATGCAGCCCGGACAATGGAGCCGGTGCTCGGCCCCATGCGTAAATCCTCATCCAGTTTCCGCAATTGACCCATCGCATCCGCCAGATCGAAAGGGAGGTTATGGGCCGCCGCATGGCATAGATTTTGTGCCAGCTCCAGGGCAAGCCTCCCCACTGCCTCTTCGCTGTACTCTATAACGATTTGACACGTTCCGGCTTCCAGAGTCTGTATGGTTTTGCTGAATGCCACCGGGCACCCTGCCTGAATCTGCAAACCCAGGGTAGCGCGCTCCAGCAGATGGGCCAGCGTTACCGCGCCGTAGTGACCGGACGGCTGGAATACGCCAGCCTGGGGAACAAGCTGGCGCCAATTTCTCAGGAATTCCCGATTTCTGCCTATCGAGCGCTCCTCGTCATTACAGTAAACAACTGCTTCAATGGCTGTGTGGCGGCTCCACAAGTTGGGGCCGCGCAACGCACGAATACGTGTTACTTTCATCAAGCTCTCCTGATTTCTTGCTTCTGTCCGGGGTACGGTAAAAGGTTTTCCGGCTATTCCACTTCCAGTAGAGGAAGGCTGATTCCCTCGCGAATCATGGCGGGTGCGAGGCCAAGCGCCCAGGAAGCAGCCACCGCAGCCAGAATGTTCTCGACTTCCATCGCCCTACCCCTGCCATCAATCCAGCCAATCTCGTCAAGCTTCGCGAGCGCCATCTCATCGAAACCCGTTACAAGGAGGATTGCCCGGTCGCGGATGAGGACGGCCCGCTTGCCCTGCACAGAGCCTATTCCCCTTGTGCCCTGGCTGCGATGGGTCTTGATGACGTCAATATCCGGGTCCGTGCTGAAATAAATGATCTCGCCGTTACACAGCGCGGCCATTTCGACAAGCAGCGGCTCCCTCGCATTGAGCACCGCCGCGCCGGTTGGCAGAACCACATCGACTTGCGTGCGAAAGATAGTGAAAACCTGCTCCGGCGTCCGGATATCATCGCGTCCATAATGCCGGTGCGGCTCAACGTTGGTTACCACACCGACCTGGCACCAGTCATAGGCCAGGCCCTCTTTCAGGATGCTGTCCCCGCCATTTTCGCAAACAGCGGCCTCGATGGATCGGTTTATCAAAATATGGTTGGCGGCCTTCCAGTTGGCATGATCGCCCTTGTAGATCTGCTTGCGGTCAAGATAAAAACCATCGCTGCAGGCAAGGCCGGTATGCTTTCCCGCTAAATCCAGCAGCCGGGTAACGAGATGCGCAACCGCGGTTTTGCCGGAGCTGCCGGTAATGCCTACAACTGGTATCCGACTGTCATCCCGATTGGGAAATAGGTGATCCACGATCGCAGCACCGACCGGCCGCGGCGTGCCAACCGCGGGCTTGATATGCATCAACAAACTGGGCCCGGCATTGACCTCGACGATAGCGCCACCCTGCTCGGCCAGCGGCTGGGCAATATCCCTGACCACAAGATCGATGCCGGCGATATCGAGCCCTATGATGCGAGCGGCGAGCGACGCGGTGGCCGCAGTGCCCGGATTCACCAAATCGGTGACATCGAAAGCATGGTTGCCATTGCGCTGCACCAGAACTTCCCGCCCGGAACAAGGTATCGAGTCGGCTGCCAAGCCCTGGCGCGCCAATTCCATTGTCGTCACGCCATCAATATTGATCAAATTGAGCGGATGGTCTTCGGTGTCTCCCCTGCGGGGATCCGAGTTGATCTGCTTCGTGATCAGTTCTCTGATGGATAATTTCCCGTCGCCAACGACGGATACCGAATCTCCGCGGTTGGCAGCCACCAGCCGCCCTCCGACTACCAGAAGGCGATGTTCGGTCCCGGGAACGAAACGCTCGACCAATACCCCGCTGCCCTGGCTCAACGCGGCGCCATAGGCAGACTCGACCTCCTCGCGCCGGGTCAGCTCGATGAAAACGCCGCGTCCATGATTGCCATCGCAAGGCTTGATGACGACAGGCAATCCAATCTCCTGCGCGGCTTGCCAGGCATCCGACGCGCTTTCGACGATGCGGCCTTCCGGAACAGGAACGCCACATGATTGAAGCAGCGTTTTTGTCAGATCCTTGTCACGCGAGATGCTTTCCGCAATTGCCGGAGTGCGGTCGGTTTCAGCGGTCCAGATGCGGTGGCTGCGCGCACCGTAGCCGAGTTGAACGAGATTTCCCTTGCCAAGAAGGCGGATAGCGGGAATATTGCGGTTGGCCGCGGCATCGACGATACATGCGGTGGAGGGCCCCAGCCAGAGCGCGTCGACCATATCCCGCAAGCGCGCAATCACGCCTGCGACATCATAGGGTTTGCGGGAACGCGTCTGGTCCATTGCGGCAAGCACGAGTTCACGCGCGGCAAACAGCGCATTACGGGCAATATCTTCATGCCAGGCGCTGACTATGACCTTGTAAACTCCCCGGGAAGAAGTTTCGCGCGCTCTGCCAAAACCGCCGGGCATACCGGCCAGATTTTGCAACTCCAGCGTCACGTGCTCAAGGATGTGACCCGGCCAGGTCCCTTCCTTGACGCGGCGCAGGAAGCCACCGCGTTCCTCATAACTGCAGCGGTGCTCGATCAGCGAGGGAAGCCAGGCGGATAGCCTTTCATAAAAACCGGGAATCGTATCGGAAGGAAAATCTTCGAGGCCGCCGATATCGATGAGCGCCTCGAGCACTGGACGCCAGGTCCAGATGCTGGGACCATTCAAATGGCGGATCTCAAGAAACTTGATGTCTTTTTCACTGACGGAGTCGATATCGACGTTTGCGCTGGCCAGCATATATTGGACTCAGGAGTAATGAACCCGGACTAACGCGGCGTACATGAAATCGGTTTACAGCTCAAACCATTAAATTTACCGAATTTTCGAGATGCCAGGCCAAACAAACCCCTGATTGTCTTATGTTTGATGGATTTCCCCCGTTGCCTGGAACAGCACACCCTCAAGAGCAAATACAGCTAAGCACGTCTCGTGCCATGATAAACTCCCATTAAAATACAGAGTGTTATGTAAATATTAATCAGATCTGGATAAATGAAATGTCGCCATTTGCTGACATTTGCGCCGTGATATCACTCAACATATTGATATTAAAATAGTTTTTCTGTCTCTTGATGACAACAGGGTGATAACCTTTCGCGCATTGTGGAAGAGAAAAGGCCAGATTGGACGCCTGAAGCCGAGTTGGGTAAGTGTGGATTATTACCGTTTGTAAAACCCAGGAATGCGCTTGAATAACCCTTCCAAGGCTCGACGAAAGGGCGCGGCGACAAGAAAAAGGAGAAAAACAACGCGGCGATGCGGAGGACAAAGGCGGGAGAAATCCGTGCCTGTTTCAAAGACCGCTTTTAAAGAAAACGATCCAGAATCTTGCGGCTTGGGTGATCGAGTCCAAAGCGGTCCCGGATAAGATAGTACACGCCATGGCTATCGGTAATCAGCAGCTCCGCAGGGGTCAGCCGGCGAATATCCTCTTCACCCTTGAGAATAAAAGACGTGTCGCCGCGGTCCGTCTCCACCTGCCAGGTGCTTGGGGTGGCGAAACTGGAAGCACTGCGAATCCGCAGGATCTCGGGGACAAACTCGCGGCTTGCCAGTTCAGCCTCTATGATCATGCGCAATTCATCCGGAAGCCCGCCTAACTGCTCGATCCAGGCCAATTCATGGCCATGCTGATCCACAAGCGCAATGGCGTGCTCCGGGGCGGTAATCGGAAACGCGCGCACCGGAACTATCCCCTCATGCACTTCGCCATTCTGGCTGGTAAATATAAGGCGCCCGAACGCATCGCGGCTTAACTGATAAGGAGGCCTGTCAGCCATTTGCGGCTGCCCTCGACTTCGGCTCGACGGCTGGCCGGCGCAGCATATTGTCTTCCGTATCCACGTTGCGCGCCTGCGCCTGATAAAGGCGGAAATAATGGCCTTCGTGCGCCATCAGGGTATCGTGATTGCCGATCTCGACTATCGTTCCACGATCGAGCACAACCAGCCGGTTGGCATGCTGCAGAGTGGATAAACGATGAGCGATCGCGATTGTCGTACGGCCCCGCACCAGGTTTTCCAATGCTCTCTGGATTTCCCTCTCGGTGGTGGTATCGACAGAGGAAGTCGCCTCGTCGAGGATCAGAATGCGGGGATCGATAAGCAGTGCACGTGCAATCGAGATGCGTTGCCGCTCGCCGCCCGAAAGACCCTGTCCGCGCTCACCCACCAGGGAGTCATAGCCATGGGGCAGGCGCAGGATGAATTCGTGCGCATGCGCGGCGCGGGCTGCGCCGACGATCTCATCGCGGGTCGCAGCAGGCTTGCCATAGGCGATATTCTCCGCAATCGTTCCGAAGAACAGGAAAGGTTCCTGAAGCACGAGTCCGATATGCTTTCGATATTCAGCCACCGGCAGCGCGCGAATATCGGTGCCATCCAGCAAAATGATTCCTTCCGTAACATCATAGAACCGGCAGATCAGATTGACGAGGGTACTCTTGCCCGAACCGCTGTGGCCCACCAGACCGATCATTTCTCCGGGTTCGATGGTGATATTGATGTTACGTGTCACGCTGCGTGTCCCATAGCGGAACCCAACGTCGCACAATTCGATCCGGCCGGTGACCTCCGGCAAATGAACGGGCCGGACAGGCTCGGGAACGCTGGAAACGTGATCGAGAATTTCAAAAATCCGCTTGGTGCCGGCAGCGGCTTTCTGCGTGAATGAAACGATGCGGCTCATCGAATCGAGCCTCAGATAGAACCGGCTGATATAGGTGAGGAAGGCGGTCAGGACACCCACCGAAATCTGATCCTTCGAAACTTGCCAAATGCCGAACACCCATACCACGAGCAGACCAATCTCGGTAAGCAGCGTAACAGTGGGCGTAAATAACGACCAGACCTTGTTAACCCGGTCGTTCACCTCCAGATTCCGGTCATTTGCCGCACGGAAACGCGCAGCTTCGCGCTTCTCCTGTGCAAACGCCTTGACTACCCGTATGCCGGGAATGGTATCCGCCAGCACACTGGTGACTTCCGCCCATACGCGATCGACTTTTTCGAATCCGGTTCGCAATCTGTCACGCACCAGGTGGATCAACCAGGCGATCACGGGCAGCGGCACCAGGGTTACCAGTGCAAGCCAGGGATTGATCGAGACAAGGATGACTACCGTCATGCCAATCATCAAAACGTCGGTAGCGAAATCAAGCAGGTGCAGTGACAGGAAAACATTGAGG
>MKVR01000019.1:72693-127960 GCA_001899235.1 Nitrosospira sp. 56-18
GTTTCCGATCCGATGCGCGCCATCAGGTCCCCCGTGCGCTTTCCGCCAAAGTAGGCATGTGAAAGCTTGAGGAGATGTTCATAGGTAGCAGTGCGCAGGTCAGCGCCGATGCGCTCTGAAATGCGCGCCAGCATATAGGTTCGTGCCCAGCCCAGCGCCCACGCCAATATCGCGGCGCCAAGCAGGCCGGCCAGATAAAACGTGACCAGATCGAAGTCGATGGGTTTGCCGTTCTGATAGGGAATCAATACATTGTCCATCAGCGGCATCGTCATATATGGCGGAACCAGCGCCGCGCCCGTGCTGCCCAGCGTGAGGAGGAAGCCGGCAAATAACCGCCACTTGTATGGTTTTGCAAAACGCCATAAGCGGAGCAGCGTCCAGGTAGAGGGAGGAATGCTCATGTCCCTTTTGCACGCCGCGCACTCTTCCTCTCCCGGCAATAATGGCATATCGAGCACGCGCTCACATTTCGGGCACTGCGCCAGCTCGGGCAAGGCGAGCGAATCCTCGGATCGAACGTGGAATTGCTGGGTAAAGCGCTCTACCAGGCGCCCCGCCGGCATATCGTGAGCAAGCGTGTAGCGCCAGCGCGCGAGCAGCGCCTCCTCATCGAGAAGATCGAGCGCACCCACTCCGGAATGGTCATGCCGTTCCAGTCTCAGGCTGATGCGGTAGGGCCATTCATGCCATATCGCGCTTCCTCCTTCTCTGGCCAATAAGCGCTTGGTAGTGACTACTACGAAACCGGATGAAAAATGCAGCCGGTCATCCAGATCGGTTTCCAGCCAGGCCAATACATTCTCGCCATCGGCAAGCTGCGACTCTACCTGCCTCTTCCATGCTGATGGCACAGGGGGAGATGAAATAGCTGGAGAGGCACTGGTTGGTGGCAAGGCTGAGAGCTGGGAGTCCGTCATCATTGAACCTGAATCCGTAGTTGACCCCTCTTTTTTAGTTTAGAACCAATGATCCACAAAGACTTTCGCGATACTCGACGTTCACCTGCGTGGTGAGCTCGCCACATCAATACGAGAAGATACTGCGCACCAGCCAGGAACGCCAGGAACCGGCAGCAATCCTTCCACGTCAATGGGCCCTGATTCGACTGAACGGGCGGAGCCCGCTATAAGGACGCTGGCGGCATGTTCAGGAGCTTGTCCAGGTCCCGGAAAACCGGTGTATCGCGCCGACTGAGGAAAACGTAAGGAATTTTAGCGCAGCCGCCGCTTCTCCGCCTCCATGATTTGAGATGACACAAGCGGGACGCGACTGGATTTCTATTTCAAGCGTTTGCTACGGTGAAGAGTTGTTTTTGCTCACACGGCGTTCCGCATTTTTAATGTTGGCGAGAGCTGTTTCGATCACCTTGCGGGGCGCGCCGATATTCATGCGCATGAACCCGCTGCCTGCCTCCCCGAATAATGTGCCGGGGCTCATGCCCACACCCGCCTGGTGCACAAAAAAATGCCGGAGTTGCACATCGTCCATTCCCAGCCTGGCCTTGAGCGCCTTGCAGTCGAGCCATAACAGATAAGTGCCTTCCGGTTCGATGAGCCGGATATCGGGCATATCGGTCAACAGGATCTGCCGCACCGCATCCCGTGTTTTTCTCAAATAGATCAGCAACTCGTCCAACCAGGCCTCGCCAGCGCGATATGCTGATTCGAACGCCACGATGCTGAAGGGATTGGCTGCGCTGACGTGTACTTCGTCGAATGTCCGCGTAAGCGACCTCCGGCATTCCAAGTCCGGCACGATCAGAACGGATAAATTCAATCCCGGTATGTTGAACGTCTTGCTCGGCGCAGTCGCGGTAATGATAACCACTCCGGCCGATGCTGATGTTTCCGCGAGCGTGGAAAGAGGCACATGCTTCTGGCCGGGGTAAACCAGGTCGGAATGAATCTCATCGGAGAATACGATCAGCTCATATTTTCGAGCAATCTGGAGGACTTTCTCCAGTTCTTCCCTGCTCCATACTCTCCCGACAGGATTATGTGGAGAGCACAGCAGCAGGAGGCGGGCACGCGAAGCGCAATGCTCCAGATGATCGAAATCAATTTCGTACCGCTTGCCGCACAGGCGTAGCGGGTTGAGCACCAGTTGCCTGTTCGTGCCGGTCACAGCGGAAAAGAACGGAAAATATACCGGTGGCTGCACTATCACCGACTCCCCGGGAGCGGTAAAGGCGGTGACCGCTGCGTGGATCGAAGGCACCACGCCAGGGCACATCATGATCCATTCGCGCCGCACTTCCCAGCCGTGACGCCGCCTCAGCCAGCCCGCCAGGGAATCATACAGGCTTTCCGGATATATCGTATAGCCGTATATAGGGTGCGCCGCGCGCAGGGAGAGAGCCTGTGTCACAGCGGGAGGTGCGGCAAAATCCATGTCCGCTACCCACAAGGGGATGACGTCCGCGGCACCAAACAGGCTTACGCGGCCATCATATTTCAGCGCGGCGGTATCGCGGCGGTCAATCTCGTTATCGAAGTCATGCCTGGGAACAGGGCTGTCACTCAAGCCACCCGCTCCCAGATAGTAACTTCCGACAGCGTGTGCTGGAATTTACGCCGGGTTTCCCGGATTACGAAAGGCACCTGCCGCGGTCCCTGGATCAGTTTGAAATGCTCGCCGAGAATGTCCTTCAGACCATCGATCGTACCGAAGCTTTCGCCATCGCGCTTGAACCCGCCGATCCACAAATCCCGCTTCGTATGCTCCTCCAGCCAGGTATAGGGAGAAGCGATCAACAAAAGACCGCCGGAGTTAAGACGCGCATGGATCGAGGCAAGCAGCTTGGCCGGATCGTAAAGCCGGTCGATCAGATTCGCGGCAAGGATCAAATCGTATCCACTGAACAACGGTTTGAGGTTGCAGGCATCGCCTTGGTAAAACTGTACCTTATCCTTCACCTTGTCCAGCCCGAGGCCCGTCAGCGTACGCTCCCTGTATAATACAAGCTCTCCCTCATCCGCGAGCGTATAGCGCAATACGCCCTGCCGCGCGAGCTGCACCCCCTGCCCGATGAAGCGCGCGGAAAAATCAATTCCGGTGACATTATCGAAATGGCGTGCAAGCTCAAAAGTGGCACGGCCGGATGCGCAGCCCAGATCCAGCGCGGTACGCGCAGGCTTGCCCTCCATCGCGGCTATGGCCAGCTCAGCCAATGCTTTCGGGAAATTGGGCACATCGAAATAGATGTCTCCGTAATGAAATTCCGCATACTCGGAGAGCAGCTTGTCGGTTTCATAGTGGGAGCCGTGCTGGGCCGGCGGAGCATCCGCTACCACATAGCGAAAACCCGCATGCTGGAAGAAATGCCGGCGGAAAGCATAGCGCGCGCTCTTCAGCGACTCATTCCCGCATGAAATCCATGATCCGCCCTTCATGAGATTATGCCGGCCATCGAAGGTCGGGGTCGTGAAATCGTCGTAATGCGGATGAATATCGAAGCCCTCGAACGGATAGATCGGGGTCTCGGTCCATTGCCAGACGTTGCCAACCACGTCGTAAAACTGGCCTTGGACAAATTCATTGACGGGGTGGGGGGAGGCGCCATGGTCGAGATGAATATTCGCCGCCGTCGAAGAGGAGTGAGGCACCTCGGACAGGCCTGCCACCTCATAGAGCCGATACCATTCGTCTTCCGTGGGCAATCTGAATGACTGCCCGGTCGCTGCCGCTTTCCAGTTACAGAAGGCTTTAGCCTCATGATAGTTGACTTCTACCGGCCAGTCCCAGGGCATGGATATTTCCTCCGTCATGAGACGCAGTCGCCAGCTGGCGCCCTGCCTGATCCAGAAAGCAGGGTATTGCGCGCGGGTATGATGAAGCCAGGCACGGCCCTCTTCTTCCCAGAAATCGTCTCTTCCATAGCCGTTCACCTCGACGAAAGAAAGGAATTCCTGGTTGCTCACGAGGTACTTCCCCGCCTGAAATGCGGAAACTTGAGCGATACGGCTGCCGTACTCGTTATCCCACCCATAGGTCAGATCGGTTTTGCTCTTCCCGAGCTGCACACTGCCTTCCGGCACATCGATCAGCTGGTTCTGGGGCGCCGGCCCGGATTTCCTGCAAGGCTCCCAGGCCGGATGGGATACGACGAATTCCAGCGCATGCTGCCGGATCAGCACGGATGATGTTTCCAGATGAATGCGTTCATGTTCTATACCCATCATGATAGTCCACCACGGACTGTCCCAGCCGATAGGCAGAGTCAGCGGAGTCTCGCTGATCAATTTGTCAACCAACCGGCGTATGGTCTTCCGGTAGGCGCGCACTTCGTCGATTGCCGGCCAGTCGTAATGAGTGGTATTCAGATCGTCCCAGCTCATCTCATCGACGCCAACCGCGAACATCGCCTCCATCCTGGGATTTATTCGCTCCGTAATCAGTCCTGCAAGCAATAATTTGTTGGTATAAAAAGTCGAGGTATGGCCAAGATAAAAAATGAGGGGGTGACGCAGGGAAATAGGCTTTTTATAGTACGCTTCCTCTCCCTGAAGCGTTTCGAAAAGCTGCTCATAGCAATCGAGGGTCGCATGAAAATAATTCCGGATCTCTTCGCGCTTCGCTTCCGCGTCGCGTCCGGAAAGCACGGGTGTCCGGGGGAAAAGCTGCGGGGATATCATGCGCAGCCTGGGATTATTTCCGGCTGCTTGCTGATCTGGCGTGGAGGTTTTTCTTGCATTCAAATTCATATTGAACCCTCGAGTGCGAATTGCCTGAAAGGAAATGCAAACGGATGTGCAAGCAAAGGATAAACCCCTTGCGTTTCTTGGTCGTTAAACCCATTCGATTTTTTCTATTATGGGAAAAGTCGGTGCACCTCAGGCATTAGCCTCAGGTATTACGAAGCGGCCAAGGCACGCTGACTCAATAACCAAGCTGCTTTCTGTCTTTCGCATTCGATTGAGATGCGGGGAGCGAGTTCCCTTTTAATCGTTCAATTTACCACATTCAGCATCATTTTATGGTTTTAGTTGCCGCCTCCATTTCCTGATGTCAATGCATGAAACGCGCCGGTTTGCCAGTATAGGCCTGGTTACCAGGCGAAGGCAGCCCCTGAGGCCAAGCCACTGTGGTAGCGCAATATAGAGCCTGCAGCTTTTTTGCGCAAGTAGCCGCCCCCAGGGGGTAAGTACCAATATTCATGGGTGGCGATGGGGAGAAAACTTATTCAACGGCGGATTGCAGGACATGGCCTTCAGCTTCACGTGGCGACGGGCGGTACTGGCCACCACTTATCCGGCTCCATGGTTTCCCCGAAAACTGGGTACGGAACGAGGCTCGGGACAAGGTGAATGGACATACTGGTCGATTTTCTGAAGGTCCAAACATGCAATAGGATATCTTTCCCCCTTATCCTGGAATCAGGATCTGCTATAAATGTCTTATAGGATGACTGCTCGTATCAGATACGCGGTCCCGGCTTCTCGATAATCGCGGCAAAAAAACGGATGGTGAATATCGCCTGATCTTTACTTTGGAGTCACCATTGCTTAATAGGGGAAAAATATGAGATCTTGTCTGTTATTGGGATGTTTGTTGCTGGCCGGCTGTGCGGGATTGCCATCGGCAGTCAAGGATGTGCCCGTAGCGGAGCTATCTTACAGCCAGGCAAGCCAGAACCCCGGAAACTACAAAGATGTATCGGTACGCTGGGGCGGCATCATCATCGACGTGGACAACGAGCAGGATTTCACTCTCGTGCAAGTGCTTTCCCATCCCCTCAATTATTACGGGCGGCCGCAAACGGACAAGCCGAGCGAAGGGCGGTTCGTCATCAAAAGCAATGAGTTCCTCGATCCTGCCGTTTATGCCAAAGACAAGGAAATTACGGTTGCGGGAACGTTGCAAGGAGAGATCGAGCGCACGATAGGCAAGAAAAAAGTACGTTTGCCATTGCTGATATCAATAGCTACCTATTTATGGCCTGTCTATCAAAATTATCCCTATTATGGATATGGATATCCGGGTTTCGGGGGTTACGGCTTTTCTCCCTATTTTGGTTACGGCTACTATGGAAGCCCGTTTTACTGGGGAGGATATTACAGGCCATACTGGTAGAAAATAGCAGCCGAGACAGCCTTTTACCCTCCAACCACCCTGAATCAGCCCACTGCCATCCGAAGTATCTCGCAAGCGGTGGGTTGTTTGAGTTGTTTGCACTGGCCTGAAAAATGTAATGCTTCTTCAGGCTGCCGGATCAACCTACACGCGGATCGTTATGCGCAAACTCGCGCTTGTTGTTACGGCATCGTTTCTCGCTCTCCCCCTGGCCCTCCTAACCCTGCTGTTTCTAGCCATTGAAGACCATCCCCGCATAGACCGCAAGGTCATTTTAACTCCCGAGCATGTCGCGCGGGCCAAGCATATCGTCGATGCCCATCGGGCACAGGCACGTCCAGGCATGCTCGTCATGATCAAAGTAAGGGCTTCGGACGTCGATCTCGCTGCGAACTATCTCGCGAACCGGTTTGCCAAGGGCAGCGCTCAGGTAGCGCTCGCCGACCGGCGCGCCGATGTCCACTTGAGCCTTCCCCTGAAATATGCACCCGGTGCTTATTTGAATATCGAGGCTGCACTGATCGAAACGCGTGATCTGCCACAGCCTCGTTCAGTACGCATCGGAAAACTCCCGCTGCCCGATGCGCTTTCCGGATTACTTGAATCCCAGCTCATGCGCTGGCTAAGGCACAATCCCGAATATCGGGCTGGATTGGACTCTGTTCGTCTGATTAAAATGTCTCCGGAGCAGCTAAGCTTTCTCTATCGTTGGGAAGGAGGCTTTTCCCGGAAATTCCGGGTTTCGGTAATGGACAAGGAGGAGCGTGAACGGCTGCTTCGCTACCAAACGCTATTGGCGCAAAACAGCAAGCGATTTTCCGGACAGACGCCCCTTTCGCAAGTACTGCCCTCGCTGGCGAGACAGGCCATCAGGCAATCAAAAGCCGGAGATGCTGCTGCAGAGAACCGCGCCTTGATCCTGGCCACGACATTTTATGTCCTTGGCGTATCATTGGAGCAGCTTCTTCCCGAAGCCGGCGCCTGGCCTCGTCCCGTTCCCCGGGTAATTACCATTGACGGACGCGACGACTTTGCAAAACATTTCATGATATCGGCCGCAATTGCCGCCTATGCCGATACTGCCCTTGCGGATGCAATCGGCTTATATAAGGAAATCGAGGATTCCCGTTCGGGAAGTGGCTTCTCCTTCAACGACCTGGCCGCAGACCGGGCAGGCACGAGATTCGGCGAAAAATCCGTGGCAAGCGAGGATAACGCACAAAAACTTCAACGTCGCATGGTTTCAGGCTTGGCAGATTCGGATCTGATGCCGGCCTGGTCCGATCTGCCGGAATTCATGCCGGAAGCGGAATTCAAGCGGCGCTTCGGCGGCATCGATGCCCCGGCTTATCAAAGAATGATGCAAAAAATCGAGCAACGCGTTGCCGCCCTGTCCGTGCTTCACTGAAACCATGCATGATCGGCTTTGCCGAATTAAGGAAACACTGGACAAATCTCCAATGGCGCGACGGCGGCTTTGCGGGGCCCTTCGTGCCCCACTCTGGGGAGTCATGGCGCAGCGCTCCTTGGCATCGTAGTCCAAGCTGCGACCTTTGTCGCACGCCTTATGATTATCCCGATTTTACCAGCAACGCGCCCAGCGAGGATTTGTTCAGCGTTTCCCTAACGCCTTAAGCCGTCCTATCGTTGTACGGGGTCAGTAGACTTGCGTCAATACTGCGTTGCGTTATAGCCTGTTAAGGAATGTCGAAATCGTGGGCCAGGTCCAGGCATCGATTTCGCGATCCCCCACCGGGTCGGGTAGCTTGGAGGGCAGCTTTTCTGCATCCCCGTGAATCAGGAGTACGGGCATTCTACCCTCGTAAGCACAGCGTATCTCCCAGAGTTGGCCATCCGCCCTGACGACATTTTTGGTTATAAGGGCAATCACTCCATCGCATCCCGTAACCTTGGTCCTGCACTCGTCCTTCCAGGCAGGTTCCCACGACTGCTTGACCGGCATGTCGACGAAGGTAAAACCCGTTTGCTCTTTGTTTAATTGCTCAAGCAATTGATCGCGCAACTGGATATCCCGAAGCGCGAAGCTGATAAAAACGGTATTGGTTTTTGCAGCCATGCATTACCCCCTGAAATCAGTCAATTTATTGTTCGCAAGACGGTCGCGTTGTCTATCCGTTCAGCGCTTCTTTAAATACAAGCCTGAACTCCTGCTCAGCCGGCTTTGCCACCACCTCGCTTGGCCGTTACCTGAATTTCAATCCGCATGCGAGGATCCGATAAACCTGCCGACAGCATCATGGCTGCTGGCCTGATCTCTCCCAGGTATTTCCGGAATGTGGGCCAGCAACGCTGAAAATCCGAAGCATCGGGCAATACATAGATCACGCGGACGATATCCTCCAAGCCGGCGCCCGCCTTGTGCAAGGCTTCGCGGATATTTTTGAAACACTGCTCCGCCTGGTCTATCAGATCATCCGATATCGTCATGTTGCCATAATCAAAACCCGTGGTTCCGGAGACAAAAATCCAGTCACCCTCGACTACCGCCCGCGAGTACCCGATCTCATGCTCGAACGTGGAACCTGAGCTTATCAGTTGACGAGCCATGCAATGCCTCCGCGACGATATTATTTATATGGGCCAATGCCAGGTCAAAAAAGGCCGTGGCGAAGATTACGATTGGGCAAGGTTAGTGCGAAAAACACTGGTTCTTATCCGACACGACCGTGCAGGCGTACCGCATCTCCTGGACACCTCCCGCACGATTGAATACGTATTCCGCCCTCATCCCCTTGAATTGGGCGTCGGTGAATGAAATCGCATGAGGAACGAGCCGTTCTTCGTTCCAGAACCTCACCCTGCAGAAATCCACCTCTGTCCTGCAGATCTTGCTCAGCGCCGCGCCATATACTGCTTTATCCATGTCCCGTTTACTATCTATCAGGACCATATGAATGTAATTTTTCGATGTCCCAAGCTGGATGGACCGGACTAGACGCCATCCATCGCCATGAAAGCCCGATTGCGGTTCGGATTTTTGTGGCTGTGGCTCAGGTTGCTGCAGCGATGCAGATATCGGCCATGAAAAAATGAGTCCCACTAACCCTGCGGTAATAATCCTGATACTCACGCTCACAACGGCTCCTTGCTGTTTCCCTTGGCTTCCCTGATGCAAACTCCTGCCGCTCTCATGGATAAACCGTTGTCATTACCGGCAGGACAGCCATTCTATCAACAAAGAAAGTCATCAACAAGGGAACGCCTGAACAAGTCTGCGCGAACGCGACCGCACCCCTGCGGGATAGGGTGCGCATGAAGCGGCGGTGCGAAATGCGAATGGGCGGCGACTGGCGCAGGCGTCACCCTTCCCCGCTTCATATTAATGGGGCACGTGTTCCGCCAAGGGGCGGAATTGCAGATGGTAAAACATGCTGAGGTACCTCGCCGTCTCCTCGTGCTCCAGGTTGCTGACAAACTTCCAGAAACCATAGATGCGGGACAAAGTCATCATGCGCTCCGCATAGAGCCGCCATGTATAGCGGGACTCCACCCTTTTCAAGGCCATTTCGGATATCTGGTTCCACACTCCCGGATCTCGTGCCGAGCGTTCGAAAAAATCCGCCATCCGGGCGGCCGCCGCCGCCCCATCGTTGGGATCGAAATGATAGCCCGAGACGCCATGCTGTATGATTTCCCGCGGACCGCCATAGCATGTTGCGAATACGGGAAGGCCTGAAGCCATTGCTTCGATAATGGTCAATCCAAATGCCTCGAAACGCGCAGGCTGAACAAAAATACCGCGATGGTCCGCCACGTACCGGTACAATTCGCCGGCAAGATTCTTTTCCAGCCGGGTGCCAAGCCAGCGCATCCGCCCCTCCAACTGGTATTCGTTCATGATGGCGTGCATATGCTCGATTTCGGCACGCTCCTCGCCGTCGCTCGACGAGGCCGGGTCGATATGCCCTCCTATTATCAGCAGATTGGCCACACCCGAAAAACGCTGGCACTGCCCGAACCAAGCCGCGAGTGAAGTGAGATTCTTCACCAGATCGAGCCGCGCCATGGAAAAAATGAGTGGCTTGGCAGGATCATCAAAATGGCCGCGGTACGGCACGCCCGGATTGGCCTCGTATAGAAGGCGCTCGATATCCGGCAACAGGAAGTTCAGGCGGCGCTCCCGATCGAGATATGAAAAATACACTTCGGCGTCCGCCCCCGGCGAGACAATATTGAATTTTGGGTCGAACAGATCGATGCCGTTCACCACCCTGAATAAACCCGGCATGGTAAAGTTCTGGTAGGTTTCATATTGGCCAACCGTGTGATTGGTGCCGGCAATCTCCTGGTAGGTGCTGGTAATGATGAAGTCGGCGCTGTTCATTGCGATGAGATCCGCCGTGTATTGGCAATTGAAATGGTATTGCGCTTCGCTTTCGCGCCAGTGCAAGGCGGAATGAAGATATTTGCTCTGCTCCAGCGCATGCGCGATGTTGCATTGGGTGACTCCGATGTGTTTTGAAATGAGGGAAGCAACCAGGTTTCCATCCGAATAATTTCCGATCACCAGATCCGGTCGGCCGCTCAACTGCGCCAGCGCCTCGCGTTCGACATCTATGGCAAAATTCTCCAGGTATGGCCAGATCTCGAACCGGGATATCCAATGACGGATGACTTCGCCATTTGCTTTCCTGAAAGGCACACGGACAATCCAGGAATTCTGGGTTCCATGCACCTTTTCCAGCGGATGATTGCACAGCGTTTCTCCTGCATCCGGTATCAGTCGCGTACAGATCAGGATTTTTGGCTGTGCAACGATGCCTTGCAACACCAGGCGCTCGGTCATTTCTCTTTCCAGCGCTCGCACCTGATCCAGGATATACACAACCTGGCCTCCGGTATCCGGCAACCCCAGCACGTTGTCCTGCCCAAAAAAACCGTGCGGGGATAGGATCAGCAGTTTTGAAATCATCGGGATGCGTGCGAGGAATTTCTCGAGCATTTCCGGCGATGGCGCCTCAAGAATGTCTACCAGCAAACTCATCGTTTCGCTTACCCGCTGCGCGCAATCGCCCCATCCCGGGGCGAAGCCCAATCCGCTCAAGGGTTCCGCTATGGTCTGCCAGGGCGCGTCGGGAGGATGGCGATCCAGTATGCCAAGCGCCCGATGCAAGCCGTTGCGCAGCGCGGCAACATCGGCAAAGTTCCCACTGAGCATCAGGTGCTGGCCGTCCATGCTGTGCATGGTCAGAAAATGCAGCAGTTTGACCGTGCCCAGCCCGGATTGTGTAAACAGCGTGCCGGCGAGTTGCTTATTCAGGAAAATCACTCCCTGGCCGATGGACCGAATCTCCTTGAGTCTTGGAAAATTGCGATTGAACGGCGCAAAATCCAGTTCCAGGACCGGCTCATTTGCGTTTTCAGGACGCACGAGCAATTCCTTGAACGCCAGGTAATCGGAAACGCTGACATCTTCGGACACAAGGTGCTGCTGATGAATACGCAGGAAATGCCAGCGGCCGGCGCCCTCGCGCAAAGCCAGGTAAATCAGCGGCGGGCGGCAAACGGCTTCCTGCAGCAAATCGACAAGCTCATGCAATGGCGTTCCAGACAGGACATGGCCATGCTCCTCGTCCAGCGCATCGAAAACCGTGCGCAAATCGGAGCGCAGCAACAGCGGACGCTCCAGATCGAACCACTTGCATAAAAGCGCATATAGATCGCTACGGTGATCCATAACCCAGGCATCAATTTTTGAGATCATTCGCGGCCTCCGGAATAGATACGCCAAATGCGTAATGCATCATGCCCTCTGCAATGCCATCAGCATAGGCAGCGCGGGCAAAGTAAATCTGTTCATTCCCCTTCAGGCTTGCAAGCTCGGGGCTATGATTGGCCACGACCACGCCAAGCGTATCCCCTACCAGCATTTCATGGTCGTTCCCGGAATCACCCGCAACCAGAAAGGCGCGCAGCGGCAATCCCCACTTATAGGCAAGGTAGCGTATCGCCCGGCCCTTTGAAGCGCGCATGGGCAAAATGTCGAGGTATGCCTGGCGCGAATAGATCAGGTGCGCGGACAGATCCCGCTCCTTCAGCAAAGCGCGGATTTTCGGTATTGGAGGCAGCCGGTCAGGATCGACGTTATAGCTCAGCTTGAATTCCCGCTGGTTTTCCGGTGATTGCAGGATGAGCCCCGGCACTTCGCGAAGCGCCTCTTCCACCGCATCTCGCCGCCACGAATACTTAATGAAATTCTGCCACCCGATATCCGGACGGAGTCCAGGACCATAATTGATTTCGCTACCGACGGACGTAATCAATACGTCCGGTAGCGGGACGTTCCACTCCTTCAAAATCCTCAGGGCGCTTTCCAGGGTACGTCCGGTAGCAACTCCCAGGCCCAGGCTGGGAGGAGTCGTTTTGAATGTGGCGAGAAACCGGCGCAAGGCGGCGCGATCGCCGAGAAGCGTATTGTCGATATCGGTTACGAGCATTTGCGACACCAGCGGCAGGGGCTGGCGCTGCGGCTTGTGGTATATGACCATCGTCCGCCTGATCTGCTTGCGCTGCTGATGCAGCAGGCGAGCTAGGACACGCAGGTAGTGCCTGACATGGGCATCCCAGGTATAGTGATTTTTAACTCCGGCAATTCCGTTGCGCGCCCATTGCTGCCACCGGCCAGGATCAGCCAGCGCATACTCCATTCCTCCGGCAATGGCGCTGGTATCCAGCGGATTGACCAGCACACCGTTTTTGCAGTGCGCAATGATATCGCGCGGCCCCCCCTCTTCGGTTGCGACAATGGGAAGTCCGCTGGCCGCGGCCTCGATCAGGGTGAGCCCGAATGGTTCGGTGAGAGCCGGATTGATGAATATTCCCTTGCGCCGGGCTGCGAGCCTGTAAAGCCCCGGCACATCGGAAGACTGGTGCTGCTTGGGTATGGCGACCTTCCCCCATAAATCATAGCGGTCAATATCCAGCAACAGATTCGTCATCACCTCGGTCTGGGCCGGATCCAGTTCGCGTATATCGTCCCGATTGCCCGCTACAATGGCAAGGTTGGCCTGTTCGTGCAACGCGGGAGCGCTTCCAAACGCCGTGACCAGCGCGCTCAGATTCTTCCGCATTTCGGGACGGCAAATGGACAGAATGAGCGGTTTTCGCGGCCTCGTCAGAAAACGGTCGATCAGGCCCGCCACCTCCGGTTCGTCCGATTTATGCCGGCCGGGTGGGGCAAACCGCGAAATATCGGTCCCTGGCGGAATGACCACGGCACGCTCAGGATGATAGTTGGCATATAAGCCGTATTGCTCCGTGCTCTCCTGCGGCGTGCTCGTGATGATGAGGCTGGCATGCTGCAGCAGAGCTTCCTCGGCGGCGATCCGCCGGCGAAAGCTGAATTGACGCTCCAGCGCCTGTGCTTTACGGCCCTGCGCCAGCAACCGCTGTTCCTTGCTGCGTCCGAGGGAATGTCCGGTATGGATCTGGGGAATGCCCAGCAACTGCGAAAGCTGCATTCCGACGTATCCGGCATCGGCGTAATGACTATGTATCACATCCGGCAGACGCTTCTGCTCGCGGAGGAAAAGAAGCACACGATCCACAAGCTGATCGAGATAGGGCCACAGGCTCTCCTTGCGCAAGTACCGCCGCGGCCCGCAACGCAGGCGGATAATCCGCGCACGGCTGCCGAGCGCCTCTTCCGGACGGGAATATTCTTCCGACACGGCGGGATCTTCTATGAGCCGTGTCAGCAAATCCACCTTGCCCACCTGGCGCTGGCGCGCAAGCGATCGCGCCAGTTCCACCACATAGAGGATTTGGCCGCCGGTGTCGGCATCACGCCCGAGCTCCAGGTTATCAGTGCGGATGAGTCCGTGCAGGCTGAGCATCAGCACGTATAGCTCACTCATAGGCTTCCAGCCACTCGTTCAGGAATGGCCTGTAAAACTCCTTGTCCTCAGGAATTGCGCCGCGTATCTGGCAGATAGCTGCGGCAAAACGATGTGCTCGCTGCAACGCAAGGGGTATTTTCCATTCACGAAGCAGTCCCATGATGAAGACGGCGGAGAAAGCGTCACCCGCGCCTACCGTGTCCCGGATGTGGGGAACCGGGTCGCTTTCCATTTCCACGAATCGCCCGGAATCATCCAGCCAGGACGCTCCCTTTGCCCCCATTGTTATCAGAACGCCCCGCAATCCATATTGGTTCAGCAAGGCTTCGGCCCGGGCATGAGTGGAGCCCGATTGCAGGTTAAGCATTTCATTCATGGCTTCGAGTTCCGTATCGTTGGCCTTGACAATGTCGGCATGTTGCAGCAGCCATTCCACACGATCAGGATAGATCCACGGATCGCGCAGATTGACGTCAAAAAAACGGCGTCCATGGACTGCGCGCAATATATGGCGCAAGGCTCGATGCGAATGCGCGCGCTGTGCCAGGGTGCCGAAGTAAAGCAGATCGGGGTTCGCGGCAAGGGCGGCAATTCGGGATAAGCGGGGATGGATATGATCATAAGCCTGATCGGGGAGAATATCAAACCGGTGGCCTTGAGAATCGAATTTCACTTCCACCGCGCCGGTAGGATGAGTGGAATCGAGTTGCACCCCATGGCCGGGCAGCTTCGCGCTTTCGAGCGCTTGCAGAATGCGCCTGCCCGCATTGTCCTGCCCAATGCGGGTAATCAGAACCGGCTTGCAGCCGAAAGCTGCCAGGTGGCGCGCCACATTGAACGGCGCACCTCCCAAAACCTCGCCTTCAGGAAACCGGTCTACGAGAATTTCGCCGAACAAGAGTACAGCTTGGCGGGCGACAGTCATCGTCTGCCCCTTGAAGAAAATTTATTTGCGAAGCGGAAAAGAACCGGATATGCGAATGAATAGGGTAATGATAAATTTATCGGGGTGCGCGATTATGTGCGATAACGTACATAAAGCCACCGCTGAACTTCTATTCCACCCGGGTTGAAGTTTAAAGTCATACTGGAAAAGCCTTTCCTCCGGTACGCCCGCTATCGCTGCCAAGCCGGACATTGCCGGCCGGGCCTGGGCACGCACCGTAAAAACCCTGCTCAGAATTTGTAGCCGCGGTGCAGCGCCACCACGCTGGCCGATAGATTGAAATATTGCACCCGCTCGAATCCCGCATCTTCCATCATGCGCTTCAACTCTTCCTGGGATGGGTGCATGCGTATGGATTCAGCCAGATAACGGTAACTATCCGGGTCGCTTGCCACGAGCTTCCCCATCGCGGGCAGGACTTTGAACGAGTAGGTGTCGTAAAAACGCCGCAAGGGTTTCCATACCGCGGAGAATTCCAGGACGACGACACATCCGCCGGGGCGCAGCACGCGCAGCATTTCTCTTAACGCAGCATCCTTGTGCGTCATGTTGCGCAGGCCGAAGGCGACATTGGCGCAATCAAAATAATTGTCGGGAAAAGGCAATTTTTCGGCATCGCATTGCGCCACCGGCACTCCCACACCCTGATCGAGCAGCCTGTCCCTCCCTATTGTGAGCATGGAATTATTGATATCGGTGAGCCAGATCTCCCCGCCGCTTCCCACCCGTTCCAGGAACAATGTGCTCAGGTCAGCCGTGCCGCCGGCGATGTCGAGTACCCGATCACCCTTGCCGACACCGCTTGCCTGTACAGCAAACCGCTTCCACAAACGGTGCATGCCTCCCGACATGAGGTCATTCATCAGGTTGTACCGCTCGGCTACCGAGTCGAACACGCCTGCAACCTTACGGGCTTTCTCCGCTTCGGGAATGGTGTTGAAGCCAAAATGGGTTGTTTTCATGAATTTTGAACTGGAATAAAAGGAAGCCTGCAGGAAGAGAAAGGATGCGGTCCCTCGACCCCCCGACCACTATTTTTCCCTGCCTCTGCTGCCAAAACTACTTGGGTCATTTGCTTTGGTCCGGCTGGCGCCCGCTTCTTCCAGGCGCCGCAGGTATCGCTCCCACATCTCGTCCTGGTGGAGACCGTATCGGTAGAGCAAATCCCAGGAATAAAGCCCGGTATTATGGCCATCGGTGAAGTTCAGCTGGATGGCGTAACTGCCCACGGGTTCCACGTGATTGATGCTGATGCCTTCCTTTCCTGTCTGGAGCACCTCCTGTCCCGGAGAATGGCCGCGCACTTCCGCCGATGGCGAATGAACACGCAGAAACTCATAGGAAAGGCGGAAGGTCTTGCCATCCGCAAAAGAAATTTCCAGTAATCGGGATTTTCGATGTAATTTTATTTCAGTAGGTGCGGGCGTATCTTCACGTAATCCAGCCATGGCGCCTTTCCTCAAGGAATCGCGCATGATAAACCACTAGGGAAGCCCTGAACAAGTCTTCGCTGGCGCGATGGCAGCTTTGCGGGATGGGATGCGCGAAAGGCGACGACGCGGGACCGCGGAGGGCGAAGCAGTATCTTCCGAAGAAGGTGCGGCCCCAAGCAGGCTGTTGAGGACGCGACAATATCTCGACGCGGTCTCCTGCATCCCTCCGCTGCCCGATCCCCGCTCCGCGAGGCCGCTTCATGAAACAATTCGATATTCTCCCCCATGGGTTGAATGGGTGAAACAGGAAACGTTTCAGGCCGTCTCCATGAGGGAGCCTTTTGACTCCATCAAGGAAATGCCGGAATTATCGGTTCCGTTCCCTCGATCACCGCTTCCGGGAGGTGTGACTTTACCAGTTCCTCGATTTCATCGACCCGCTCTTTCGGCACGTCCGCGAGAACCAGTAGTTGCCCCGATTCGATTGCCGTCTCGAACTGCTTGATCCTCGAATTGGCGGTACTTACCCCTATGAGGCTGCCTGCCCACGCGCCGACACCCGCTCCCGCGAGCGCGCTCCCCAGGAGCACCCCGCCCGCGATCACGGTCGAGGCGGGAGGAAGAGCGATGGCGACCAATCCGGCAAGCGCGCCGGCTGATCCGCCCAGCGCCAGCCCACGTTCCACCGCGGGAACGAAATCGGTTTTTTGAAACAACGTGGCTTCGGGCAAATCCTCCAGCTCCGTACCGCGTTTTGCAATCACATGGATATGCCGTTCCTCTATGCGGGCGAGCAGCAATTCGTCGACAATACGTTTTGCAATTGGGATGTTGGGAACAAGAAAGTAGATTCGTCGCATCATGATCTCCTTAAAATTGTTAATCACTACACGCGCAGATTCGATTGCCCTCGCTTGTATAATAGGACGGCTGATATCAAAAAGCAACGCAACGGCTTTTGTTGCCTGGATTGAAAAACCGGTATGCTGTACGTTATCCGGTCGGCTCTAAAGACGGTATTCGAATGGCCGATTCCGGAAAAGTCCGCTGATCGAACCGCATTGTCCGGCACGTCGTTGGGAACGGCTTTGGAAACGGGCAAGGGAGGCGGAATCGAGTTGATGAGCCGGGTGCCGGAACGGGTACAGGATTATATTGAAAACCGGGGAAAGGAATGAGGGGATGATCAAGACACGTGCAGCAGTAGCCTGGGCTCCAGGGCAACCCTTGCATATCGAGGAAGTCGATCTTCAGCCGCCACAGCGGGGGGAGGTGCTCGTGCGCATCGTTGCCACCGGTGTATGTCATACCGATGCATTCACGCTTTCCGGCAAGGATCCGGAAGGCAAGTTTCCGGCAATTCTCGGCCATGAAGGCGGGGGCATCGTCGTAGCGTTGGGAGAGGGCGTTTCCAGTGTGCAGGTTGGCGACCATGTGATACCGCTCTACACGCCCGAATGCCGTGAGTGCAAATTTTGCAAATCCGGCAAAACCAACCTTTGCCAGGCCATTCGGGCAACGCAGGGCCAGGGATTGATGCCCGACGGGACGACACGCTTTTTCAAGGACGGGAAACCCATCTATCATTATATGGGAACGTCCACCTTCTCCGAATATACCGTAATACCTGAAATCTCACTTGCCAGGATCAGCAAGGAAGCGCCTCTGGAGAAAATTTGCCTGCTCGGCTGCGGCGTGACCACTGGGCTGGGTGCGGTCGCCAACACCGCGAAAGTGCAGGAAGGCAATACGGTGGCTGTTTTTGGCCTCGGCGGGATCGGGCTGGCCGTAATCATCGGCGCGGTCATTGCCAGGGCCGGACGCATTATCGCGATCGATCTCAATCCGGGGAAGTTCGAGATTGCCCGGCAACTGGGAGCAACCGATGTGGTCAATCCCAGGGATTACGACAAGCCGGTCCAGGATGTCATCGTTGAAATGACGGGGGGCGGGGTGGATTTCTCCTTTGAATGCATCGGCAATGTCAAGGTGATGCGCTCGGCACTGGAATGCTGCCACAAGGGCTGGGGGGAATCCGTGATCATTGGTGTTGCCGGGGCCGGCGAAGAGATCTGCACACGGCCATTCCAGCTCGTGACCGGGCGTGTCTGGCGCGGATCTGCTTTCGGTGGAGTCAAAGGCCGCACCGAACTGCCGGGTTACGTGGAACGCTATCTCAAGGGGGAATTCGAGCTCGATACATTCATCACCCATACCATGGGGTTGAGTGATATCAATAGAGCGTTTGACCTGATGCACGAGGGCAAATCCATCCGCACGGTCATCCATTACGCCCAATGAACCGCAAGTTCACGCATGGGCCCGCGAATCATTGCAACGCGGAATCGCTTGTCCCGCGCAGAAAACCGGGGATATCGCTATTTTGAAGCTGCTCTCATCCCATTGCTTGTTTGAGGGACTGCAGCAACGGTACCGCCATTACTCCCGGACCTTGGGTTGCGAGATGAATTTTTCCATTTATCTCCCGCCCACTGCGTTCAATCCATCCCGCGCACCGCGCATGGATGGCCCCGGGAAATTTCCAGCGATCTATTGGTTATCCGGACTCACCTGTACAGATGAAAATTTCACGCTCAAAGCAGGCGCCCAAAGGACGGCAGCGGAGCTCGGCATTGTGCTGGTCATTCCGGACACAAGTCCGCGGGGAGAAGGCGTCGCGGCATCCCCCGATGCCGCGTACGATCTGGGGTTGGGCGCTGGTTTCTACGTGAACGCCACTCAGGCTCCCTGGAGCCGCAACTATCAAATGTACGATTATATTGTCGATGAACTGCCGGCACTGATCGAGCAGAATTTTGCCGTCGGTGATGTACGAGCCATTTCCGGACATTCCATGGGTGGGCATGGCGCGCTGGTAATCGCTTTACGCAATCCACGGCGCTATAGCTCGGTCTCCGCGTTTTCGCCTATCGCAAACCCTATCGCCAGCTCATGGGGCAGGAAGGCATTTACGCATTATCTGGGAAATGATGAAAAGTGCTGGCAGAATTATGATGCCACGTTATTGATCGAATCCTCGCGGCCCTCCGAGCATTTGCCCCTGCTGGTCGACCAGGGGGATGCGGATGAATTCCTGCCCGGGCAATTGAAGATCGAACGCCTCATCGCCGCCTGTGAGGCAGCGAACTACGGGGCAAGGATCACCATGCGCCAAGGCTACGATCACAGCTATTTTTTTATAAGCACATTCATCGAAAATCATCTGCGCTTCCATCACAACGCATTCAGGAACTTTTAGTCTCGCCAGTTGAGGCTTGTTCGGGGGGCTCTTCATATCCTGATGCGTTCGCAGCGGGAGGAAGCCATTCCGCTTCCTGTATAATCCAAGCTTTTGGAAACGACTTTCATGGAAGCGGAACAGCTTAACGCCATTGCTCACCAACTCGCCGACCTCGACAATCGAACGGCAGAGCTGCGGAGGTATCTTTGACTTCGATGCCAAGCAAACGCGTCTGAATGAACTGACACGACTGACGGAAGATCCGGCGATCTGGGATGACAACAAACGCGCCCAGGAACTGGGCCGTGAAAAAAAGATGCTGGAAGACGTCGTTGTCACACTCGGGTCGCTCGACCGCCAATTGCATGATGCACGCGATCTATTTCAGATGGCGAGAGAAGAGGATGACGATGCCACGATCGAAAGTGTTGGCACGGATATCGCCGAGCTGGAAAAAATCGTGGACCGCATGGAATTCCGCCGCATGTTTTCCAATGCGATGGATCCCAATAACTGCTTCGTCGATATCCAGGCGGGATCGGGTGGCACCGAGGCGCAGGACTGGGCGGAAATGCTGGAACGCATGTATCTTCACTACTGCGAGCGACGCGGTTATGCCGTGGAGGTCCTGGAAGAGTCACCGGGGGAAGTAGCCGGCATCAAGAGCGCCAGCCTGAAAATATCAGGGGAGTACGCCTACGGCTATCTCCGTACCGAAACCGGCGTGCATCGATTGGTGCGCAAGTCGCCCTTTGACTCAGGCAATCGCCGCCATACCTCTTTTGCCAGCGTATTCGTCTACCCCGAAGTGGATGAGACGATAGAAATAGAAATCAATCCCGCAGATTTGCGCGTGGACACTTTCCGTGCTTCCGGCGCGGGTGGCCAGCACATCAATAAAACGGATTCGGCTATACGTATTACCCATAATCCCACCGGTATCGTGGTGCAATGCCAGAGCGGACGCTCGCAGCATCGTAATCGCGCGGACGCGATGGCCATGCTGAAATCGCGCTTGTACGAAGCGGAATTGCGCAAGCGCAACGACGAAAAGCAGGCGATAGAAGACAGCAAAACCGATATCGGCTGGGGGCACCAGATTCGTTCCTATGTGCTGGATCAATCCCGCATCAAGGATCTGCGCACGGGAATCGAAAGCGGCAATACTCAGGCGGTACTCGACGGCGGCCTGGATGAATTCATCGAGGCAAGCTTGAAACAAGGGGTCTGACAATATGAGCAAGATTCGGGATGAAATAGATCACCTGATACGGCCTGAAGAGCGCGATCGGATCAATACCGCCGCGCCAGGCGGCGATTCGGGGCAGGAATCCGACGACAAGGAGCTTCTTACCGCGGAGCGCCGCCATAAACTGGATGCCCTGCGGAAAGCGGGTAATCCTTTTCCAAATGACTTCCATCGGGAGAATTTATCGCTGGACCTTCACCAGCGATATGGCGGGCATTCCAACGAAATGCTGGAAGCCGCGCCCCAGGCTGTCAGCATAGCGGGACGCATGGTACTGAAGCGGGTGATGGGCAAGGCAAGCTTCGCCACGATTCAGGATACGGGCGGGCGCATTCAGCTATACATTACCAGGGATGTCGCCGGCGAAGCGGCATACGACGCATTCAAGCACCATGACTTGGGCGATATATTGGGAGCGCAAGGAACCCTATTCCGAACGCGTACGGGCGAGTTGTCGGTACGCGTCACAGCGCTGAGGCTGCTGACAAAATCCTTGCGGCCCCTGCCCGAAAAATTCCATGGCCTGAGCGACCAGGAGCAAAAATACAGGCAGCGTTACCTCGATCTCATCACGAACGAAGAGAGCCGCAAGGTCTTCGTCACTCGCTCCCGGCTCATTCAGGCCATCCGTGAGTTCCTCGCTGCGCACGGCTACCTGGAAGTGGAAACACCGATGATGCATCCCATTCCCGGTGGCGCAGCGGCACGGCCTTTCGTTACCCACCATAACGCGCTGGACAGGAAGCTGTATCTGCGCATCGCACCCGAGCTTTATCTGAAGCGGCTGATAATCGGCGGAATGGAAAAGGTGTTCGAAATCAACCGGAGCTTCCGCAACGAGGGAATATCGACCCGGCATAATCCGGAATTCACCATGCTGGAATTCTACGAGGCCTATCAGGATTACGCGTATTTGATGGATTTCACCGAAAGCATGTTGCAGGAAGTAGCGCTAAAAGTGCTGGGCACCGCGAAAGTGACCTACCAGGGGCGGGAAATCGATCTTGCCCGGCCGTTCGCACGGCTCACCATTACCCAGGCCATCCGAAAATTTCATCCGGATTACACAGAAGAGCTGCTTAACAGCCGGGATTGGTTGAAAGCTCAAATGGCCCTGAACAGCATCGCTTTCAAACCAGGCGACGGAATCGGGGGGCTGCAGCTTTCACTGTTTGACGCCACCACGGAACATCTGCTGCACGAACCCACCTTTATCATTGATTACCCAGCGGAAGTCTCCCCCCTGGCGCGCCGCAACGACGTGAACCCGGCGGTGACGGACCGTTTCGAGCTCTATATTGCGGGACGCGAAATCGCGAACGGATTTTCCGAGCTGAACGATCCCGAAGACCAGGCTGCGCGCTTCCTGGAGCAAGCCCAAGCCAGGGAAGCAGGCGATGCCGAGGCGATGCACTACGATGCGGACTACATCCGGGCTCTCGAATATGGCCTTCCTCCCACGGCGGGCGAAGGTATCGGGATAGATCGCCTGGCGATGCTCTTCACCGATAGTCCCAGCATACGCGACGTGATCCTGTTCCCGCAGCTGCGTCAGGGAGTTTAAGAACTTTTTTGTGATCAAGCCCCGCGTGGTTTTCAGGGAAAACTACCCGCAGTAGCCGTTAGTCTGAAACCAGTTCATTGCATCCTCCAGCGCTTCTGTTGCGGGCCGGTATTGATAGCCCAGCTCGCGAACGGCCTTTTCGCTGGAGTAAAACATCTTTTTTTCCGCCATGCGCACGCTATCCATCGTGGCGCGAGGCTCGACACGGGTCACCATTGCCATTTTTTCCATTAGCCACGCTGCTGGAAGAACCACTTTGACCGGCAGATTGAAACGCTTTGTCCGCTTTCCGCTGATTTCATCTATTGTTTGCAGTATTTGCAACAAGGTCATGTTCTCGCCGCCTAGAATATAGCGTTCCCCCGGTATCCCCTTCGCGTAAGCCAGCAAATGGCCATGCGCGATGTCGTCGGCATGCGCGATATTCAATCCGGTGTTTACATAAGCCGGCATCCGGCCGCAGAGCGTATCCACCACAATGCGCCCCGTAGGAGTGGGCTTGATATCGCGCGGTCCTATGGGCGTGGAGGGGTTGACGATGACGACCGGTAGCTTATGCTCATCGGTCATTTGCCGAACCACTTGTTCCGCCATGAATTTGGACCGCTTATAGTGCCCCGTCATCGACATCAAGGTGGAAGGCGTGTTTTCGTTGGCCGGAGCATCAGTCTGGTTCGCTCCCAGCGTGGCCACGCTGCTGGTGTATATCATGCGCCGCATTCCCGCCTCGGCAGCAGCGAGTATCAGCGCCTCGGTTCCTTTTACATTGATGTCGTACATGGTTTCCGGATTGGGCACCCACAGGCGGTAATCCGCGGCGACATGAAACAGATTGTCGCAACCCGCGACAGCGCGCTTGAGCGACTGAGCCGAGCGCAGATCGCCTTGCGAAAGTTCGACAGGCAGCTTGTAAAGATTTCTCAGGTCGCTCCCTGGCCTCACCAGGCAGCGTACTTCGTGCCCGGCATTCAGCAGGCAGCGTGCAACCGCCGAACCGACAAACCCGTTTGCTCCAGTAACCAGTGATTTCATCTATTCAATCCTCAAGGAAGCGCCGGATTGAAGCAGCGCGGTGAAGCGAATGAAACAACCTCCTCCGTTTCGACGCTGGTCAATCAGTTACTTCGTGCTGCAATATGCTTTTCCACGTCTTCCTTGCTGAATCCCAACGCGGCCGCGACCCGATCGGCATGGCTTACCCTGGATACGCCGGAGATCAGCCGATAAGTCGGTCCCTGGGCGAGAAACTCGCCCTGCAGGTAGCGGCCGATTCCCTTATCCTGCAAACGTTCGCATAGCTCATGGTTGTGGGTAACGAGCAGGGTGCTGGCTCCCAGCTTGTGGAAACCGGAAAGCACATACTCGGAAAGCTCCATTTTCTCCTCAAATGTCGTACCCTCCGAAAGCTCATCCAGCACGACAAGGCTGCGAGCCGTCGTGCTGAAGAATATCTCTCGCGTACGTTTCAATTCGTGCCCAAAACGTCCAATGCCTTCATCCAGATGCCCAGGGTCGGGGACTTGGTAAAAAATATGCTCGGCCAGTACCAGGCGGGCTGCGGATGCGGGAACGTAGCAGCCCATCTGGCCCACCAGCTGAAGCTGGACCACTGTCTTGCAGTAGGCTGTCTTGCCGCCACTATTGGGGCCGGTGATTACCAGGAGCCGTCCCTTATCGTCAAGCAGGATGTCATTCGGAACATAATTCGGATTGCCTCTCGCGAGCAGAGGGTTTCTTGCCGCACTTGCATCAAGCGAGTGGCAGTCACTGTCCATTATCTCCGGCAGCACCATCGGCCCGCCAAAGGTTTGCGCATAACGATAAAAAGACATCATCTCGTCGATCCTGCCCAGCGTTTCCATGACACGCGCCAGCTCCGCGCTATGCTTGAACAGCTTGCGTAATGGATAGATGATATTGTCGCGATCGGAGGCGGCGATGGCGATTAACAGAACGGGCAAAACCGGTACCGCCAGCACCAGTATTCCGAAACCAAGATAAGAAATTCCGAAGCTCGCCAGCATGCCCTGAAAAAAATACAAAGCCAGCGATAAGCCGCCCAATACCAGCAGGATGGGAAGAGGTTTGAGCATGGACGGCCTGAAGCGGAAAACGGGCGTATAACGCGGTTTTTCCTCGCTGGTCTTGAATTTTCCATCTACCGGATAAATCGGCCCGCGCATCAGGGAATAGATACGCGAATGCCCGAATTCACCGATCGCGTCAAATAACTCACGCAGGTATTCGCTTCTTGGCTGCGGCAAAGTCTGCGCCAGCTCGACCAGATCGATCACAAAACCGGTACCGTCCAGAAACTGGTTGTACCCGTAGCCGCTGAACTCCATCTTGTCACTGCTGCGCCGCGAATTTTCGATAGCGATTCCGCCATTGAAATTTCCATAGAGCAAATCATAAAGCGACTGCTCTCCGCGCCGCATTTCCTCCATGTAGCGCTCCAGACGCTCCCGAAGAGCGGGGTTTGACTCCAGTTCCCTCAACGCTTCCTGCTTTTTTCGAACATTCGCCGGATCGGCCGCCGGCCGGGCCAGGGAACGATACAACACCGCCTGCCCGACATGAGTTACCGCATGATTAAATGAATCGAATAATTGATCAGCTTCGATCGCATCAAAGGTCTTTGCATCCAGAACACCGTGCTCTCCCGGAACCGGACGGGTATCCCTTACCCCTACCGGCCGCTCGCCGGAAGACAGGACCGGCGGTTGGCCGGAATGCAACTCAGACATGGCTGGCTCCGTCATGATAAGTCCAGATAATTTTGATGCATGCCATGACATACGGATGGAAAGGGCCTATCGAAAGTATCCGGATGCGCTCATCCTTCACTGGTTGGTGATTCATCCATGACGGGCTGTGCGGAAAT
Source organism: Nitrosospira sp. 56-18 (assembly GCA_001899235.1). Classification (GTDB taxonomy): domain Bacteria; phylum Pseudomonadota; class Gammaproteobacteria; order Burkholderiales; family Nitrosomonadaceae; genus Nitrosospira. The sequence continues at coordinate 97,945 of MKVR01000019.1, forward strand.
ATTTGATTGGCACTCGGGCACCGTCATATTGGCGGCATTCTGGAATGGCAAGCAAGCGATCGGTGGAAAAACCGGACTACGATTGAAAATCTAACATCCAACGGGGTTGGCGTCAACGCGGCGAGCTACAAGGCAATGGCAAGGTACCCACGAAAGGTTCCTATCCGGCAAAACCCCAAATGCATCCAGCCGCTGAACGCCGCATCAAGTCCCGGACAAAGCCCGAAGCGGGGTTTCCATTAGCGATGGATAAACGGTTTACTTTAGCAATACATCATTTATCTGCATTAAATCCTCTTCATCCAGCTCGCCGGCCTCAGCCTCCAGCCTCAGCCTGGACATCAGGAAATTATAGCGCGCCTGGGACAGATCGCGTTGCGCGGTAGCCAGCAACTGCTGAGCATTCAATACGTCGACCTCCGTTCTCACCCCCACCTCCTGCCCGGTTTTAGTCGAATCGACCTGGCTCTTGCTGGAAATCACAGCTTGCTTGAGCGCCTGGACCTGGGCAATGCCATTCGTGACATTCAGATACTGCTGGCTCACCTGGAGTACACTGTTACGTCTCGTATTATTCAGGTCTTGAAGTGCCCGTTCCTGGTTGGCCAGCGCCTCGCGCACGCGCGACTGAGTCGCAAACCCCTGGAAGATCGGAACATTGAGCTGCACCCCGATTTCCTTTGATGTCAGGTCGACGCCCCTCCCGGTGATGGTACCCCCCACCCCTTTCTGGTCGCTGTAGATCGCCACCAGGTCGAGAGTGGGATAATGACCCGCCTTGGCCCTTTCCACATCCTGTTTTGCGATATTGACAATGGCCTGCTGAATCTTGAGCGCAAGGTTATTCTGCTCCGCGACGGTGATCCAGTCCTGCATGTTGGCATACTTGAGCTTCAGCAGGTCGGATGCGGTGTCATGCGGACGCCGGAGATCGCCGGGAATACGGCCGATGATTTGCTGCAGCGTGCGCTTCCTGACCTCCAGTTCGTTCCGCGCCGCAATCTCCGTCGAAACGGTCAGGTCGAAGCGCGCTTGTGCCTCGTAGGTGTCCACGATGGTTGCCGTCCCTACCTCGAAGTTCCGCTTGGCCTGTGCAAGCTGTTCTCCGATTGCTTTCTTCTGGGCCTCCGCCACTTCGATATTCACCTGGGCGGTCAGTATATCGAAGTAAGCCTGGGCAACGCGCAGTATCAAGTCCTGCGCCGCGAGGATGAATTGCAGATCCGCCTGGACCACCTGGATCTTCGCCTGCTCGTAGATCGCGAAATTTTCCTTGCGATAGATCGGCTGAGTCGCGGTAACAGTCAGGCTCTGGTTGTCTATGGTCACCTCGCCAGGAGGCACCGCCAATCCTCCCGACCCTATCGATGCGCCCCTGTCTATCAGCTGCCGGCGCCGCACGCCCGAAAAGGTAACCGTGGGAAGCAGCCCCGCCCGGCCTTGCGGCAGCTTTTCCTGCGCTGCGAGGTGGGCGGCGCGAGCTGAACTGTATTGCGCATCCTGCTCGAGCGCCTCACGATAAATCGCCATCAGATCCGCCGCATGAGCCGGAGAAAAATCTACCGCATGAGCCGGAGAACATAGAGCAATCCCAACAATCAGTAAGCCCGGGATATATCGTGAAATATTCACTTTGATTCCGATTGTCCTGCTTCGGATACGAAAAACGAACTATCGCCCCTCGAGCATGACTCCAGGCAACAGTGGAGTTGGATGCATGCAGCCGATGGACAATTCGGGAACCGCTTCTGGAATTTCAAAAAACGAACCTTGTCGGCCGCTGGGCATTTTTCAGAGGAGGAATACAAGTTTCGAACAATCCGACCGTGCTGAACTCACCCGGCTCTTCGAATCGTGTCACCCGGGTAACAAGCACGGCATTCATCACCGGTGGATCGCCCACAATTGCGAACAAACGGCCGCCGGTCGTTAGGCTTTCCTGGAAAGCCGTCGGCAGTACCGGCACAGACCCCGTGAGCGCGATGACATCATAAGGCCCATGCTGAGGCCACCCTCTGGCAGCATCGCCCGCTTCCAGCACGACATTGTCGATTGCATGTGCCTGAAGATTTTTTTCCGCCATAGCCTTCAGTTCGGGAATGATTTCAACACCATGGACCAGTTTGCCTTTTTTGGCAAGCAAAGCGGTAAGATAACCGCTTCCACTGCCTACTTCCAGAATCCGGTCCGTTCTTTTTACCTGAAGTTCCTGTAAAATACGTGCTTCCAGTTTGGGAGTGAGCATGGCCTCCCCATGCCCCAGCGGGATCTCCATATCCACGAATGCGAGAGACCGGTAGGCTGCGGGGACGAATTCCTCGCGCCGCAGCTCAAACAATAACTTTAAAACATCCTCGTCCAATACGTCCCATGGGCGAATTTGCTGCTCTACCATATTAAACCGGGTTTGCTCCAGATCCATGCTCCTGCCCTATATAAATTGTCGTTTACAGACTTGCAATTATTCCATATTTCCTTTAGCTTCACAGCAGCAGCTAGGGGTCCGTTTCCGGCGCTGGCCGGCAAACTGGTGAGAGAGTCCCTTACTACCTGACACGGATAATGCCGCCGTAGGGAAGCTGGGACCTGCCGTCCCGCTCGTTTATGGCATCAAAGGAGCGTTCATGAAAGCAACAGTCTTAAATCCCGCCTCGTTTCCCTTCCCTTTTTCGAGTAAAACGGCGCATGTCGATGAAGGAGCCATCAAGCCTCTTCCAAAGTCCCGCAAAGTCTATGTGGAAGGCTCTCGGCCCGATCTTCGGGTACCGATGCGGGAAATCAGCCAGTCGGCTACCCATGCGAACAAGGGGGATGAACAAAATCCCGCTGTCTACGTTTACGACACTTCCGGACCCTACACCGATCCCGCAATAAAAATCGACATCCGGTCCGGATTATCTCCACTGCGGGAGAAATGGATAAGCGAGCGCGCGGACTCGGAAGTTCAATCCGGTCCCGCTTCCCTCTATGGCAGGCAACGGCTGGCCGATCCGGCGCTCGCCGACTTGCGCTTTGACCTGAAGCGGCACCCTCGCCGCGCCAGAGCAGGCATGAACGTAACGCAGATGAACTATGCGCGCCGTGGAATCATTACGCCGGAAATGGAATATGTCGCCATACGGGAAAATCTGCGCTGCGAGCATCTCAACGCCCAGCAGCGGGAATTGCTAGCCCGCCAGCACCCCGGCCACGACTTTGGCGCCTTTCTGCCTCGTCACATCACGCCGGAATTCGTACGTGAAGAGGTGGCCCGGGGCCGCGCGATCATCCCGCTCAACATCAACCATCCCGAATCTGAACCGATGATCATCGGACGCAATTTCCTGGTAAAGATCAACGCCAATATCGGAAATTCCGCGCTGGGCTCGAGCATCCAGGAGGAAGTTGAGAAAATGACCTGGGCCATACGCTGGGGCGGAGATACGGTGATGGACTTGTCCACCGGAAAAAATATCCACGAAACGCGTGAATGGATCATTCGCAATAGCCCCGTTCCCATCGGCACTGTCCCTATCTACCAGGCGCTGGAAAAAGTGGATGGAAAAGCGGAAGAACTCACTTGGGAAATCTTTCGCGATACACTGATCGAACAGGCCGAGCAGGGCGTGGACTATTTTACGATTCACGCGGGAGTACGGCTCGCCTACGTTCCCATGACGGCAAAACGCCTGACCGGAATTGTCTCGCGCGGCGGTTCCATCATGGCGAAATGGTGCCTCGCGCATCACAAGGAAAGTTTTCTCTACACCCGCTTCGAGGAAATCTGCGAAATCATGAAGGCTTATGATGTGAGCTTTTCCCTGGGCGACGGACTGCGTCCAGGGTCGATTTACGACGCAAATGACGAGGCCCAGTTCGCGGAACTGAAAACATTGGGGGAATTGACCCAGATCGCATGGAAACACGACGTGCAGGTGATGATCGAGGGGCCGGGGCATGTGCCCATGAATCTCATCAAGGAGAATATGGACCTGCAGCTTAAATATTGCAACGAAGCGCCGTTCTATACCCTTGGACCGCTCACCACGGACATCGCGCCCGGCTACGACCATATCACCTCCGCGATTGGCGCGGCGATGATCGGCTGGTATGGCACCGCAATGCTGTGTTACGTTACGCCCAAGGAACATCTTGGGCTGCCGGATAAGGATGACGTGAAGGACGGCATCATCACCTACAAGATAGCCGCTCATGCCGCCGATCTGGCAAAGGGACATCCTGGTGCGCAATTACGCGACAATGCGCTTTCCAAGGCGCGATTCGAATTTCGCTGGGAGGACCAGTTCAACCTCGGTCTCGATCCCGATAAGGCGCAGCAATTCCATGACGAAACCCTGCCGCAGGAGGGCGCCAAAGTGGCTCATTTCTGCTCCATGTGCGGCCCCCATTTCTGCTCGATGAAAATTACGCAGGATGTGCGGGATTTCGCAGCAAGCCAGGGTGTGAGCGAACAGGACGCCTTGATGAAGGGAATGGAAGAAAAAGCGCAGGAATTCGTGGCAAAAGGAGCGGAAATTTACACGAAAGCTTAAGGAAGCGTTGAACAATCTTCGCTGAGCGCGTTGCTGGTAAAATCGGAATGATCACAAGGCACGTGACGAAGATCGCAGCTTGGGCTACGATGCCAGGAAGAGCGCAACGCCATGGCTCCCCAGAGCATGGTCCGAAGGGTGTTCGAGAAGCGGGATGCGGAGGGAAATGTTTCGACCGTACCCCGGTATTATTGGGGCGCAGGCATCCCGCTATGGGCCGCATCTTCCTCTGGAAGAAATTGCTCCGCCCTGCCCGGTTGCACCGGCGCTGAAAAAAATGGGCTCTTGCCTCAAGAAAAAGTGGGGGGTACGTGCCCCCTGTTCCGTCTGTTTAACTGGTAATCGACTCCCTTCACTGGATGAAGCTTTTGCATAGCGCACCCCCCGCCCTTTCTCCTTCTCCCGACGTGTTCCGGGTGCAAGCACCCCTTGCCGGATAACCGATGGATTGGCTTCTGGTTCTCAAGGCGCTGATTCTCGGCATTGTTGAAGGTTTGACCGAATTTCTTCCTGTTTCCTCTACCGGACACCTGATTCTTGTCGGCGATCTGCTGAACTTCAACGACGAGAAAGGAAAGGTTTTCACCATCCTGATCCAGTTGGGCGCCATCCTGGCGGTGTGCTGGGAATACCGCGCCAGAATAGGCAGCGTCATACGGCAGATCGGGTCAAGCAAAGACGCCAATCGCTTCGTGCTGAACCTGTTTATTGCCTTCCTGCCGGCTGCGATCCTGGGCCTGCTCTTCATCAAAACCATCAAGCATTACCTGTTTCATCCGATCCCCGTCGCTCTGGCGCTGATCATCGGCGGATTCCTCATTCTATGGGCGGAACGCAGGAAGCACGTCATCGATGTCGATCGCGTCGATGACATGGACTGGAAACATGCATTGAAGATCGGACTGATGCAGTGCCTCGCCCTGATACCCGGCACGTCGCGTTCCGGCGCGACCATTATTGGCGGGCTCTTCTTTGGCCTGTCCCGAAAGGCTGCCACGGAATTTTCATTCTTCCTCGCAATCCCCATCATGTTCGCCGCGACTTTCTATGATGTCTACAAGCACCGCGACATTCTCCAGTTCAACGACATGGGCGTATTTCTCGTCGGTTTCGTAGCTTCGTTCATCAGCGCCCTGATCGCGGTTCGCGGGCTATTGCGATTCGTGAGCCACCATGACTTTACCGTATTCGCTTGGTACCGCATTGGATTTGGCGCAATCGTGCTTGCGACCGCTTATTCCGGCATGGTGGAATGGTCGGCGCCTTGACTCCGGGTCTCTCAGCTTTGCACCCAGGGCAATCCAGCCGCTTTCCAGCCGCCCTTTGTGCCACGATGGCCGCTCGCATCCTTATCGCCTTCGAAGCCTTCCAGAACATTGTAGCAATTTGCGTAACCCGATTCAGTGGCAGTTGCGGCAGCTTGATGCGAACGTCCGCCGCTGCGGCAGAGGAACATGACCATCGATTCCTGATCCACTTGACTGGAAAGATACGAAAGAAAGCTGGAATTGGACCGCATGCCGGGATAGGACTGCCATTCGATTTCGACCGCGCCAGGTATTCTTCCCACCCAGTCCAGCTCGGCCCTTGAACGGACATCGACCAGCCTGGCTCCGGGAGCTTCCTGCAGAAGAGTGAGCGCCTCGGCAGGATAAAGAGCGCCCTCGTATGGCAAATTCATTTCCTGGGCGCGCTGCTGCGCCCTTTCAAGTATCGAGCCGACCGTGTCCATTGGCTTCCCCCCGGATATTCAAATCAATGTATCAATGTAAATGCAATATTAGTACATTTTTGCTTTGTGAAGTCTGAACAAATCTTCGCTGGCGCGGCAGCGCCTTGCAGGTCAGGGCGGCGTAACCGGGTTTTATATTCCTGTTTTCATCGATCAGCCTGAATCCGCCAGTTGGAACACGCTCAGCGACTTGACTTGTTCAGGACTTCCTTAATACGCAAGCGCTCCTGCTGATATAATCCCCCACTTGCGCCACGACCATCGTCGCGCACCTTATGGTCATCTCGATTTTACGAACTCGGCAGGATTTGTTCTGAGATTCCCTCGCACCTCGTCCGTATTGCATTGCAATTCTGGTTTTGGAGAAAAAAATGGCGGTATCCGACGTACTGAAAATGATACAGGACAATGAAGTGAAATTCGTTGACCTTCGCTTTACTGATACCCGGGGCCAGGAACAGCACGTGACGCTTCCTGCTCACGCAATCGATGCGGACAAGCTTGAGGATGGACACGCCTTCGATGGCTCTTCGATTGCCGGATGGAAAGGCATACATGCTTCCGACATGCTCCTGATACCCGATCCGGATACGGCGAACATGGACCCGTTCATGGATGAACCTACGCTATTCATAACCTGCGATGTGGTGGAACCCTCTGACGGCAAGGGCTATGACCGTGATCCGCGCTCCCTTGCGAAACGGGGCGAGGCTTACCTGAAATCAACCGGCATCGGCGATATCGCCTATTTCGGACCCGAGCCGGAATTTTTCATTTTCGACTCCGTAACCTGGCATGAGGATATGTCCGGCTGCTCTGTAAAAATTGAATCGGAGGAAGCGGCATGGAGTTCGGCGGTGAGATACGAGACTGGCAACACCGGCCATCGCCCACCAGTAAAAGGGGGCTACTTTCCAGTTCCCCCCATAGATTCCCTGCACGACATCCGCTCCGCCATGTGTCTCGCCCTCGAGGAGCTGGGTCTGGAAGTCGAAGTGCATCACCACGAGGTAGCCACCGCCGGCCAGTGCGAGATTGGCACGAAATACAGCAGCCTGGTCAAACGTGCGGATTGGACCCAGGTTTTCAAATACGTAGTCCACAATGTCGCTCATTCATATGGCAAGACGGTAACTTTTATGCCGAAACCCATAGTGGGCGATAACGGTTCGGGAATGCATGTGCATCAGTCTATCTGGAAGGGCGGCCAGAATTTATTTTCCGGAAATGGCTATGCCGGACTCTCGGAATTGGCGTTATTTTATATAGGCGGGATCATCAAGCATGCGAAGGCCCTGAACGCGTTCACAAACCCGGGAACCAATTCATACAAGAGGCTCGTGCCCGGTTTTGAAGCACCTATCAATCTTGCTTATTCCATCAGCAACCGGTCTGCCGCGGTGCGCATTCCCTATGCAAACAGCCCCAAAGGCCGCCGCATTGAAGTGCGTTTTCCCGATCCCACCGCCAATCCTTACCTGGCATTTACCGCGTTGATGATGGCCGGGCTGGACGGGATCCAGAACAGGATCCACCCCGGCGATCCCATGGACAAGAATCTTTACGACCTGCCTCCCGAAGAGGCCGCCAGGATTCCCAATCCCTGCGCGTCTCTGGATGAAGCGCTGGACAACCTCGACCAGGACCGCCACTTTCTTACGCGGGGGGGCGTATTCTCGAATGACATGATCGACGGCTACATCGAACTGAAAATGGAAGAAGTTCAGCGTCTGCGCATGACCACCCATCCAGTGGAATTCGATATGTACTACAGCCTGTAGCCGATCGGTTATGAAGCTGGGAACATTTTGAATCGAATTTGGCCGCTCTATGAAGGAAAATCCGTGACGAAACTCATTACTGCCGTGTTGATGACCGTTCCGTTCCTCATGCTCTGGGGTTGCGGCGACAAGCCCGCTGCGAAGAAACCGCCGGAAGAATCCACAGTCAAGCTTGCCGACGAATATACTTCGGAGAAGCAGATTCCATCCATACTGGAAAATGAATTGACGCCCGAAGAGAAATCAGCGGTGCTGAATGAAATCATGCCGCCCGCCTCGCCGGACGAACCTACGCCCGAAGAAAAGTTTCTCAAATTGAGAAAAGATGCCGATGCGGGAGATCCTAAAGCCCAAAATGGGCTCGGCGTAATGTATTACACCGGTGAAGCCATATCGAAGGATTCTTCTGGGAAAATTCTCAATAATGACCCGGTCACGGCTGCCGCCTGGTTTCACCGGTCCGCTGCGCAGGGATATGCGGATGCACAGTTCAATCTTGGACTGATGTACGCCAATGGGGAAGGCGTGGCCCAGGATACGGCCAAGGCCGTGGAATTATTCAGACAGGCGGCGAATCAGGGCAATGTGGATGCGCAAAACAACCTCGGAGTAATGTATTACTCGGGCGAGGGGATCCCCAGGGATCCGGTTAAGGCGAAAGAATGGTTCAGTAAAGCTGCTGCCCAAGGAAATGAAGACGCCAAGGCCAATCTGGAAGCAATGAAATAGGTGGCGCCGAGACAAATCGGGTTCATTCGGCGCGATACAAAAAACAGATGAATCCACTCCCCATCGAGATAGCCGGCGCAATACTGTTCGCCATCGCGCTGCTTCATACTTTTTCCACGAGGATCTTCGAGCACCTTGCGCATACCCGGCCAGCGCATGCCGGCATCTGGCACCTGCTGGGCGAAGTCGAAGTGGTTTTCGGCTTCTGGGCAATGATTCTTATCATCGTGATGATGATCATGAATGGCAAGGAAGCCGCCACTACCTATCTGGATCAGCAGAGCTTTACTGAACCCCTGTTTGTATTTGCCATCATGGTTATCGCAGGCAGCCGGCCCATACTGCAAATAGCCATGCTCAGCGTCGAGAGCATCGCGAGGCTTATGCCATGGCCGGATGGGAAAGCCTTTTACTTCGTTACCTTATCCTTCGTGCCCCTGCTGGGCTCCTTCATCACCGAGCCTGCCGCCATGACGCTGGCGGGGCTGATCCTTCTCCATCGCTATTATTCCAGGAACATTTCAACCCCGGTCAAGTACGCCACGCTGGGCGTTCTTTTCGTCAATATTTCCATTGGCGGAACCATGACCTCCTTCGCCGCTCCGCCGGTGCTCATGGTGGCAGCCAAATGGGAGTGGGACACCACCTTCATGCTGATGACGTTCGGCTGGAAAGCCGCCATTGCAGTAATCATCAATGCGTTCGCTGTCACTCTCCTGTTTCAACGGGAATTATCGGATATCAAGGGTGAAGACCATGCAAACCGGGAAAACGTCCCGGGGCTCGTCACAGCCATACACCTGGGGTTTCTGATCGGGGTGGTCGTATTCGCGCACTATCCGCCGGTTTTCATGGGCCTCCTGCTTTTCTTTCTGGGTTTTGCGCACGCGTACGAACGCTATCAGGATCGGTTGATCCTCCGGGAAGGATTGATGGTGGCATTTTTCCTGGCCGGATTGGTGGTCCTTGGAGGGCAGCAGAAATGGTGGCTGCAGCCTGCGCTAAGCGGTATGGACAGTACGGCGCTCTTTTTCGGCGCCACTTTGCTCACCGCGGTAACCGATAATGCCGCACTCACTTACCTGGGCTCGCTGCTCGAAAATACCAGCGGGGAATTCCGGTATTCGCTGGTTGCCGGGGCAGTCACTGGCGGCGGGTTGACGGTTATCGCGAATGCCCCGAATCCGGCGGGTTTTTCCATACTCAAGGGATCATTTCAGGATCAGGCAATCCAGCCCCTGGGTTTGCTGGCAGCCGCGCTACCGCCGACGGTGGTTGCTATTCTTGCGTTCCAGTTGCTGTAATTCTCAAGCGGCGCGCTGTTGCACCAGCGATCCACCTGATCGCTGGCAATCAGGCGGCAGCCTTGAACAAAAAACCTGACTGCGTGAGATTGGTCCAAAAAGCGGCGAAATATAGACCACTCAGACGCTTTTGCAGCCAATTTCCTTTAAGTCCGGTGAGCTGCTAACCCCGGACCTTCCGGGTGAAACCAGTCTCCATCCATTTCTTGACGCGGTTGGCGTCGCCGATACGAGTATTCTTTCCTGCCGAATCAAGCAATACAATAATGATGGGTTTGCCGCTTATTTTTGCCTGCATGACCAGACAGCGGCCCGCTTCGCGAAGAAACCCCGTTTTGGATACACCGATTTCCCAACTGCTGCTGCGCACCAGTCTATTGGAATTGACAAATTTCAGGCTGCGTTCCTCCTTGAACTCCACCGCGTGCGCAGCGGTAGTCGAAAATTGGCGGATCAGATCATAATCCTCCGCGGCCTCGACCAGTTTTGCGAGATCCCTGGCTGTTGAAACGTTCTTCCTGTTCAAGCCGGTCGAGTCAACGAAATAACTGTTACCCATGCCCAGCTCGAACGCCTTGTTGTTCATCGCTTCGACGAATGCGTTGATGCCGCCCGGGTAAGCGCGCCCAAGCGCCGCGGCGGCGCGATTCTCGGAAGACATCAGGGCCAGGCGCAAAAGGTCATAGCGAGAGAGGCGCGTGCCAACGCGCAATCGTGAACGGGTATTCTTGATGACATCCACATCGGCCTGCTCGATAACAACGCCTTCTTTCAGAGGCAATTTTGCATCGAGGACAACAATTGCGGTCATCAGCTTGGTAATGGACGCGATCGGCACAATGTTATCCGGGTTCTTGCTAAAGAGAATGCGTCCATGCTCGGCGTCCAGGATCAGCGCCGCATGCGATCTGAGATGCAATCCGCCCGCTTGTGCAATGGTGGCGCAGGCTAAAGCGAACGTGACAAATACCGCAAGAGTAATCTTTTTTTTCATTTGCCTATCCATATCTCGCCAGAATTTTTCCCGCTGCGCTTCAAGCCGAAGGTCAGCACTATGTAAGTTAGCAAATTACGCGCGATAGTGAAAGAGATTTCTGCGAAATATCGGCATGCGCGCGCAAATTTCGGCAGACGTCCAGACAGAACGGGGATTCAAGTCATGGCTCGGGGGCAGCGGTCGGGCCATGGCATCCATATGGATCAGGATTGCGTTGCAGCGTGATCAATCCATCGAAAGGCGGTGCCCTTCGATCAACGCCTGCGAGGCCCCCTCAAGCGGCAAAGGCAGGGAGAAAAAGTAGCCCTGCATCTCGTCGCAGCCATGCTCCTTCAGAAATTCCAGTTGCGCACTTGTTTCAACGCCCTCCGCGATCACCTTCAACCCCAGGCTATGGGCAAGATTTATCATTGCCACCGTGATGGTGGCGTCATCCGCGTCGCTGGTCACGTCGCGAATGAAAGTACGATCGATCTTCAGCACATCGAGAGGAAAACGCTTGAGGTAAGCAAGGCTGGAATAACCGGTACCGAAATCATCCATGGAGATTTGCACTCCAAAAGCCTTGAGATTCTGGAGCGTACTGGCGGCCATCTCCGCCTCTTTCATCAACACCGACTCGGTCAATTCGAGCTCCAGCAGACGAGGATCGATTCGCGAAGCGGCCAGTGCTTTTCCGATGATCTTCTCGAGGTCCTGCTGGTGAAACTGCCGGGCGGAAAGATTGATCGAAATCGGGTACAACGGGACTTGCTGCTCCCGCCAACTTTTTATCTGTTCGCAGACAGTTTGCACCACCCATTCACCCACGGGAACGATCAGCCCGGTATCCTCGAGGACGGATATGAACTGCAGTGGAGGCACCAGGCCCAGCCCTGGACGCTGCCATCGCAGCAACGCTTCGAAGCCGGTAATCTGTCCGCTGATCAGGCTTGCTTTCGGCTGGTAATGCAAAACGAATTCCTGCCGCGCCAGCGCGCCGCGCAACTGCGTTTCCATGGTGAGGCGCGCCATTGCGCGCTCGTTCATCTGCGGCAGATAAAATTGATAAATTGCCGGGCCCTGCTCCTTGGCCTGGAACATGGCGGTATCTGCGTTTCGCAGAAGACTGTCGGCATTAACCCCATCCCCGGGATAAACGCTGATGCCGAGGCTGGCGGAAACGTAGACCTCCTGCCCCTCGAGTTCGAATACCTGCGAAAGGGAAAATATCACTTTCTCCGCTACCAGCGTGGCATCCTCGCCAAGGGTCAATTCGGGCAAAATGAAAGCGAACTCATCCCCACCCAGACGGGCGACCGTATCGACGGAACGTATGCACCCCTGTAGCCGCTGTGCAACCTGTACCAGCAGCTTATCTCCGACGCCATGACCCATCGTATCATTTACAATCTTGAAACGGTCCAGATCGGCAAATATGACGCCAATCCGCTTCCGGTTGCGGCGCGCAAGTTCCATTGCCCGCTCAAGCCGGTCGAGAAACAGGCTTCGGTTCGGCAACCCGGTGAGCGGGTCAAACTGAGCCAGATAGGTCAGTCGCTCCTCGGCATTTTTGCGATCGATCGCCGTCGCAAGGATGTTGGCGAGACTTTGCAGAAAATTGACACTGTTCGCCGCAAACCGCAGTGGATCCCGGGAATAGGCTCCGAGAATGCCGTAAGCCCCCCCCACTCCGGAGATGAGCACGCCAACCGCGCTTCGTATGCCATGCGCTTTCAGGATCTCCGATGTCCGGAAGCGGCTTTCCAGGAGAAAATCCTCCACTATCACGGGCTGATGGGTTGCGAGAATGAAACGGTTCTGGCTGCTATCATTCGTCGCGGAAATCGGGCGCCCTTTCCATCGCGGCTCCCACCCGGCGCCCGCCTTCAATATGAATGATCGTTTATCCGGCGCAAGCTGCAGCACCTTGCAAAAACCGACATTCTGGCCACGGCAAGTCACCAGCGCGGCTTCCTCCCATAGCGCATCGATACTCGTGCTGGCAAGCGCCTGCTGCCCAAATTGGGCGATCAGGCCTTGTTGCATGGCATGCTGCTGAAGGGCCAGCTCCGTCTGTTTGCGCTCAGTTATGTCGATCGCCGTGCCTACCACCTTCAAATCGTTACTGCCGGTACTCCACTTTACCGCCCGGGCAGTATGCAGGTAGCGGACTGTTTCATGGGCGTGTCGAATCCGGAAATCCGGTTGCCCGCGCCCCTTCTCCGCACCAACCCGTTCCAACTGCATTTCCTGCTCGCGCAAATCATCAGGGTGGACATACGATTTCCAGATCTCATAGGTAATGACACTGCCACGGGGAGCACCATAGATTTCATACATGCGCTCGTCCCAGATAAACTCGTTGGTCGCCGTGTTCCACTCCCAGATGCCGATCGCCGCAGCTTCCGTAGCCAGGGCGAGGCGCGTCCTTTCTTCCACCAGAACACGCTCTCTGCGGTTGGACTCCGCCCGTAGCCAGACATTTTCTATTACGGTTGGCAGCCGCTGAAGATAACCCTCGCTTTTTACGATATAGTCAGCAGCGCCGAGCTTGAGAGACTGGCGCGCGATCTCCTCATTTCCATGCCCGGTAACCAGGATGATGGGCAGATCCAGACCGCGAACCTGGCAAAGCTCCTTTAATACGTCAGTCACCGATGCCCCGGGCAGGCGGTAATCAAGCAGGAGCACATCCGTGATGCACTTGGGATCCGGAACCGAAAGACGCTGAAAGACTTGCTCGGCTGTATGGAGGGATTCGACCTGCAAATGTGGAGCGATGACACCCAATTCGCGTTTCGTAAGATCTATATCGTAAGGATTGGGTTCGACATAAAGAATTTTCAGCGAAGCAGCCCGGCGATAAGTTTCCGTATGGAATTTATCCAGCGCGGCGCGCAATACCAGGCCCAGAGTACTGAGAAAATCATTGCGCTTTATTACGTAGTCATCGGCTCCGGCGCGAAGCAATGCCAATAAAACCTCTTCGTTGCCCGATCCGGTCAGCACGACGACAGGGAGTGGCAGTTGCTCGCCGCGAACCCGGGCCAGAAGCGTTTCGCCGCTCCCGTCGGGGAGGTCGAGGTCGGTCAGGACGAGATCGTAGCGAGGAGTATCCGTACTCGCGCTGGCTGCAATCGGGGAAGCCGCCCGGCCGCCGTACGCGTCCCGGAAACGCTCCAGTTGCGTCAACGCTGCGGCTAATGTTGGAACAACATCCACTTCGATATCCGGCGCATGCTTCCGAAGCTCGATACGCACCAGGTCGGCATCCTGCGCGTTATCCTCGAGATAGAGAACCTTCATTATTCAGGCGGGGAACTGCACCGGATATTGAGAACAGTCCAATAAAGTTCGATCTGCCTCGCCACATCGATGAACTTGTCGAAGTCCACAGGCTTCACGATATAGGAATTCGCCCCGAGGGAGTAAGCTTCGAAGATGTCCTGATCCTCGGCAGAGGAAGTTAAAACCACCACAGGCACGACGGCGAATTGCTGGTGTGTCCGAACGGTCCGAAGTACCTCCAGCCCGCTGAGCTTTGGCAATTTCCAGTCCAGCAATATAACGGCCGGCAAGGGATCTCCCCCCTTCCACCGGGAAATGTAATCCACGGCTTCCTGCCCGTCACGCGCAACTTCCAGCGGATTGGCCAGATTATGCCGCGAGAATGCCCGTCGAGTTAGATCCACGTCCATCGGATTATCCTCGACGAGCAAGATAGGCAGCGCATTCATAGGGAAGGAAGCTGGCTGTTGAACGAGGATTCGGGCGGGTTTTCCGGATCGACCCTCGCAGCACTGTTGAACAGCGGGAGCCGAAGATAAAACGTAGCCCCGGCGCCAGGTTGGCTTTCTGCCCAGATCTTTCCTCCCATTCGCTCCATTGCTTTTTGAACCATGGCAAGTCCGATGCCGGTTCCGGGATAATCTTCCGCACGGTGAAGACGATGGAATATTTCAAAAATCTTGTGGTAAAACTTCATATCGAATCCGATCCCATTGTCTTTCACGGCGAGCACGCAAAAGTCCGCCGCCGACTGCGCACGGATTGCTATTTCCGGTTGAGAGACGTACCGGGAGAATTTCACCGCGTTATCCATGAGATTGCGCAGCACGATCGCAAGGCCATCAGGATCGGCACGCACCTTGAGATCATCAATCTCGACAGTAATCCGCACCTTCTCCAGATCGCCTTTATACTGCTCCAGCATATTGGCTACAAAGCTGGAAAGAGAAATAGCCATGGTCGATAATTTCCGGCGTTCCAGCTTCGAATAAGCCAGCAGATCCTCGATCAGCGCCGACATATTTTTCGTTGCCGCGCGCACATTCATCAGGAAACCCCTGCCCTCTTCGCTGAGACTATCGTGATGGTCTTCCAGCAAGAGGCGGCTGTAGCCGTCTATCCCCCGCAAGGGCGCCCTGAGATCATGTGAAACGGAATAACAGAAATTCTCAAGCTCCTTGCTTTTCGCCTGAAGCTGGGAAGTGCGTTCACTCACCTTGTGCTCGAGATTCGTCTTCGCATCCCATAACGCTGCCTCGGCATTTTTCCGCTGGGTAATATCCTTTATGATGAGAAACGCCAGCCCCTTGCCTTCGTCATAATGGGAAATTGCTCCGGAATAACCAAAAACGCCTTCCCAATTTCTATCCAGCCGCCTGACCCGCAATTCCAGATCATGCAAGGATTCACCACGGAGCACCCGCCTCAACGGCCATTCCTCGACCGGCACCACCGCTCCCTCGACTGTTGAAAGCTCGTACATGTCCTTGAACTTCTCAAGTTCGACCAGAACATCGCTTTCCTCACTGATATCGTGCATTTTGAGTGCGGCTGGGTTCCACTGGAGAAGCCGGCCCGAAAGATCGGCTATCACGACACCCTCACTCATGTTCTCCATCACCACGTGGAGCTGTCTTTCTGTTTCCCGGCGCGCTTTCTCCAGCAACCGCCGTTCATGCACATCGGTATTGGTGCCGAACCATTGCACAACCTCGTCCGATGAATTTCTCAGTGGTTCCGCCCGCGTAAGGAATACGCGGAATCCGCCATCTTTTCCCCGCAGCGGAAATTCCATATCGAAAGGCTTGCCAGCCGCGATTGCCGCGGTCCAGCGCTCGATCACCATTGGCAGGATTTCAGGATCATGGAAGCTCTCCCACCCCCGGCTTTTCATCTCCTGCAGGGTGGTGCCGGTATAGTCGTACCAGCGCTGGTTATACCAGTACCTTGTGCCATCGGGGTATGCCATCCAGGCCATTTGCGGAATGGTATCTATCATGGTCCGGAAGCGTTTCTCGCTTTCCTGCAAGGCGAGTTGAGCGGCACGCCTGGAGGTGATGTCGAGAACGATGGCCAGGAATTCCCGTTTGTCTGACTGAACGTTGAGCTGCAGCCGGACTTCCACCGGATAGTATGTGGCATCCGCACGCAAGTGCGTCGTTTCAAAGGTCAATATCCCTTTCTCGCCGGTCAAAAGCGGATGGACCATGGCGCGAAATGACGCTTCGTCGAATTCCGGTTCGATGTCGAGCGGCGTCATACGCCTCAGGGTTTCCACGTCGTACCCCAGGTTATATCGCCCACTCTCGTTTACATACTCAAAAAGCAGTGTCTCGGCGTCAAATAAGTAAATTTCGTTCACGCTCTGCTCTAGAATGCGTGCAATTCTTATATAGGAGGGGTCGGGCGCTGCGGTATTCGCAGAACCTTGGCTCGTATTGAACACATTTGTTCCTTTTCCGGCGTTGTCGAAGGGAGAGGTCATCGCGGCGTACGAGTTATTACTGTTTGAACAAAGGCTGCGGTAATCCGCTGCCACCATTCTGCAGGTTAAAATTCAGGATCGAATATAAACAGGCGTATATTGGATTGTTTTACCCATCGCGGACAATGAGAAGGAACCGTATGCTCGCCCGCCCACAACCAGAAAAAAGCAGAAAAAGGGTTCTCACGCACGCGCGAACTTCCGCCGGAACGAGCCCGTTCGGCAAATGCTCATCGGTGGCGAAGAATTTCATAGTCCGCCATCGAATACGGTTGTTTCGGCCAACTCAAAGGGAGTATGAAACCGTAAAATCCGCCTCATGGATAGCTGTAAGATTTTACAGCTTGGCTCATGCGGTTTCAGGGAGCGCCGCCAAACGTGGACATGGCCGGCAAAAAGAACGGATGGTGCGGCAAAGTTTCCCCCAGGCCACCTACAGATGCGTTTTTGACAAATTTTGACAAACAAGGGGACGCTCACCCTTTTCGGAGATAAACATGCAAGAACTACAAGCAACGTGGACCGCACTCAAACTCGGAGGGCTGATTATCGTGCCTCTGTCGGTGCTGGCGGTCATCGCCCTGGGCATCATGCTGGAAAAGGCATTTGTTTACTGGCGGTATGCGCGGCTCTCGCACGATCTGCTGAATCTGGTTGAAACCTATGGTTTCGAGTGGGCGGACCTGGAAAAAATACTGTCTGGACTGGAGGAGCGCCATTATTACAAACGGTTTTTCGAGGTAGTGATCAGCAACAGGCACCATCCGTCATGGTGGACCGAATCCCGCGCAGCAGACGAAGCCCAGCTGATCGAAACCTCCCTTGCCCGCCGGCTGTGGGTACTCGAAACGATCGTCACCGCTGCACCGCTACTTGGGCTTGTGGGAACAGTGGTAGGAATGATGCGCGCCTTCCAGGTCATCGGGGGTGAGGGAATCGTCAATCCTACTGCGGTGACCGGTGGAGTCGCTGAAGCGCTTATAGCGACCGTGGTCGGCCTGGTGATTGCTTTGATCGCCCTGTTCGGATTCAATTATTTCTCTCGCTTGCAATCACGGACAATGGATGAAATGGAACGCCTGGGAACGCGCCTGATCGATCATATTCGCCTGGACCAGGAGAATGGCAACAATGAAACTGCGTAAATCCAGGACTTTTCGCAAGGGGCGCATCGAGATCATCCCGATGATCGACGTGATGTTCTTCCTGCTTGCCACGTTCATGCTGTCTTCGTTGTCAATGCAGAATCTCGATTCCCTGCAAGTGAATCTGCCGCAGGGATCGGCGGAAAAACTCAATACCAAGGCTCCTGTAACCCTCACGATAACAAATGACAGCCAGATTTTCATAGATCGCACGCCAGTTACCCTGGATACGCTGGAGGAAACCCTTAAGCCGCTGCTGCGGGACTCGGAACAGAAACTGGTCGTTTCCGCGGATAACGACGCGCCGCAAGGCGTCGTGGTGCAGGCGATGCTGCGCGCACGTGCGGCGGGAGCGCAGCATTTCCTGATAGCGGTCAAGCATCAATAATCCCAGTATGCCGCATACCAGAGCCAGAGAGGTTCGAATCTGGTGGCCGATGCCATTGGCGGCCCTCCTGTGGCTGCTTATTATCTGGGCATTCGGGTTCCTGCTCACCTCTCCGAAGGTGGAACCTATAACCCCGCCGCCAATTGCAGCCAGCTTCATAGAACTCCCTGAGGAAAAAACGGAACGGAAGCTGCCTGCCCCGAGCATTCCCAAGGCACCGCCGCCTTCCAGAAGGTCAGAACCCCGTCTGGGCGCCGGGCCGGCTAAACCGGCAAAGCCGGCAAAACCGTCCCCTGAGAAAGGGGCTTCCAAACGGGAAGCTCCGGCGGAAGTGCCGCCGCTGCCCAAGCCCGAACAGCCAAAAGACCTGTCTGAGTATATGAAAGAAGCAAAGGAGCGCCGCACGGCTGGCGGAATTTTTGAGGACGAGCCGGCAGAACCGAGGAACGTGGAACGTCCGCCATCCGAGGAAGAGCTGCGGATGGCGAATGTGAAACGCAATCTCAAGGAACCGGGCACCACGGGGATTTTTCAAATTACCCGGATGGGAGCACGCAATGCCCAGTTCCTGTTCCGTGCCTGGAAAACGGATATCAGCAATCCTCGGCGCGAAGTGATCGAAGTCTCCGCCGGCCCCGATGGCGACATCCAGCGGGCGGTGGTAAAAAAGATGATTGAGCTGATTCGCCAGTACCAGAAAACGGATTTCAATTGGGAGTCCTACCGGCTCGGCACCGTGGTTGTCCTTTCCGCTCGCCCCGAAGATAGCCAGGGGCTGGAGGATTTCCTGATACGCGAATTCTTCGATCCCAAATTTGGCCTGCGGTAGCGTTCAAAACAGCCGAAAGGGCGGGCATGGCCCCTCGTTCAAGACAAGCTGGTCACCTCATTTGAGGTATTTATCCAGAAACTCGAGTATTCGGCGATTTGCTTCGATCTGGTTTTTCTTCTTGGTGAAACTGTGCCCTTCGTCCGGAAACACGATATATTCGACCGGCACGTCATGCCGTCTGACTGCTTCCACGATACTGTCGCTCTCCGCCTTGATGACGCGAGGATCGTTGACCCCCTGGATGACCATGAGCGGCTTGCGGATCTCCCGGGCATGAAATAACGGGGAGGTCGCGACGAGAAAATCGATGTCCTTCACAGGGTCTCCAATCTCATCGTAAATCGCCTTGCGAACCGATTCCCAGTAAGGAGGAATGCTTTCCAGTGTCCGCAGCCAGTTGCTGACACCGAAGATATCCACGCCGACCTTGAACACCTCAGGGCGAAAAGCCAGCGCTGCCAGAGTCATGTATCCTCCATAGCTCGCGCCCATGATGCCGATGCGCTCGTGGTCGATGTATCCCAGGCTGGCGAGATAAATCCTGGCTTCCACGCAGTCCCATAGCGGTTCTCGCCCATGCCTGCGGTTGGCGGCGGTGAAGAACGTCTTGCCATAACCGGAGCTGCCGCGGTTATTGATTCCCAGCACAGCATAACCATGATTCACCAGGTACTGGATTTGGGCGTTATA
Source organism: Nitrosospira sp. 56-18 (assembly GCA_001899235.1). GTDB lineage: Bacteria > Pseudomonadota > Gammaproteobacteria > Burkholderiales > Nitrosomonadaceae > Nitrosospira. The sequence continues at coordinate 117,830 of MKVR01000019.1, forward strand.
GCCGCGCATGGTCTGGCCGCCCGGCCCGCCATGGACATACACGATTGCGGGCGCTTTGTTCGAGGCCGACGCTCCATGCGGCTTGAAATAGATGGACGGAATGACCGTGCCGTCGAAGGATCTGAAACGCACCACCTGCGCCTCCACCAGATCCGAAGGATCGATATCGGAACTCAGGCTCCGGGTGAGCTGGCGTACCTGTCCAGGCTCGCCGGATTTAAAATCCAGGACATAGAGGTTATCCGGGGAACGGTCGCCGTTCAGGTAGAATGCCATCCGGGTGCTATTCCACGAGAAAACCACGCCTCTTATCTCACCTTCGGGCAAGGCGGGAAGCTTTACCGGGTTTTCCGACCACTCTCCCTTTTCCCCTTCCTTGCTCTGTAAGACTTCGACAACGCGGATCACGATACTGCCATCCTGATTGATGCCCGTAACCCGGAACCTCCCATCCCGCGAAAAATACGCGGTGATCACATCCCAGTCCGCGCTTTCGTGGTCCCTGACCTCGCCCGTCAGCAAATCATATGCGCCCAGGCGCTTGAATTCACTTCCTTCATTAGTGAGAAACAGCAGCTTCCGGGAAGCGGGATCGAAAGTTTCAGCGCGAAAGCTCACCGAACCGGTATGCGGAGTCAGATGCTTTATCTGTTGCGCAGTGGTATCGAAAAGATAAATGTCGCTGTCCGAGGTGGTATTGTTGCGATTCAGAGCGATCCAGCGCTCATCGCGGCTGATGACGCCCAGATCGAATCCTTCCTCATTCTTGTAAAGCACGATGCGGTCGTATGTCTGCGCATCGTAGCGGTACAGGTCAAAAAACCTCGAGTCGCGCTCGTTGCTGGAAACAAAAAAAGCACTCCCGTCCGGACGCCAGCCCATGAACTGCGCCTTGAGTTTCTCGCCGGGAGTGAGATCTCTTTCAGTACCGTCGCGGTCAAGCAGGAAAAGATGATAATTCTCATCACCGCCGCAGTCCCTCATGAAAAGCACTCGGTCGTCGTGGGGAAAAAAGCTGACCGAAAATGTGCTCTCCACCGTGGATTGCGTCAGCGGCTCCGGCGTGCCGCCTTCCACAGGGAGCGTATACGCATTGAAAATGCCAGTGGCGTTGCTGGTAAAGAGAATACGCTTCTCGTCCGCGCTGAAGGACGCTCCCATTATGGAAGTCGTCGCCATGAATTGCTCTATGGTATAGCGCTTGGGCACGTGCGAAAATTTTTTGTGAAGCCGGGGCAGTAAAGATGCTCTTCGCACCGGGAAAATAATGGCCCGTTAGCGAGCTCGAGACAAATCAAGACAGATTAAAATACCAGTGGTTCTTCAAATTCCCTCAGTGCAATGCCGCAGGCTGACGAAGCCAAACCTTTTTCTCACCTGTCAGTGCACTGTTATTAGAAAGCCGGCCCTGCATTTTTGTCAACCGCCTGCTTGCGAGGACCCCAGGAAGCGCCAAACAAATCCGCGCTGGCTCGGCCTCTTCACCCCGCCGCTGGCCGATCCCCGCTTCGCGGGGGACGATAAGCCCGGGATTCGTCAAAATTCCAGCACCACTACTCGTGGGCAATGATCGCTCGTCCTGATGGATTGCCGGTGGTTTTTTACCAGAGGCACCTTGCGGGAACTCAGGGGTAGACGTTGCATTTGCCTGATCGGCTCACTGACGACGATATGATCCAGCCCGTCGTAGCCGCGGCACCCCTTCCCAGTGGGCATCAGCGGCACCTGATACAACTCGGGGGAGCCATCAGCTATCTCCTGCCAAAAATAACTGCTTTTGACCCTTCCCCATACATCCCTGGTATTGGGACTTGCCGGGTCGGACCCATCCGTTCGGACTTTGGTGGCCGCAATTCCAGCCTTCTCTTCCTCGTCTATCTTGCGGTTGAAATCCCCCAGCAGCACGAAGCGCGGGCTGCGCCCGGCGACATCCTCGACCCAATCTTCAATAACGGGAACTTGCCGATTCAGGATCTCGCATGCCGGGTCAGGATCGGTCAGGCTGCGGCCCGCAAATCCATGGCCGGTGACGAGATTGGCGCAACCCGACTTGAGATGGACATTCAGGAAGATCACTGGCTCGCCATTGATCATCAGTTCAAGAGCCAGCCCCGGCCTGACGCTGTGCGATAACACACCCTCCCCCGGGTTTTCCGCAATGGCGAGATCATGATTGGGAATGCAACGGCCCGCTACGGAAGAAACCGATTTTTCCCACGCGAAAGCGACCGTTTGAAAAGCATCGTGCGGGGCAACACAGATGTCAAATTCCCCGGCAAAGCGGCCAAGCACCTGCTCCACGACTTTCCGGGATTTCACCTCCTGGAAGGCGATGATCTTGGTATCTTCGTTTCCGATCAGATTCTCCACCGTGGCGCGCAATCCCGCCAGCTTCGCATTGTAGCTTTCCACCATCGCATTCCCGGATGGGGGATTTTTTGCGCTTCTCCTGCCATAGGCGCTGCACGGCGCTATCATCTGCATTTCCCTGAAACCGCCAGCCGCCTCCATGGTTGCCTCGCGGCACTGCCTGGCACGGCCTGCCTCCTCCGCTTGCAAATGCCGCGGACCGCGCACCGCTTTCGCCCGGCTTGCGCACCAGTTCACTGCTGGCGCGCTGCAGACCTCGACGTGCCGCTTGAAGTCATCGACGGTTCCGGCCCACGCCATGTTGAAAATAGCGATTCCGATCGGAACCGTTTCCCGCACCTGCGCATCCGCGGGGAGAACAAGCACCAGGCCAGCGAATAAAAAAGACGAAAAAGAAACGAAGCGCAAAGAAGATATGGGCGACGGGAACATCATACTGGATGAATAAAGATCATCCTAAATCCGGCAGTTGGACAGGAGTAGAGTGTGCGGTTTTTGGAATGCAGGACGAGGCGCGACGATGCGCAATGGCCATACCATTCCAGGGAGCGGCAACGCAGCCGGAAGTCTTTGTGGATCATGGCCATAAACTGGAAACGAGCGGTCGACTGCCAGATTTATGCCGGATTTAGGGTCATCATAACCTGGGCTCATCCGGGGTCTTGCATCTGAATTGCCAGGAAAGTTCCCTGTCTCCGCTGCCCGTACCGGGCGGAGCCAGGTTTACCAATGCTTGTTCCTGGATGAGGACGTATCCCGTCTTGCAAATTTTGTTGGCGCGCTTCGCCAGGGTCCGAACCGCCCAATCACGGCTTGTCTGGCAGGGCTTGAAACTGGTTTTGATGGAATACTGGCGCGTGCCATCGCTCAATTTTATTGGAGGTTCCTCGTACACCGGCTTGCCCGCACAGCCAGCCAATATCGATACTGAAACCAATGCGATTGCGATCATCCTCATTATGCTGCCGCGATGTATGCAATCCAGCGGATTGCCGATTGCATAACGTGTTTTCAAGCCTGTCTCAACTGCCCCAGCCACCACTTTAGCCACGAAAGGTTACCTCACCTTGATTATTGAACAACCCAATAGTGCACTGCATATCTGCCCCCATTCCGGCATTTTCTTATCCCGGATCAGGTTTTTCTCCTTTCTCAACCACCTGACGCAAAACATCAGCTGAAAAACCAAATTTCCATCCCCCGGCCAAACTCTTTCCCGCCGAGCGTGGAAACTCGAGAATTTCGTATTCTAAACCTAAACCTGCCCCAGCCCTTCGATAAGGCATTCCTCGGGAGACGTCCGATCTTTAACGGCATTTAGTAATTCCCGTCAGCACCTTGCGGTCATTACACATTTGTAATACCTGCGACAGCATCGCGTCAGGATTGCCTGTTTATAGTCTTCCGGAAGAGCACGCCGGTTTTCCGCCCTTCCGCTTTACAACAAAAAATGACGTTCTCATCCAAGGCCGACATTGCCTATTGTTCCATTTGCCCGTACATGCTGGATGCGTGGCTATGTCTAAAGCGCTGAAATCAGCTGTACGCCGCCTTCATCTCGAGATCAGGATTTGCTACCTCGTGCTCAAGGATAGCCGTTCATCACAGCCGGTTAGGCTGCTGCTCTGGCTTTCCCTGGCTCATGCACTCTCTCCCATGGATCTGGTGGCCCCCGATTTCTTTGCTCTCCTGGGCGAGGTCGATGACCCGATCATCATCCCCGCGCTGTTTATTGCCGTATTAAATCTCATTCCGCAGGAGGTGATCGAGGATTGCCGTGTGGAAATCATAAAGGCCGATCAAATTGCCTGGTCCTAGATTTTGACCGGGAATTCCTGCAAATGAGAAATGAAATAATCAGAAAGGGAAGACATATGCCAGCCTCGCCAACGCGATGATGGGTTTCAGCAGCAAGCTTACCTATGACCACGACACGCAACACCGCCTTGAACAACCTGCCCAATCTGCCCAATCTGCTTGAAGGGGGTCAGACAGATTTATCCGTCGAGTTACCCATCGGGATCACGGACCCTATTGAAATCCGGGGAGCAACCGCGAGTATTGTCCGGTCCATTCCCAATTCGCTGGACGGTTCCTGGGAGGAGAGCTATGCCGGCAAATGTTTCAAGCATTCCTATTACCAGTTGATTCAGAGAACGCTCGGCGAGCAGTTCGATCATTACTTTCTGATTCTGGAGAAAAGCAATGGGAAGCCGTTTGTGCAGCCGCTTTTCCTGGTAAGAGAGAGCATTCTGAAAGGGCTTTCGGCTTCGCTGAAACAGGGATTGGGAAGATGGCTGCAGGGCCAGTTTCCATCCATGTGCGAGATCCGGATGCTAATGGTGGGGTGCTCCACGGGAGAAGGGACCCTGGCAGGCAAGGAATGCGATCATTCCGAAGTTTCCATGTTTTTGCACGAAGCGCTTCCCGAGGTAGCGCGCAGGTTGAACGCATCCTTGATCGTGCTGAAGGATTTTCCTTCCAGCTACCGTGCGACATTGAAGCATTTTTCCGCGAACGGCTATACCCGGATTCCAAGTTTCCCCGCATGCGGGATCGATCTTTCCTACCGGAATTTTGAAGATTACATGGCGCGGACGCTCAGCTACAAGACTCGCAAAAATCTCCGCCGAAAATTCCGGGATGCCGATCGGGCGGGAAAATTCTCAATGGAAGTCCTCAAGGATTTTACGCCCGTTCTGGATGAAGTTTACCCGCTGTACCGTCAGGTGATCGACCGCTCAAAGTTTCAATTCGAGATACTGACAGCGGAATATTTTGCCGGACTTGCAGTGGCACTGGGGGGAAATGGCCGTTTCTTTGTCTGGCGGGATTCCTGCGGGAAAATTGTTGCCTTTACCGTTTGCGTACTTGAGGGAAAAACACTTCGTGACTGTTATATTGGTCTGGATTATGAAATAGCCTTGAGCGCACATCTCTATTTCATTTCGCTTCGGGATATTTTTTCCTGGGCTATGGAGAATCAAATCGAGCGCTACTATAGCAGTCCCCTGAACTACACCCCCAAATTGCATCTTAAACTCGAACTCGCTCCCCTTGATCTGTATATCCGGCATATCTCCCCGGTGTTCAATTTCTTTTTCCGGCATCTGATTCCCATCCTCGAACCGACGCGGTATGATCCGGTTTTGCCGAAGTTCCCCAATTTTCCGGATCTGCGATGAACCCGATTCAGCCTCCCGTGCGTATGAAAAGTGCCCTGCCCTACTGGGGGGTCATCTGCTGTGCCTTGTTTGTCACCGCATCGGAAGTTCTTTTGAAAATGGGAGTGGACGACACGCAAGATTTGCACAGCGCGCCAAGCTGGGCGGAGTTTCATGGACTTGTCTCAGGGTGGATCTGGGCGGGAATTCTCTGCTACATCATCAGTTTTATCTTCTGGTTGAAAGTACTCAAGGTCCTTCCCCTCAACATTGCTTTTAATCTGGTTAATATCGAGCATATCTTTGTCCCGCTGGCCAGCTATCTTTTCCTGGGGGAAATGATCAGCCCGATGCGCGCCGCCGGGATAGCCATTGTCCTTCTGGGGGTTCTGGTAATCGCGGAATCCTATTGCCGGGTCGAAGAGCGCGCATGACCGGCTGGTTTTTGGGTCTTATTATCCTCTCCCAGTTTTTCATGGTGGGGGGACAGATTTTTCTCAAGCACGCAATGAATGGTGGCGCGGAGGGCGAATCGGTAATCACCCGGTGGAAGGGGGCTGCACCGTTCGTCTGTGGCATTGGCCTGCTGACGCTCTGGTTCTTCCTGTGGCTGGGGTTGCTGTCGCAGGTCGAGCTGAGTTATCTCTACCCATTCGACGCCCTGGGTCCGCTTTTCATGGCGTTTGGGGCGAGCGTGGCGCTCAAGGAAAAGATGACGCCCCGTCTGTGGTGCGGGGTCCTACTGATTGTTGGCGGACTCCTGATCGTGGGTGCCAGCCAGTAGCGGCCACAGCTTCAGAATCGCCCGGTGGTTATTCTGGACGGCTTCGGAAATGGAATCGGGAGGCAATTGAGGGTGGTCCCACGTGGAAGCGATGCGTTGCGTCAAGCGGGCATAGGCCGGAACCGAGTAGGCGCCGCAAATGTCGCCTCCGACCAGTGTGGCGTTCTGGCGGATTTGCGAGAGCGCCCAGGCAAGATCGTCCACAGTAAACAGGCCATGCTCCCAGTTACTGCGGAACTCCTGAGCATTGAGGCAATCCAGATCGATGGTGACATACACGGCACGCCCTTGCCAGAGGGAAAGCTGCTGCGAAAAAATATTACGCCAGGTATCGCGGGAAATGGCCTCTTCCCGGCAGATGGAAAGCTTTGGATAGCGCTCCCGCCACGAGAAAATCCGGAGCCGTCCGGACTGGAGCGCGTCACGGGGGGCAAAAAGATTATGGGGCCAGGCGAGCTCGAAATTCCCGCATCCCCAGACCTGAGCCGACTCAAGCCGGCCGGATTCAAGGGCACGATTGATCCAGCCGCCGCAAGCCCAGCGGGGAGGACGGATATCCCAGTCGGGATGATTGTCGAATGAAAGCAGTGAATAAGGCTCCTGAATCCGCCGCTGCCAGATGGCGCTCAGGTGATGGAAATCCCCCGAGCCAAAGAGAACAAAAGGGCGTAGATGCGGTGCAATTTTCGCGTGGAAACGCTCGATCTCATCATTAAGCGCGGAAAAACGGAGCCGGGGTCCCCACATCCGCATATCCATCGAAGGAATCCGAAGCGCGGAAGCGGTGTGTGCAAGTTCACCATCGAGGTCAAGGTGAATCTGATCGGTGGGCGCATCTGCCATACGGGAGACGACTGAAAGAGGGACAGAAGGAAGCAAAGAGCTCAGGGGGTCATTATTGCCGGGCTCGACCAGACGATGTGCGGGATGAATCATCACCGGCGCTACCGGTGGTTCCCGCCTTATACCCATCGCCTTCCTGAGGCAGGCTCATGAATCCGCCAATACGGCGATCTTTCACGGGATCGCCCTGCAAACTCCATGACTTATCGGCACTCCGGTCTTCGGGGGGGTTATTTTGCGAGACGCCCTCCGGCACCGAAATGCTTTCCAGAGAGTCGCCCAAAGAATCTGCATAGCTTTCAGGTGGAAGGTTGCCATCGTAGATCAGGTGCTTGCGTTGCTGCAACGAGGCTTCGCGCACGAACAGGTAGGGATCCAGAGCTGCCTGGTCGCGGATGATCATGGCATCCGAGAACCGCGCGCGCTTGTCAATGATACCCAATACTCCTATGGGTGCAAAAATTGCGGCGCTGCCGACATAAAACAGCACATTGGTGACCATGCCGATCGGGATACTGGATATGTCGCGGCTGCTGCTGGGGCCGTGGAAAGGCAGATACAGGTAAGCCCCGGTATTCACCCCCCATACTCCCAATGTCTGCCCAAAATCCTCGTCGTGCTGCGCCAGTCCCATGGGGGTTGCCATATCAAAGAGCCCAAACAGGCCGATCGTCGAATTGACGGCAAAGCGCAAGGTGTCCTCGAACCCCTGGCGCACCTTTCCTTGCAGAAATACGTTCAGGACCACGTTTGGATAGCCCATGTTATCGTAGAAATTGCCGATCGAGCGACGCAGAGGGCTGGGCACATACTCTATATAAACGTTGGCAACCGGCTTAAGAATATGACGGTCAAGCGTATCGGTAAAATTGTAAAATTTGCGATTGATATTCTCGTAGGGGTCGATCGGATCGACATTCGGGGTCGTCTGGCTCCCTCTGTCACCGGGCGACATCGTGGCGCAACCTGACAGCAGCATGGCATAGAGCAGCAATAAGGCTGTAACCCGGTGATGAGTCTTCATGATCGACGCTCCCTCGTTTCGAGGGCATAGCTGATTAACGCAACGCCTGCAATGGCAAGGGGACCGATCGGGCAGCTATCGGCAATGCAGGTATTATTTTTTATGGCCAGGAAACGAAATGCAGTCTTTTGCATGCCTCGCTACCCTGCATGGCGGGACCCTGTCAGGTCTCCCGACGGCGCTGCGTTATCGGCGCAGGCCAGCGTCCTTCCTACCGGGCGAGGATTGGACGCATTACGCCTTGAATCGGGATCAGACAACCGGGCCGAAGCCATATCCATCAAAAGATATGTCATCCGCATTTCGAGTGAACGGCAATCTGGACCAAGGGAGCAGTCGCAACGATAAAAAATGAAGGTTCGAAGTTTATCGCCAGCGGATAATAATGCAGTATATTTTTTTGATAGGTAACGCATCCCTGGCAGAAACTATAGACAGGCGACTCTGACGCGACGATGGCGCAGTCATTACAAATCTGTAATGGTCCGTGGCACTTGCCTGCGCCACGGCAGTATGGTGGGAGTCAACCTGGAGAATGGACATTCCGCGCGATGCGCCTTGTCCTGCACTCCAAAAGCCTTATACTCCATCCTGTCCAACTGCCGGATTCAGGATTATTTTCCGCAGATGTATCCATTTCGCTGCATGAAACGTTATGGGTTTCATGCAGCCCCGCCACCGCCCATAAGGAGCAAGATTGATGACAGCAGCAAAGTATCTTTCCATATTTTCTCCGGCCTCAGAGCAGCAAAGGCAGGAGAACTTCGAGAGCTATTGGCTGTTTACCCAGCAGCACGGCGGTGAGCTATTTGAAGACGACAAAGACCTGGCGAAGAAACGTGCCCGGCTCAAGCACTTTCAGGATAATCCGGTCAAACTGCGGCAGCCCCTTGCCGCCCCCGAGGCCTTTTATCGCAATTATATCGAGCTGAAAGACGACCCGAAATCGCTGGACAACATGACACTCATGCTGACTGGCATGTACAAATTCGCCCGGCATGAATGGGTAGGAATAAAAGGCGCCTGGGATTCGGTGCCCGACATGGCAAATTCGTTCACTGTGGAAGACAAGATCAGCCGGGTACATCTGGCCGAAGAATTCTGCCACGTGCGCCTGTTCGACGAAATGCTGCGCACCTGCGGCCTGGACAAGGTGCAATGGGTGCCTTTGGGGCCGGTCAGGGAAAAGATATACGAACAGTTTCCCAAGCTTCCCGGATTCCTGACGGATTCGCCTGCTTTTGTCACTGAATTGATGGGAGTGACGTACTATTGCCATCTCCACCGGCTGCTTGATGAAATACTGGCCACCGAACCGGAAGTGCGTGAGCGCCTGAAAGAACTGCTGGATGAAATCACCATTGACGAGATCGCGCATGTGGGGCAGAGAAGGAATTTCATCGGCCCAATCGGCATGCAGATTTCAAAAGCACTGGTCAAGCCTTTTTATACGCTGTTCTTCAACGACATTCCCGAAATCAAGCATCTGTTCGATGTCGGCCAGATGATCGAGGACGGCACCGCCTTCGACTTTAATAAGCTGCCCGATTATATGGTGGAACGCAGCTGGATTCCTTCATACTGCAAGGCGGAAAATGCCCCCGGTATTCCATGACGTATCCAGTATCCGCAGCCGCCGGCCGGTATGCGGCCTGGCGGATTGCCGATTGCATAACATGTTTTCAAGCCTGCCCCATCTGCCTCAGTTACCACCTTAGCCACGAAAAGTTACCTTGCTTCGGGTATTGAACAACCCATAGAACGCAAACATCAGCTGAAAAATCCCAGTTCACATCCCCAGCCAGGCTCTTTCCCCGCCGGAGATGAAAACCGGAGAATTTTGTATTCTAAGGAAGCACTGAATAAATCTTCGCTGGCGCGGCGGTGGCTTTGCGGGATGGGATGCGCGAAAGGCGACGACGCGAATGGTGCGACCGCGCAGGGCG
>MKVR01000020.1:0-71196 GCA_001899235.1 Nitrosospira sp. 56-18
TTGCTGCCCAGATCATCACCCGCTACTCCAACCTGACCGACGTCGTCTGGAACAACCAGAGCAAAGTCATCCTCAACAACAGGATAGTGCCGTAATTACCAGCCATCCTGGCTAGTACCTGTTGGAACGCCCCGTTTCCTTTGCGGAAACGGGGCGTTTTATTTGCTCCTATCCTTATATTCCGTTATCTGCGCTGCCAGATCCATCACGATTCAAAGAACAGGGCTGCGGGCGAGACGAGGGCCTTGTTCCCAATATCCCAATACTGACCAAGCCAGGTTACTTATTTTCCACTGGAACCAGCACTTCCCTGTTACCGTTGCTCTGCATTGCGGAAACAAGTCCGGCGCGCTCCATATCTTCGATCAACCGCGCCGCGCGGTTGTACCCGATACGCAAATGGCGCTGCACCAGGGAAATGGAAGCACGGCGAGACCGGAGCACCACCCCGACCGCCTCATCGTAAAGCGGATCGGCCTCCCCGCCTTCCTGACCGATAAAACTGCTACCGTCACCCGTGCCATTTTCTTCCTCTATTGAATCAAGCACGCCTTCGACATAGCGCGGCTCACCCCGCTCCTTCAGATAATCCACCACCCGATGTACTTCCTGGTCGGCGACAAATGCTCCATGCACCCGTTGCGGATAGCCGCTGCCAGGCGGCAGATAAAGCATATCGCCCTGCCCCAGCAGGGCCTCCGCTCCCATCTGGTCGAGGATGGTGCGGGAATCCACCTTGCTCGATACCTGGAACGCGACGCGCGTCGGGATGTTGGCCTTGATAAGCCCGGTAATCACATCCACAGAAGGCCTCTGCGTGGCGAGGAGTAAATGAACTCCGGCGGCGCGCGCCTTCTGGGCCAGCCGCGCAATCAATTCCTCGACCTTTTTCCCGACTACCATCATCAAATCCGCCAGCTCGTCTATCACCACCACGATAAGCGGCATTTCCTCCAGCGGCTCCGGTGCTTCGGGAGTGAGGCTGAACGGATTAAGCAACGGCTTGTCGCTCTTGATCGCATCCCGGATTTTTTGGTTGTAACCCCCGAGATTTCGCACTCCCAGGGACGACATCAGCTTGTAGCGCCGTTCCATTTCCGCGACACACCAGCGCAATGCGCCAGCTGCCTGGCGCATGTCCGTGACCACGGGAGCGAGCAGATGTGGAATGCCCTCATATACCGACAATTCCAGCATTTTCGGATCCACGAGGATGAGCCGCACCTGTTCCGGCGGGGCCTTGTAAATCAGGCTGAGAATCATGGCGTTGATTGCCACCGATTTTCCCGAGCCTGTGGTGCCGGCGACCAGCGCATGAGGCATCCTTGCCAGATCCGCCACTACCGGATGCCCACCGATATCCTTGCCCAACGCGATAGTCAAGGGCGAAGCCGTCTCGGCATAAGCCTGGGAGCTCAGGATCTCCGACAGGCGCACGACCTGCCGCCGGGGGTTGGGAATCTCCAGGCCCATGCTGGTCTTGCCGGGAATGGTCTCGACAACCCGTATGCTCACTACCGAGAGCGATCGCGCCAGATCTTTTACCAGATTGAGTATCTGATTGCCTTTGACGCCCACCGCCGGCTCGATTTCATAACGGGTAATGACCGGGCCGGGATAAGCCGCTACGACTTTCACTTCCACTCCAAAATCGATCAGCTTCCGCTCGATCAGGCGAGAGGTGAATTCAAGCGTATCCGCCGACAATATTTCCACGTCCTTCTTCGTCGGCTCGTCCAGCAGATGCAATGGCGGCAACGGGGAATCCGGCAAATCGAAGAACAGCGGCACCTGCTTTTCCTTGATGACCCGGGTGGATTTGGCAATGGTGCTGGCAGGTTGCTCGATATGCAAAGGCGGTTGTTCGAGAAATCGCTTTTTTCCTACTTCGACCACCTCATCTCTCTTCGTCGCGGAGACCGCTCCCGCGCGCCGGTCCAGCCAGTTATTCCAGCTACGGCCGATAAACCGCCAGCCGTTCTCTATCAGCATGCCGAGCTTTTCAGTAAGCCTCAGCCATGACAAGCCCGTAAAAAGGCTGAAACCGATCGCAATCGTGATCAGCAAGCCCAACGTCGCGCCCGTGAAGCCCAGCGTTTGCGACAGCCTGTTGCTGATCAACTGGCCCAGCATGCCGCCGGGACTCTGCGGCAGCGTCATTTCAAGCGTATAAAACCGCAACGCTTCCAATCCGGCGCTGGAGACCAGCAAAACCAGAAAGCCGATAATCGAAACGATCAAGGGGCGGCGATCCAGGATTTCCGCGAATTCGATGTCGATGCGATGATAGGCCAGCGATACGAGATAAAGAACGAACAACACGCTCCACCAGGCCGAAACGCCAAACAAATAGAACAGCAAGTCAGCCAGCCATGCACCGGCTGTGCCCCCCGGGTTATGCACCCGTTCGCTGCCGCTGTGCGACCAGCCGGGATCGGCGCGCTCATAACCATGAAATACCAGGACCAGGTAAAGCGCCACCCCGAGCAGGGCAAGCCCCACGGATTCCCTGATAAGCCTGGCAAGCTTCGGCGGCAACGGACTGGAATTCGGTTTTTTTGCCATTGGTTTGTTGGCAAAACTCATGCGATGCTTCATATTCGAAAAGGATGATGTTGATTATATAGGGAATCTCTGGACAAATCCTCGCCGAGCACGTTGACGGGAAAATCGGATAGGCTCGACGAGCCAGGCCAGTTCAGACATTCCCCCAGGTTAAACCAGGGTTAAAAAGCGACACCTCCCGAGCCTTCGGTCTCAGAAGATGAACATGCGCCGGGAATCACCTGACCATAAAGCGAAACCCGGAAGCAGCAACCAGTATCAAGAACCGGAAATACATTGAATAAATACTCGGGCCATTTCCGCGAAGGCTGGAATTCAGTAGATTGAAAAAACTCTGGATTCCGGCTCACCGCTAGCGCAGCGCCCGGAATGACAGTATTTCTTATGCAGTGAATTTACGATTCATCACACTAGCGTGGAACCGCTCGGGCGGGTACGAGGCCGGTCAGCGCCTCGTCCAGAATTTCGATCCAGTGATCGACCTGCAGGGACGTGCCGCTTTGCACATGCATGAGGCAGCCGATATTGGCGGTAGCGATACGATCCGGAGCTCCGGATTCCAGCGCCCAGACCTTGTTTTCCAACAGTTGCCTGGATAGCTCAGGCTGGAGAATGGAATAGGTCCCTGCTGATCCGCAACAAAGATGGGAATCGGGTACCACGGTCAATCGAAAACCTGCTGCCAGAAGGATTTTTTCCACCACTCCACGGATCTTCATCCCATGCTGGAGAGTGCAGGGAGAATGAAAGGCAAGCTTCGGCTTCTTCTCATTCGGCGTGGATGTGCCCAGAAGCCGCAGCAGGGATGGGCTTTCCGCCTCCACGATTTCACTGATGTCTTTGGTCAATTCCGAAATTCGCGCAGCCTTGCTTGCATAGGCCGGATCGTGACGCAGCAAATGGCCATATTCCTTCACCGTCACCCCACACCCGCTCGCGGTCATCACGATGGCTTCCACCCCCGCGCTTCCTGCGCTATCTTCGCCCGCTCCTTCTTCCGCCAATTCTGATCTTGCTCGGTCTTGCTCATTCCGGGCACCTTTTATATCTCTTGTATCTTTCATATCCCTTACGTAGGGCCACCATGCGTCCACATTGCGACGCATATAGTCCAGCCCCTCCTGCTGAGCATTCAAGTGATAGGATAGCGCACCGCAACAACCCGCATCCGGGGCACTGATGAGCGATATTCCCAGCTTGTCCAGAACCCGTCTCGTGGCGGCATTGATATTGGGCACGAGCGTGGGCTGCACGCACCCCTCCAGCACCAGCATCCTGCGCCCATGGCGAAGCGCGGGCATAGTGAGCTGCCGTCTGCCAGGCATGGATTTCTGCGCGGGCCGCGGAATTTCATCCTGCAAGCTGGCCGGCAACAGCGGGCGCATGGCCTTTCCTGCCTTCAGCAGGGCGGCAAACAGGCCCGGGTTGGGCAGAATCCGGCGTAATGCATACCGCATGCTACTGGCGGCCGCTCCGCGCCCGACCTTCTTTTCAACGAGTCCGCGGCCGATATCGACCAGACGGCCGTATTTTACTCCCGATGGGCAAACAGTCTCGCAGGCGCGGCAAGTCAGGCAGCGGTCGAGGTGCAATTGCGTTTTCCGCGTGACCGGCGCGCCTTCCAGCATCTGCTTCATCAGGTAAATGCGTCCGCGCGGGCTATCCAGCTCGTCACCCAGCAATTGATACGTCGGGCAGGTCGCAAGGCAGAAACCGCAATGAACGCAGGTGCGCACTATCGCTTCCGCTTCCTGGCCTTCCGGCGTGTCCTTGATAAAATCAGCGAGATGGGTTTGCATTGATTATGCTCATATTTCCGCGTACATCCGGCCCGGATTGAATATATGGTACGGGTCGAACTGCTCCTTGAGACGCCTGTGAATCTTCAGCATTGCCGGTGGCAAAGGATGAAACGCGTCAGCCTGGTGACTGGGCCCGTTTCTGCGAAAAAGCGTGGCATGGCCGCCCGCCTTCTCCGCCGCAACGCGGATAGCAGGAGCATCTGCTTCGCTGGCGAACCAGCGCAGCGCTCCTCCCCATTCCATGAACTGCTTTCCCGGCAGGAATAGCGGCCAGGTGGTCGGTTTGACCGACAGGCGCCAGAGAGGCATGCCGGACTGGAAAAATGGATGTGTCTGCTCGCGCACCGATTCCCAGAACGCAGTCCCATCCATAACTTCTTCTCCGCCCAGTCTCTCGCGCGCCGCGCGCACCGCCGGCTCGGCACCAGAAAGCCTGAAAGTGAGCTCCCCGCCATGAAAACAGGTCGCTGAAACGGGCAGGGGTTTTGCAGCCCAGGAATTCATTTTTTCGATTGCCTCCGCCTCATCCATCTCCATGCGCAGCGTAAGCTCCCGCGCAGGCATAGGCATTACCTTGAGGGAAATTTCGAGCAGCAGGCCCAGTGTTCCCATCGAGCCCGCCAGCAACCGCGAGATATCATATCCTGCCACGTTTTTCATTACCTGCCCGCCAAAACTCAGATCCTCGCCTTTGCCATCCAGCATGCGCACGCCTAATACAAAATCCCGAACGGCTCCGGCGGATGCCCGGCGCGGGCCGGACAGCCCGGCGGCCACACAGCCGCCTATGGTCGTATTGGAACTGAAGTGCGGGGGCTCGAAAGACAGCATTTGATGGCAGCCGTTCAATTCCCTTTCGAGATCGGCAAGACGGGTGCCCGCGCGAACCGTGACGACCAGCTCCGTAGGCTCATAATCCACGGTGCCGCTATAAACGCCGGTTTCCAGGATGCTTTCCCCTGTTCTGCCTGTTGCGCCGCCGAGGTTGCCGTAAAAATCCTTGCTTCCTCCGCCACGTATGAGCAAGGGAGCCCTGTTTTCCGCAGACAGGCGAATAGCATGAGTAAACTCGTCGATGACAGGCTGCATGAATTAACGGGGCTGCAGGATGGGAAGCATGGCGATGTCAGAACCTTGGCAATTCGGGAAATTTTTCTTCGCCCCGGCGCACATGCATGGCGCCGTGTTCCGCGCAGCGGCGCAGGGTGGGAACGGCTTTTCCGGGATTCAGCAGCCCTTCCGGATCGAATGCCGCTTTTACTCCATGGAACATTTCCAGTTCGCCCGGCCTGAACTGGGCGCACATCTGATTGATTTTTTCCACGCCAACTCCGTGCTCGCCGGTAATGGTCCCCCCGGCCTGCACGCACATGTGAAGTATTTTCTCCCCGAATTCCTCAGTCAGTTCGAGCTCGCCAGGCTTGCTCGCATCATACAGTATCAGCGGATGCAAATTTCCATCGCCGGCGTGAAAGACATTCATGCAACGCAAGCCGTATTTTTGGGAAAGGGCTTCGATCCCGCTCAATACCTGTGATAGCTTGCTGCGGGGTATGGTGCCATCCATGCAGTAGTAGTCGGGGGAAACCCGGCCAGCCGCCGGAAATGCAGCCTTGCGGCCGGCCCAGAATCTCAGCCGTTCCACCTCGCTGGAAGAAGCCCTGATCTCCATGGCCCCGCTGCTTTCCATGATCTCGTCGATACGGCGGATTTCCTCCGACACTTCCTCCGCCGTCCCGTCGGATTCGCATAGCAGAATCGCTGCCGCTTCCAGGTTGTATCCCGCGTGGACAAACTCCTCCACGGCATGCGTAGTGATTCGGTCCATCATCTCCATCCCGGCGGGAATAATACCCGCAGCGATGACGTTCGCCACCGCATCCCCCGCCTTGCGTATGTCGTCGAATGCGGCCATGACTACCTCCGCTTTTTCCGGCCTGGGGATGAGCTTGACGGTTACCTCGGTCACGATGCCCAGCATGCCTTCGCTCCCTGTCATCAACGCCAGGAGGTCATAGCCGGGGGCATCCAGCCCATCGCTGCCGATCTGGAGAATCTCGCCCTCAATGGTGATCACCCTCAGCTTGAGAATATTGTGCACGGTAAGCCCATACTTCAGGCAATGCACGCCACCCGAGTTTTCGGCAACATTGCCCCCGATGGAACAGGCAATTTGCGAGGATGGATCGGGCGCATAGTACAAGCCATAGGGCATTGCGGCCTCGCTGATGGCCAGATTGCGCACACCGGGCTGCACCCGGGCGGTTCGGGCCGCCGGATCGATTTCAAGTATGCTTTTCAGCCTGGCCAGGGATAGCAGGACCCCGTGCGCATGGGGCAGCGCGCCGCCGGACAAGCCCGTTCCTGCGCCCCGGGCTACCACGGGCGTTTTTGCCGCGTGGCATACCTTGAGAATCCGGAGCACTTCTTCTTCGGTTCCCGGCAACGCAACGATCAGCGGCGTCTGGCGGTATGCGGACAGGCCATCGCATTCGTAGGGTCTCAAATCTTCCGCTTCGTAAAGCACCGCCTCCGCAGGCAGGAAAGCACGCAGGCTGGCAACGAGGGCAGTTGAACTCATTGCTTGTCCTTACGGCCCTGACCGATTTCGTGATTCGCCAGTTTTTCCAGGACCCGCACCAGCGCGGAACTATCCCAATTGGCTCCACCATCCGCAATGCAGGCATTGAATAATTCCTGTGTAGACGCCGTATTCGGCAAATACACGCCCAGTGCGCGAGAACCGGAAAGGGCAAGACCGAGATCCTTTTGATGCAGCTCAATACGAAAACCGGGGTCGAACAGACGCTGAATCATGCGCTCCCCGTGCACCTCCAGAACGCGCGATGAGGCGAACCCGCCCATCAGGGCGCTGCGCACTTTTGCGGGATCCACTCCCGACCGGGATGCGAACAGCAACGCCTCGCCCACGGCTTCGATAGTAAGGGCAACCGTGATCTGGTTGGCAATCTTGCAAACCTGGCCAGCGCCGTTGGCTCCGATCAGCGTCACGCTTTTACCCAATAGCTCCAGTATAGGCCTCACTCTCTGGAAGACGGTTTCGGTAGCACCCACCATGATGGTAAGGGTTGCATTGCGCGCGCCGATATCGCCGCCAGACACCGGTGCATCGACATAATCGCAACCGAGATGGCTGATCCGCGACGCGAATACCCGGGTCTCCGTGGGAGAAATCGAACTCATGTCCATCACGGCTTTCCCGCCGGTGAGCCCCTGCGCCACCCCATTCTGGCCGAAAAGAACCTGCTCCACGTCAGACGTATCGGGCAGCATGGTTATGGTGATTTCGGCGTTTTGAGCGACATTGCCTGGAGAAGGGCAGGCGATGCCTCCCTGCTCAAGCAATTCTTCCGGCACTCCGCTGCGCGTATGCAGAAACAGCTTATGTCCGCCCTGGATAAGGTTCCGGGCCATGGGCCTGCCCATGATGCCGAGCCCGATGAAGCCGATATTTGCCATGGCTACGCGGCTACGGATTCCATTGCTCTATAGAAATGCAATTGCCTGCTCGCGCCTTGAATGGCGGCTTTCGGCAACTTTTTGCATGCTGCATGGACAAATATCGATACCGCATTTTTCATAGGAATTCCGGAATATCAAAACCTGTTGGAATAATTTACCATTCGACATTTTCGCAACAAAATAGAAGTCGAATCGATATTACCGATTACTGTAGCGATGACCCTGCCGAAACAAAGGCGCGCCACTCGGCAGCATTGATTGCTGGCGAAGGCAACATTATAAACCTCGGGGAAAGCATTCCGGCGGCAGGTTGCATCAATTGGGAACGAATGAAAATTTATCGAGCTGAAACAGGGAAAGCGCAGGCATGAGTGAAAAACCGGTAGTGATTATTGGTAGCGGGCTGGCGGGCTATACCGTGGCGCGTGAATTTCGAAAACTTGACCAGAACACGCCTGTGATAATGATTTCGGCGGATCACGGCGGGTTTTATTCCAAGCCGATGCTATCCAACGCGCTGGCTTCCGGCAAGACCCCGTCCGCCATACTCAATGCTAGTGCCGAAAAGATGGCCGAGCAGTTGAAGCTGATAATTCGTCCCTATACCCGGGTAAAAACCATAGACCCCGCCAGCAAGACGCTCACGCTGGAAAGCGGCGAGGAGATCCCCTACCGTCAACTCGTCCTGGCCCTCGGCGCCGACCCGATCCGGCTGCAACTCGAGGGCGGGGCGCGGGAAGAGGTTTTATCCGTAAATGACCTGGACGACTATCAGCGCCTGCGTGATGCCCTTGAAGGAAAAAAGACAGTGACTATCCTGGGCGCGGGTCTGATCGGTTGCGAATTCGCCAACGATCTCGCGGCGGCTGGCTATCAGGTCCGGGTCATCGATATCAGCACGCAGCCGCTAGGCCGGCTTCTCCCCCCTTCAGGCGGGGCTTTTTTGCAGCGCAAGCTCGAGGCTGCCGGTGTCACTTTTCATCTGGGAACAGCAGCCCGGCATGTGGAACGGATACACGAAAGCTTGCGCCTGACGCTGGCAAGCGGCGAGGTCATCCAGACGGATCTCCTGCTTTCCGCTGTCGGGCTGCGGCCACGCACCGCGCTGGCGGAGGCAGCCGGGATCGCGGTGAATCGCGGCATCACCGTAACTCGCTCGCTGCAAGTCAGTTGCGCCGATATTTATGCCCTGGGCGACTGCGCCGAAGTGGAAGGCAGGGTGCTACCCTTCGTCATGCCGATCATGCACGCTGCTCGCGGCCTCGCCGCAACGCTTGCCCAAGCCCCGACGCCGGTGCGGTATCCTGCGATGCCCGTCCTGATCAAAACTCCCGCCTGTCCGGCGATCGTATCTCCGCCTGACTCCGGCAAGCCTGGTGATTGGTCGGTCGAGGAAGACGAGCACGGAGTGAAAGCCTTGTTCCAGGGCGAAAAAGGCGAACTGCTGGGCTATGCCCTGTTAGGCATGGGAACCAAGGAAAAGAACACGCTGGCTGCGCAGTTGCCGGCAGTGATGGAATAAGTCTGAATCCGGCAGTTGACCGCTCCTTTTTAGCTTGGAACATGATCCGCAAGGATTTTGGCGATACTCGACGTTCACCTGCGTGGTAAGTTCGCGATCGCTTCGAAAGGAGCCTGGCGAATGCTCTTCAGATCCTTTGGATTCTGGAAAGCCTCGTCGCCGGGTCGGGATAATTCCTCATAGAAGGTTTCGCGCAGCTTGCGCAGTTCCTGTTTCAACTTCTCCAATAAAGCCTAATAGCCTTTGGAGCGCATGCAGGAAGCATAAGCAGCCTGATATTGCGCATCGTGCGATTTATTCTCGTTGAGTCCATAGAGCGTGCCTCCCGCCACACCGGTGACGCCGCCTATGGCTGCCCCTTTACCAGCCCCACTGCCTCCGCCCGCAATCGCACCGCCCGCCGCACCGACTGCTGCGCCGATGGCAGCTCCAAGTGCTGCGTTTTTGAGAACTTCTTCAGTTTTGCTGTTTACCTTTTCATTCGCATATCTGTTACACGCCTCCATCACCGACTGCGGCGGGTATGCCGGGTTGGCGGCAGCTTGCGGCGGATATGCCGGACCAGCAGGATAGACGGCACCTTGCGGCGGATATGGCGGCGGGGGTGGCGGCGCAGCGGCGGCATGCTGTCTGCTCGGCCGGGGTGCACTGCGCTGGACGGCATGCCTTTCTTCCGGCACAGCGCTTGTCGGGCCTGCAGAGCCTGTGGAGTCTGCTGGGCCTGTCGAGGAAATGGGCGGATTCTCGGTGGGAGCCGTGGTTACGGATTGTGCGCTCGCCTGTGGCGGGGGAGAATCGGTTTGTCCGTTTTTGGAGTCGCGCCCCACTATCAATAGCGTAGCCGCGGCAGTAGCGCCTACCAGCAATATTCCAATCGTGGCAAACTTCCAGTAATTAACCGCATCGTTAGACATTTTTCATCTCTTTCTTTATCTGTTTCTGTTGCTTGTTTCTCTTGGAAAAGCACTGAACGGCAATTTCCGATCCGCAGCCGTTAGTCGGAACCGTGCTTGCCCTGTCCCTTTCCGTGGCCCTTTCCATGCCCTTTGCCGTGATCTCCGCCCTTGCCATGTGATTGATGGCCGTTGTTGTCCTGATTCCTTTCGCCGGAACGCTGTTGTCCTTTTACCGAGTCCGAAGACCACTGCGCATTGGTATTCTGACTCCCCTGCTGGCTCATGTGTTCAGAAGCCGAGCCTCCGGAATGATTGGTGTGACCGGCATGGTCGCCCTTTCCGCCTTGTGCAAGCACCGTGCTGCCATATCCAAGAATAATACCTGCCAACAATACCGCCAAGCTTTTATACATGACTTTTTTCCTTTTTCAGTTGTCAAAATATTTTACCTGTGGACGCGTGCCTGCATTCGCCTTCCACTCTTGCACGATGCAGGCAAAGAGCTGGATGAGAAGGATACAACCCGGATTCACGTTTTGGTATTGGACTTAGGTACACCTTCACGCAGGTCCAGGCCAAATCTTCCCGCCTTGCTCACCGCACATAACGCGCATCGGTTTCATCCGTTTACCTATTGTCTGCCATCGCCGGTGATTCTGCGCGGCCCGCCATGCAGATTTCTGTTTATGCAATATCCTCGCACCCATGAGACCCGCACAATAAAATTATTAATTTTTTGTGAATTTTTTGTCAACTCAAGACAACCGAAATTCTATTGATGCGTTATATCAGCATGGCCGCGGTGAATAGCATCGAGTGGTCCCCGGCCGTTTCCGCGGGAAACCGCAACCATACTCTGGAATGGAGACAAAATGAGAACAATCAAACTGATGTGCGTAGCGCTCATGCTGCTTGGGTCGATCCCTGCAACCCAGGCATGGGCTGGAAGAGGGCACGGTCACCATGGCCACCATCATGGGCATCACCGTCACGGCGGTTATGGCGGTTACGGCCTAGCATTGGGAATGGGCTTGCTGGGCTATGGCCTCGGCGTTTACGCCAACCGGGCGCCTGCTTATCCGCCTGCCTATAGCTATCCGCCAGTTGTCTATGCGCCGGCGCCGGTATACGCATACCCGCCGGCTGTTGCCGTGCCCCCCGCGCCGGTTTATATTCAACAGGGAGGCTGGCGTTAAGGCGTCTGGCTGATCGTTGGTGTTGGGCCTGTTAATGTCTCGCGCGGCTGCATCGGCATCTTATCAGCCGTGGCCCGGCCTTTTTAATGAGGGTTCGAATGATTAAAACCAGACTTACCAGACTTATTTGCGCAACGCTGATCCTGTTCGCGATCGCGGTTCCTGCCTCGGCATGGGCAAGAGGTGGACATGGTGGACATGGCGGTGGCCACCACGGAGGACATCATGGGGGCCATCATGGAGGACATCATCACCATGGTCATCATCATGGCGGATATGGCGGGTGGGGAGCAGGCCTGGGACTGGGTTTGCTGGGCGGCTTAGGCCTGGGTTACTATGGGAGCCGTGCCGCCTATTATCGTCCCCCTGTCTATGGATACGGAGGATATGGAGGATATGGGTATGGGGGATATGGATACGGAGGGTACGGCTATCCCGTAGCACCTTATCCAGCGGTAGTCGCGGTTCCCGCGGCGCCCCCGGTTTATATCCAGCAGGAAGTGGCGCAGGCCCAGCCGCAAGCCCAGGCATCCAACTACTGGCATTACTGCCGCAACCCGGAAGGTTACTATCCCTACGTGAAAAGCTGTCCCGAAGGCTGGATACAGGTTGCTCCCCAGCCCGCTCAATAGGCCTTTGCCATGGGAAAAGTAACCCGGTTATCGGCTCTGGTTGCAATGTGCTTCATTGCCGGTTGTGCGAGCATCCCGACCGGCCCGAGCATGATGGCGTTGCCAGGGACCGGCAGGAGCTTCGAACAGTTTCGCTACGATGATTATTACTGCCGTCAATTCGCCTATGACACTTCCGGCGCGGTTACGCCAAACAATGCGGCCATAACCAGCGGAGCCGGAACTGCCGCCGTGGGAGCGGGGCTCGGCGCGGCGGCGGGTGCGCTGTTAGGCGGCGGACATGGCGCAGCCATTGGTGCAGGAACCGGCCTGATCGCCGGCAGCCTCGCCGGCATCAATACTGCCTCGGCTTCCGGAAATATCAGCCAGCAGCGCTATGATGCCAGCTATATCCAGTGCATGTATGGCAAAGGTCATCGCGTTCCCGTGTATGGGCAGGTTCCTGCACAAACTCCCGGTGGCGCTTATGCCAACAGCTACAGCCCTTATGCCAATGATGCCAATGGCTACAACCGCTATCCGCCCTATCCGCAAGGTCAGCAGCGTTCGCTGCCACCGCCGCCACCCCCTCCTCCGGGAATTCCGCCACCGCCACCTCCACGTTGAGCCCGGAAAGGATCGTTATCTCCCCCGCCAGAGCTGCCACGGATGAGGTTCAGGCAGGAATGCTCTGATACTCGGCAAGCCGCGCATGCACCTGCGCGACCACAGCGGCGCCTTCGCCCACAGCAGCAGCAACACGCTTGGTTGAACTGGCACGCACATCGCCGATCGCGAACACTCCCGGTACCGAAGTCTCGAGCAGCAAGGGACGATAGTCGTTTTTCGAATGCGCTGGCTGGTAGCCGATCGAAGATAGATCGATACCCGTACAGACAAACCCCTTGTCATTGACTTTTACCCCGCAATTTCCCAACCATCCGGTATTCGGATCAGCACCCACGAACAGAAAAATACGGCGGACAGATTTAGTATGCTTGCTGCCGTCTCTGCGATGGCGCCAATGAACCGCGCTCACTCCCTCTTCGCCGCCTTCGATTGCCACGATTTCTGATTCTGTATACAGCGTCACATTCGGCAGCGACCCGATACGGTCGATGAGATATTTCGACATGCTTTTTACCAGATCGGGACCGCGAATCAAGTGATGCACATGCGATGCATGACTCGCCAGGTATACGATTGCCTGCCCGGCCGAATTTCCACCGCCGACCAATACGACTTCTTCCTTCCGGCATAGCGCGGCCTCGATTGGCGATGCCCAGTAATAGACCCCCCGGCCTTCGTATTTCTCCAGTTCGGGTATGGCGGGGCGCCGGTATTTCGCGCCCGTCGCGATAACTACCGTTTTTGCCGATACCCGCATGCCGCAATCCAACTGGAGCTTGTGAGGAAAGCTGGAGCAGTCGAGTGATGTCGCTGCGACGGGCACCACCATTTCGGCGCCGAATTTCTGCGCCTGGATATATGCGCGTGCGGCAAGCGCCTGCCCGGAGATACCGGTCGGAAAACCCAGGTAATTTTCGATTCTCGCACTCGCGCCCGCCTGCCCGCCGAATGCATGGGTGTCGAGCACCAGGACGGAAAGACCTTCCGATGCGGCATATACCGCAGCAGCAAGGCCCGCAGGGCCGGCGCCAACGATCGCAACATCGTAGACGCGGTCTGGACTCAATTCGATGTACAAGCCCAGATGATGCGCGAGCTCCCTTTCGCCTGGACATTTAAGAACGGTTCCATCCGGGCAGACAACCAGCGGCAATTCGTCTGGGCGAGGCTGGTGAAGTTTCATCACATCTTCCGCAACGCTATCGAGCGCGGGATCCAGTACCACATGGGGGTGGCCATTCCTCGAAAGAAATCCCTGTAGCCGCACCATGTCTGCTCCACCAGGGGGGCCGACCAGCGCCGGGCCGCCACCGCCAGTTTCGATCAATCCCATGCGTCGCAGGATCAGGGCTCTCATGATGCGTTCCCCGAGCTCGGCCTCGGCTACGACCGCTGCACGCAAGGAGGGCGGGTCTATCACCAGTGCTTCGACGACTTCGAGGGCGCGTCCATAGGCGAGCACGGGCCGTCCCGAAAGCTGGCCGACCTCACCCGAGAAGTCGCCCGGCTCGCCTCGAATTATCGGAATCTCGACGCCGAGGCTATTTTTGCGCGTAACCATGATGTGTCCGCGCAGCAAAACAAATGTGCCGATCCCGCGCCTGCCGGGCTCGAATAACAATTCACCCGGCTGCCAGGTACGCGTTGTGCCAAAACGCCGTAGCCGATCAACTTCCGCGGGATCGAGCTTGGGGAACATCTGCCCGCGGCGCGGCTCCAGGCTTGGCGGCAATGGAAAATCCGCCGTACCGGGTGGCGCTTCATCCACTTGAGCAGACTCCAGCGAATGTGCATTGTCGAAAATTTCATTCATCGTGGCTTGCGGTCCTTATTGGAGGTAAGCGGCCTAGCCGCGGCTGAAATCGAGACCTCTCTTCATCAATATAGCACCCCATTCCAGGAGTCGAGAGCCAGGGTATCAAAGCTCGTCATTCAGAGCCTGTTAAGGAAGCGCTGAATAAATCTCCGCTGGCGCGGCGGTGGGTTTGCGGGACGGGATGCGCGAAAGGCGACGACGCGAATGGTGCGACCGCGCAGGGCGGAGCAGTGTCTTCCGAAAGGAAGATGCGACCCCGTAGCGGGATGCCTGCGCCCCAACAAAACTGTGGTGCGGTCGAAGCATCCCTTCCGCTACCCGATCCCCGCTCTGCGGGGCCCCTCGGGCCACGCTCCGGGGAGCCATGGCGTTTGCGCTCCCTGGCATCGTAGTCCAAACTCGACCTGCGTCGCGCATCTTATGATCATCCCGATTTTACCAGCAACGCGCTCAGCGAGGATTTGTTCAGCGCTTCCTTAACACTTGTTTCGCTCACCTGATTTATTAAGGAGGCCCTTTAATATCCTTGTATCAACCTTATGGAAATCAGTAACTTATAGCTAAACTGGTCGTTGGTATTTTTGGACCAGATTAATAAAACGCTTTACCTCCATGGGGACTATTTATTTGCCGGGATCGTGCCAACGAACTCAGAATCCAGAGAAGGATCAAGGATGCCGAAAAGGTAAAAAAACGATAATGATCCGAAGGGAACAGGAGCAAATGTGCTGTAGTAAATATAAAAGGTATCGCAAACAGACCATGAAATTCTGCCTGATTCTCCATTTGCCCTCTCTTCAGCCAAAACAGGTAAAGCGCCACGACGTATATGACCGAATGAGAATGAAAGATCAGATTGTTGAATAATATCCAGTAAGGCGCCAAGTAATCTCCCAGCTGGGTGGAAATCACGATATCGGCAGGATAGGGAGCAGGTGGACCCATGAAAGCGAAGTTAAAAAGCGTCGGGTATCCGTAGCCATCGTTCTGCTTTGTGACAAGGATATAAAAAACGACGGCGGCCAGCAGAAACAGCGATGCCAAAAGTCTCTTCCCCCCGAGGATGTAATAGCCCATCAGAAACCCGGACAGCAAAATAAGATCGGTCCTGATCAAGGGCAGGATCGCCGCCACCGGGAACACCATTCTCCCCTTTGCCATCAAGCTGTATATTCCCAGAAGCGAGAAAAAACACGCCATGGCATCCGGCGTGGACAGGCGCGCAAGATCCGTATACCCTGTAACTGCGGCGACGACTGGCAGCATGCCTATCGGCACGGGGGTCTTCAAAATAAGCAATCCCAAAGCCAGAACCGATAAAGCGGCAAAGCATGCGCTGATCACAAAAGTGGATCTCGTATAGCTCAAGCCGGTTTTCTTGAGCAACCGGATGAGTTCGATGTATGCGACACGTATGGAGTAAAAGGGAATTTGCTGTTCGAGGGAAACAGGATCCTTGAATACCGTCTCGCGATATTCTCCGGTGGTAAGCACTGCAAATCTTGCGCTGCTTACCGTCTTCCTGATGTCGCCATAGGTTTCCCTGGCCAGATCCGCTCCGCGATAGCCATCCTTGTAATAGGAGGTGGCCACATACGCAACCATGTCCCAGTTGCGAAGGGGCTTCAACACCCCGTACATCAAAATGGCGATAGTGGTGGCAATAAGAATTCCATACCTGAAAATCATCAAGAATTCCTGGATCGTAAATTCATTGCATAAAAAACCCCCGTCATTCCGGACGCCGCGCCAGCGGTGAACCGGAATCCAGAGGTTTTTCAAGCTACTGGATTTCCGCCTTCACGGAAATGACCCAAGTATTTATTCAACGTATTTCCGGTTCAGGATACCAGGAATAAATCTCTTCTCTGCCGACTTCGCGAAGCGCAGTATCGGCACGCCGCATGAGTAGCAGCGGACTCGGAACATATCCGTAAAAGATTATCTGTTCAGTCTGAACGATCCCCGCTTGCCGTGCCAATTTCTCCGGATAATGGCTTTACACGATCTTGCATGGAATTACAGCATCTTCGTCATAAGAATAGACGGCGCATAACCGATGATATCCGTCCGCAACGATAGTCTTTCCTTGATCCAGATCTCTTACCAAAAGAAGCGGAGACAATGGCTGCCCTGACTGAATTTTTTGCTGATCTTTTTTAACATGAGCGTTGCTTATTCCAAGCAATGATAATTGGGATGCCCTGAAGATATCTTTCGCCTTGTATCGCGAGACCGATGCGCGTTTCAGTTTATCCGCATGCGCGGAAGCCGTTTTCTCATCCTTGAGAAGGCTCAGGTATGATAGGGCGGCCAAATAATCGTGCTCCTCTGGTTGGCTCAACCATTTGATTTCCAATGTCTTGGGCATTTCCAGTCTCGTTGGACTCAACCGATTGGTTCCAATGCGGGAATTCGTGACGCGGATTCTGAAAGTGCTTGCGCTTCAGTTTCCGGAAGCACCTCCTCACCAAAAGCGAGATTGAGTATACGCTTGGTGTCGATATATGGCGTGCATATCGCATACGAAGAAATAGAGCGCGCACTCGTCGACATGCCCGACGGGCAAATCGAGGAATTGATCCGAATCAGCAAGGCTGAGAAGGTATGGCGCGCGCCTGTTCGTCCTGAGGACAGGTTGAAGCCAGGTGATCAAGGCCGTCTTCCTTCGGTGAAGGACGCAGCCCGTAGGCCGGCAAAGAGGGCTCGCACGCTTATTTCCTGGAACCAAGCGCTGCCGGGTGCCGATTTAGTGCCTCGCTTGCGCGGCGAGCTGTGTCTGAGTCCACGCGCTCCGCCAGCGCCTGGTGAGCTGGCGCAATTGGCCCGTTGTGAGACCGACATTCATGCTGATGCGCATATGCGCCTGCAATTGCGGTTCGGCGCCCGGCAATGCGGAGAGCATGCCGACGGCGGCCAGCTCGCTGGCTTTTTGCCAGTCGAGGTTGTCGCGCTCGAAAATGTCGTCGAACAGGTGAGTTCTGAGATATTCGTTGGCGATAGGGGCGAACTCGAACAACGGCCTTTCGACCGGCCCACCCGACAGCCTGGTCTGGTTGGCCGTACCGGCAGCCAGCAGCGCATCGCCCTTCGGGATGGGGCGGCTGGGCGCATTGCCGGGAGCATCCCGGAGCCGCGCTGCTTGCGTGCCTCGAGCACCTTCATCAGCCGCCCCGCGCATTGAGGCTGCGTTGAAAGCCCGCATAGGCATAGAGCTGCACCAGAACTTCTTGGCGTCGCTCGCGGTCAGCCCGGCTCCAGCCCCTGGTTCAGCACAGTATTGAGTATGGCGATATCGCCCGCAGCGGTGAAGGCTGCTGCATCCCTGAAAAAAGGGGTTACAAGTACTCTCTTGTAACCCCCTGATCTCTGGTGGGTCGTGAGCGGCTCGAACGCTCGACCTACGGATTAAGAGTCCGCTGCTCTACCAACTGAGCTAACGACCCGGATGATTTGCCGGTATTGACTTGCGGAAGTTCAGTTTCCATTCCCCTTCGCTGCCCTTATCCTATCACATCTTGTCGTAAATCCGTAAGGCCACGATGCCTTCCATGGGGAGCTTTCCACCCCGATCACCTATGCGAATTTCAACAATCAGCTCGATGATATGACGTAATCCAGCAGCTCCCGCATCCGTCGCCAGTGAGACCCCTCCCAGAACACGCCTTGGCAGATATCGCAGGTGCAGAAGCGCTCGAAGCGTTCCCGCACCGATGGCGGCAGCCGCGTCAGCACTTCGGCCTTGGGAATCGGACGCAAGGGGGCGTTGCAACCCAGGCATAAGGTGAAAGGCTTGACCTGCGGTGCGAGATTCAGCCGTGTGAATATCTCATGCAACTGGTGTGCCGGCCTGGTTTCGCGCACATAACAGCCGTGAACGACCGCGCGCCGCTTCAGCAATTCCCGGTCGCGGGTCAGCACGATACGCTTCCCCAGCCCGGCGATTTCCTCGATTTCGCCATCCTGAAAGTAGTTGTCATAAAGCGTATCGAAACCGGCCATGCGCAACAGGCGCGCAAGCCCGCCAAGATGGGCATCTGCCACAAAGCGGAAATGATCCGCGAAAGAGGGGGAAATGGGCGATAAGGGTCGGACATCCAGTCTTCTGAAATGAGGATAAACAGCGACCCGATCGTTGTTTTCCAGAAGATGGTCAAAACCTGCCGGCTTACCGTTGACCAGCACCAGCTCGACCTCGGTATGCGGCACTCCCAGCGCCTCGATCATGTGCTTGGCGGTAGCGGCCCGGGCGCAAGGCAATGAAAATTCGCGCCCTCGCCGCTCGGGCGCGAGGAAATCATTCAGCTCCGCATAGAAGCGAAATGCCGCTATGATCATGATAAAAGTTGAATCACGAAATACATCTCTTCCATCTGCTGACCAGATGAATGGATAACAGTCCGATACTCCGAGCCGGACCGAATTTCAAGCACTCTTCAGACAATGAGACAAGGTTTTTGCGCACGCTGGATACCTGCTTTCGCAGGTATGACGAGCATGAGAATTGTACTGTTTTCTTTTTTCTCGCCGTGCCTGCAATGAAAGCGGATCTGGTGGAGCTGAGGCACCCGCTCCCATTCGCATCTGCTTCCGTCCGGCTGGTCCTCCGTCGAGGCAAACAGGGAACTGATGATTGGAACCTGTTCCTGGAATGGAAAACCGCAGGGTGAAAAACAACACTTCACAAAGGCCTTTTTTTTTCAGGCAAAGCGGTGCTAGAATCGTCGGCGTGATCACATACGCATCCATTGCCTTGTATCCGTTAGTGACCCCCTGCGATGCTCGCGGCTTGCCAAAGCCGTGCTAGCATGAAAATCTCGTCGCCGCCGCTGTACTCCAGGCCCTATACCGCTCCAGGATGGCTGCGCGGCGGGCATGCACAAACCATTTATCCCTACTGGCTTTCCCGGCCGTCGATCGCCTACCGGCGGGAGCGGTACGAACTGGAAGATGGCGACTTCATCGACATCGACTGGCTCGATAACGAGCCCACTGCACCGTTGGTAGTGGTGTTTCATGGGCTCGAGGGAAGTTCTTGCAGCCACTATGTGCTGAGCCTCATGGTGATGCTGCGCGAACTGGGCTGGCGCGGCGCTGTCGTCCATTTTCGCGGCTGCTCCGGCGTGCCCAACCGCCTGCCGCGCGCATACCACGCAGGCGATTCGGAAGAAATCGACTGGGTGCTGCAACGGATAAGCAGCGAAACCCGGGGCTCCGGCGCCGCCTTTCCAATATATGTGGTCGGCGTATCGCTTGGTGGCAACGCTTTTCTCAAATGGCTGGGCCAGCAAGGGCAGCAAGCATGCCGGTTAATCGAGGGAGCAGTGGCGGTTTCGGTACCGCTGGATCTGGCTGCCGCCGGGAAAGTGCTGGCGTCGGGTTTCAACCTCATGTATACCCGCCACTTTCTCGATACGCTCAAACGCAAGGCGCTTGGCAAACTTGATCAATTTCCGCGGCTATTCGATGCGAACAAGGTGTCTGCCTGCACCACTCTTTACGAATTCGATAACATTGTAACCGCTCCGCTGCATGGATTCCGTGATACGGAAGACTACTGGGCGCGATCCAGCAGCAAACCGTGGCTCAAATACGTCGAGGTGCCCACTCTCGTCATCAATGCCCGAAATGACCCATTCATGCCGCCTTCAGCGCTGCCGGCACATGCCGAGGTTTCGCCTTCGGTCGTCCTGGAATTTCCGAAGGAGGGAGGGCATGCGGGATTTCTCGACTCGCCGTTTCCCGGCCGGCTGACCTGGTTGCCGGAAAGAATCGTCAGGTTTTTTGGAGAACAACGGGGAGGATTGCGCCACGGCCTGCCCATGGACCTGCCCGAAGGCCTGCCCGAGCTTCGGATTTCCTGATCCTTTCGCTCTCGTCCTTTCTCAATACGAGCAACCTCGGCGGCCTGCCGCCGTGACGCTATTTGCAGCATGGCATTTTTCGATCGCCTTGCCATATACTTCCTGCATAAACCCACGTAATAAAAATTTAATCATCCTGCAGCTTGACAGCGGCATTTACCCATACTAGTTTTAAGGTTGGACCGAAACATGTTCCGGGGGGAAGCATGCTCTTATTCTTGAGCCAATAGTTTCGGTCCGCCAGCGCGTTCCTTCTCCCGACCCCGCGAGTTATCCGACCCAATACCACAATAAAGGAGTCAGCCATGTCCGATGAACAAAACCCAGATGATTCCCCGCAAGCACCTCAACCCGATGCACCTGCGGCCGCTGCCGCCACCCCGCAACCGCGCGCCCTGGCTTTGAATGCCAAGCTGGCAGATTTGACCGTTGCCGACCTGAATTCCATCATTGCCGCGGAAACCAACCGGGCGATTGCCTCCCGCTTCGGCAATATCGGGAGAGCGGGTGCTCATGTCAATTCCGGTCCTCCAGGATTCGTGAATGGAGGCGGTCATGCCAACTTCGATCCATCCCACGTCAATTCAGGACCCCCGGGGTTCGTCAACGGTGGCGGTCACGCGAATTTCGATCCAGCGCGCAATCTTGGAGCACAAGTTAACGTGGCCAACGTCGGCAATCTCGCCAATCTGGGGAGGGCGGGAGTGCATGTCAATTCCGGTCCTCCAGGATTCGTCAACGGCGGCGGTCATGCCAATTTCGATCCTGCCAGGGGTGTGGCCGGCAATCGCATCAATGTCGCCAATCTGGCCCAGGCCGGGTCTCATGTGAATTCCGGCCCTCCAGGATTCGTCAATGGTGGTGGCCATGCCAATTTCGATCCCCGGACCAATTTGGGAGCAGCCTTAGTCAACGTGACCCTGCCGGATGGGGGCCAGGTGGCCATTCCGGGCTCCGGACCGGTGGATCTGCAGGTGCGCGGTTTTCGTATCACACGCTGACACAGGCAGTTGATGAACTCCAAGCCGGTTTTCGGCGCGGCCTGGTCCGGCCGCGCCGAGGGGCTACTTCACACGTTCGTCGCGGCTGCCTGCCAGTCCCAGGAATTCAGGCGAGCACTCCAGGGCGAACCAGTTGCGGCACTGCGCCAATGGCAGTGGGAATGCACCGATGTTCCCAAATCTCTCCGTCCCCCTTCAGAAGCATTGTCGGTCACGATCGATGATGCGAACCTGTGGGGGCCGCCGGAGTGGCGAACCGAGCCGGACAGGACGATGCTGCGTCAATCGCAGTTACGCCTGCTGCTCGCTGGCGCCAAGCCCCTGGTGCTGATGCACGGTGACGAGCGCAACCTGACGGCTTTGGCGAACTGGGCCCGACAGCGGAGTTATTTCACGCTGCTGGGACCGTACCAATTCCTGCCGCAGCATGATTCCTGCAAGGGCGGCTACAGCAATCGCATGGCCAGTGTATCGAGCGCCCATGCGGGATCAGGAGCGTGGCGGGGACTGCTGATCAGCCCGGACGAACAAACTGTGCTCATGGCCTGGTTGTGCCTGCTGTTTGGATGGGAAAAATTCCTGGGGAGATTGCTAGGCTACCCGCGCTGCTGCTGCGAAGCGTTCGAGAACCGATGGCCTGCGGCCTCTTCTTTTCATGAAGGTGACATGGGCCTCATGCTTTTATCGCAATCAGAACCAGAAACGGGACCAGAAACCGGCGAAGGCATTTACAAGCTGGACTGGACGGTGAATATCTTTGCGCGCTACTTCGGCTGGGAAGTCATCCAGCATTTTCCCTGCAGTTGGGATTGCGCCGCAACGGCGAGCCTGGCCCACCGCTATTTTTCCATTCTTTCGCATTACTGGCCCGAGGACATGGGGCAAATCCGGCGATACCTGTCTTCGCCCCTGCTGGTGACCGCTTCGCACGGCTACGGCTTGTTTCCCGGCGGAAAACTGGTTTCGGAGAAGGCTGGTCCGTGCCTGATCTATGATCCCGGACTGGTCCAAATCATCGGCATGGAAGATGCGCTTGTGAAGAAAATCATGTCTTCGTCATTCATGGCCGCGGGCAAGAATGGCAGCTGGAGAATCGCCGGCAACGACGTTCCCGGTTGGCTGCTGGGATTCGGCATTGATCAGCCCGCTATCGAGGAGGCATACGGATGAAATATTTCAGCAGGCCCAGCAGGGAAAGCGCGGAAGGCGAGTACCTGGCGGGAGTTTTCGGCAAACATTATGAACCGTTCGGAACAATCGGCCTGAGCGATGCGACCATGCTGGGCACGGAGGGGGTGGTTCTGGAAGACATTTCCGGAGACACCCTCGCGATCCACCCGGAAAACGCGTCATGGGCATTTCTCAGCCCAGGCGAAGCCAGGTGGTTTCCCCATCTGCACAACAAGCCGTTCGGCTGGTTGCGGCACGGCATGCTGCAGCACGGCCCGGATGCCGCGCTCGACTTTGCCGCCCATCTCTACCGCAGGGGGTTATTGACCCTCAACAATCATGCCGCGGTGGACCAGCGGATGTTCGCGGATGGCCCAAATTATGACGAGGGCAATTTGATCGAACTGCTCATTACGGAAAAGTGCAATCTCGCCTGCCCGTATTGCCTCGCGGGCGCCAACTCGTCCATGCCTGCCATGAATAGCGAGATCGCCCGGAAAACCGTGGATCTCGCGTTCAACATGGCGGAGAGCAATGTCCTGGCTTTCGAATTCGCCGGGGGGGAGCCGTTTCTCAAGTACGACCTCATGAAAGAAACGGTGGCATACATTCGCAATCACCCTTTGAAAGGCAACCGCAGGCTGTTTCTCAGCACACAGACCAATGCCACATTGCTGAACGAGGAGCGGGTCCGCTGGCTGAAGGAACAGGATATACGGGTGGGAATCTCCATAGATGGGGGTGCCCAGGCGCAGAATAAAAGCCGGCCGCAGGTTAACGGCAAGGAATCGTTCAGCAAGCTGGCCAGGGGAATCGATCTGCTGCATCGTTTCGAAGTGCCTTTTGGCGGTCTGGTAGTCCTGAACCGGTCCAATGCAGATGATCCGGCGGAACTGGCTACCACCCTGCTGGATCTGGGCATACATGGGTTCCGGTTGAATCCCATCGCGTATCTGGGCGACGCGCGGAAAAACTGGAACCAGGTGGGCTTGAGCCAGGAACATATCATCGGGTTCATGAAAGGCCTGATGGCGCATATCGTGGACCGGAAATTACCGCTGCTCGAAGACAACGTTCGCAGCATGTGCGATTTTCTAACCAGCAAGCAGCGCAGGACGCGCTGCATGCGGACGCATTGCGGAGCGGGAGATACCTTTCAGGCGGTTGCTGCCAATGGCGACATCTACCCGTGCGGACGGGCCACGCAGTCGCCCGGACTGAAGCTGGGGAATATCTTCGATCCCGGTCTGGAAAGCCTTTCCCAGCCGTCGAGGAGCAACGACGTCATGGCACAGATTCGCGAACGCAGGCCGGCCGATCTCGAAGGATGCAGCAACTGCTCTTACAGGCAATTATGCCAGTCCGGATGTTCGGCCCAGGCTTGGGAGCGCTATGGCACAGTACGGCATCGCACCCCGGAATGCACCTTTTACAAAACGCTGTATCCCTATCTGATGCACTGGCTGTCTTTCGATGAAATGGCATTCGACCATCTGAATGCGTACAGCTATTTCAATAACGAGGGCAGGCATTTCTCACGCGACTTCGCTCCCGTCGCCGGCGTGCCGGTAACAGCGTGAACGCTCCCGATATTTCCCTTCCCGGCTTCAAGGAACAGCTCCCGGCGGAGGTGCTGACGGACTGCGCCGGCCTGTGCTATCCCGCGGGACCCGGCAATACCGTCGACATGCTGTTCGAGCTGGCTGCGCTGACCCGGTCGGAGCGATTCCGCCATCGCCTTTCCACAGCGCTGGAAGCAATGTATTTTACGGATGCAAGCGAGCTCCAGCTTGCGCGGCATGCTGTCGCGGTGCTGGATCGCCTGCCCGCGGACAGCCGCGCCCGCCTGTTCGGCACGCCGCTGGCAGAAACGGATGCCGTGCGGCATGATCCGGGCAGGACGAGTGGCGGCGATAAATCGAAGCATCTGCTCTCAAGCATACGCCACCTTGTTCATCACCCCGACGTCCGCGATATCGCTTTTATTCTTCCGCCATGCCTGTTTTATCAGGGAGTTTTTTATCTGCCGCATATTCACGCTCTTCTCCTCAGGGGTACGGAGGGCGCGACCATCGCCGTCGTCGAAAAACATGGCAAAACGCATTTCGTCTGGAGCGACGGTCCAAGCATCACACTGGCCAATGACGGCAGCGGGTTGCCGCCAGGGTTCAAGCATCCCCGCCTTGCGGCGCTGCCCCGCATCGGAAGATTTGCCATACTCAATGGCGCACCCGAGGCCGCGCCGCTGCTTTCGCCGTTCGACCCGGCAACGGATGAAGAGATCAAGGAAGGAGCAGACCGGATATCTCTTGCACTGGAGCTTCTTGAGCAGATCTGGCCGCATGCTTTCCACGCGATCCACCGGCATGTGAAAGCATTCTGCATCCTGAAGCAGCGCGGTTATTCGCGCAGCCATAGCCCTCCGGAGCTGCCAGGAACCATATTGATGAGCGCGGATGAAGTGGTGCGGATAGGCGACCTGCTGTGCCATGAATCAAGCCATGTGCGGATGAATGTTTTCCGGCTCTACGATCCAATCGCCCAGGCCCGCGATCCCAAGGCGGAAGCAGCAGGCTTCATCTCACCCTGGCGGCCGGATCTGCGCCCGCTAAAAGGACTGATCGACGGCGTGCACGCGTTCCTCAACGTATGCCGATATCATCGCAAGCTGGGGGAATGGTGCGATGGCGCATGGATCCCGGGTGCGATCTATGAACGGCAAAAACAGAATGTCATCCAGGCCAATGCGTTGCTGCTGCAGCACGCAGCCCCTACCCGGATTGGAGCCATGCTGATGGAGGAATTCATCCGCGAGGAGGCATTGGTGTGAGCAATATTTCTCCCGGCGCAGCCACCAGCCCAGCGATCGGGGATGCGGCGACCGGTCCCGCCTATCCCGCCTATCCCGCCCGTCCCGCAGGAGATTTGCGGATCGACCCGCAATCGCTTGCACGCCTTCGCACCGAATTTCGCAGCCGAGGGGCGGCAGTCCACGGCCCCCCTGCCATTCAGGCTGACATCCACGCACAGCTTTTGAACGAAGCCCTGGCGCAACGGGAGAGTGCAAGCTGGAGCCTGATAGCCAACGGATGTCCGGGCGAGATTTCGCAACACAACCTGCGCGCCTATCTCGGCCCGCATGCAAGAAATTTTCTCGCCGCGCCCGAGGTGCTGGAAAATCTGCGGCAGGTGACTGGATACCGGCTCGTTCCCTCATGGAGCGCCAGTTGTTATACCTATTATGATGGCCCCGGCCAGCACATGGGCGAGCACTGCGACAAAGAAGAAGCATGCCGAATAGCCCTGCTGGTTTATTTGCAGACTATCTGGGCGCCGGGCACGCAGCCTTCCACGGGGCTTCAGCTGCATGTGTTCCGGAGCGACAATGCGGCAAGCGGGCTGGTGCTTCGAATTACCGCGTTGTCCAACCGCATCGTCTTTCTGAATGGCGCGGAGCAGGCGCACCTGCGGCCCGCGCTTGCTCCGGGGGAACATATGACCCTGCTGGCCGGTTGCTATCAGTTGTCACCCTAACGAAAATCCAACCATGCAGTGGAACGACTGGCCACCCTCCGACCCGAACCTCATGCCGGGCTACGAAGCCTGGCGTGAAGGAAGACTGAACGACGCCCAAGCATTTTTTGAGGGGCAGGCAAGTATGCGCCCCGATTGCGACGATATCTGGCGCGGACTTGGAAATGTCGCCTGGGTTCGCCACGATTTCAGGAATGCCCTCACTCATTTCAGCACGGCATTGCGCCTCGCGCCCTGGAATCCCATGCACTGGGGAAACATGGGCCTGGTTCGCCGCGACCTTGGCGAGCCGGAAGCCGCAATCGCCGCATTTTGTGTCGCGCTGGGCCTGGATGCCGAATATGCGCCCGCCCTCAACGAATGGGCCAACGTGCTGTTCGACACGGGCAAGCATGAACAGGCGCTGCCGCTATATGACGCGGCTCTCGCCATTGATGATACCCGAGCGGTGGTTTACCATAACAAAGGCGTGTGTTTGCGGTATCTGGGCAGGCTGCCGGAAGCGGTGGAATATTTTGAAGCCGCACTGGCACGGGACCCTCATTATCATTACTCGCTGGAAGAACTCCGACGATTGTCCGGCTGCGTGGCTATAGCCGGAAGATAGCCATCAACCTGAATCCGGCTCTTCCCGTACAAAGATATCCGCCTCTCTCCAGTCCCAGGAAGGAAAGCGATGCCAGACAATAATGGTCAGCAGAAATCCCCTACCTATGATGTCGTAATCGTGGGGGGAGGCATTGCCGGTTTGTATTGCTGCCACGAGCTGATCAAGCAAAGCGAACGGCTCAAAATAAACCGTATTCTTCTACTCGAGGCCTCCGACCGGTTCGGCGGGCGGATAGAAACCTGGTCGCTGCTGCGAACCGGCGAAAAAAATGGAGAAGCAATCGGATTCGACGATACCTGGGACCCTTGCAACTGGGATTTTACAAGCGGAAAACCTGATCCGCTTGCGCCGCAAGGCGACAGGCAATCGCCCTATAAAGGGCCTACCGAAAAACAGCCGGCAAAGATAAATGGCGAAGCGGAAAGGCAATCGGAGATCGAATACCTGCGCGCGGAATTCGGTCCGATGAGAATCGAGCCGCGTGATCAGCCATTATTGCAGGCGCTGCTTAATGAACTGGGCATCCGGGAACAGATTCCCGGAGAGGAAGAGAGTCTTGATGACCTCGTCCCGTTTTCTTCCTATGCGTCGGAAGATCCGATGGAGCCGAGATTTACGCTGCGGGAGGAAGAAGCCAAGCAAAAAACCCCTTTCGACTTGATGATATTGGCCCTTCGGCGCATTTTCGAGATGGTCGAGCTCGCGGGGCCGAAACCCTGGCAGACCGACGCGGCCAACGAACAGTGGAAAAACCTTAAGGACGAGGCCTTTTTCTATCGCCACTACTGGAAAGGGGAGTTGCTGGAGTGGATACACAACATTACTGACGAAGACCTGGATGTCATCAGGAAACAGGCGAGCTTCAGAGGGCAGCCGCTATGGAACCTGGGATTCTGGAATGTGCTCAGCGATGTGTTGAGCCATTTTGCCGTGGTCAAGATAAGGGACTGGGGAAGCTACTATCATTTTGTCCATGAGAACCTGAATGCCGCGGAATGGATTATTTTCTGGCTCAGGGCGATACGCGGGACAGGATCGCTTCGCGGCATCCGCGGGGGCATGAGCCGGATAATCTGGAAGCTGCTGGAAAAGCTGCACGATGAAAGAGGTCCCTTGCTATGCATCCAGAAAGGCAGAAAGGTTGTCGATCTCCGGTCCAGCGGGAATGAGATAGATATCACCGTGGAAAACGAGAGCGAGGTCGTCAGGGCGAAAAGAGTGATACTCGCGCTGCCCAAGCGCCCGCTGGAAAAGTTGTCGTGGAACGGAAAAGGGCCGCAAAAGCAACTCAAGGCGGCCCTGGATGCGGTTGCCGGCCTTTCGCTGCTGAAGTGCTTTTTCGTGATCGAGCAGCCCTGGTGGGAAGATAACCGGCCCCTGAACCGCTACGCAGCAGATCTCCCCACCCGGGAACTGCTCTACGTAAAAAGCCATGATCGGACAAAGGGCTTGATCATGGTCTATACCGATCGCCCCGCCATCACATTCTGGTCGGATTACCTGAGAACGATCGAATGCGCGCCTGATGATCAGGCGTGCCAGGAGCCATCGGAAAACCCCCAGCTCGAAAACCAGGAAACAGCCAGGACCTGGTTCCTGAAGCTGCGGAGGATATCCTGGCAAGGGAGTGCTCCCCCTTCCAGCCATGGGTTGTATTCTGGAAACGGGGGCGTGGCTATCGAGAGAGAACCGGGAAATCCGCGATTATGGCAGCGTTTCGTGCAGTTTGCGAGAGACTACGAACACCATGATTTTACCCAGGACCGCCTGCTCGCCTGCGGCATGCGCGACTGGGGCAAGAATCCTTTCGGCGCGGCGGCTCACGGCTGGCTGCCGGGCGTGATGTCCTGGAAACACATGGAGTTTCTGGAGGCATTTTCCCTTGATCAGAACTCTTCTTCCCCGAAAAATATCCATGTGTGCGGGGAGGCGTTTTCCGACTACCAGGGCTTTATCGAAGGCTCGCTAAGGTCCGCGCGCCGCGTTTTGCGCCATATCGAAAAACAGGCAAAAACAGAAAATTGAGGAATCTCCGCAAAGATTCCCCAATCCAGGCCTCCCTCGCCCCATCCGGGTGCCAAGGGAAAATACCGGCAGGTACATGGTAGAATCCAGCCTCCGTCAAAATGCAGTCCTGCCATGAACGAACACCCCCGCGCCCAACTGCTGAAGGATCTACTCTCGCGCCGCATCGTGCTGCTGGACGGTGCCATGGGCACGATGATCCAGAGCCACAAGCTGCAGGAGGCAGACTACCGTGGCGCTCGTTTTGCGGATTTCCCGCATGACCTCAAGGGCAATAACGATCTTCTGACGCTCACCCAGCCGCAGATAATCCGGTCGATCCATACAGCCTACCTGGAAGCGGGTGCCGATATCGTCGAGACCAACACCTTTAACTCCACCGCGGCCTCGATGTCCGATTATCACATGCAGGACCTCGTATACGAACTGAACTTTGCGGGCGCCCAACTGGCACGGGAAGCGGCGCAAGCCATGGAAGCGCAGACGCCGGACAAGCCGCGCTTCGTGGCCGGGGTGCTGGGACCAACGACCAAAACGGCATCGATTTCCCCAGATGTCAACGATCCCGGTTTTCGCGGGATTACTTATGATGACCTTGTCCAGGATTATTCTGAATCTATTCGCGGGTTGGTCGATGGGGGCGCCGATATCCTCCTGGTCGAAACCATATTCGATTCGCTCAATGCCAAGGCCGCGCTATTCGCCATAGACCAATACTTCGAGACCCATGGGATTCGCGTCCCCGTCATGATTTCCGCGACCATTACCGATGCCTCCGGCCGCACGCTTTCCGGACAGACGCCTGAAGCATTCTGGAATTCGGTACGGCACGCGCGCCCATTATCGGTCGGACTGAATTGCGCCCTGGGTGCGGAATTGATGCGTCCTTACATCGAGGAGCTTTCGCGCACGGCTGAAGTATATGTGAGCTCCCACCCCAACGCCGGCCTGCCCAACCCACTGGCGGAAACCGGCTACGACGAGACGCCCGAATATACCGCCAGCCTGATCAAGGAGTTCGCGCAGGCGGGCTTTGTCAATATCGTCGGCGGCTGCTGCGGCACGACTCCCGCACACATCAAGGCCATCGCCGATGCCGTGAGCAGCATTCCACCGCGCAGCATCCCGGATATTCCGAAGAAGCTGCGGCTTTCCGGACTGGAACCGCTCAGCATTGGCGATGATTCGCTGTTCGTGAATGTGGGCGAGCGAACCAACGTCACCGGCTCGAAGGCGTTTGCCCGCCTCATCCTGGGGAACAATTATGCCGAGGCGCTGAGCGTCGCCCGCAACCAGGTGGAGAATGGCGCGCAAATCATCGATATCAACATGGATGAGGCGATGCTCGACTCGCAGAAAGCGATGGTCACCTTCCTCAACCTTATCGCCGCCGAACCGGATATCAGTCGTGTGCCGGTGATGATCGATTCGAGCAAATGGTCGGTTATCGAAGCGGGCCTCAAATGCGTGCAGGGCAAGGCCATAATCAACTCCATCAGCCTCAAGGAAGGCGAGGCTGAGTTTATCGAACATGCGAAGCTGGCTCGCCGCTATGGTGCGGCGGTGATCGTCATGGCGTTCGACGAGTCGGGCCAGGCGGACACCAAAGAGCGCAAGGTTGAAATCTGCACCCGCTGCTATCGGATTCTCGTCGATCAGGTGGGTTTCCCGCCCGAAGACATCATATTCGATCCCAACATATTCGCTATCGCCACGGGTATCGAAGAACACAACAGCTATGGCGTGGACTTCATCGAGGCAACCCGGATCATCAAGCAGACGCTGCCCTATGCCAAGGTGAGTGGCGGCGTATCCAATGTATCGTTTTCTTTCCGTGGAAACGAACCGGTGCGGGAAGCGATTCATACGGCCTTCCTTTATCACGCGGTCCAGGCGGGCATGACCATGGGTATCGTGAACGCCGGGCAGCTTGGGGTTTATTCCGATATTCCTCCGGATCTCCTGGAAAGGGTCGAGGATGTGCTGCTCAATCGCCCGGTCGGCGGCGAAGCCACCGCCGCCACCGAGCGGCTGGTCGAGTTTGCGGAAAGCTTCAAGGGACAAAGCAAGGAAAGCACGGAAGACCTTTCCTGGCGCGATGCGCCGATACAGGAGCGGCTGACCCATGCGCTGGTCAAGGGCATCACCACCTACATCGTGGAAGATACGGAGGCGGCGCGGGTTGAAATAGCCCAACAGGGCGGACGGCCCATCCAGGTGATCGAAGGGCCGCTCATGACAGGCATGAACGTGGTAGGCGACCTGTTCGGATCGGGAAAGATGTTTTTGCCCCAGGTGGTGAAGTCCGCTCGCGTAATGAAGCAGGCGGTGGCTCATCTGCTGCCATTCATCGAGGCGGAAAAGAAGCTGCTGGGCGATTCGCGGCCCAAGGGCAAGATCGTCGTCGCCACAGTCAAGGGCGATGTGCACGACATAGGCAAGAACATCGTCACCGTGGTGCTCCAGTGCAACAATTACGAAGTAGTGAACATGGGCGTGATGGTGCCCAGTGCCCAGATACTGGAAATGGCGCGGCGCGAACAGGCTGACATGATCGGTCTGTCGGGTCTCATCACGCCATCACTGGAAGAAATGGCTCACGTGGCGAAAGAAATGGAGCGGGAAGGCTTTACCATTCCCTTGCTGATCGGCGGCGCGACAACCTCTCGCGTCCACACCGCCGTCAAGGTCGCGCCACACTACAGCGGTGTCACCGTGTGGGTACCCGACGCCAGCCGCGCGGTGGGCGTGTGCAGCAACCTGCTGTCGGACGAATTGCGGGCAAATTATGTCGAGGAAATACGGACCGAGTATGAAAGGGTCCGCTCCCAGCATAAGAACAAGAAGGGGCCAGCGCCTATGCTCTCGATTTCGCAAGCCCGGCAAAATGCCCTGAAAACCGATTGGGCCAATTACATTCCGCCCGAACCCGACTTCGTCGGCGTGCGGTCATTGAGAAACTATCCGCTGGAAAAAATAGTTCCCTATATCGATTGGACCCCGTTTTTCCAGGCGTGGGAGCTGTCGGGGCGTTATCCCGCGATACTCGAGGATGAGATCGTGGGAGAGGCAGCCAGCACGCTTTTTCGCGATGCCCAGGCCATGCTGAAGAAAATAGTCGAGCAGAAATGGCTCGGCGCCAATGCGGTGGTAGGATTGTTTCCTGCAAATACGGTCAACAACGATGACATCGAAATTTACGCGGATAAGGGCCGCATGCGGGTGGCAATGACCTACCATAATCTGCGGCAGCAAACCACCAAGCCGGCGGGGCGGCCAAACCTCTGCCTCGCGGATTTCATCGCCCCCAAGGAAACGGGAATTCGGGACACTATCGGCGCATTTGCCGTGACAGCCGGGCTTGGCATAGATGCGCGGGTGCGGGCTTTCGAGGAGGCGCACGACGATTACAGCGCCATCATGCTGAAAGCGCTAGCCGACCGCCTGGCGGAAGCTTTTGCCGAGCACATGCACTGGCGTGTCCGGCGCGAATTCTGGGGTTTCGCCAAGGAAGAAAGCCTGAACAACGAGCAACTGGTCAACGAGGAATACCGCGGCATACGTCCGGCGCCGGGCTACCCGGCCTGCCCCGACCATACCGAGAAGGGTCCTTTGTTTGAACTGCTCAAGGCGCCGGAAAATGCCAACATCATCGTTACCGAATCCTACGCCATGGTGCCCACCGCGGCGGTATCCGGCTTCTATTTCTCTCATCCGGAAGCCGATTATTTTGCCGTGGGTAAAATAAACAGGGATCAGGTGGAAGATTATTCGAAGCGAAAAGGCTGGACGCTGGAAGAAACGGAGAAATGGCTGGCGCCGGCGCTGTCTTACGAACGATAGGAACGGCAGGAACGGTAGAAACGATTGCAAGAACGGAGGACCGGCTGCATCTCGCATCCTGTTCCGATATCGCGGATTCAGCCTTTCATCCGGCTGATCCTGGCTACTTCAGGAATACGCCTCAATCCCCGCATGACCTGGGCAAGATGGTGGCGGTCCCGTACTTCCAGCATGAAAGTCATGGTTGTATAGGCACCCTCGCCGTCCATGACGACATTGTCGATGTTCGAACCGGCATCGGCTATCGCCGCGGCCACCCTTGCTAGTACGCCCCGCTGGTTGGCCACAAGAATTTTGATGCTGACCTCGAATTGCCTGGTAATGCCTTTTCCCCACGCAACATCCAGCCAGTTATCCGCTCCCCCGCGGTTTTTGGCGATCGTGGGGCAGTCCTGGATATGGATCACCAAGCCCTGATCCTTCTTGATGAAGCCGACAATCGAATCTCCGGGTATGGGGCGGCAGCACTTGGCAAACTGCACAGCCATGCCCTCGGTGCCCAGTATGGTAATGACGTCGCTGGCGCCGTTTGTGGCGGCCAGGGATTCGCCAGGATGAGCCGTCAACCTCCGCGCCATCACGGCCGGCAAATGCTTTCCCAGGCCAATGTCCGCCAAAAGGTCTTTTTTTGACTTGGCCCCGCTTTCGCGGGCGATTTTTTCCCACTGCGTCTCGCTTACGGTCTGGAGATCGACCTTGAGCGAGGAAAAAGCCTGATTCAGCATGCGTTCTCCGAGCTTGGCAGACTCTTCATATTGCATCGTCTTGAGAAAGCGCCGGATATGCGATCGCGCCTTGCCCGTAGCGACATAATTGAGCCAGGCGGGATTGGGTTTCGCATGCGATGCGGTAATGATTTCCACCCGGTCACCGCTCCTGAGCTTGGTGCGCAATGGCGCATTCTCGCCATTTATCTTCGCCGCCACGCAACAGTCGCCGATGTCGGTATGCACCGCGTAGGCGAAATCCACGGGAGTGGATTCCTTGGGTAGCGCGAGGATCTTGCCATGAGGGGTAAACACATAAACCTCGCCGGGAAACAGATCGACCTTGAGGTGTTCCAGGAATTCCAGGGAGTCGGTGGAATCGCTGAGCGTCTCCAGGAGGCTCTGGAGCCACTGATGCGTTTTCATGTGGAGATCATTGAGATCCGCGTCGCTGCTCTTGTAAAGCCAATGCGAAGCCACCCCGGCCTCAGCGATCCGGTGCATCTCCGGAGTGCGGATCTGGACTTCGATCGGGGTGCCGAAAGGACCCCACAGGGTATTATGCAGCGATTGATACCCGTTCGCCTTGGGTATGGCGATATAGTCCTTGAACTTTCCCGGAATGGGATTGTACAGGCTATGCAGTGCGCCCAACGCGATGTAGCAGGAGGGAACGTCCTTGACGATGACGCGAAAACCGTAAATATCCAGGACTTCGGAGAATGTGAGATGCTTATCCGCCATCTTCTTGTAGATGCTGAAAA
The DNA here is from genome assembly GCA_001899235.1 of Nitrosospira sp. 56-18. Classification (GTDB taxonomy): domain Bacteria; phylum Pseudomonadota; class Gammaproteobacteria; order Burkholderiales; family Nitrosomonadaceae; genus Nitrosospira. The sequence goes on from MKVR01000020.1 coordinate 34,040, forward strand.
GCTGCTTTTCGCGGCCGGTAACCTCCGCATCCAGTCCTGAAAGCTTCAGGCGCTGCTTGATGGCATCGAGGATTTTGGTGACCACTTCCCGCCGGTTTCCCCGAGCTGCCTTTGTAGCCTTGGAAAGAACCCGGTAACGGGTCGGATAAAGATAGCGAAAGCTCAGCTCTTCGAGCTCATGATAGATATTATTGAGCCCGAGGCGATTCGCGATGGGCGCGTAGATTTCCATGGTTTCTCGCGCGATGCGGCGCCTTTTGTCCAGGCGCATCACTTCCAGTGTACGCATGTTATGCAGCCGATCCGCCAGTTTGATAAGTATGACTCGCACGTCGCGCGCCATCGCCAGCAGCATCTTGCGGAAATTTTCCGCCTGGGCGTCCGCATGGGTCTGAAACTCGATTTTGTCCAGCTTGGAAACGCCATCCACCAGTTCGGCGACTGGATTACCAAATCTGTCACTGATCTCGGCCTTGGAAACATGCGTGTCTTCCATCACGTCATGCAACAAGGCAGCGGTAAGCGTCTGGGTGTCCAGGCGCAGTTTGCCGAGTATGCCGGTTACGGCAAGCGGGTGGGAAATGTAAGGCTCTCCGGACTGCCGGAACTGCCCGGAATGGGCGCTTTGACTGAAGAGATAAGCGTTCTGGAGCTCAGAAACATCCTCCCGTTTAAGATAGCTGGATAGCTCGCTAAACAGGAAGTTCGCCTCGGGCGAGATAACAGAGGGATTCGGCAAGCCTCTAGCTCGCGCTGCTGTTTCCTTCATTTGCTGTGATTAGCCCGTATACGGGTTTCTCAGAACGGCATCCACCTCGCGATACAAAAACTGAAACTCGTCACCTCGATAGGCGATGAGGACTTTGAACAGAACTGCTTTACAACAATACGGCGGCCTCGGTCACAGATGCCCCATCGTGAGAATATCGATTCCCACCTTTCCTTGGGCAAGCTCGCGCAGTGCGATCACGGTCGGCTTGTCCCTCGCGGACTCCACCATCGGTGTGCCGCCAATCGAGAGCTGCCTTGCCCGGATGGTTGCGACCAGTGTCATATCGAAGCGATTGGGAATTTTTTTCAAGCAATCATCAACGGTGATGCGTGCCATAGCCTGCCCCCACTATAAATATGTGAATGTACTTAACTTATAAAATATCCGGTGAACAAAATATTGCCGCTGAGCCCAATGTGCAGGGTGCCGCTGGATCGAACCGGCGATATCGCCAACCCGTCAACGCTATGATTCAGGAGCAGGCACATGGCCGAGCTGGGCTACCAGATCATGATGGCGGGAAAGCTGCCTCGCCACTTTCAGGCGCTCGGCCTGCACGATGCATTTCAAATCCTGCAAGGCCTTCTCTAGCTTTTCATTGATAATAGCATAGTCGTAATCAGCCACATGGCTGATTTCTTCCCGTGCTGCGGCTGAGCGGCGACGAATTGCCTCTGCGCTATCCTGGGCACGATTCCTCAGGCGCATTTCCAGCACCTCCAGCGAGGGAGGCAGAACAAAAATTCCCACCGATTGCGGAAAAATATTGCGCACCTGCCTTGCACCCTGGCTATCAATCTCCAGCAGAATATCCCGCCCGACGAGCAAGGTTTCGTTTATCCATTTTTTTGAAGTGCCATAAAAATTTCCGTAGACTAATGCGCTCTCCAGAAATTCCCCCTGCTCCAGACGCTGTTCAAACGCCTGCCTGCTTATAAAATGGTAGTCCCGGCCATCGACCTCTTCGGGCCGTGGCGAGCGGGAAGTATATGACACGGAAAGGCTCAGATCCATGCCGGCCTGAAGCAGCGCCTTGACGAGACTGGTTTTTCCAGCGCCGGAAGGGGCACTGATAATGAAAAGACTACCTGGCGTTGCCATCATATTTGATTCGCCCGCTATCCCGATGCTGCTCCGTTCACCGACGCATGCGAAAGTGTAGCAGCTTCCGCCGGACAAGGAACGCCGAATCCCAACCTTCATCGACCATGGGTAACTTCTTCGGCAGCCTCCGGCCAGCGAGTCCCGCCTCCGGAAGACTGCGTTCAAGCTGGATGTAACGGGTTTGAGCGTTGATTACGACATGCAAGATGCCGGTGGATCCGGCAATTCGCTCTTAACCTAATGCTAATGTGATTTGGCCCAGTGGACTATATCCTGGGTGTTCAAGGCCCCAGATTGCCGCGCCACTTCGCGCCCGCCCTTGAACAAGGCAAGCGTGGGTATGCTGCGGATATGGTATCTGGCGCCCAACGCCTGCTCGGCTTCGGTATTCACCTTGGCAAGGCGGATATGCGGTTCCAATATTGCGGCAGCCTGCGCGAAAGCAGGCGCCATCATTTTGCAAGGACCGCACCAGGGAGCCCAGAAATCCACCAGCAGCGGTATATCGGTGCGGTCGATGTGGTTTCCGAACGTGGCCGAGGTGAGTTCTACCGGTTGACCCTTGAATAAAGGCTCATGACAGCGTCCACAGTTAGGCTTCTGGTCGAGCCGGACCCTGGGCAGCTTGTTGATCGCCTGGCAATTGAGGCAGATCAGGTGCAGGAATTCGCTCATGAAAATGTCAATCCGTCGTGCTGTAAGCCTGTGAAATGGGGACGACCCTGCCGATCTTCAAGACGATGCAGGTTTTTTCATCCGGCATTATCCATAATGAAAGTTGGCAATGGAACATACTAAAAAAAATCGTTCCATTCCCAGGGTGGAATCGGGGAATGGGGAGATTGCGCTCCCCACAGACCCCGCCCCGCAGCCCGCGCTTTGGCTTGCAACTCCCTCAGCGCGTCATCTTTCGTGTCATCGTAAGCCCAGGCCAGGCCACGTTTCACCTGCTCTGAATTGGCATCGATCCCGTTGCATGTCACACGCGCCAGCATGCGTCCATATTCGTCTTTCGTTATGCCCGTCAGCTCCGCCTCTACCCAGAAACATAGATCAAAAAGAGATTTCCTGGATCGATCCGAAAAAGGCTGCTGACCTTCAGGCGCATCGATCTCGGCCAGCCGTACCCTTGACATGTGTCCGTCGATGACTATGGTGAGGGAATCGCCGTCGGGAACCTGCACTACCTGGGCATGGATGACCTCGTCGACTGGATCCGCAACCGACGGGCAGGGCAGCATGCAAATGACAAGGGTAAGAAAAAACGCAAGTTGTCGGCAAGGTGATTGAATAATTTTCAGTCTCTGGCTTGAATGAATCATTCGCCGAACAGGATGGCGAACTGACTCATGGCTGATTTTTAGTCGAAAGTAGCACGTACGGACCAGCACGCTGCACAGCACCAGCCGCAGTAGTTTAATGGCCGTTTCGTCATGGGGGAAATGGCCTCGGGTCATACGCGACCCAGCCTCATGTTGATGGACCACGTCACCGGTCGTTTGTGCTCATCCGGCCCCCAAAGCCGGGAGAGATCGGCAAAGAAGGTTTCAAGTATGTCTTCGCGGCCGGCTTCGATCAAGCGCTGCGCCGCCGACCATGTGGAGATGTATCCGAAAAAATCACCGAGTTTCCACACTTCACTCGTCATCGAAAGGGCCTTCTGCGTTTTGTTCCATCCCGGCCATTCTGAGGCGGCCAGCAAAGCCCTTCCGCTCAGATGTAAGCAGCGTCTTCTGGAACGCGAAGCAGTGGATGATCGACTTCCCTCTCCAAAGTCTCGATGGCTATTCAATGCACCTGAGTAAGAAGTAGAGTCGTCAAACCCTTACATCTACTTGATCAGGGCTATTCAATCTTTGCTATGTGTACACGTGTGGGTACACGAACCACTAAGCGAGCGGCTTTTCTATTGCCTCAAGGATAGGTTTAGATACATAGAATCTCCCCCATTGCCGCCCGGTAACTTCTTTTAATACCTTTTTATTTTCTAGCACAGATATAGCTGCTTTCGCTGTCGGGTGAGATTTTTTTAGCACTTTAGCTGCCCTCGTTATAGTCATAAAGGGGTTTACAAATAGTTGGTCTAATAATATGAGCGCATTCGGCTTGTCTCGCAGTATTGCTCGATATTCTTCTCGAAGCTTATGAAGTTCTTTCGCTTGAAGGCCTGCTGCGGTCGCAACTTCGGTAACCCCGTTTAGAAAAAACCGTAGCCAAGGATTCCATTCTCCATGAGTTCGTACACTCTGCAGCAACTCGTAGTAATCCGCTTTATGAGAGTCGATATAGGCAGATAAATAAAGTAAGGGCTGCGAAAGGCGTTTCCTCTCCAGTAAAAAGAATGTGATTAGAAGTCTTCCGACCCGCCCATTACCATCTAGAAATGGATGGATAGTCTCGAATTGAACGTGCATAAGGGCGCACTGAATAAGATCCGGAATTGTGTCACGGATATGCAAAAAATTTTCCCATGCGTAGAGCGCGTCGCTCATCTCTATTACGGGCGGAGGAACAAATGCCGCAGTTGCGGGGGTGCATCCTTGTGGGCCTATCCAGTTTTGGCTATATCGGAAATGACCGGGTGTCGCTTTTTCCCCCCTTACCCCACGCATAAGTTCTTCATGGATCGTACGAACGAGTCTTAAAGATATTGGTAAATGTTCGAGCAATTTGATGCCCGATTCCATGGCGCGAATGTAATTGCGTACCTCCCGTATGTCGTCACTAGGCGTGCGTTTGAGTGCATCCTCATCTAGTTCATCAATTAGAATATCGGAAAGGCTCGCCTTCGTTCCTTCTATTCTTGAAGAAAGAACTGCTTCACGCCTCATATAAGGTGCAATCAACAGATGGGGATTGGGTAATTGTCCCCCGAGCCCTGAAAGTTCTGACAAAGCTGCGTCTGCTTTTGAAAGCGTCATCGCAAGTTCCATATCAAAAATAATTTCAGGGGGTAAGGGATTAGGAACAAATGCAAGGAATCCTAGCGGAGAGTAAATGAGTCTTCCGCTTTTTTGGCTAGTAAAATCCGTTGATATCATGATATTACGTTAATGTTGGAAAGAAAACTTTCAAACAATTATAAGCTTTGAAAGAAAAATGGCAAATTCTTTCAAACTACTTCAGTAGAGGATTTGCCAATAAAAAACCCGCCGAAGCGGATTCAAGGAGGGCTCTCGTTGGTATGAATACCAACGAGAGCATCAGTATCCAAAAGGGATTGGAACCGGATACTAGGGCTCCGCTAAGGGATGCGGGGCAGAGTCATATTGCCACAGCGGGATGTCGCGTGTGTGACACATCAGAGGGAAAATGTTCCTGAGTTTTTTTGGGGGAAGTAAAAAAAGCCCGGTAAGGGGATTACCGGGCACGTGCTACAGGGAGAGAGTGCGCAACAATCACATCAGAATGACGCTCCAATAGGGGAAGCACTTCTTATACTTTAACCCGTAATAGCTCTCAGAAAACGGGAATTGGCAAACATTTGCAATTCCTTACACTTCCTTTACATAACTCTCGTCTTAGTACCTTGGCCGTTTTCGGCTCTTACACCGCCTCCTTGACATGCACCGTCAGCACTGACACATCAAGATTATTGGTAGTGCTGCCTCTCTCCAGCTTGATCTTAAACTTCATTCCCCGACAGGTCAGGTCAGCCACGAAGAAGGGCGTCCATTCCCCGTATACCGGGCTGCCGGCGGGGTCGTCGTTGGTGGTTGCGACATAGACCGTTGCATCGCAATCGTTGACGATACCCCCATCTATCGAATCCCAGGTATCCACGTTGCCGCGGAAGCCTATCAGATCATTGGCAACATAATTTATAACCTGCACATCCACCTCGACCCGCCGGGTCTTTACCGTCCCCATATCTACGTAGTTATCGAATTCATACTCGCCTTCCAGATTCGCTTCCGGATCAGTCAGTCTCAGCACAGATCCTGCTACGCTCACATTCGTCTTGGTCCCAGTGAAGCCTGGCGCCTGCGTGCTGGTTGCGACAGCCGTAAATCCGGTGGTCATCCCTCGGTAGCAACAAACGGCGTCATGCTGGTGGAGTAGTTGCCGGTCGAGTCCTTGGCCTTCGCCATGTAGGTTCCGGTAATCAGAGCGACGATGCCCTGTATCGCGCCCTCAGGGAACTCTTCAAGGATGATCCCGTCCTCCCAAACAGCGCTGCTGGTCTTAGAAGAATGTCGGATAATGATTGAACTGTTTATCTGAACGTCGAGATCCGGAGAAAGCGCCCACGAGGCGAGGGCGTAGCCGTTGGAAGCGATGACGGAGAAGTTGCTCACCGCGGAGGGCGGAGCGCTCAGTCCTACAATGTTTACACGTACCTCACCGGTGTAATCCGAATCCACCCCTATCGAGTTGAATGCCTTCAGCCGAAAGTCGTAGAACCCCGGAGCCAGATCGATGAGCTCCGTTTCGAATCCCTTTATCCCGGTCCTGACAAGCCAGTTGGCCTGAGTCGCGGGCTTGTATTCGAGTTGATAGTTATCCGCAAAGCTGTCCGCCGATGCGCCCCATGAAACAATGGCTTTACTCTTTACCCCCGCGCTTCCGGTAGTCTGGTAAAGTTCTTCAGTGACGGAAGGATTGCCGGGAACCTGTACGGTAAATGGAGCTGCTATGGGACAGAATGCAACTCCCTGGAACGGAAAAAGCCGCATGATTAGCGGCTTTTACAAAACTGTCGGGATGGCGTGAGACTGCTTAGATCATGATGAAACTCTATTCGATATTCTGCACTTGCTCCCGCATCTGCTCTATCAATACTTTCAGTTCCATGGAGATTTTCGATACTTCCGCGTCCATCGATTTGGAACCTATGGTGTTGGCTTCGCGATTGAGCTCCTGCATCAGAAAATCCAGGCGCTTGCCGATAACGCCACCCTTGACCAGTACGCGTTCCACCTCGCCCAGATGGGTGGTGAGACGGCATAATTCTTCATCTATATCCACTTTGCTGGCAAACAACGACAATTCCTGCCGGATACGATCATCATCGAGGTTTACCAGGGCCTCACGCAAGCGCGACTTGATCCTCTCCTCGAAAGCCAGAAGCAATCCGGGGATGCGAGGCACTATTTCCGATGCCAAGGCGTGCATCCTGCTGACACGATGAAGCAGAATGCCTTTCAGCTTTTCCCCCTCCCGTGCACGGGATGCTGCAAACTCATCCACAGCTTGCCGCATCAAGTCCATGCAGGGGCCGGACAGATTTTCCGCGGGCGAGGTTTCCGGCCTGAGTATCCCCGGCCAGCGCAGGATGTCCGCAACCTCCAGCCCGCGCGCGTCAGGCAGGGTCACCCTTATAGCGCGATCCAGTTCGAGCAGGTTTTGTAATAAATTGGTATTAATCTGCTGCAATCCGCCCGTGTCCGCGATTCTTGAAAAACTGAGGCGGCATTCGACCTTTCCGCGATTCAACCGGGTGCAAAGAAATTCACGCATCCCTGCCTCCAGCAGACGCAATTCGTCAGGCAGGCGAAACTGGAGATCGAGATAGCGATTGTTGACGGAACGAAGTTCCAGATTCAAGGAACCGTAAGGCAGCTCTTTCGTGACCGCCGCATATCCGGTCATGCTATATATGGCAACCGAGTTGTCCACTGGCAAGTCCTTAATACGTTAGAATAGGAAACTGCTATCGAGCTGCTTTCAGGGGATTATGCCATAACGAATTTGTCCTCCGGCGCCAATCCCGCTTAATGCCGGTGCCGCCAGCCATTATTGCCGTTTGTCCACAACGCTCTTCCGAATGTTATCTCCCTGAAAATTTCCATGCCCATACGCCCCAGCAACCGCCAACCAGCTCAGCTTCGTCCTGTCAGGATCACCCGTCATTACACCAGACATGCCGAGGGTTCGGTACTGATCGAATGCGGAGACACCCGAATACTATGCACCGCCAGCCTGGATGAGAAAGTACCTGCGTTTCTTCGCGGGAAGGGCCAGGGCTGGCTAACTGCCGAATATGGAATGCTGCCGCGCTCAACCAATGAGCGGATGCAGCGCGAAGCCGCCAAAGGCAGGCAGTCCGGCCGAACCATGGAAATCCAGCGGCTGATCGGACGCTCGTTGCGTTCGGTGATGGATCTGGCAAAACTGGGGGAGCGCACCGTCCAGATCGATTGTGACGTGATCCAGGCTGATGGGGGTACCCGCACCGCGAGCATAACCGGCGCATTTGTCGCGCTTCACGACGCGGTGGAAAAACTGCTGAAACAGCAACTGATACGGGAAACACCCATACTCTCCCATGTCGCAGCCGTTTCAGTAGGAATATATGAAGGCGTGCCGGTGCTTGACCTCGACTACGAGGAAGACTCTCGCTGCGATACCGACATGAATGTCGTGATGACCGGCGATTCTGGCCTGGTTGAAATGCAGGGAACGGCGGAGGGAACTCCATTCAGGCGGAAAGAATTGAATGAGATGCTGGATCTGGCGCATGCCGGGATAGAAGAGTTGATCCGGATTCAAAAATCGGCGTTGCACGCGGGATGAAATTTGGATGAGAAAGCCGGCAGGGACAGGCATATCCTGATACGCAGATGCGGAAACTGGTCATAGCAAGTAATAACGCAGGCAAGCTGGGAGAAATCCGGCATTTGCTGGAACCCCTGGGTTTCGAGATATTTCCCCAGAGCGCGCTCGGGGTTAGCGAGCCGGAGGAACCTCATGTCACATTCGTCGAAAATGCGCTATTGAAGGCGCGGCACGCCAGCCTTTGCACCGGCTTGCCGGCCCTGGCTGACGATTCCGGTATTTGCGTGCCCCGGCTGAATGGCAAGCCGGGTATCCATTCCGCCCGCTACGCCGGCGAGCCAAAATCGGATGAATGCAACAACCGGAAGCTGGTGGAAACCCTTCTTGGTGAACCTGATCGGCGAGCTTATTATTACTGCGTAATGGTGCTGTTGCGGCATGCCGAGGACCCTCAGCCTATCATTGCCGATGGGACCTGGCATGGCGAGATCGTGCTGGAGCCGCGGGGCGAGGGAGGGTTCGGCTATGATCCCTATTTTTTTCTGCCCCAATTGAGCAGGACTGCCGCGGAGCTTTCCATGGAGCAAAAAAACCGGATAAGCCATCGTGGCCAGGCGCTGGCCCGATTGGTGGATAAAATCAGGGAAGAAGAAATTTAAGTGGGTTGCCGGTTATTGAATACGCTATCGCGCCGCGGGCAGGATGCGGCATTTCTTTCCCAGGCGCCAGCAGCCTCTTCGACTCGCGGTCACGGACGAGCAGGCCTTGCCCGGCGGACGGCGAGTCATTTCGAATAATCATGCAACCAAGCACCTCCCCTGTGCCCATGCCAGGGTCGCGCGCGCCGCGGCTTATGTCGCTGCCGCCTCTCAGCCTTTATATCCATATCCCCTGGTGCCTGAAAAAATGCCCTTATTGCGATTTCAATTCGCATGAGCTTCGCGATTCCAATTCTTTGCCGGAATCGGAGTATGTCACTGCCCTCATCCGAGATCTTGAAACGATGGTGCCTCAGGTCTGGGGCCGCAAGGTGATAAGCATCTTTTTCGGGGGAGGCACTCCCAGCCTGTTCAGCGCCCAATCCCTGGACACCATCCTCACTGCCGTTCGCGCCCTGCTGCCCCTGGAGCACTTCGCAGAGGTGACGCTGGAAGCCAACCCGGGAACGTTCGAGGCAAAAAAATTTGCGGACTTCCATGCCGCCGGAATCAATCGCCTGTCCGTGGGCATTCAAAGTTTCGATCCGAAGCACCTGCGATCGCTGGGTCGCGTACATGATGACTCGGAGGCTCGCCGCGCGGTCGAGATCGCCCGGGAGAATTTTTCCAATGTGAATCTCGATCTGATGTATGCGCTGCCGCATCAGACCCTGCAGGACGCGCGTCAGGATATCGAAACCGCCATCGCGTACGGAGTCTCGCATATTTCGGCGTACCACCTGACCGTGGAACCCCACACGCTGTTTCATCGCCACCCTCCGCCGCTGCCAGACGACGATCTATCCGCCCAGATGCAGATAATGGCCGAGCAAGCGCTTGGCGATGCCGGGTATGTAAATTATGAAACGTCAGCGTTCGCCAAGCTTGGCTTTGAATCGCGCCATAACATGAACTATTGGGAGTTCGGCGACTATCTGGGTATCGGCGCGGGAGCACATAGCAAAATCAGCTTCGCCGACAGAATAATTCGCCAGATCCGTTATAAACAGCCGCGCGAGTACCTCGCCAGGATGGCGCCAGATGTATCCGACGCTGATGCCGTCATGGAGCAGCACGAAGTCGGGCGAGAAGACCGGATATTCGAATTCATGATGAATGCCCTTCGCCTGACGGAAGGCTTCAGTACTCGAACGTTCCTGGAACGTACCGGCATTCCCGTAATGCGCATTCAGCATCAGCTCGATGAAGCTGAGCAGCGCGGGTTCATAACGCGTGACCGCATGCGGATCGCGCCCACGCTCGCCGGCCGGCGGTTCTTGAACGATTTATTGCAGATTTTCCTGCCCGATCCGGAAAAGGCGGCAGACCGCAGTTCTTGATCTGCTATCGTTTGCGAAACACAACATCCCATACCCCGTGCCCCAACCGCAGGCCCCGCAACTCGAATTTGGTCATGGGCCGATGTGCCGGGCGCGGCGCATAGTCTGCTGCGATATTGACGAGCTGCGGCTCGTCGCCGAAGACCTGCAGCATCTGGACCGCGTAATCTTCCCAGTCGGTGGCGGCATGAATATAGCCGCCACTTTGCACCCTCGTGGATAAAAGCCTGGCGAATTCCGGCTGTATCAGCCGGCGCTTGTGATGTCGCGCCTTGGGCCAGGGATCCGGGAAAAAAATATGTACCCCGCTCAGGCAACCGGATGGGAGGGATTTCTGCAGCACCTCTACGGCATCATGCTGAATGATGCGTATATTTGCCAGCCCGAACTCGTCGATCAACTTCAGCAAACCACCCACGCCCGGTGTGTGGACTTCGACAGCAAGATAGTCGTGTTGCGGATGCGCCTGGGCAATAAGGGCAGTAGTTTCGCCCATTCCAAATCCGATCTCCAGGAATCTGGGTGCCCGCCGGCGAAAAAGATCGTCGAGATCCAGTATACCGCCGGTAAATGGAATGCCATATTTAGGCATCAGGGAATCATGTGCGCGACGCTGGGCGCTGGAGATATGTCCCTGCCGGAGAACGAAGCTGCGAATCGGACGATGCTCTGCCATTATTCGGGCGAAGTGATCAATGTATCGGGAAAACCGGAAAGGCTGCGAAAAGGCCGGTGGGCTGGAAGGCGGGAAGTGAACTAGACTGATTTATCCTTGCTGGACGCTATTACCCCGCTCACGGGTGAGCTGGGGCTTGCGCTGTAGATTTTCTTTGGCATTCTTCCCGCCAGGTAAGCTTCGCGGCCCGCTTCGACCGCCTTTTTCATGGCGGACGCCATGAGCACCGGGTTCCGCGCGGCAGCGATAGCAGTGTTCATCAGGACGCCGTCGCAACCCAGCTCCATGGCAATGGCGGCATCTGAAGCAGTGCCGACACCTGCATCCACAATTACCGGAACGGCGGCATTTTCGATAATGATCTGAAGATTCCACGGATTGAGTATGCCCATGCCGGAGCCAATAAGGGAAGCCAGGGGCATAATCGCCACACAGCCGATCTCTTCCAGTTGCCTGGCCGCGATAGGATCGTCCGATGTGTATACCATGACCTGAAAATCCTCCCTTACCAGGATCTCCGCTGCTCTCAGCGTTTCAGTCATGTTGGGATAGAGCGTTTTTGGATCACCCAGAACTTCGAGCTTTACGAGGCTATGGCCATCCAGCAACTCGCGTGCAAGGCGCAGGGTACGAACCGCGTCTTCCAGCGTATAGCATCCGGCGGTGTTGGGCAGGAAGGTGTAGCTCGACAAAGGCAGCACATCGAGCAGGTTGGGCTCATCGGGATTCTGTCCGAGATTAGTGCGGCGTATCGCTACAGTAATGATTTCCGCGCCGCTGGCATCGACGGCTGCGCGCGTTTCGTCGAAATCCTTGTACTTCCCCGTACCGACGAGAAGACGCGAGGCATAAGATTTTCCCGCAATGACAAGATTATCCATGAACTCCTGTTGGCGTTTATTGCAGACTTGTTACGAGAGGAAGGAAAGAGAGTTATCCCCCGCCTACCGCGACTACAATTTCCAGCCGGTCTCCGTCCGCCAGCATTGGCTGATCGAATTTGCTGCGAGGCACGATCTCGCCATTGCGTTCCACGGCGATACGCTTGCCGTGCAGGCCCATATGCTCCAGCAATTGAGTGATATTCAAAATCTGGTGATCCGGCTTTGATGCCATGCCCGTTTCTTGTGGCAGGGGGATGCGCTGAGGTTGACCGTTGACGATAAGTTGTATCATTTTCGAAAATGAGAAAATGGATATTGCCATGCGCTCATGGCCCGGCTTCCTGTGCAATTATACGGGGCGGCGTCTGCATAGTCGATCATCCGGGGTTCATACATCAAACACGCGACAGCGAGCCTTCGCCAGCATGGCACATAATCATATTTGTACTGTTTCCCCTCCCATGGCCGCCAGCCTCGCTCCAGTGGGATCTCTATACCGGGAACCAGATGAAAGGAGATCCCGTAAGGATATGATTGCCGGGAAGTAGGTTCACGCGTTCCGTTGTATAATCTTCCCCGCCTTGCGGGTGTAGCTCAATGGCAGAGCAGAAGCTTCCCAAGCTTACGACGAGGGTTCGATTCCCTTCACCCGCTCCAGTTCAACAATTCAGGGACTTCCAAGGAAATCCAGGGAGCTTGTAAGTCCTTGTGGTGGATTGGCCGTGATCGCCATATCAGCGTTGCTTCAAATTACCGATGGCCTGGCCCCGATGAAGCATAGCGTATCGACAACGGGTTGGGTAATACGGGTGATATCCAGAAAATAAAGGACACCAGTCATCTTATGGGCGATTCCGCACCCAGCGGAAAGCTGGAGTCGACCCGCGGATCGTTCGCGGTCTGAATCTATAAGGAGCCACTCATGAATATTACCTACAACTTCAAGGGACAAGTTGCATTGGTTACCGGCGCAGCGTCAGGCATGGGATTCGCTACGGCAAGGGCTTTCGCTCACGCAGGGGCTGCTGTCACTTTGGCGGACATTAGCGAGGATGCCCTGCAGAAAGCCGTGGAAGAGATCAAGTCGCTGGGTGTCAATGCTATTGGCGTGCTCTGCGACGTATCCGACGAGGCCCAGGTAGCGGCAATGGTAGAACGCACGGTCGCTACTTTTGGCCGTCTTGACGCCGCTTTCAATAATGCCGGCATCCAGGTTCCTTCCTCGGAGGTGGCAGACCAATCTGCGGCGGATTATGATCGGGTGAACGGCGTCAACCTGCGCGGCGTCTGGGCATGCATGAAGCACGAACTCCAACAGATGCGAAAGCAAGGCAGCGGAGCGATCGTCAACTGCTCGTCGATCGGTGGGCTGGTCGGGCGAGCGCTGCTTGCGGCTTATCACGGCTCCAAGCATGGCGTGATTGGCTTGACGCGTAGCGCGGCGCTCGAATACGCCGCGCGCGGCATACGCGTCAATGCCGTTTGCCCCGGCACGATCGACACGCCGATGGTATCGAGGATGCTGGAAACAGGCATGCTTGCAATAGACGACCTCTTGCGTGATCTCCCCATGAAGCGCCTGGGGCGCGGCGAAGAAATCGCCGATGCGGTGCTCTGGCTGTGCAGCCCGGGCTCGACATTCGTGACTGGGCAAGCATTGGCCATCGATGGCGGCTTTACCGCGCAATGATGACTGGAGCATGATCCGCCGCGACAACTGGATTGTAAGCACCCGCTCCAATCGCCACCGTGCTTGGTGCATGCTGGGCACAGTGTATTTGCAGCATTCTTTTTAGACAGGTTGCCAGACAGCGTAGCGGGCCTCCTCTCATGCTCGCCTATCATGCCGAAGGTGCGCAACCAGGCGGGCACTCAGCTGCTGGCCACGGACAAGTCACCCGGCGCCTCGCCTTGATTCAGATTACGCGAACATAGGAATAGTACGGCTGATGTACCAGTTCACGAACCGCCCCTTGGATGGGGCATCCAGAAGGTCATCAAATACAGCGCCCGGCACATTTCTGTAGTCGTAAGTGTCTCCATCGATATAGCGCAGCCGCAACGTTCTGCTGCGCGCGTCGTAGCCGCCGGCCGCAATGCTGCTGGAATTGAACATGATCATCGGTATCTCGCGCGCACCCGACAATTAATCACCTATATGCTGTAAGCTAATCTTCGGGCAGCTTCGTTGCTATTTGCCCGGTAGTTGGTCGCCGTCTCCGAACTTTCTATCAAACCCTGTTTTTGACCCAAATATCTATCTGCGTGCAATTGACACGTATCCGCTAAAGAATGCCTGATAAGAATATGCCTGAGTTCGCTGCCAAACTGATAGATTGGCACGGACTCCATGGCCGCAAAAACCTGCCATGGCAGAATACGCGCGACCCCTACGCTATCTGGATTTCTGAAATCATGCTGCAGCAGACGCAGGTGTCGACAGTCATTCCTTATTACGCGCGGTTCCTGCAACGCTACCCGGATATCGGCGCACTGGCGGCCGCGTCTCTCGACGATGTGCTGGCGCAGTGGAGCGGTCTTGGTTATTACTCCCGTGGAAGGAATCTGCACAAGGCTGCGCGCCGGATCGTCGAAGATCACGGAGGGAAGTTTCCAGATAAAGCCGATGCTATACAGGGGCTTCCGGGCGTGGGACGTTCCACCGCCGCGGCCATTGCCGTATTTGCTTACGGAAAACGCCATGCGATACTCGATGGGAACGTCAAGCGCATCCTGGCGCGATACTTCGGGATGGACGGTTACCCCGGGGTGAAAACGAACGAGCGGCGCCTGTGGGAAAAGGCAGAGGAACTTCTGCCGGACCCGGGAGGCGCGGGAATGGGCAATCATATCGAGGTTTATACGCAGGCGTTGATGGATCTGGGCGCCACCGTCTGCACGCGCGCCCGGCCGAAGTGCGCGGTATGTCCCCTGCGGGAGGGTTGCCTGGCTTTCCGCGAATCCCGTGTACGGGAACTCCCCATGCGCAGACCGGGAAAGAGGCTTCCGGAAAGGAAAACTTCCTTGCTGATATTGATCAGGCAAGGAAAAATCCTGCTTGAAAAGCGCTTGCCTGCCGGAGTCTGGGCAAGCTTGTGGTGCTTTCCGGAAATGCCGGGTGACGAAGATACGCATGCGTATTGCAACCGCTGTTTCAATATGGAAGTCGGACTTCTACCACCCATGGACGAATTTCATCATACCTTCACTCACTTCAGGCTGAAAATCCGGCCCTTGCCGCTTCAGGTCGTCTCCCTCTCGCCAGAGATCGCGGAAGGGGATGCGGGAGTAAAATGGTTCACGCCGGATGAGGCACTCGGCGCCGCAATTCCTGCGCCGGTAAGAAAGCTGTTTGCAAGAATCGATGACTCCAGGACGGTATCCCGCGTGTTGTGGCACTCTTCGTACTCTTTGGAACATGCGAAATAGCGGTCAGTCATTTTATATTGGAACGGATGGAGCGGTTCGGCAAGGTAATGGATAACTGGCGGGAGTGGAGAAAGCAGCGCCGCGCCGAGTTGATGGCGCTGAGAGAAGCCGTGCCGGAGGATGACTATTATCGCTGGAACACTGCCATCACGGAATCGCTGAGATGCGGCTTTCCATGGCTACGAAGCGTTGCGGTAGGATTTTGCTGGCCCCATCGCGGAGAATATGATCCCCGTCCGATGATGGATTTTATCCTTCGGCATGGTGCTATCGCTGCGTTGCCGGAAGTGGCCGGGAAGCATGAACCATTGAAATTTCGCCAGTGGTGGGGCGACGCACCGATGAAAACGGGTGCTTATGGCATCCCTGTTCCCGATGCTACTCCCCTGGTTTCCGTGGGAGCAATGGTCATACCGATGGTCGGGTTCGATCAAAGGGGCTTCCGCCTGGGCTATGGGAGCGGTTATTTTGACCGTACGCTGGCTTCCAGCGTACCGCGGCCGGTGGCGATCGGCGTAGCATTCGAAATAGCACGGCTGGCGGACTTGCATCCACAGCCGCACGATATTCCAATGGACTTTGTCGTGACTGAAGCCGGCATATATCGGACCGCAGGAAACAGCCTTGCCCCGGTTTCCGCCGAGGAATGCGCCGCGGCGAATTACCGGAATTAGAAGCAGCCACCATCCCACCGGTACGGAATCAATCCTTTCCGATTCGGCTTGCCTGATTGTCCTCGCCCCACCGGGGTGCAAGGGAATGGCTTACCCCGAGATGATCCAGTATCCGCGCCACTATAAAATCGACTATATCCTGCACGGTTGCCGGCTGGTTATAAAATCCCGGGTTTGCCGGCAGGATCACCGCCCCATTACGCGCAAGCCGCAACATGTTTTCAAGGTGGATTGCGGAAAACGGCGTCTCGCGGGGGACCAGGATCAGCTTGCGGTTTTCCTTCAGCGTGACGTCCGCCGCGCGCTCTATCAATCTTTGGCTCAATCCGGCGGCAATGGCGGCAAGCGTACCCATGGTACAGGGGCAAACCACCATCGCATCCGGTGGATTAGAACCCGAGGCAACGGGAGCAAACCACTCCTCCCGCCCGAAAACCCGAAGCTGTCCTTCCGCAGCATTGAACCGCTCGCGAAACAGTTGTTCCGCCTCGCGGGGACGGGACGGCAGCGCCAGCTGCAATTCCTGGTGGGCGACAATCTGCGCCGCCTGCGAATAAAGCAGGTAAACGCGATGTCCGCCCGCCAGCAGCAGTTCCAGCAAACGCAGGCCATAAAGCATGCCTGATGCGCCGGTATAAGCCAATGTGATAGTTTTACGCGCCTCCATTCAACAAGCCGATCGCATAGTAGTCATTCCGTCACATCGTCATTAAAATTCCTGCTGGCGCTCTTTAAGGAAGAACTGTAGCCCGCTCGACTTGCAGCTATTGATTGAGCTCCCGATGGCGCACCAGCACCTGGTTACTCCCGCCGAAATGGCGCGCCAGGCGTTCCGCGAAATAGACCGAGCGGTGCCTTCCCCCGGTACAGCCAATAGCCACGGTCAGATAATTCCGGTTATCACGGATGAAGCACGGCAGCCAGTCGTCGACAAAGCGCCTGATGTCCCCGTACATTCGATTCGCATCGGGCACGGCATCGAGAAACTGGACTACAGCGTGGTCTTTTCCGGTGAGCGGCCGCAACGCGGCCTCATAATGGGGATTAGGCAGGCATCGGACATCGAATACCATGTCCGAATCCAGCGGAATGCCATGCTTGAAACCGAAAGACTGAAAAAAAAGCGTGAGGCACGCGTGATCGAGACCGACGAAATCCCTGACCCACGCCCGCAGAGTGCTCGGACTCAGGTCGCTGGTATCGATACGGTTGGCGAGATCGTGTATTTCGACCAGCATTTCCCGTTCCGCCTGTATGCATTCAGGCAAAGTTGAATGCGCGTCGCTGAGCGGATGGCGGCGGCGGGTTTCGGAAAACCGCTTTACCAGCGTCTCGGTTTTGGCCTCAAGGAATAGCAGATGCACATCCATACCCTGGTGTTTCAAATCAGCCAATTGCTGCGGCAACAACGGCAGTGTCTCGCGGCTGCGGGCATCGATGCTGACGGCCGTTCGCTGATGGCCGGACTCCTTCAAGTAAAGGGTAACCTCGCTCAGCAGGCTGGCGGGAAGATTGTCCACGCAATAATAGCCGCTATCCTCAAGAACGGTAAGCGCGATGCTTTTACCGGATCCTGCCAGGCCGCTGATGACAATCAATCGCATGCTATCGGCTCGGGGGTGAGGGGGGTTGCAACGAACGGTTCACGTTCTTGCCTTGCACGATCATGCAGCGAAGCTTCCCGCTTGCGCTGAACCCGCTCAGAGATTTTCTCTTTCCAGTGCTATTCCAGTTTCCCATTCTCCATCTCATCCTGATGCCGGGTAAGAAATTCCTGGGCGCTATCGATGCCTCGCAACTGCAGCACATAATTACGAACCGCGGCTTCCACCAACACGGCCAGATTGCGGCCGGCAGCTACGGGAATGATGACTTTACGGACATTGACATCGAGAATACTTTCGCTGACATCATTGATCGGTAATCGTTCCAGGGAGCTCAAATCAGCGCTGCTCGGTTTTTGAAGATGGACGATGAGCTTCATGTTCTTCTTGCGGCGCACTGCGGTCTCGCCAAAGATGGTGCGAATATTCAGCATGCCCAATCCACGCACCTCAAGGAAATCGCGCAGCATGGGCGGGCAACATCCTTCCAGGGTTTCCGGCGCGATCCGGTAGAGCTCGACCACATCGTCCGCCACCAGGCCGTGCCCGCGGCTCACCAGTTCAAGGGCCAATTCGCTTTTGCCTACGCCACTATCGCCGGTAATCATCACCCCCAATCCCAGTACGTCCAGCAGGACGCCATGCCGATTGGTGGAGGGGGCGAGGACGCGCCCCAAATAGGGGCGCAGCAGCCAGATTACTTCCAGGCTGGAAAGAGGGGAACAGAAAAGAGGAATGGCAGCCGAATTCGCCAGCGTCTCTATGGAAGCTGGCATGGCGGCTCCGCCGGTGATGATGAAACACCATAACCGGCTCCCAGCAAGGCGCTGCATGTGCTGTTCCAGAGAAGCGGGAGCAAGGCCGTTGAGATAATTGACTTCCGTATCACCCAATACCTGTATCCAGTTCGGATGAATGAAATTAAGATGTCCGATTACGCCCTGCGTGGATTTCGCGATATCCTCATCGTCGAGATACTTCTCTCCGCCGTCCTGGCCCGCAAGCCAGATCAATCCCAGCTTCTGCCGCTTATCCTCGAAGAACTGCGAAATTTTGATTTGCGACATTCAATATCCGTCAGGAAAAGCAATCCGGTTCAAGAAACGGGGCGAAGCGAACAGATAACAGCAATGGAGCATGCGTGCGATCCACGAATCAACGTATCTCCTCTGCTCGCCTGCCCGCAACAAGGATTATTCGGGCGTATTCACATCCTGGTTCTTCAGCGCACCGTTGCGATAACTCGCGTTCTTTTCCTTATGCTTCAGTATTTGCCGATCCAGCTTGTCCACCAGGCTATCGATGGAAGCATACATATCAGCGCCATCGGTTTCGACAAAAATATCCTTCCCGCGCACATGCACATTTGCCTCGGCCTTTTGCTTGAGCTTTTCCACCGAGAGAATCACGGTGACATCAATAACATGATCAAAATGACGGGTGATCTTGCTCAGCTTTGAAGTGACGTAGTCACGCATGGCCGGAGTTATTTCCACGTGATGACCGGTAAGGTTAAGATTCATTATGCCTCCTGGCTTGGATTAAAAAGATTTACGAAGATTGACGGGAGGAATCTGAATGGATTCCCGGTATTTTGCGACAGTCCTGCGGGCAACCACAATGCCCTGCTGCGCCAGAATTTCAGAGATCTTGGTATCGCTCAGCGGTTTTTTGGAATTCTCCGAACTGATCATCTGCTTGATCAGGGCTCTGATTGCCGTGGCGGAACACGCGCCGCCGGTATCCGTCCCCACATGGCTGCTGAAAAAATACTTCAATTCGAATATGCCGCGCGGCGTGTGCATGAATTTCTGCGTCGTCACACGCGATATTGTGGATTCATGCAGATCAAGAGAGTCCGCGATTTCCCGCAGCACCATGGGACGCATCGCCACTGCTCCGTGATCAAAGAATTGCCGCTGGCGCTCAACCACCGCTGCAGAAACCTTGAGGATAGTGGAGAAGCGCTGATGCACATTCTTGATCAGCCATTTCGCCTCGTGCAATTGCCCGGATAGCCTGCGGGCCGAGTCATCGTGGCTCCGTTTCAGGATATCAGCATAAAGCCGGTTGATCTTCAGCCGCGGCATGGCTTCCGGATTGAGGCTCGCTGTCCAGTTACCGCTGACCTTCGTGACAATCACGTCCGGGATGATGTAGCGCGCCACCGCAGAACTGAAGGCCGTGCCCGGCCGCGGATTCAGCCGGACGATCATCTGCTGGATGGAACGCAGGCACTCATCATCGCAATGCAGCAACTTCTTGATGGTGCAGAAATCCCTGGATGCCAGGCTTTCGAGATGTTTGTTCACCAGAAGCAGCGCCTGATCCCGATAGGGCGTGTCTTCCGGCAGAACACGCAGCTGCATGATCAGGCATTCCTTCAGGTTGCGGGCTCCTATACCGGGCGGATCCAGATGTTGCAGGTATTCGAGCGCGATGCGCAAGTCGTCGATGCCTATTCCGAGCTCTGGCGGCAGCAGGCCCGCGAGCTCTTCCAGATCCTGCACGAGGTATCCGTCGTCATTCAGGCTGTCGATCAGCAATCCGACTATTCTGCGATCTCGTTCCGGAATCTGGCTGAGACTGAGTTGCGAGAGAAGGTGTTCGCGCAAATTAGGCGGTTCCGCCGCCTGCTGCGGATACTCACGCTCCTCATCATCATCCCGGTAGTTGCGCGCGGCCCCTTCGTCGTTGAACCAGTCCTGCTCATCTGTCAGGCTATTCTTGGCTTCTGCATCAACGCCACCAGCAAGCATCTTTGCCTCGGCATCATCCTGGATTTCAGGTAATGCAGAGGAAAGCGACTCGGTCTGATCGTCGAGCGGCGAGCTCCGATATTCGGCGCTCTCCCCACCGGAAACATCCTCCAGCTCCAAAAGCGGATTTTCCTGGACTATCCGCTCGATTTCCTGGCCCAGCTCGACCGTCGAGAGTTGCAGCAACCGGATCGACTCTTGCAGCTGCGGAGTAAGCGTCAAGTGCTGCGTCAGCTTAAACTGGAGAGTAGGTTTCATAAGCATGGAAAAACAATGTTCTGACCAGATCCCTGCGAATCGACTTCTTTCAAAGCCGGAAATGTTCCCCCAGATATACTTTTCTCACATTTTCATTATAAATAATTTCATCAGGCCTGCCGCTTGCCAGTACCGTGCCGTCGCTGATGATGTATGCCCGGTCACAGATACCCAATGTTTCCCGAACGTTATGGTCGGTAATGAGCACCCCGATCTCCCGCTCCCTGAGGAACTGTATAATTTTCTGGATATCCAGGACCGCGATAGGATCGACACCCGCAAAAGGCTCATCCAGCAGAATGAAACGCGGACTGGTCGCCAGTGCCCGCGCAATTTCGACGCGTCGGCGCTCCCCTCCCGACAAGCTGATGCCAGGGTTGTTCCTTATATGGCTGATATGCAGATCATGCAGGAGCTCTTCAAGATGCTGCTGTATTTCATCGGCGGAATAACTCTTCAGTTCGAGCACTGCCCGTATATTATCGGCCACCGAAAGCCGCCGGAAAATCGATGCTTCCTGCGGCAGATAACTCAAGCCCAGGTGAGCGCGCTCGTGCATCGGCATCTGGCTTAAATCGCGCCCATCCAGAAAAATGCTGCCGCCATCCACCGGCACCAACCCTACAATCATGTAGAAGCACGTCGTCTTGCCTGCGCCATTAGGGCCGAGCAGGCCGACCACTTCGCCGCTCGTCACTGACAGGGACGCATCCCGCACAACAGTGCGGGATTTGTAGCGTTTCTTCAAACCATCAGCCCTGAGCTCGCTCATCTCTGCCTGAATCAATGCGGCCAGACTGATTTTATTGGTCTTCGGTGTTTGATTTCTGTTCCTTTCTTTTAGGTTGAATGACGGCCCTTACCCTCCCCTCCGATTGAACCGGGGTGCTTGCGCTTGCTTCGCCGCGACCATTTACCTGAAAGAATTCGCTGACCGCGTCGTAGGAAATATACTCCCCATGCACCTCGTCGTGGCCTCGCCTTAATCTCGCCTTCTTGAAAAGCTGCACCTTGTCAGCCTTGCCATCATATTCCATGCGCTCGCTCCAACCTTCGACATATTCGTCCATTCCATCGCGCTTCTGCCGAAAACTGGCAAGATTTCCAAATGCGGTAGCATATTGAAAACCATTGGCGTCTTCCTTGACGATCATCTTGTCAGCCCGGATGGTGAGCGTTCCCTGAACGAGAACGACGTTTCCCATGAAAGTCGCAAGCTTGTTGGCATCCTGCACCGTGGCCTTATCGGCTTCGAGATGTACTGGCTTGTCGCGGTCGGCTCTTTCCGCCCAGGCGATCCCCATGGATGAGATCAAAAACCATGATATCAATATGGATATTATAGCCGGCATCATGTGATTCCAATAGCGAATCTAGCGCCCTTGCTTCTGCACGACTTTTACCTGAGACAACAGCTGGGTAGTCTGCGTGCGGTTGTTCATTTCCATTCCAACCGCATTAATCACGGCATTCTTCTCCGTTATGACTACCGGCTTATCGGTTTTTGCAATATCCTTCTCCGGAACAAGATGCAGCAGGCTGGTGGTCATGGTAGTCTCTCCCCGACCCTTGCCCCCATTTCGCAGCACCATCACATTGCCCGTCAGGTAAACGTCCTCACCCTTGCTGGACATCTTCGCATGGTCCGCATTTATCTGTATCGCCGGCTTGTCGGATGCAACATCAATGAAACGGGGGTTTTCCATGCTTATGCTATTATCATCCGGAAAATGCATCATGCTTTTTGCAAAGAGCTGGTGGCGCACCAGGCCATCAGCGCTCATACGGATGATCGAGAGGTCTTCGATCATGTAATCGGGCAGATGTGTGCCGTCATTTTGCGATGAAGAAGGCGGCCTTGCGGACTCACTCAGCCAGAAAGGCAATGCCAGCAGAGAAGCAAGCAAAATGAGGGGAAAACGCGAAAACAACCGGCCTTTCACCTGAGATACGTCTCCAGATGAGCCTCCAGCGTATTTTGTGCCTGCATTATTATTTCGCAAACCTCGCGCACTGCTCCACGTCCGCCCTCAGAGCGGGTAATATAATGCGCATGCTTTTTTACCAGCGGGGGCGCGGCAGGAACGGTAATGGCAAGGCCGCAGCGTAGCAGGACCGGCAAATCGATCAAGTCGTCACCCATGTATGCGCAAGCCGCGCCATCCAGATGGAGCTTTTCCAATAATGCTTCAAACGCCGGGAGTTTTTGTTTTGCTCCTTGATACACCAGGGTAACCCCCCAATCCTTGGCTTTCAAATCCACGCAGGTAGATTGCCGGCCGGTAAGAATAGCGATGCCTATTCCGGTCGATTTGAGCATCTTTATGCCATGGCCATCCTGGCTATTGAATGCCTTGATCTCTTCTCCGGTGTCCGTAAGATAAAGGCTTCCGTCCGTCAGGACGCCATCGACATCAAATATGATTGCCCGGATATTCCTGGCTTTTTCCAGTATATGTTGCATGTGATTTACAACGGTTGCGCCCATCAATTTGGCAGATTGAGAAACAAGCCGCCGCAAAAAAATCCGCATATCCCGCACAAGGCTTCTTATTTCGGCAGTTGTCCTTTGCGCCTCATTTCCATGAATGACAGGGAAATTGCAATACACCCGGAGAGCCTTTATCCAAGGCGAGAACGCCCAATACATCCAGCTCGTCCGATGCGTTCAAATCGAAAGCCCGGGCATCGGCGCTTTCGGATATCCCGGTACAAAACGTTTCAGAGGAATATGCTCCGGCTTACGCCAACTTTCCGCCAACGATGCGGAATGGCTGCAAGATGACACAAGTGCGGACGAAAATCGAGAAATTATAACAGAAATAGTGCCTTGATTATATTGGGAAGGGGCTGGAATAGCGTAGCCAGTTCACGGAGCTTCATCAGCGCCAATAAATTCCGTTATCGCAGAGATACGAAAATTACCAAAGGAAGTACTATGAAATTTGTTCGGCACTTCCTTAGGGAAGCGCTGAATAAATCTCCGCTAGCGCGGCGGTAGCTTTGCGCTCCTTGGCATCGTAGCCCCAGCTACGACCTGCGTCGCGCGCCTTATGATCATCCCGATTTTACCAGCAACGCGCTCAGCGAGAATTTGTTCAGCGCTTCCCTAAGATGAAAATGAATCAATTCTTGGGCAGCGGAAAAACCACTGACTCGACTACGCCACTGAGTTCCTCCACCACTACCTCCCTGTGTCCCGCCGCTATTTGCCTGAGCCGCGAGATAACTTCCTGCACCAGCACTTCGGGAGCCGATGCACCGGCCGTGATGCCTATCCGGTTTTTATCTTCAAGCCATTTTTCCTGCAATTGCTCCGCACGGTCTATCATGTACGCATCTACCCCGGCATTTCTCGCGACTTCACATAAGCGGTTGGAGTTGGAACTGTTCGGCGAACCGACAACGATCACCAGATCGCACTGCTTCACCATCATTTTGACCGCATCCTGACGATTCTGCGTGGCATAGCATATATCGTCCTTCTTGGGGCCGGTAATCTTGGGGAAACGCCTCTTCAATGCCTTGATTACACGGGTGGCATCATCCACCGAAAGCGTGGTCTGGGTAACATACGCCAGATGCGTGGGGTCCTCTACCTGCAGGCTGTCCACATCCTCTTCTGTTTCCACCAGATACATCTGCGGACCATCCCCTTCGGCCTGGCCCATGGTCCCTTCCACCTCGGGATGGCCCTGGTGGCCGATCATGATGATTTCTCTTCCCTGCTCGCGCATTTTCGCGACTTCAATATGAACTTTCGTCACCAACGGACAAGTCGCATCAAAAACCTTGAACTGTTGCGCCTCGGCTTCCCGCCTCACCTCATGCGAAACTCCATGGGCGCTGAATATCAGAATGCTGCCCACCGGAACTTCATCAAGGTTTTCGACAAATACCGCGCCCTTCTTCTCAAGATTTTCCACCACGAAACGGTTGTGCACCACTTCATGGCGGACGTAAATGGGAGCGCCATGCATTGCCAATGCCCGCTCGACGATTTCAATGGCGCGATCAACCCCGGCACAGAAGCCTCTGGGGTTTGCAAGCAACACTTTCATCATTGGCCGTTCTCCATAAGAACCACGTTCATTGGTCATGTTTGCTACACTGATGTCGCTAACGGTCATGGCTGTTCGCATCCCTTGTGCATGAGTATGGATAGGTGTATGGACGGATAATATAGGTAACCCCGTTATTTTAAAGCATTCATGTATTTCCTCAAGACGCTTTTTTTGCATCCGCCGGAAACTCCAGTTCCATTACATCGGATCAATCCCGCTCCGGGTGGCGAAACGCACTTTGTCCAGTTCCTCGCAAACCTTGCGTGCCGCCTGCAGTATGCGCGGCGTCTGGCGGTGTATGAGATCGGGGTGTATGAAAATCACATCGCTGCCCTCCATTGCGCTCCCGCGAATCCACCCATCCAATCGAATTTCCCGTCCGTCAAATCGGGGCGAGATGCTGCTCACGATTGCCCGCGGACGAACTTCGAGCAGGTTCTCCATGCCTATTACGGGCGTTAATGCCGGCGCGGAGGCAAACATGTTGACGCCTCCGCAAATGCTTATGATATCGCTGATGATATGATTCCCGTTTACTGTCATGAGCGGATGGCGCCAGATCAACTGAACCATCCTGACCTTTTCCCGGCCTGCATAGCTGTCCCGGATGGTCCGCAATTCATTTTCATAAGCACGCGCGGCTGATTCTGCCTGCGTCGACGTTCCCGCCCACTGCCCTATCAGCCGCAACAACCGCGGCACGTCTTCCAGTCTGCTCGCTTCGGTAGCCGCCACGTTCATCCCCAACCTTTCCAGCCTTCGGATATCCACAGCCGCGCTACCGCTGCGCCAGGCGATCACAAGATCGGGCTCGAGCGCAACAATTCTTTCGAGATCCAGGCTGGACGCATCCCCGATGCGGGGAATCGATTTAACGGCATCGGGATAATCACTATAAAGGTCCGCGCCGACCAGCTTATCGCCGGCGCCAGCGGCGTATACCAGTTCAGTGATACTGGGCGAGAGCGAGATGATGCGGCGGGAGAAATGGCTCAGGCGTACATGATGGCCACGGTCATCAGTCAGGCTGGGTGGCGGCGTCTCCTCGACACCCTGCCTGGCCCCGGCCGCACCGCTGGTCCAAGCCCATAATAAAGCCGGAATGACGCAAAAGCTTCCTAGTTTGCCAAGCCACATGCGTGCTGGAATGCCACGTCAAAGAGGCTATGACCTTGCTCAAGTCGGGAAATTTCCTCTCCCTCTTAAAATATTCCGGGATTCGAATGAATGTGGCGGGAATCGGGGAAATACGATGGACGCCAACGAAGATTTATTCAGCGCTTCCTTAAATATCCTGGTAGCGCTTCGCCAGTGCAACACGCTGCTCGTAAGCCTCCCGGGCAATGCGCACATCTTCCAGAAACAGGGGAAGCTCCTTGAGCAGAAGGGCTTGCGGACCATCGACGAGCGCTTTGTTCGGAACCGGATGAAAATCCACCAGCACCATGTTTGCGCCAGCTATCACTCCCTGGACCGTTGCATGCATGATATCGGGAATTCCATCGGGCGATGATGCACGCAGCCCGACAGAATGGGAAGGATCCACGCAAACCGGCATGCGGGTCAGCCTTTTGACTACGGGTACGTGGGCAAAATCGACAAAATTGCGGTGAGGATCTCCCATGTTGGTCTTCATGCCGCGAAGGCCGAAAACGACTTTCCGGTTTCCTTCCGAAGCCAGGTATTCGGCAGCGTTGAGCGACTCATCGAGCGTTATTCCGAAGCCCCGCTTGATAAGCACCGGAAAATCCTGCTGGCGCCCAACGATTTTCAGCAACTCGAAGTTCTGCGTGTTGCGCGTGCCGATCTGCAGCATGACGCCTGTGGCGTTGCCTGTCCGGTACAGCGCGTCGCAGATCTCTTCGACGTGGGATTCATGGGTGATCTCCATGGCAATCACCTTGATGCCATATTTGCCGGCCAGCTCGAATACATAAGGCAGGCAGGCCTTGCCATGCCCCTGGAAGGAATAGGGGCTGGTGCGGGGCTTGTAGGCTCCCATGCGCGTGCATACCTGGCCATTGTCACGCAATGCCTGCATCATCAATTCGACATGCTCGAGTGTATCCACCGCGCACAAGCCGGCGAAAACGTTGAGCGTATCCTGTCCGAACCGTACTCCGTTGTAGTCGAAATGCGTAGGCCGGTGGTCGTCCTTGTGGCGGCCGAGGACGCGATATTCTTCCGAAATCCGGACCACCTGCTCGACACAAGGCAGGCTCTGCATGTCTTCGACCGGCAACGCCTTGGTGTTGCCGATCAAATACACTTCGGTGAGCGTCTGCTCGCTGCCAACTTCAGTATGAACACGAGTTGATATTCCGGGCAGATTGGCGAGATGCACCAGCAACTGCTTATATTCTGGGCTGTCCGCCCGCGTATCCGGGTTAAGTACAAGAATCATGAAGTAGTGTGGGCGTGGGACAACGGGACGCGCTGCAGGCGCGCGGGAACTGGGGAATTCTACCCGAAAAACCAAGTCCTTGCCATTCGAACGAATATCGCGTTTAATGACTCCGGGGAAGGGATGCGCGAAAGGCGACAACCAGCGAGGATTTGTTCAGCTTCCCTAACTCATGGCGCATGCAGCATTCGTCGCTCGCCGCTTCGTGCGGGGTCAGGTCGAAAACGGGCATCGACATGCCTGCTTCCTGCCAAGTTGCTGTAAAGCGAAAGAGTGAGGCTAACCGCGCAAATAAAAAGATAAGTCACATTCTGCCCGTGCCTTCCATGACTGCTCAAATCCCAGAATGCGGAAGCCAGGATCATGCCGCCCCGCCTCCCGCAATTTTATTGATGGGTCCGACCGCAAGCGGGAAAAGCAGGATTGCTCTGGACATAGCCAAATATTTCCCGGTGGAAATCATCAGCGTCGATTCGGCACAGGTTTATCGGCATATGGATGTCGGTACCGCGAAACCCAGCCAGGAAGCCAGGGCGTCGGTGCCGCACCATCTCGTCGACCTGATCGAACCGCATCAACGGTACTCTGCGGCACAATTTCTGCATGATGCCCTGGCGGCTCTGCGCGAAATTACGGAACGGGGAAACATCCCGCTGCTGGTTGGCGGGACCATGCTCTACTTCCGGACGCTGATCGAAGGTCTTTCGGAGCTGCCCGCCGCGGACGGCATCGTGCGGACGATGATCGAAGACAGAGCCAAGACGCGTGGGTGGCCTGAAATTCATGCAGATTTGTTGCAATTCGATCCGGTCAGCGCCGCGCGGATCAAGCCAACCGATAGCCAGCGAATCCAGCGTGCTCTTGAAGTATATTATCTGACTGGCAAGCCGATGTCGGAAATTTTCAAGAAGTCTCGCGCTTCCGGTATTCCTTATCGCCCCATTTCCATTGCGCTGGTTCCTGGCGATCGCGGCGTTTTGCATCAGCGCATCGCGCAGCGCTTCGAAGACATGCTCGAACTCGGATTGATTGATGAAGTTCGGGCAATCCGTGATAAATTTCGCATTACCGGCGAAAGCCCGTCGATGCGTTGCGTCGGTTACCGCCAGATCTGGATGCATCTGGAAAAAAAAATGGATATCGCGGAAACGCGGCAAAAAGCACTGGCTGCCACCCGACAATTGGCAAAACGGCAATTGACCTGGTTGCGCTCGATGCGGCATGTGCAGGAGTTCGATTGCCTCGCGGAAGATCTTCCGGACCAGGTGCGAAGGCATCTCATGGAAGCAGGCTTGCAATCGCCGGGGACACCGAAAGTTTCATGATCGCAGTGATATATTTTTTCAATGGCTGGTTTATTAAGGAAGCGCTGAACAAATCCTCACTGAGCGCGTTGCTGGTAAAATCGGGATGATCATAAGGCGCGCGACGCAGGTCGTAGCCGGGACTACGATGCCAGGGAATGCAACGCAGCGGTCCTCAAGCGGGGATCGGGCGGCGGCGGGGGGATGCCAGACCGCGCCAAAGTATACATGGGCGCCTATTAGGCCGATTTTGTGCAGCCTGCATGGAACCATGAGGATTTGTTCAGAGGTTTTTTAAGGAATCTCTGAACAGGGAAAAGGAAAGAACATGAAAGGCAGAAACAGATTAGTTATCGCCGCCATGGCGCTTGCGGTATTTGCAGGCGCAATCTCCATACCCGGCTGTACCCGGCATGAGGACAAGGTGCATGAATCCTGGGTCACCCCTCCCGAGAAAGAAGCGGTGGATGATGCTACGCTGGTCAGCGCCCTGCGGGAAGCCTTGCGGTCTGACCCGGATGTCAAAAATCTGGATGTGAGGGTTGAAGCTCATAACGGCGAAGTAATGCTCAGCGGCATTGCAGACGATCAGACGCAAATCGACCGCGTAGCCATGCTCGCATGGATGATGGAAGGTATCAAGAAAGTGGATAACAAAATGGGGTTGCGCAATGGGGCCACTGCGCAGAATTGAACTGCTGGACAGGCCGTGGCAGCTGATGCCGTCACCACTCAATTTTTCGGGAAAATCAACTTGATTACGTCACTACTCCTCACGCTGGGCATAATCCTCGGCGTTATTCTTTTCGTTCCCTCGATACGGCGCCGTCTCATTTCGGATCGGGTGCTGAAGATTTTCCGCCACAAGCTGCCGCAGCTTTCGCAGACCGAGCAGGAGGCGCTCGATGCCGGAACGGTATGGTGGGAAGGAGATCTGTTCAGCGGCAAACCGAACTGGCATAAGCTGCTGTCATTCCCCAAGCCGACCCTGAGCCAGGAAGAAATGGATTTTCTCGCGGGACCCGTCGAGCAATTGTGCGGAATGCTGGATGAATGGCACATCACCCGGGAATTGCATGATCTGCCGCCAGACGTATGGCAGTTCATCAGGGACAACGGCTTCTTCGGCATGATCATCCCCAAGCATTATGGCGGACTGGGGTTTTCGGCGCTGGCGCATTCCGAGGTGGTGATGAAGATCAGTTCGCGAAGCGGCACCGCCGCCGTGTCGGTAATGGTGCCTAACTCGCTGGGTCCGGCGGAACTGCTATTGCAGTATGGCACCGAAGAGCAGAGAAACCGCTATCTCCCACGCCTGGCCAAAGGACTCGAAGTGCCGTGTTTCGCCCTTACCGGTCCGGACGCAGGATCGGATGCAGGCGCGATCCCGGATTCGGGGATTATCTGCTACGGCGAATTCAATGGGGAGAAAGAGGTGCTGGGCATGAAGGTGACCTGGGAGAAACGCTATATCACCCTGGGACCGGTAGCAACGCTTCTTGGCCTCGCCTTCAAACTGTACGACCCCGACAGGCTGTTGGGTGGCGAAAAGGATCTGGGCATTACCCTCGCACTGATTCCCACGAATACGCCGGGCGTCAATATCGGCCGCCGGCATTTCCCGCTGGATGCCGCTTTTCAGAATGGTCCCACCTCGGGGACAGATGTATTCATTCCAATGGAATGGATAATCGGGGGACGCGATGGAGTAGGCCGAGGCTGGCGCATGCTGATGAACTGCCTCGTGGCAGGACGGTCCATCTCCCTGCCGGCCACCAGTACGGGCGGCGCCAAGCTGGCTGCGCGCACCAGTGGGGCTTATGGGAGGGTTCGAGCGCAATTCAAGATGCCCATCGGCCGTTTCGAAGGCGTCGAAGAAGCGCTGGCCCGGATTGGCGGCAATACCTATATGATGGATGCGGCCCGGGTCATGACAGCCGGAGCGGTGGACCTCGACGAGAAACCCTCCGTGATCTCCGCGATCGTCAAATATCATCTGACGGAACGAGGACGGCAGGCCATCAACGATGCGATGGATATCCATGGCGGCAAAGGCATCTGCCTGGGTCCGCGCAATTACCTCGGACGCTACTATCAGCAAATTCCGGTCAGCATCACCGTGGAAGGCGCCAATATCCTAACCCGCAACATGATCATTTTTGGCCAGGGAGCGATACGTTGCCATCCCTACGCCCTGGCGGAAATCAAGGCGGCGAGCGACAGCAACGCCGTGCGGGGCTCCATCGAGTTCGACCGCGCGCTGAGGGGGCACGCGGTTTTCAGTCTCGGCAATGGAATGCGCGCGCTGCTGCATGGAATAACAGGCTCATCGCTTGCCAAAGCTCCGGGCAGCACAGACCCCGAACTGCAACCCTATTACAGCCATCTGACGCGTTTTTCCGCTGCTTTTGCCCTGCTCGCGGATGTTTCCCTCCTTGTCCTCGGCGGCAATCTCAAGCGCAAGGAAAGATTGTCCGCTCGCCTGGGCGATATCCTCAGCATGCTTTATCTATCCTCCGCAGTGCTGAAGCGCTTCCAGGATGATGGCGCTCCCGCGGCCGACAAGCCATTATTGCACTGGTCGCTGCAGGATGCGCTTTATCGGATGCAGCAAGCGTTCGACGGCGTGCTGGATAATTTTCCCGTCGGACCCGTTGCAAAACGATCCTTGCGGTTTATCGTGTTCCCCCTGGGGAAGCCGTTTTCGCCGCCATCGGACGAGCTGAGTCATCAGATAGCCAAATTGATGATCTCTCCAGGCGAAGCCCGCGATCGCCTCACTGCCGGCATTTATCTGCCGGCATCGGATAACGAGCCACTGAGCGTGCTGGAACAGGCGTTGCAATGCGACGTCGTGTGCGAGGCGGTCGAGGCCAAGCTGCGGGCAGCGGTCAAAACGGGTCAAATTCCCGCGCAGGGCGAAGATAAGATTGCCTACGCGCTCAAGCAGAGAGTCATCACCCAGGTAGAGCTGGAGTTGATGAGCAGGATGAAATCGCTACGCCGCCGCGTCATCATGGTAGATGACTTTTCACCGGATTTTACCGAGGTTTCTATCCATCCGGAGGACATCCTCGACATCGCGCCTTTATCCCAACCCGACATACCTGCTGAAACAGGTGCCGATACCATACAGCCTATGGAAAACAGTTAAGAAAAACGCTTGCCCACAAGTTCCCGATTCAACCTCAATCCCTGGTTCAAAACTAGAAAAGAGCGGTCAACCACCGGATTCAGGTTCGATAGACTCCGACAAAAGCACGAAAGCGAACAGGACATGCAAAACACGCGGCAGGAGCCAGCGGACCTCATCCCCGTCGAGATAGCCGGGACTCTGGATGGTCTGCTCAGCGAACGTGTGCGCCGGTCGCCACAGGCAACCGCTTACCGGGACTACGACCGCGTTGGCGGCAAATGGCGCAATCTCACCTGGGCACAGATGGATGAAGGCATTCAGCGCTGGCAAACGGCCCTTGCCAGGGAAAATCTGGCCCAAGGCGATCGAGTAGCGATAATGCTGCGAAATTGCCCTGAATGGGTCATGTTCGAGCAGGCTGCGCTAAGGCTGGGGTTGGTGGTCGTTCCTCTATATACCGCCGACCGTCCTGAAAATGCTGCCTACATCCTGCGCAATGCCGGAGTCCGGATATTGTTGCTGGAGGAGCTGGCGCAATGGCAGACATTTTGCGATGTGCATGATCAACTCACGGAGTTGATGCGCGTAGTGACTGTACAAGCCAGTATCGAAAAATGCGACGACGGCCGTGTGAGCGCGCTGCATGACTGGCTGCCGGAAAAAGCGGAAGAGCAGCAGCCCTTTACTCGCGACCCCCATCAGATGGCCACCATCATCTATACATCCGGAACTTCCGGCCGGCCCAAAGGCGTGATGCTGAGCCATTACAACATCCTTACCAACGCGCACGGCAGTTCGCTCGTTGTGCCTCTCTCCCGCGATGATCTTTTTCTCTCTTTCCTGCCTCTGTCCCATACTTTCGAACGAACCGCCGGTTATTATGTTCCCATGATGTGCGGAGCGACTGTCGCCTATGCCCGTTCCATCCAGCAATTGCAGGAAGACCTGCTAATTGTCCGCCCTACGATCCTGGTTTCGGTACCCAGGATCTATGAGCGGGTTTATTCGGGAATCCGCGCCAAGCTAGCCGAAGGCCCGGCGTTGAACCGCAAGCTGTTCAAGCTTGCAGTGGATATTGGCTACAGCCGGTTCGAACACCAGCAGGGCAGAAGTCCCGGGAAGATTTCGCATCTGCTATGGCCTATATTGGAAAATCTGGTGGCAAAGAAAGTCATGAGTAGATTGGGGGGGCGGCTCCGCGGAGCGATGAGTGGCGGCGCGGCGTTGCCGGCGGAAGCGGCGCGGGTGTTTATCGGATTGGGGTTGCCCGTTCTCCAGGGCTACGGCATGACCGAGAGCAGCCCGGTCGTCTGCTCCAATACCTTCGAAGACAACGTTCCTTCGAGCGTGGGACGGCCGATTGCAGGAGTGGAAGTGAAGCTCGGCGAGAACGACGCCTTGTTGATTCGCGGTCCCAACGTGATGCTGGGTTATTGGAATGATTCCGAGGCAACCCGGGCAGTATTGAGCCCGGACGGCTGGCTCAACTCGGGGGATATTGCACGCATTGACGAGGGGCGGATAACCATCACAGGACGGCTGAAGGAAATCATCGTCATGTCCACAGGGGAGAAGGTTCCTCCGGCAGACATGGAGGCGGCGATTTTGCGCGATGCTTTATTCGAGCAGGCAATGCTGATCGGCGAGGGACGTTCCTATCTGAGCGTCCTGGTGGTCCTCAATCCCAGCCAGTGGGAAACGCTGGCTGCGCAGCATAACCTCGATCGGAACTGGCATCACCTGCGGGAAGATCCGAGGCTGGAAGAAATCCTGCTGGCAAGGATAGTAGCGCAGATACGCGAATTTCCGGGTTATGCAAAAATATATCGCGTGGCGCTGGCAACGGAACCCTGGACCATCGAGAACGGTCTGCTGACACCCACCTTGAAACTGCGCCGGGGACAAGTGCTGGAACGTTACAAGACGGAAGCGGCACGGCTTTACGAGGGACATTGACCCTCCCGCAACCACAGCCAGCACAGCCAGCATCGCGGAAGAACAGCAGGAAAGGCAAGCTTGTTCCCGGAGCACACCGGATTGCCGCGGCGCTGCCTTTGCAACCCATCATGGAGGTAAGATGAACGCTGGAGCGCAACCCCCCATGTCGTTGCCCGACGCGGACCCCATATTGCGCCTGGTGCCCATGCCCATGGATACCAATCATGCCGGCGATGTATTCGGGGGGTGGATCATGGCGCAGGTAGACATCGCCGGCAGCATTCCCGCGATACGCCGCGCACGCGGACGGGTAGCCACCGTGGCGGTGAATTCCTTTGTTTTCAAGCAGCCGGTCTACGTTGGCGACCTGGTGAGCTTTTACGCAGCCATCACCAAGGTTGGCCGCACCTCCATCACCGTGGATGTCTCCGTCTATGCCCAGCGTGGCTTGCGGCAGGGAAACGAGGAAATATGTCACAGGGTAACCGAGGCGGTGCTCACTTACGTGGCGGTGGACGATAACCGCAGACCGCGAGTGGTTCCGGCAGAATAGCGAACACGGTCAATTGGACGCAACGACCGATTGGATTGGATTGGAGGGAGGATGATTGAACACTACTGAAATCGTCGTGCGCAAAGCGGCCGTTCTAGGTGCGGGGGTGATGGGCGCGCAGATAGCGGCGCACCTGGTCAATGCCAATGTCGAAACGCTTCTGTTCGAGCTTCCCGCAGAACAGGGAGACCCCAATGCGAATGTTATCAAGGCAGTGGAGGTGCTCAAAAAATACGAGCCCTCGCCTCTGGCGATAGCGGCAAAGGCAGGCGCCATACAACCCGCCAATTACGGACAGCACCTCTCGCTGCTTGGTGATTGCGACATCGTGATTGAAGCCATTGCCGAGCGCATGGAATGGAAAAAGGATCTATACAAAAAAGTGGCGCCGCATTTGGGAGAGCAAGCCATCTTTGCCACGAACACTTCGGGACTCTCGATCAATGAACTGGCGCAGGCGCTTCCAGATGCTTTGCGGCATCGTTTTTGCGGTATCCATTTTTTCAATCCACCACGCTACATGCATTTGGCGGAGTTGATCGCATGCGAGGAAAGCGATCCGGCAATGCTCGACAACGTGGAAAAATTCCTGGTGACCGCTCTGGGAAAGGGCGTAGTGCGGGCCAAGGATACGCCTAATTTCATTGCCAACCGGATAGGCATATTTTCCACGCTCGCGACCATACACCATGCGGAAAAATTCGGGCTGGGCTTCGACACGGTGGATGCCTTGACCGGAGCGATCATAGGCCGCCCAAAGAGCGCGACGTTTCGCACCGCCGATGTGGTCGGGCTGGATATTCTTGCGCACGTCATCGATACCATGCGCGACATGCTGCCGGATGATCCCTGGCATGGCTATTTTGCGGTGCCCGGCTGGCTACAGGCCTTGATAGATAGAGGGGCGCTAGGCCAGAAGACAAAGCAGGGGATTTACCGGAAAGACGGAAGGGACATCCGGGTACTGGAGCGCGCAACCGGCAATTACGTTCCTTCGTCGGATGCAATCGACGAAAACATCAAGGCGTTGCTGAAGCGCGGAGATTTTGCCTCGAAACTGGGAGAACTGCGCGCGAACCGGCATCCCCAGGCCCAATTCCTGTGGGCAATATTCCGCGATTTGTTCCAGTATTGCGCATTCCATCTTGCCGCCATGGCGGATAACGCGCGCGAACTGGATCTGGCCATGCGCTGGGGCTTTGGGTGGAGTCAAGGGCCATTCGAACTGTGGCAGGCAGGAGGATGGAACCGGATTGCGGACTGGCTGGATGAAGACATCGCTGCCGGAACGAGCATGAGTTCCACTCCGCTGCCCATATGGGTGAAGGAATTGGGCCAGACCGGAAATCCTGCTGTGAATGCCGAAATTCAGGGGGTGCACAGATCGCATGGTTCTTTTGCCCCTTCCGCCAATGTCTTCCGCGGGAGATCGATTCTGCCCGTATATCGCCGCCAATTGTTCCCCGACCGCCTTTTGGCCGAGGAGACGCAGTATGGCAAAACGATATTCGAGACGGACGCAGTACGGATGTGGCATATGGCGGGAGAAATCACGCAGGAGGGCTCCGTGGATGACGGCATTGCCATTCTCAGCTTCAAGAGCAAGATGCATACGATAGGAAGCGATGTGCTGGAAGGAATCCAGCAGGCAATAGACGAAGCGGAGCGGAACTGGCGCGCCCTCATCATCTGGCAGACGGAGCCGCCTTTTTCCGCCGGCGCCAATCTGCAAAAGGCTACCGAGCGGCTGAAGAGCGGCGAACCCCCTTCCGCCTTCAGCATGTTTGCACGCAAACTGAGAAGATCGGCGCAGTCGGCCGTGCTCAAGGCTGCCCGCAGCCTCAATCTTGCTGATGCGCTGATGGCGGGAAAACTGGCGGAAGTCGAGGCAATGGTGGCGCAGTTCCAGCAGACATCGCTGGATCTGCGGTATTCGATGATTCCTACGGTTGCCGCAGTGGATGGGCTGGCATTGGGTGGCGGCTGTGAATTCGTGATGCATTGCGACCGCGCCGTGGCAACGATAGAGAGCTATATCGGCCTGGTTGAAGCCGGGGTGGGGCTGCTGCCTGCCGGTGGCGGCTGCAAGGAATTGGCCTTGAGGGCCTCGCAGGAAGCAAAAGAGGGAGACCCATTTCCGTTGCTTAAAAACTATTTTCAAAACGTCGCGACCGCGAAGCTGGCGAAAAGCGCCGAGCAGGCAAAAGAGATAGGCTATCTGCGCCAGGCGGATACCGTAGTGATGAACCGGTTCGAATTGCTGTACGTGGCCCGGGCGCAGGCGCTCGCGCTGGCTGAAGCGGGTTACCGGCCGCCATTGAAGGCGCGCAACATCACTGTGGCAGGCTCGACCGGCATCGCCACCATCAAGGGCTTGCTTGTGAACATGCGCGAAGGCAACTTCATTTCGGAACACGATTACCTGATAGGCAGCAAGATTGCGCAGGTGATGTGCGGCGGTGAATTGACGCCTGGCAGCGTGGTGGACGAGGATTGGTTCCTGGACCTGGAACGCAGCGCGTTCATTGAATTGCTTGCGACCGAGAAAACCCAGGCCCGTGTCGAGCATACGCTGAAGACCGGCAAGCCGTTACGGAACTAGGGATCAAGAAATATTGAAAAAGAGCGTTTCGGGCGCATATCCCGGATAGGTATTCTGCACCACATATTCTGCACCATAATGGGCTGGGATTAGCCAAAGGAGTAAATATCATGAGCAGGCAAGTTCAGGACGCCTATATCGTTGCCGCAGTGAGAACACCCGTAGGCAAGGCGCCAAGGGGAATGTTCAAAACGGTGCGCCCGGACGACATGCTGGCGCACGTGTTGAAAGCTTCGATAGCGGAGTGTCCGGGCCTGGATCCGTCCGCAATCGATGATGTCGTCGCCGGCTGCGCCATGCCCGAGGCGGAACAGGGAATGAACGTCGCGCGTATCGGATTGCTGCTGGCGGGCCTGCCAGACAGTGTCCCGGGTATGACGGTCAATCGGTTTTGCGCTTCCGGATTGCAGGCGGTCGCAATCGCCGCGGACCGCATTCGTCTTGGCCATGCCGACGTGAT
>MKVR01000020.1:71207-121057 GCA_001899235.1 Nitrosospira sp. 56-18
TCGCATGATGAAAACGTGGCCATCGCCTATGGCATGGGCATTACCGGGGAAAAAGTAGCGGAACGCTGGCAGGTCAGCCGCGAAGCCCAGGACGAATTCGCGGTAACAAGTCATGCTCGAGCGCTTAAGGCGATCGAGGCGGGCGAATTCAGGCAGGAAATCGTGCCTTACACGGTGGAGGAGAAACGCCCGGATCTGGTGGCGCACGAAATTCGTAATGTATCCGTAGTGCGCGACACGGACGAAGGTCCCCGCCCCGGAACCAATATGAAGACACTCGCAACATTGAAATCGGTGTTCGACGCGCACGGCACGGTGACCGCCGGGAACAGTTCCCAGATGTCCGACGGCGCGGCAGCGGTCATCGTCGCGAGCGAAGCAGCGCTGAAGCGGTTCAACCTCACTCCCCTCGCCCGGTTCGTGGGATATGCCGTGGCGGGCGTCCCTCCGGAGATCATGGGCATAGGCCCGATCAAGGCGATACCCAAGGTGCTGGACCAGACAGGCCTGGCGCAGGATGATATCGAGTGGATCGAACTCAATGAAGCCTTCGCAGCGCAAAGCCTGGCCGTCATCAACGATCTGGGATTGGACCGCGCCAAGGTCAACCCGCTTGGCGGGGCCATTGCGCTAGGACATCCCCTGGGAGCGACGGGCGCTATTCGTGTGGCCACGCTGGTGCATGGCTTGCGCCGCCATCGGCAGAAATACGGAATGGTGACAATGTGCGTAGGCACCGGCATGGGCGCGGCGGGGGTATTCGAAGCACTGTGAAGCTCCCTCGCCGCAATAGCGGTTTACCACGTGATCAGGGCAACAGGAATAGCTCAGCCTGCGGTGTGGGCTCGATGCCCTGCAGATGCAGATGATGGTCCGGAATTATCCCGAGTTATCTCGTAAGGGCTTGAAGAGCTATTTTCCGAAATAGACGTAGCCTTTCTGCGGCACAGCCGATTCCTTGAAGCGCCTGCG
Organism: Nitrosospira sp. 56-18; assembly: GCA_001899235.1. Classification (GTDB taxonomy): domain Bacteria; phylum Pseudomonadota; class Gammaproteobacteria; order Burkholderiales; family Nitrosomonadaceae; genus Nitrosospira. The sequence goes on from MKVR01000020.1 coordinate 72,180, forward strand.
CTCTTCCAGGTCCAGCTTCTTGTCCCACCATATGGCTCGCGCTTCTTTCTGATCCTCCGCCAGTTTCGGATTTTTCTTGAACAACTCGCGCATGAACTTCGTGTGCTCGGATTCGTACAGTTCCATCAGTCTCTCCTTTTTGCTGCTTCTTTCCCAGAGTGCCGCGCGAACTTTACCATAACCGCAACGCTTGCGCATCCTGGGCTTGCGGTTACTCCTCGTTCGCCGGCACGCGCAATTGCGGCAGAGGACAGGGATATCAGAAGGATTTTCCCTGATGCAACTGCCTGACGTATTCCGGGAAAGACAGGGCAAGCTCTGTTTCGAGTTTTTTTGCGCGGGATGCCGCCTCTTCCCAGCCCGATCTCCCAAAACGGTGCTTGAAGGCAAAAACAATCAGGTTGCCATGCGGTTTCGCCGTCATCCTCGCCACACTGCAATCAAAACTGTTTTCGATCCGCTTGAGGCAGTCCTTCGTCACCCTTTCGCTGCTGAGCAGGTTGATCACCAATATACCTTTCGGATTCAAAGCGGCGCAGGCATCATCATAAAATTCCTGGCTGCATAGTGAGAGCGCCTGGCTGCCATCCTCGAACCCATCCACCATCAGGACATCCGCACAGGCGGGGTGGGACGCCACAAAAGTACTTCCTTCCGCTGTGATGACCTGCAAGCGCGCGTTATCGAGGGGAAGAAGGAAGTAGTCGCGCGCTGCAGCTACCACCTGCGGGCTGATTTCTATCACGGTAGTGTTCACCTGCGGCAAGCGGTTATAGACGAACTTCGCCAGCGAACCGCCTCCCAGGCCAATCATCAGGATGTTCCGCAACTGGGGATAAAATGGCAGAAAAGCCATCATACAGCGCGTGTAGGCGAGCTCCAGATCATTGGGCGCGGTTAACCTCATGGCGCTCTGCACGCTGCTCGAACCCAGGTGCAACATGCGAACACCGCTTTGCTCACTCACCTGGATACCCAGCTCTTCCATCCCTCGCCGCGGGCGCCACTTCGAAAATTCACCCATGAACCAGAAGCTCTTGTCTAACTATCATTTCTTGCCTTGCCTGTTTATGAAGATGCTTTACAAGCCGGCGCTATTGGCCTACGTTTACGCCTTTACCTCCACTATCCCTTATTGGACTGTCAACAGGAAACGCATGATTGGCAAGCGCGGCATGTCCCGAACCTGCTCGCTCTTTCCGCACTTTCCTCTTGCCGGTTCCCACGAATGACGACAGGTACAGGCGGCTGCATATGGATAGATCATTTGCAAGTTTAATCCTCATTTCATTGACCGGCATTTTGTCCTCGTGTGCAAATATCGGCCTTAAGGAAGAAACGCAATCTCGTGGAGGGAAATTTGCAGGAAATCATGCCGCGCTAGCGCGTTGCGTGACGGACGGCCTGCGGTCGGATAGCCGATGGATGATTCGTGAGCTCCAGTTTGAGGTGCGGCGGTATCCGCAACTTGCGGCAACCGAGATTTACGGGTATACGCTAAGCCACTTTCCCGGCATTTATGCCCGCAACTCGCCCAGAAATCCCGACGCCGTGATCAGTTACGCGGCCCCGGTCGCGATAATCAATGGGCGGTATGCTCGGCCCGGCCCCTCCCATGCGGCATCTGTCCCCGATATTCCTCCCGATTATTCATTTGTTCTGACGCTGAAAAAGACCGACGACGAAACCGTCGTAGCCACGCTGAACGGGACAAAATATGAAGGCGGGATAGCGTGGGAGAAGCTGGAAGCCTGCTCGGGCCGGTAGAACGCTTCTCCTTCATACTGGGCAGACCAGGAGTTGCAACGCAGTCATGTGTCACTAATTGCGCAATTCGCCTTGTAGCGAACTCACCACGCAGGTGAACGTCGAGTATCGAGAAAGTCTTTGTGAATCATGACTCTAAACTGAGAAAAAACGGTCAACTGCCGGATTCCGATTCAGTCGGATGTTGGGCTTTTCTTTCCTTTCCAGGACCGCTCAGGCGTTAAAAAATCCGAACACAACGATTTGAGACGCGGTACGCGATAGAATGTCGTTCATTTCCCGCTCATTTACAAAAAACGATCGCGAAACGAAGTGAATCCGGCGATTTCAAAGACAGCCATGCAGCGCTACATCGCGAGAAACACCGGGAATAGCATGAAATAATAGCGGTGTATAACGGATGCGGCTTTTTAGCAAAATAATGTGAGTAGGATATGCGGTTGTTACCAGTAGCAGGGCTGGCGTTGTTTTTAATGGCCCTTCCGGTTCTCGCCGGGGATTTCGAAGAGGGAATGAAATTCGTCCTCGGCAAGGATTATGCAAAAGCGGCGGATGCCTTCCGCCGGGCCGCGGACCAGGGAAACGCGGACGCGCAATTCAACCTGGCCGTGATGTATTCGAAAGGACGAGGCGTACCGCAGAACAACCAGGAGGCGGCCCATTGGTATCGCATGGCAGCCGACCAGGGGGATGTTCCCTCTCAATCGATGCTGGGCTTCATGTATCTGCGCGGCCAGGGCGTGACGCAGGATTATCAGCAGGCGATGCTCTGGTTTTTCAAGGCGGCCGACAAAGGCTACGCCGTAGCACAGCACAACCTGGGCGTCATGTATGCGAAAGGACAAGGGGTGGCGCAAGACTACAAGCAGGCGATGGCCTGGTACCTCAAGGCAGCGGAACAGGGCCATGCGCCCGCCCAGGCAATTCTTGGCTACATGTATCTCAAGGGACAGGGAACCGATGAAAACGACCAGCAGGCAGCCTCCTGGTATCGCAAGGCGGCCGAGGAAGGATATGCGGATGCACAATACGCGTTAGGCATACTTTATACGAAAGGCCGCGGGGTAGGGCAAAGTGATGAGGAAGCGCTCGCATGGTATCGCAAGGCGGCCGAACAAGGGAATGCGGATGCGCAATTCAATCTTGGCCTCGCCTATGCCATGGGCAGAGGCGTCGCGCAGAACTACCAGGAAGCTGCCAACTGGTATGCAAAATCCGCGGAACAGGACAATGCGCGGGCGCAGTTCAAGCTCGCCGTGGCGTATGCAAAAGGACGGGGAGTAACTCAGGATGAGCCGGAGGCGGTATCCTGGTACCAAAGAGCGGCCGAACTGGGGAACGCGCCCGCGCAATACAACCTCGGCACCATGTACGCCAGCGGCAAGGGAGTGCCGAAAGATGATCACCAGGCAGTGTCCTGGTACCGTAAAGCTGCCGAACAGGGCGATCCGGACGCCCAGTTCAACCTGGGGGTACGCTACGACCACGGCCGGGGCGTGCCGAAAGACGAGCCCCAGGCTGTATCCTGGTATCGCAAGGCGGCGGAGCAGGGCTATGCGAGGGCTCAGTACGCGCTTGGGGTAAAATATGACAACGGCCAGGGCGTCGCCCAGGACTACGCGCAGGCGCTGGCGTTATACCGGCAGGCGGCGGAACAAGGCCATGCGGGAGCGCAAACCAATCTCGGCGTGCTTTTCTATAAGGGAAGCGGAATCAAGAAAGACTATGTCGAGGCCGACAAATGGTTCAACATCGCGAGCGCGGCTGACCATGAGGATGCGAAAGTCAACCGCAACCTGATGGAAAAACTCATGACGCCAGTACAGATTGCGGAGGCACAACGCCAGGCTACCGAGTGGTTGCAGACACAGCAGAAATGATGCGGGGTTCCCGGGTTATTTATTTCGACTGGCTGGTGCTACCCTTCTCCTTGGTAACGGGATTTTGCAGCGTATAGCCGTCTTCTTTCATCTTATAGCCGCCATAAGCACCAACTCCAGCGGCCGCAAGCAGCCAGCAACCCGAAAGCATGGGCATCATTCCCAGGAGTACAGCCAAGCGTATTATTTTCTTGATTTTCATTTTCAGTTCTTTCAGTAAAAAAAGTAATCCATTTCGTTTCAATAAGGGAAACAAGGAAATGTACGCCGAAAAATGGAAAAATGTCAATCGGCGCCCCCGTCGTCATGAATCGCCATGGGCTGGGATTACGCATGAGTTCTCCCCTCTCATCCCATCTTGACGTAAACTGGAGCTATCGTAACAGATTAAATTCGGGGAGTAATATCATGGACGAAGCATCGAATTCCACCGCGCCCGCATGGATGAAGCGCTGTTTGGTTCTGGCGCTGACTGTTCTCCTGGCCGCGTGCCAATCCGCGGAAACCCGCCGCTTCGGGGCGGTACTCGGCAGTGTTGCAGGCTCCATTGGAGGAGGTTACCTCGGCTCCGCCTTGGGAGGCGGCACGGCCGGCCGCATTTTGGGGGCCGTTGCAGGCGGAGTCGCGGGATATTACGTGGGCACGACCGTTGGCGGCTATCTCGGAAAGGACGACCAGCAAAGAATGGCTAGCGCCTCGCAAAGAGCTTTCGAAACCGGCCAGACCCAGACTTTCAGCAGTCCGGATAGCGGAGTGAGAGGCACGGCCGAGGTCTTGCCTGCAACGCAGACGCAGCAGGCCAGCGGCGAATGCAAGACGATCCGGCAGACCGTGGTGCTCAAGGATGGCAGGACGGCGACCGAGGATGTGCGAAGCTGCAAAGAGGCGGGATAAGCATCGCTCGTTTGCTGATCACCATCCTGCAACAAGCTCACTTACCTGCAATAGGCGGATGTGTATCAGTTCTTCCGGGGCTTGGAAATTTCCGCGAGAAAATAAAGAAGATGCTTGAGGTTCCGGGTTTGGCCGGTTCCCGGTTTTATTTTCTGCGCCATTTGCCACCCTCTTTTTCATATTCTTTCTTTACCGCTGCCCACGCGACTTTATGCGCGGTTTCTTCGCGTGAAGCGTCTCCCCGCCTTTCGCCGGGGTCTTTATATTCATTCCATGCGCTGTTGAATGCTGCACGATATATTTCTTGGGCATGCTTGGGCAATACGTTGATCACATTTTCCGGAAGGCCATCCAAAGTGTCATAAGGCATAAGGTTTTCCTGGAAGCTTTTTGAAAACCGTGCGGGCAAAATGAATATCAAACCCCACGGAGTGGGTATAAAAAACCTGATTCACTCAACCGCGAAGCGGCTCTACCTGAAATTGCAGGAAGGAGGAAGCGAGCCTGAAAGGCCTGCCGATAAGGCGAGGGGGAAAAGTAATTTTTCCACCAAGCCCCCTGTCGAAAACATCGGGCATCGCGGATCACCCTTGTTTAGATAGAGCCGCATTTTCCATCTGGTCTGATACGGGATTACTGCTTATACGGTTTCTTATTCATTTCTTCCTGATCCCTGTATTCATATTTCTCTTTCGGAGATAAATTCTTGGACTCCTTGTTTTCCATTATTTTGGAAGTCGACTCGTCCCCCTTTCCGCCCTTCCCATACTTGTCTTCCCATTTTTTTTCCTTGGAGTCGCGTGGTGCGTTATCCGAAGTATCGGCAGCAATCGCACCGAAGCTGCAAACAGCCGTGAAAGTGGTCAGAATAACGGTCGATATGAGTTTGTTCATTTCAAGCTCCCATCGTTAGTTGCGGCGGTTGATAAGAAACTGCGTTTCCATCGATAGGCACCTGTGCTGCTCTTGAATAGGATGTTTATTCGGGAAATCGTGGTGGCGCGGTTTTTTTGCTCGCCACCGCGATCGCGCAGGACAATGCCGTGCGCAAACGATAACCCGCGCGCTGGGAGACTATCGGTGCGCTACCGCACGATAGGGAAAACGCCGTGCAGCTCCGACCTGACATCATCCCAGAACTTACTCAGCTTGATCTCAAGGGCTACGCGTTTTTCCGCCATCTCCGCTTCGCTTCGTCCGGCTGGTTGCCGTATTGAAAACTCTTCCAGATAAAGCTTGCGCAAATCTTCGAAACGGCCCCTGCTGGCCCCGCAGGCCAGCCATTCATCCAGACAGGCCTCTTCCTCGCGGCGCAGCATTTGCGCCCTCTTGCCTTCATTTCGAAGATCGTACTTGTATGCCATGTATGCCACGGCTCCCAATAGCATCATGACCGTGCCAACCTGCAATTCGCCGTAAACACCCTCATAAAAAAAATTGACGGCCAGGCCAGCAATTACCAGAACATAGACCGCAGGCATCAATTTGCTTTTTTCGAGGAATTTTCTTCTCTCCTCTATTTGCTCGATGCTGATGCATAGCGGTTTCATCTTGTCGCCAATCGCGATCAACTCCGTTTCCCTGCGCTCATAATCCGCCTTCCCGCTATCCGGCAAGTAATCAGCCGATTCCCTATATGACTCTTCGTTTTCTGTCACTTTTCCCATTCCCCATTCGCATATGCTAATGCCCAAAACATACCTGAACCTCCCGCAAAAATCCCTTGTCTGCGGGACTTGCAGTGCACACTGTAAATTCTGGCAAACGGCTTGCTTTATCTACCAGATCACCGGTTGCCAGGATGTAGCCCCGTCATCACTTTACTCCGCGTTCTCTGCTTAAGTAGACTTTATTTCTCTATCTCCTTCCCACGAAGCGCAAAGTAAAGCATAAAAACAACTACCAGGAGATTGAGCGCCAATGCGGCGAGACCCAGCCAGGTAACATGCTCACGCAACTCCAGAAGCTCAAAAGGTATATAAATCGCTCCGCTTGCCGCCGAAACCCATTGAGCCCACTTTTTGTAATACCAGAGACCATATGCCTCCACGAACCGGACAATGACATACAGGCCGGTACCCGCTGCAATCAGGGGGATGTGCGGTTCTGTTATTTGTCTAGTCAGGTCGAGAAAGATACGAGGATACCGGGAGCCGGGGTTCAGATGGGAATGCGTTACTATCTGCTCGGCAATTCGTTGAGCATCATGATGGGCCAGGGAAAATAGGCCAAAGCCAACCAGCAATACCAGCGCGCCTTTGAAAGCCTCGACAAGCGCGATCGTGCGCATCGTTTTTGAAGCAGCGTTTGCAATCCGGAATGGCATGCAAAGATGGTAACCTGATATTTATTCGTAAATAATATTACCTTTCAGAAGGACAGAGGGGTTTTCCAAACGTGATGATCGCGGCAGCCAGATAATCCTGCGAGCTTCAGACTACTACCATGATGAACATCCCTATTCCAGACAGCACACAATGGCTGGGTTTCTCTGCCTGCCTATCCATCTTTCTATTTTGCTCCGGCTGTTCATCGCAACAGCTTTACACTATTGGCCAATCCTGGCAACGCAACAACTGTAATAGACTTGTCGATGAGCACGAGCGAACCAGATGCGCCGCAAATGCTGACGTGCCATATGCAATATTCAAGCGCGAGACCGATGAAAGCAAAAAATAGCCTAAGAAAGCAGGACCTCCATCTTCCCAGAAACTTCGCCGGCTACCGCTTCTCCTTTATTTAGCTGTTCTTCGCCTACAGCCAGTTTTGCCTGCAACCTTGCGAGTTTCGTCTGCTGGCATTCCCGCGCTGACATAACCACGGCAACCCTCCGCCCATGTTTTTCAATGGCAGAGCAGAATGAGATCTGGCAGAAATACCGCTTCTCGATATGGCGCCCTGAACACGAATCGAACGTGTGACCTACCCCTTAGGAGTTTCTCAGCCTCATCATTTACCAATATTGCTAAACCTTTAAAAACCTATGTAAATAGCGGGGCTCAGCCGGAATTAACCTTAACAGGGTTATACGAAGTTTGATAGTATTTCTGATGGCCGTAATCCGTTCGGTAGCCAGACTTTGAGCGTGCTTCCGAGCTACTTCGCCTCGATCATTCAGGGTCGCAATCAATGACTTGGCCTCTGCTTCAGCATTGATGGATAACTGCCTCGTGATCACATCAACGTGCGGTGCTATAACTGCCTGAACATCCTCTAAGTTGCCAGCAAAGATGTTGGCGTCTTCTGGGCGACTAATTTCCTTCTCTACGACTGTTTCGCCTTCGATAGACAGCTGACAACGAACCAAACCTTCGTGAAGACGGTTATGTTCAGATCCTAGTAAAACCTGCCGCCCCCAAGCGATGACAGACGGCACCGTTACCTGAGCAGACTCAGATATGGTCACTCTGTTCAGACCGCTACGGGAAGATTGCGCCCCCCACATCTGAATGCGAAAGGTAGAAATAGCTCGCCGCATAAGCGGGTGGTCAAGGTGGACGACTCCCACTGCATCGTCTTCTCTCGCTTTAATGCGATTAAATGAGAGGCGCTTTTGCAAGTAGTCTGTACTGACGTAGGCCTTGCATTCGGTCCAGGCGGTTGGGACGCGGATTAACGAAAATTCGTCATTGCCGAGATCGCAGATTGCTTCTGGACACCCTTCCAGTCGTAATGCCTGCTTCAGTAAATCAAGCTGGTTATCATCAGAAATATCAAGCGCGCTACGGGCTCGGTTCAACGCTTCGACCATTTGTGCGACGCTCTCATTCTCTCGTGCTTCAATGGCCATTTCGTCACGAGCAAGCCTTCTGCGGGCGTCATCATCGATTTCAGCGAGATTCACTGTCTGGCCTAGGGCTTTCTTTCGGACACTGTCCGCGATCAAGGCTCCAACGCTGCCGAGGTCATTTCTGATGGTTTCAACCTTGTCGACTATATGTTTGAGGAACTCGGAATCCTCTTGGTTTTTATAGACAAAATGATGGATGCGAACTTCATTTGCTTTTTGACCATGACGATCAATACGGCCGTTGCGCTGCTCTAAACGGATCGGGTTCCATGGGATTTCATAGTGAATAAGATTGCGGCAATATTTTTGAAAGTCTGCACCTTCAGACGCAGCATCGGTTGCCAGCAAAATGCGTACATTGGTTTCGCTATTCGGCGATTGGAACTCGTCGTTGATTTTTTTGCGGTCTGTATCATTCATGCCGCCAATAATTGTTTTTGTCGCATCAAGGAAACCATGCTTTTCCAGGATACGTTCCAGATAGTTGAGCGTGTGTTTGTACTCGGTAAAAATAATAACGCGCTCACCATTCCACTGATTGCCACTACGTAGGTTGCGGTTAATCCAGGCAATCAGAGCTGCTGCCTTGCTGTCTTCCTGAATAAAGAAGTGGGATACTTGACGATTAACAATTTCAAACATGCGCTGTAGCATGCTTTTCTCATCATCTGTAAGCTCCGTGATGAGTCTGGATGCGGCACTGGTAGCTGCCTCCAGATTGGCTTCTTTATCTCCATCATCACTCCAGTCTTCTGATTCCTTTTGCTCGAAGCTCTTAAAAAGAGACTCACCAATACCAAGCTCTTCTTTTACACCTGCATTTGTCGTATGAACGATGAGACTCTCTCTCAATGCCAGGGGGGAAGACAGTGCTCGTTTTTTCAAAAGGGTAAGAATGAATTGAAGTGGCCGCTCTGAGCGTTTGTCAACGGAAGCCAATCGACTATCCGTATAAGCCTTAAGCAGATTAAATAGACTCTGCTCGTCGCCTTCCAATGTGACGTACAAATGTGGATCGCTTGCCTCGTTGCGAGGAAGAATCACTCGTTTAGGGAAGCGTGGCGTTCCATCTGGATTTAGAATTTCTTGCTTTAATCGCCGAATGGTAACAGCGGAGAGTTGTGTCTTATCAAGGTCAGTGCCGCGCGAAAATCGAAGATTATCCAGAATTTCCAATAGGCCGGTGAAACTTTCCCGATAACCATTGTGGGGTGTGGCAGTAAGAAACATCTTGTGCTCGAACTGCTCGGAGATCGCGCGGAGCAATGATGTGCGCTCCGAATCACGAACATACTGCTTCTTCCCGGAAGGTGCTGCGTTATGAGCTTCGTCGAGAATCAGCAGGTCCCATGGACGATTATTGGGGCTTTCCTCATGCCTGCGCCTAGCGTACTCATCAAATAACCGGCGAGGGTGTTCGGTCTTCAGGTAATCAATTGAGGTAACCAAGCGCGGGAAACTGGCCCACGGGTTAATGCTGGTGCCGTACTCTTTTCTCATTTTAAGAAAAGAGTCTCGGTCAATGATTTTAAACTCGAGGCCGAATTTCTCGGCCATTTCATCAACCCATTTGATCTTTAGGTGTGCCGGGCAGACGATCAAAACTCGACTTACCCTGTGGCTATGGATTAGTTCTTGCGCAACAAGGCCAGCTTCAATGGTTTTGCCCAAACCCACATCATCGGCAAGCAAAAGGCGTACCCTGGGCATATTGGCGGCGCGAATGACGGGGGCTAGCTGATATTCTTCCATTTGCACCCCGCCCCTGAAGGGGGCTTGGAGCATATCGCCTACAGCTAAGGAGCTGGAACCCCATTGCAGAGACCTGATGAACGCGTCAAAAATCTCTGGCTCATCATGGCCTGTGATGCTTGGTAGTGAGGTAGACTCAACAAAATGCGGGGCAATTTCCCGTTCCCAAATAACCTGGATATTTTCGCCAAGAGCATCGTCGCTCAGGCACTCTAAGGCCACCCTATGGATGGCCTGAGTTGACTGCGTTTTTGTTTTATTAACTGCCGTGACCGCCCATATCTTGTGGCGCAATTTAACAATCTGCCCTTGCTCCGGTGCTGTCCCTTTGGCCGTCATATATTCTTATTCACTTTTCTGACACAGAATGTTCTTGATTATATCTCTCTGAACCGCCCCGGATTTTGAAGAGGCTCCAGCCTCTGAGAAAATGGAGCCATGAAAAAATTAAACAAGTTTTCCCCTGAGCCGCGTGAGCGTGTGGTACGCATGGCGCTTGAATACCGTGACGAGTATTCCTCCATGCGGGCAACCACCGAGAAACTCTGCCGAGAATTTCCCAAAAAGCCGAGCTTGAATATTCGACAAGCGGGAGGGGGTTATGCTGCGAGCGTTCCACCTGAATTTCTATAACGGCAAGTATCCCGCAGACCCAGAATTTGAACCGGATAGTCGCCAGGAGGACACGGTATTCACCCACATTCACATCCCGCTGTCAGCTCTTGCCCCGCCTCCTGTAATAGATTGGGAAATGAATCTGGCTGCCACGCAGGGATGTATGAAGGGATCCGCAAAGGACTAGTCGGGGCTCTGCACCTCCCAGCGTTTAAGAAATGAAGATCACTCTACGTTTGGGATAACACTCTGCTGGAAATTGACCTTCCCAGAACAAATCTCAAAATGCAGAAATTTTGGAGAGGGGGTTTGATGAAGTTCGTGCTGATACGTTTGGAGGTGGGGGAGTGGGGCGAGGCCGTGACAATTTTGTAGAACCAAAGTCAAGCAAGGCTGCTCTTGGTTCTAAGGCGTAGGAGCGCCGTATGCCACAGTGAACCGGACAGTTTATCTCAAACCGATCGGTACTGATTGGGCGGGGTTTGGGAGTTACCGCACATCAATCGGTGTCTTGTTGATCAAGCCCGGTAGATTGTCCCTAGCCTCAAACGCACCAGCCAGTCGCCGGGGCAGCTCCCCCACCCCGTCATCCGAAATCGACTGAACGTCCTGCTTCGCCTCGCGTGGACCAAACCTTTCTCGATCCCACTTCTCAGCAGCTTTGAAGCTTGTAGCTACCTGAAGCCTGGCCCACCTGACATCCCGCGAAATCGGGCGGCCTTCTTTGTCGAGAACAAGCTTGCCGCTCTTGTCCATAACATACTCACTATTCGCATTTTTCAGCGCGGCATGTATCTCCTGATCTGCCCGGACCTTTAACGCTCGCTTGTAAGCCTGCATCCGATCATGAGAGCCCATGATCCACAGATAAAAAAGCCCATGTGGAATTTGCCAGTCTTTCGCAATCTCCTTCAGAGTTTCGCCATCAGCAACCCTCTGGACAATCATGCCCATCGTAATCGAGTCTCGCTTCACGAACTCTAGTCGCTGCAGGCAGACAATATTACCCGGCAAATCGACAGTACCGATTTTTTTCATTTTTTGAGAAATTTTGGAAGAGGGCTTTAATGTGGATTGCATGCGTGGGTTGGGAAGTGGGGGAGTGGGGGACTGGGAAGTGACGGGTGTTTAATTCAACCCAATACGATGTTGGAGCACAAACGGGAGAGAAAAAGCATCCGAAAAGGCTAATTCAAAGACATGAATAGCAACAATAGCAATTTTTGCCCGGAGCAACGAGTACGACGTTACCTCGAAGGTAGCAATATGGTAGCAATGAGAGGCACGCTACCATGATAATCATTTACTAAGTAGCTGATTTTATGGCGCCCTGAACACGAATCGAACGTGTGACCTACCCCTTAGGAGGGGGTTGCTCTATCCACTGAGCTACCAGGGCGATTGCCACATTTTACGCTAATATGCTGGTATGAATAAACCAGCGGCCAGTCCCGGCAAGAATTCTCCCGCCCGCAAGAAGCTTCCCCGCACGGTCGTGGTTCTCGGGCTTGTCAGTTTCTTCAACGACTTCGCCTCCGATATCGTCATCCCGCTTATCCCGATATTGCTGGCAACGGTGCTGGCCGCCGGGCCGCTCGCCCTGGGGCTGATCGAGGGCATCGCCGACGCCGTCGCCAGCCTGCTCAAACTATGGTCGGGAAGGCATTCGGACGCCTTGAGCGGACGGCGCAAGGGCTTGGCGCTCACGGGATATATCCTCTCCAATATCGCGCGGCCCATGCTGGGCCTGGCTGGTTCCTGGCCCATGGTCTTGCTGCTGCGCAGCATCGACCGGATGGGAAAAGGGTTGCGCAGCGCGCCCCGCGATGCGCTGGTCGTGGATGCGACCCCCGCGCACATGCGCGGCTACGCATTCGGATTTCACCGCGCACTGGATAATGGCGGGGCCGTGGCGGGAAGCCTCGCTGCGGCAGCGGCGCTGGCATGGTCCGGCATGAGCCTCGGTGAAGTCATTCTGTGGTCCGCGGCGCCGGGTTTCCTGGCGGTGCTGCTCCTGGGCCTGGGCGTCACGGAAAAGACGGATGAGAAAACCGCTGTGGCGTGCGACAGCCCGGCTGCTCCGGCGGCGCTGCCGCCGCTGCGCTGGTCAGTGCTGTCGTTGCCGATGCGGCGCTATCTTCTGGTGTTGATGCTGTTCACTTTCGCCCGGGCATCGGAAACGTTCATCCTGCTGCTTGGGCACCAACTGGGCGTAGGTGTGGTCGAACTGCTGTTGCTGTGGTCGGCCTTGAATCTGGCCAAGGCATCCACCTCCACCTGGGGCGGGCAACTCGCGGACAGCATGGGGCGCGGTACGTCGATGCTGATCGGATGGCTGGCGTTTTCGCTCTCTTTCCTGCTGCTGGCGGCGGTGGATGACGATATCGGGCTATGGACAGTGAGTGTTTTCTATGGCCTTCTTGCCGGGATAAGCGAAGGCGCGGAACGCGCCATTATCAGCGATCATGCCCAGCCGCGCGAGCGCGGTACAGCTTTCGGATGGTATCACCTGATGACAGGCATCGCGGCGATTCCGGCGGGGCTGCTGTTCGGTTCGATCTGGCAGTTCCAGAGCGCCGCGGCCGCTTTTTTCTTCGCCGGGACGCTGGGCGCAGGCGCGGCGCTGCTGCTGCGGACATGGGCATGGCCGGCCAGGCAGACGCGGGAGCAGGAATAAGAGCAGGATGGGAAATCTTTGCCGGCTTGCCGGTCCTTATGCGGAATGGCGCATCAAGGTATACTGAATGTGTAGTCCGGAGGTCACGCCGAGCATCAGGGGCAAGTGCCCGTCGTTATTTTTTGCAAGGAACATAGCTGAAACAGGCAGTCTGCCAATTCTGAAAATACCGAAAGGAAAAGATGCCATGAAATCGCTTACCGCTTCCGCCGCATTGCTGGCGATATTTCTGCTTTTTACCGGATCCATCAACGTAGTCCGCGCGCAAGAACAGGAGCCGCTCAAGCCGGGGCAGCCCGCGCCGGATTTCAACCTGCCCGACCAGAATGGCAAAAACCACCGGCTCTCCGACTATCGCGGCAGATGGCTGGCATTGTATTTCTATGTCAAGGATGACACGCCCGGATGTACCGAGCAGGCATGCAAATTCCGCGACGATATTGGCGAAATCGAGGATCTGGGTGCCGAGGTAGTGGGGGTAAGCGTGGACGACACCGCCAGCCACGCCAAATTCGCCAGGAAATATAATCTTCCTTTCCCGCTTCTGGCGGACAGCAAGGGCGAAATGGCCGCACGCTACGGTTCGCTTAGAAGCGATGGCAGTCTTGCCAAACGCAATACCTTCCTGATCGATCCGGAAGGCAGGATAGCGAAGATTTATTTGTCGGCCAGCACATCGCGCAACTCGGCAGAGGTGATCGGGGATCTGAAAAAACTGAAGAACTGATCAGGCTGTCTACCACCGTCTGCTGGCTGGCCGGATTACCGGCGCAGCAATCGGATGATCTAAACTGAATACCGGCGTGATGTTTTCCATAGGCGTGACACTATACTAGAGGAGCAGGATCATGGCGCAGTTTACCGATGAAGAGCTGGGCCAGCTCAAAGCACGGCTGCAAAAACGTTACCTGGAATTACGGGAAGAAGTCCGCGGCGAACTGGAGCGTTCGGGCGATCAGCGCTATGTCGACCTCGCCGGCAGCGTGGCTGATCCCGGCGATGACTCGGTCGCCGACATGCTGCTCGACCTGAACGCCGCCATCGTGGATCGGCAAGTGCGCGAGATGCGCGAGGTGGAAACGACATTGAAACGGCTGGCGGAACTGGATTTTGGAGATTGCATCGAATGCGGGGGAGAAATCGGCTTTGACCGGCTCATGGCCTATCCTACCGCGCAACGCTGCATACGCTGTCAGGAATTTCACGAAAAGACCTACTCGCGCGAAAACAGCCCGACTCTGTAGGCTGTATCCGGCTGGCCACCTTGGAATGGATCACGCCAGCGAAGGTTTGTGCAGGGCTCCTTGATACCACTTGATACCATCAGGCTGGCTTGGTCCCCTTGAGCAGCACCAGTACCGCGCCGCTGCCGCCATCTTCGGGTTTCGCCTGGCAGAAAGCCAGCACTTCGCCGCGTTGCGAAAGCCAGCTTCCTACCCTGGCTCTAAGCACCGGCTCGCCATTCCTGGAACTGCGGCCTTTGCCATGGATCACCCGTACGCAGCGCAAGCCGTGCCTGACACTCTCGTCGAGAAAGTGCGCCAGTTCCATGCGCGCTTGATCACGGGTATATCCGTGCAAATCCAGTTGCGCCTCGATGCTCCAGTAGCCGCGCCGCAGCCGCCGCAAGGTCTGGCGCGATATGCCAGGCCGCATGAATGACCATTCATCTCCAGCCGCAATCTCAAGTGAAATGAAGTCTGAAAGCATGTCGCCATGCCCGGTGGGTGGTTCGCCGGGAGCCTGCCGCGGTATGGGAAGCGGGTGGGGCTTGGGAAGAGGACTCATCCTGCCGGAATCCGCCAGTGGCGCCACTCCCCGGATGGCATCGCGAAACAGGACCGCATCGTCATTGCCTACACCAGGGGAGGAAACAATGTGATCGGCAGGAAGTTCTGCTGCCGGCTTTCTTTCCCGCTTTTTCATACCTGCCCTTCAATGGGTCATTGAACCTGAATCCGGTGGTTGACTGCTTTTTTTTGGTTTGGAACCATGATCCACAAAGATTTTCCGCGATGATCGACATTCGCCTGCGTGGTGAGTTCGCTACAACTGCCGGATTCAGGTTGAAACGAGGCCGCTCAGGTCAATACGTCCAGGTACTTTTCCGCATCGAGCGCCGCCATGCAGCCGGTCCCTGCGCTGGTTACCGCCTGGCGATAGATGTGGTCCTGCACGTCGCCGGCGGCGAATACGCCGGGAATGCTGGTGGCCGTGGCGTCGCCATGGGTTCCGCTGCGGGTAATGATATAGCCGTTCTCCATTTTCAATTGACCCTGGAAAATACCGGTGTTGGGGGTATGGCCGATAGCGATGAACACACCTTGCAAATCCACCGTTTTGGTCGAATCGTTCAACAGGTTCTTGATTCGCATGCCGGTGACGCCGGAACTGTTTCCCAGCACTTCTTCCAGGACATGGTCGAGTTCCAGTTTGATGTTGCCGTTTTTCACTTTTTCCATCAATTTGTCGATCATGATTTTTTCAGAACGGAATTTTTCGCGCCGGTGCACGACAGTGACGCTGCGAGCGATATTGGAAAGATAAAGCGCCTCTTCCACCGCCGTATTCCCTCCTCCTATCACCGCCACATCCTGCCCCTTGTAGAAAAAACCGTCGCAAGTGGCGCAGCCGGATACTCCCCGGCCCATGAACGTCTCTTCGGAAGGCAATCCGATATAACGGGCCGATGCGCCGGTGGCAATAATCAGCGCATCGCAGGTATAGGTGCCCTGGTCGCCGGTCAGGGTAAAGGGCTTCTCCGTCAGCTTGGCGGTATGTATATGGTCAAAAATGATTTCGGTATTGAAGCGCTCCGCATGTTTCTGGAAGCGCTCCATCAATTCCGGCCCCTGCACCCCCATGACATCGGCAGGCCAGTTATCGACTTCGGTAGTAGTCATGAGCTGCCCGCCCTGGGCCATTCCAGTGATGAGTACGGGTTTGAGGTTGGCGCGCGCGGCATAAACCGCCGCGCTATAGCCGGCCGGGCCGGAGCCGAGTATCAAAAGGCGGGAATGTTTGGTTTTCATTATTCTAATATGGGGCTTGTTTTCAATAAAAATAGAACCGATGAAAATGGGGAAAAGACTTCTGTTAAAAGCGACAGGGTCGGAAGGAATGCTGCATCAATTGCCCAACCGCTCCTCCACCCACCCGGGAACGCTTTCCAGCGCACCGGGCAAATCGTCCGGCCGGGTTCCGCCCGCCTGAGCCATGTCGGCACGCCCGCCGCCCTTGCCGCCAATCTGCAGCGCAACGAAATTGACCAGCTCGCCCGCTTTTAGTTTCGCCGTCAGGTCGGCTGTCACCCCTGCAATCAGCTTGACCTTGCCATCCTCGATCCCGGCCAGCACTATCACGCACGACCTGAATTTATCCTTGAATTTATCCAGCGTCGCGCGCAAAGTGCGGGAGTCGGCATCCTCGAGACAGACCGCGAGCACCTTGACGCCCCTGATTTCGCGCACGTGCTGGGCGAGGTCGTCCCCCAGCGAACTGGCGAGCTTGGACTTCATGCGCGCCAGTTCTTTCTCCAGGTGCCTGACGTTTTCCACGATCTGCAGGATTTTTTGCACCGCCTCCTGCGGCTGCGCTTTCAACGCGCCTGCAATTTCGGCCAGTTGCACCTCGCGTTCCTGGACATACTCCAGCGCACTCTCGCCCGTGATGGCCTCTATCCTTCGAATGCCGGCCGCCACCCCGGACTCGGCCACAATTTTGAAGAAGCCGATATCCCCGGTGCGCTTCACATGGGTGCCACCGCAGAGCTCCCGCGAACTGCCGATATCCAGGACCCGGACTTCGCTTCCGTATTTTTCGCCGAACAACATCATGGCCCCGGATTTTTTCGCCTCCTCTATCGTCATCATGCGGGCCCCCGTCGCAGCGTTGGCCACAATCTCAGCGTTAACCAACGCTTCCACCCGGCGGATTTCCGCATCCGTCACCGGCTGGTTATGCGAGAAGTCAAAACGTGTCTTGGCTGCATCCACCAGCGAGCCTTTCTGCTGCACATGGGACCCCAGCACCTCGCGCAGCGCCTTGTGCATCAGGTGGGTGACGGAGTGATTGCGCTCGGTCCGGGCACGCGCCAGCGCGTCGACCCGGGAGAGCACCTTGTCCCCGGCAGCCAGCCGCCCGCTGCGCAACAAACCGTGGTGACCGAACACATTTGCCTGAATCTTCTGAGTATCGGAAACGACGAAGGTGCCGTTCGGAACCAGCAATTCGCCCCTGTCGCCCACCTGTCCCCCAGACTCGGCATAGAAAGGCGTCTGGTCCAGCACCACCACCGCTTCGTCCCCCGCTTCGACGAACTCGACCCGGCTGCCCTGGCGGTAGATCGCAAGGACATGGCCTTCGTGCTCGATGTTTTCATAGCCCCGAAAGGCGGTGGGCGGGCCGCTGTATGCGATGCTATCCTGCATGACGAACTTGCTCGTGGCGCGCGCCCTCTCGCGCTGGCGTTCCATCGCCTGCTCGAAGCCGCTCTGGTCTATGGCAACGCCGCGCTCCCGCGCGATATCGGCGCTGAGATCCAGCGGAAAACCAAAAGTATCGTAGAGCCGGAACAGCGTTTCGCCATCCAGGGCGGCCTCTCCCTGATTCTCCCTCAGTTCCTGCATGGCAGCCTCCAGCACCTCCATGCCGTTTTCCAGGGTCTCGGCAAAGCGCTCCTCCTCCTGCTTCAGCACCGCCGCTACACGCGCCCTGGAAGCGTTCAACTCGGGAAAAGCTTCTCCCATCACGTTCGCCAAGCTTTCGACGAGCAGATAAAAGAACGGGGAATGCTGACCAAGCTTGTAGCCATGGCGAATGGCGCGCCGGATGATGCGCCGCAGCACATAGCCGCGCCCCTCGTTGCCCGGGATCACGCCATCGACGATAAGGAAGGCACACGCACGGATGTGATCGGCAATGACCTTGAGAGAGTTGCTGGACAAATCCGTGGTGTGGGTCGCCTGCGCCGCGGCCCGGATCAGCTCCTGAAAGAGGTCGATTTCGTAATTGCTGTGCACGTGCTGCATCACAGCGGAAATACGCTCCAGTCCCATGCCGGTATCCACCGAAGGCCGCGGCAGAGGGTGAAGCGTGCCGGCGCTGTCGCGGTTGTATTGCATGAATACCAGATTCCAGATCTCGACGTAGCGGTCCCCGTCCGCCTCCGGCGTGCCGGGAGGGCCGCCGGGAATTTGCTCGCCATGATCATAGAAAATCTCGGAACAGGGGCCGCAAGGCCCGGTATCTCCCATTTGCCAGAAGTTGTCCATGGTGGCAATGCGGGTGAAGCGCGCCGGGTCGATCCCTATCTCGTTGAGCCAGATATCCGCTGCCTCTTCATCTTCCATGTATACCGTCACCCATAATCTGCTCGGGGAAATCTCCAGCGTAACGGTGAGGAATTCCCATGCAAACTGGATGGCGTTGCGCTTGAAATAATCGCCGAAGCTGAAATTGCCCAGCATCTCGAAAAAGGTGTGGTGCCTGGCGGTATACCCGACATTCTCCAGATCGTTATGCTTGCCCCCGGCACGCACGCAGCGCTGGGAACTGGCTGCACGCACATACGGCCGCTTATCCTGGCCAAGAAACACATCCTTGAACTGCACCATGCCGGCATTGGTGAAGAGCAGGGTGGGATCGTTTCCGGGCACGAGCGGACTGGATGGCACGACGGCATGGCCGCGAGACTCGAAATACTCCAGGAACCGCTGCCTTATTTCGCTGCTTTTCATATCGGTTTTGATAAATGGGCTTGGTTCATTCATTGGTGCAGCCATGCGGCTAACGCCGCGATATCTCCGTTATCATCGTTCCCAGCGATTCGCCGTTGATAATCGCGATATTCGCCACTTTCACCTTGACGCTGATTTTCTCGTTCATTTTAGGCAGATCGGCTTGTGTTAGAACGAGGATCTCTCCGCTGTCATCCTTCAATACATAGGATTTGGTCCCAAGCAGCGGAAGTCGCGTAGGATCTTTTACGATGCCCTGGAGCAGGACTTCCTTGCCGTCGAAATTCACGGGTGAACTATTGATTTCGTTAATGAGCGTCGGATTGATGCCGCCGCAACCGCTCAAGATGACGGCCAGCGCCAGCGCCGCCATCGCAGGCGACAAGAGGGGCAAGAAGCTAAAGCGCTCCTTCATGCTTCTTCCCTGTCTGGATCACGCAATAGCTGGCTTGCCACTTCAGCGGGAAATCCCCGTGCTGTCAGAAAACGCATTTGCCGGCCGAATTCCTTTGCATTGGCGGGGACCACGCCAAACTTTTTTCGCCATACTTCATGCGCGCTTTCCCGCTCCATCTCCCTGAGACCAGGCAATATGCCCGCAATCAAATTCTCTTCTATGCCTTTTTCCCGCAACTCGTGGACTATTTTCAAGCTGCCAAACCGGTTCTTGCGCTGATGTACGATTTGCTCCATAGCGCGGGTGGCGGATAAAAAACCACGCTCTTCGAGCGCATCCAGCACGGACGAAAGTTCCTGGGAAGTAATGGCATGGGGAGCAAGCTTTCTTTGCAGTTCCAGCCGGGAATATTCGCGCCGGGCCAGGTAACCCAGGGCACGAGTCTTGAGGCTAGGGCCGTTTGCGGCGGTCATGAGGACATCATGATGGTTGCCCTCGAAACTATTCCGCCGCCGCAACCTCGGCCTGGCTGGCTACCCCGACGGCATCCCGGATCTTCGATTCGATTTCCACTGCGAGGTCACGATGCTCTTTCAGATATTCGCGGGCGTTGTCCTTGCCCTGTCCTATCTTGTCGCCCTTGTAGGCATACCACGCGCCAGATTTTTCGATAAGCTTGTTTTGCACTCCCAGCTCGACGATTTCGCCTTCGCGCGAGATGCCTTCGCCGTAGAGAATATCGAATTCGGCCTGCTTGAACGGTGGAGCGACCTTGTTCTTGACCACCTTGACGCGGGTTTCGCTGCCAATGACCTCGTCGCCTCTTTTGATCGAACCGGTCCGGCGAATGTCCAGGCGAACCGATGCATAGAATTTCAGCGCATTGCCACCCGTGGTGGTTTCGGGGCTGCCAAACATGACGCCGATTTTCATGCGGATCTGGTTGATGAATATCACCATGGTATTACTGCGCTTGATGTTGGCGGTCAGCTTGCGCAACGCCTGGGACATCAGCCTGGCCTGCAAGCCCATCTGCGGCTCCCCCATTTCGCCCTCGATCTCCGCGCGCGGAGTCAGTGCGGCAACCGAATCCACCACCACCACATCGATGGATCCGGAACGTACCAGCATATCGGCGATTTCCAGTGCCTGCTCGCCGTTGTCCGGCTGGGAAATGAGCAGCTCGGGCACATTGACGCCGATTTTCTGCGCGTACTGCGGATCCAACGCATGCTCCGCATCGATGAATGCCGCCGTGCCGCCCATTCTCTGCATCTCGGCGATCACCTGCAGCGTCAGCGTGGTTTTGCCGGATGACTCCGGGCCGTAGATTTCGATTATCCGGCCGCGCGGCAGCCCGCCCACGCCGAGCGCGATGTCCAGCCCGAGCGAGCCGGTGGAAATCACCTGAACGTCCCTGGCTACATCGCTGGCGCCCAGGCGCATGATTGAGCCTTTGCCAAATTGCTTCTCGATCTGGGAGAGCGCCGCGGCGAGCGCTTTGCTTCTGTTTTCGTCCATGGTTTTTCCTTTCAAGAATCGTTCGATTATCGCATATGTGCCAACTCCGCGGGAAGGAGGGACCTAGGAAGCCCTGTGTTCGAAGCTGCTCTCCCGGCTTCTTGAGCTTTACGGATCCGCAAGGGAAAAGCTTAAAAATTCAATAAGCCCTGCGGACAACGAGCTTATCCAGGTTTTGTCATGGAAGAATATAACTATTGAAGTAGCTTTCGGCTTTGGCAGGACTGAGCTTCCGCAGTGTCTGGTAGATTTCCCTTACCTTGCGACGCTCTCCCAGCCTGGCATAGGCTACGCCCAGGTGATGCCAGGCTTCGGCATTGTCCGGCTGAATGCGCACCGTTTGCTGATAG
Organism: Nitrosospira sp. 56-18; assembly: GCA_001899235.1. Lineage (GTDB taxonomy): Bacteria > Pseudomonadota > Gammaproteobacteria > Burkholderiales > Nitrosomonadaceae > Nitrosospira. Next base: position 93,561 of record MKVR01000020.1, read on the forward strand.
GCCTCGGCCGCTTCGCCATGCAAGCCCAGGTCGTCGTAGGTGACGCCAAGGTTGTACCAGGCTTTCGGATTTTCAGGCTGTATCCGCAATGCTTTGCTGTAAGCGTCGATTGCGTAAGCATATTGCTTGAGATCGTAGTAGACATTTCCCAGACCGTACCACGTATCGTCGTTATCGGGTTCTATCAGCAGCGCGTCCCGATAGGCATGGATGGCATGGTCGTATTCCTTGAGGCTGGCGTACGCATTGCCCAGATTATGCCAAGCCTCGCCGTAGTCGGCCTGATGGCGTATTGCCTCCCGATAGGCATGCACCGCCTGGTTGTATAATTTCAGGTTCCCCGATGCCACCCCTACACTGAACCAGGCAACTGCATCCGTCGGATCATGGGTGAGCTGATGTTGCGAGATTTTCAAGAGCTCTATCCAGTCATGCTGCCTCTCCTGCGCCAGCGCGTGGTTGAGCCAATCCAGCCCGCCGCTCACTTTTCCGGAGGAACCGGCAGACCTTCGATTCTCCAATTCGGCTAGCCATTCGACCGGCAGGGCAAAAGTGAAATTTTGGCCATCTATGAACCGGAGCGAGAGTATTCCGATCAGACGCCCCTTTTCATCGAACACCCCGCCGCCGCTGAAATGTGCGGGAATGGAAGGAGTAAGTTGCATATATTGCGAACCGGCGTAGGGCCGCATGCCGGATACGACGACCTTACTTTGGGCTGGTTCCTGCCTTCCGCGTGCTCCGGCCGCGAACGCGTATTGCCCGATCTTGACCTTCGTGGCGGTCCCTGCGGCAGCGGCCGCCGCAGGCAGGTGGGGAACATCCAGCTGGCAAAGGTCAAGGTCAGGCAGGGCGTACTGAAGCGCCGCTTTGAAGGTGGCTCCTGGCTGGGCCACCTCTATATCTTTTGCTTTCTGTATGAGGAAGCAGCTGGTGATCACCTGGTTTCTTGCAACTACGACACCGCTACCTGCGCCGCTGGGCTTGCCATGCGGATCGAACAAATTCACCGATACCACCGAATGAGACACCGGCGCCGGAAGCTGCTTGGAAACCTCGGCCGCAGCAAGGACGGAAAATGAGGCTAACAAGAGACCCCCAGCCGTTCTTGACGAACATCGGCCGCCTCGCTCTTTTCCTCGGAGAAAAGAACTCATGGGATTCACAAAAGCGCGCTCATCTTGCTATAAATTGTCGCTTCAAAACATACAGCATAGCGCACAGGCGGCATCAGGCTACCGGGGGAGACCCGTTCACGGGAATTCCGTTTCCCAAAAAGTGTAAAATGCTATTTATTTTCTTGGACGCAGAGAACGCTAATGCAAAAGAATAAAAGCAATGAAGAAACACCCCTTACCAGCGAAAAAATCCAGCCGCTCGCTTACTTTATTTTCACGACCCGCTGGCTGCAGTTGCCGTTATATCTCGGACTCATACTCGCTCAATGCGTTTACGTCTATCACTTCTGGGTGGAATTGATCGATCTGATCGGCGCGGTGATGGGAAACCAGGCCGCCCTGCAGCACATACTGGATGCAGTCGCCATCGAAGGCGCGGTGCGGCCAACCAAAATCAACGAAACCACCATCATGCTGGTCGTGCTGGGCCTTATCGACGTGGTGATGATCTCGAACCTGCTTATCATGGTCATCATCGGCGGCTACGAAACCTTTGTGTCGCGCATGAACCTGGAAGGGCATCCCGATCAGCCCGAATGGCTGTCGCACGTCAACGCCTCCGTGCTGAAAGTCAAACTGGCCACCGCTATCATCGGTATTTCATCCATTCACTTGCTGAAGACTTTCATCAATGCAAGCGCATATGACGAAAAGACGATAATGGCACAGACAGGCATTCATTTCGTTTTCCTGCTTTCCGCCATCGCCATCGCCATCAGCGATCGAATCATGTCCGGTACGAGCGCTCACCGGCAAACCCAGGGATTGCATTAAGAAGCAACTGAACAAGTCCTCGCCGTACGGCGGCTTTGCGTATGGGATGCCCTAAAGGCGGCGATGCTCGCTCAAGCCACGGCAGGGGGAATGCCGTGCAGCAGATCCAGTATTCCTTGAAGCGCTCCCGCTACTGCCTGGCTTCTTACCATTTCACGGTTACCGCTAAAAAGGCGGGTTTCGGTACGGGCAAGGCCATCTTTCATGAGCCAGGCAAAACAGATGGTTCCCACGCGCTTCTCCTCCGTGGCGCCGTCGGGGCCGGCAATGCCCGTAATGGAAACCACCACCTGGGCATGGCTTCGCACCAGCGCTCCTTCGGCCATCTCGTACGCCGTTTCCTCGGAAACCGCGCCATATCGTTCGAGAGTCTTGGCATTCACACCCAGCATTTCCTGCTTGGCAGCATTCGAGTAGGTGATAAAGCCACGTTCGTACCAGGCGGAACTTCCGGCAACCGATGTGATCGCCTGTCCGAGCCAGCCACCGGTGCAAGACTCGGCGCTGGCAAGCATCAGCTCCTGTTGACCCAGCGCCGCCCCAACCTTTAGCGATAAATCCTGAAGTGTCTGGTCTTCCATGGCATCGGAACCTCCTTTAGGAAAGGGAAAGCGCGCTTGATGGAACTTATAATCAGGCTATAAGCCGCGTGGATACCGGGTTTCATATATTTCAATTAGTGTGCAGCGCTTCCCTAGAATATCCCCGATGGTATTACAAATGCTTTCCATATGGCGAGGCAAAGCAGTGTCATGAAAGCGGCCAGCAGATCATCGAACATCACCCCGAAACCACCTCGCAATTTTCGGTCATAGTATCCGATGGGCGGGGGCTTGATGATATCGAACAAGCGGAACAACAGGAAACCGAACGCCTGCCAGATCAGGGTCTTTGGCGTAAACAACAGCACCAGCAGGAAGGCGGTCATTTCATCCAGCACCATTCCTCCGTGGTCGTGGTTGCCCAGCGCTCTGCCCGTCACCCCGCAAGCCCAGATCCCAACGACGAACAGGAGATCGATGAACAGCAGAAATTCGAGCCCAGTCAGAAAATAGTCCAGCACCCAGAACAATGGAAACATCGCCAGCGTCCCCATGGTTCCGGGAGCCACGCGGCTCAGGCCTATGCCCCCGCCGAAAGCAAGAAAATGGGCAGGATGGGCCCGCAAAAACGCTTTACCGGCACGCGGCGATTCGGGCGGAGAGACAAATTCCGGCACGCCCGGCGGATCGGAAGCCGGATGGGCTGGCGGCGGCGTATCAGGTGCGGAAGTGGTCATATCCTTGGATATCCAGCGGCATGGCTCTCCCTGCCGCATCCAGCACGGCCAGCCCGGTTCCCTCCGTGATTTCGCCGATGCGCGTCACGGAAGCTTGCTGTATCCGGGAGAGCGTTTCAATTTCCTGGCGTCTGGCTCGTGGCGCCGTAAAGCAGAGTTCGTAATCATCCCCTCCCGCCAGCAGACAGGTTACCGCGAAAGGCTGCGGAAGATATTTCCTCAAGCATGCCGGACAGCTTATCTCGGCCATTCTGACCACTCCGGCCACTTTCGAACAGTCCAGGATATGTCCCAGGTCAGCCAGAAGACCATCCGAGATATCGATGGCGCTGTTCGCAAGTCCTGGCAAATGCTGCCCCAGGCCCACCCGGGCAACCGGAGTTTCCAGGGCAGGCAGGCAGGCGGCGAGCTCATCAGGTTGCAGGGTAATCTGTCCCAACTGATGCGCCAGCGCCAGAGCCGCGCCCCCCAATTGACCAGATATCCAGATGTCATCTCCCGGCCAGGCGCCGCTACGGCGCAAGGCTGCTCCCGCCGCTATCTCTCCGATAATGGTTACACAGACGGCGAGCGGCCCGCGTGTGGTATCGCCGCCAATCAAATTCACCTCGTAAGCATCGGCAAGTTCGAAAAACCCGGCGGCGAATTGCTCCAGCCACTTTTCATCCGCTTGCAGCATCGAGGCCGGCAGCGCCAGGGCAAGCATGGCCCAGCGCGGGCTCGCGCCCATGGCCGCCATATCGGAAAGGTTGACGGCAAGCGACTTGTACCCCAGCTTGCGCGGATCGACACCGGGAAAAAAATGCGTGCCTGACACCAGCATATCCGTGGAGACCACCAGTTCCGACCCTGCCGACGGCCTGATCAGTGCAGCGTCATCACCAATACCCAATATCGCGCCGGGAGCTGCGCGGGTAAAATAACGCCGGATGATTTCGAATTCGGAAAGCACCATCAATGAGCAAGAACGTCAAGCCTGTGCATTGATCTCTATCGTGCGCAGCTTGCCTGCCAGCTTGTCCAGCACGCCGTTCACGTACTTATGCCCATCTATGCCCCCATAGGTTTTGGCCAGCTCCACCGCTTCGTTTATCACGACGCGATAGGGCATTTCGGGACGGCTCGCGAGTTCGTGGGCCGCCAGCAACAGGATGGAAATTTCCACCGGACTGAGCTCCCTGACGGGCCGGTCGAGATACGGCTGAAGGTGCCTTTCGAGTTCCGGCATATCTGCCAGGACGCCTCGCAGCAACCCCGACAAGTATTCCTTGTCGGCTCTGTCATATTGCTCGGATTCATGCAGCTGCGCCTCGATGGCCTCGGCGGGGCCTCCAGCGACGCGCCATTGATAAATACCCTGTAGCGCCAGTTCCCGGGAACGATGACGCCGGGTTTTGGAACCGGGGCGGGAACGCGGCTTTATCGCCGGTTTCGACTGCATCACTCCGCCACTTCGTCGAGCTGGCTGAGCAGATTTGCCATTTCCAGCGCGACCTGCGCTGCTTCCGCGCCTTTCCGGCTCATGCGTGCCAGCGCCTGGTCCTCGGTATCCGTGGTAAGCACGCCGTTGGCAATGGGGATGCCGGTATCGAGCTGCACGGCGGCGATGCCGCTCGCCGATTGATTGGCCACGACCTCAAAATGATGGGTTTCCCCGCGTATTACCGCACCCAATGCCACGAGTGCGTCGAATTGGTCGGTCAGCGCCATTTTTTGCAATGCCAGGGGAATTTCCAGTGCGCCGGAAACGGTAACCAGCAGTATGTTGGATTCCTGCACCCCTTGCTTGCTCAGTTCCGCGGTGCAGGCACCCAACAAACCTTCGCCGATATCGATGTTGAAACGGCTCATCACGATGCCTATGCGCAAATCCCCACCGTTGAGATCGGGCTCGATTTCAAGAATATCGTCATGTCTTGCCATGTGTATGCTCCCGTAACAAATTTAGTAAACCTGCCCTTGCCGGTTTTTATCTTCAGGCTTCAAATACCCGGTCACTTCAAGACCGAAACCCGCCATGCTTGGCATTTTCCGGGGAATGGCAAGCAAGCGCATTTTTCCCACGTTCAGGTTTTTGAGTATCTGGGCGCCAATTCCGTAGTCGCGCAGGTCGCTGACGGCGGCGGGGCGCGTGGGCGCAGGTGTGAAGGAGACCCGCTCGAGCAGTTCCGCCGGATTTTCCCTTCGATGAAGCAGCACGATCACGCCGGAACCCGCCTCGGCTATCGTCCGGAGGGCATCGTTCAGGCTCCAGGAATGGGTATTGTCTTCCACATCGAGCAGATCGATAACGGAGAGCGGCTCATGCACCCGCACCAGAGTTTCGGTATCCGGGTCTATTTTTCCCTTGACCAGGGCCAGATGGGTAGCGTTGACAGTTTTATCCAGATAAGCCAGCAGCCGGAATTCGCCATGAGCAGTACGAATTATTCGTTCACCCATGCGCTTCACCAGGCTTTCGGTACGGCTGCGGTAGTGAATGAGATCCGCTATGGCGCCGATCTTGAGCCGGTGCCGGGTGGCAAATTCAATCAGATCCGGCAGGCGGGCCATGCTGCCATCTTCATTGAGAATTTCACAGATCACCGATGCCGGGCTCAACCCCGCCAGCGCTGCCAGGTCGCATCCCGCTTCGGTATGTCCGGCGCGAACCAGCACCCCACCGTTTTGTGCCATCAGGGGGAAAATGTGCCCCGGCTGGATGATATCCTCCGGTTTCGCCGAGAGGTTTACCGCCGCGCGCACGGTGCAGGCGCGATCGGCAGCAGATATGCCCGTCGTCACCCCGCTGGCGGCTTCGATGGAAACGGTGAAATTGGTACCCAGCGGGGAACGGTTTGCGGACACCATTAGCGGCAGGTTGAGGTGGCGGCAGCGGCTTTCCGTCAGCGTCAGGCAGATCAGGCCCCGCCCGTGCGTCGCCATGAAATTGATCGCTTCAGGCGTGACGAAATCCGCTGCGAGAATGAGATCCCCTTCATTCTCGCGATTTTCCTCATCCACGAGGATAACCATTTTGCCTGCCCTGATTTCGGCAATGACCTCCTGGATGGTATCGATAGTCATGACAATTCCATGTGTTTAGCCTTCCGTGGCGATGAGCCGCTCGACATAGCGCGCCAGCATATCGACTTCCAGGTTGACCTTGCTGCCGGGTTTGAGCTCGCGCAGGGTGGTTTTTTCCAGGGTGTGGGGAATGAGATTCACTTCGAACTCCTTTCCAGCTATTCGATTTACCGTCAAACTGACGCCATTGAGCGTGATGGACCCCTTTCTGGCAATATACTTCGCCAGTGTCGCGGGGGCCCTTATTGCCAGCAAGCAACTCCCGCCTACCGGCTCAAGCGTAATGACCTCGCCCAGCCCATCCACATGCCCGCTCACGAGATGGCCGCCGAGCCGGTCATCGAAGCGCATCGCTTTTTCCAGATTGACCCTGCCGCCCGGTTGATCCAGGCCCTGGGTGCAGAGCAACGTTTCCCGCGATACATCGACATGAATGCTGCGGCCGCTGACAGAAGTCACGGTAAGGCATGTTCCATTGACCGCGATGCTATCCCCTTTCTTGACATCCGACAAATCCAGCGGACCGGCCGCAATGCACAGGCTAACCCCGCCCTCCACTGGAATGGCGTGCGTTATCTCGCCTATCGCCTCTATGATGCCAGTAAACATCGGATATTTTCCATCTTCGGATAAAATGTGCCAAATGTGCCTATTGTATGCGCCTATCGCCTTCTGGATAAGGGGATGTGCGGCAAGTGCGGCAATTTGACGCATGGCCGTAAAGGTAAAGATGGGTTAATGTCGGGTTCCGGTATTCCCGAAGGCGGGAAATACCGAGGAATGATGATGTTCAGCGATCTCAGCCAATCACCGCTAAGCAAGAATCTGCAGCGCTTGTTCCTGCTCAGGAATATCGTCATCGTTGCCCAGTGCTTGACTTTTGCGCTGGCGCACTGGGCGCTTGAAATGGACTTGCCCTGGTCGCAAATGGTTGCGGTAACCGTGCTGCTCGGAGTACTGAACCTCGCGACCTGGCTACGCCTGCGTCGCCATCTTCCGGTGTCGAGCATCGAGTTTTTTGCTCAATTGGTGGCGGATGTGTTTGCGCTGAGCGCACTGCTGTATTTCAGCGGAGGTTCGACCAATCCATTTATTTCGCTGTACCTGCTGCCGTTGACGATAGCTGCGGCCGCGCTACCGTGGGCTTACACTTGGGTGATGGCGGCGATTACGATCAGCTGCTACACGCTGCTGCTGTTTTATTACGTGCCATTGCCGCACGATCATGAAGAACACAACAGCGAGTTCAACCTGCATGTGTCCGGAATGTGGCTGGCCTTCGTGCTCAGCACAGTGCTGATCGCCTGGTTCGTGGTAAAGATGGGCATCTCCATACGGGAACGCGATAAGGATCTCGCCCTGGCGCGGGAGCAGGCGCTGCGCAATGAACAGATCATCGCGTTGGGCACGCTTGCCGCTGGCGCCGCCCATGAGCTGGGGACGCCGCTTGCCACCATGGCGATAGTGGCGGGAGAATTGCAAGGAGAATACCTCGAAGATAGCGAATTCCAGAACAATGTCGTCATATTGCGCGACCAGATCACCCATTGCAAGCATACCCTCACCCAGATGCTGGCGGATGCGGGCCAGGCCCGGGCTGAAGACGGCAGCGGCCAAGCCGTGGATTACTTTCTCCGGCAGGTACTTGATAAATGGCAGCTCATGCGGCCCGCTGTCAAGTTCACCTATGAATGCAGCGGCGTGGAACCGGTTCCGCAAGTCCTGAATACGCAGCTGCTGAGCCAATCCATACTGAACCTGCTGAACAATGCGGCGGATGCATCCTTGAAGCATGTCGAAATCAAGGGGACCTGGAATTTCGAGCAACTGAATCTGGAAATACTCGATTATGGTGAAGGATTGAGCAGAGAAGCCATACAGCGCGCAGGCCAGGCTTTTTTCACCACCAAGGCGCCAGGAAAAGGCTTCGGTATCGGTTTATTCCTGGCAAATGCGAATATCGAACGCTGTGGCGGCAGTGTTCGCCTGACGAACCGCGAGGGCGGCGCCTGCACTCAAGTTACTTTACCCCTGATACGGCAATAGATATGACCACAGACCCTGCGACAGAAGCGGAGGTGGACGATCGCCCGGTTTTGCTGATCGTTGACGATGACCTGACATTTTGCGCCGTGCTGGCGAAGGCGATGGGCAAGCGGGGATTCAATGTCACCTGCGCGCATACCGTCGAGCAGGCCACGGAATACGCCGAAGCCTGCATGCCGGAATATGCCGTGGTCGATCTGAGGCTGCCCGGAATTTCGGGGCTGGCGCTGGTCGAGAAGCTGAAGGCGCTGGACCCGGGCACCCGCATTGTCATGTTGACCGGGTACGCCAGTATCGCCACCGCCGTGGAGGCGATCAAGCTCGGTGCCACCCACTACCTCGCAAAGCCGGTGGATGTGGATGAGATTATGGCTGCTTTCGAACGAACGTCGGGGGATGCCGAGGTGCAGATCAGCGCTCATCCGCTGTCGGTGGGCAGGCTGGAATGGGAATATATCCAGCGCGTGCTGAATGAAAATAAGGGAAACATTTCCGTGACGGCAAGAATTCTCAATATGCATCGCCGCACGCTGCAGCGCAAGCTGACCAAGTATCCAGTCAAAAGCTAGCGCTTGTTAACACCTGTTTTCCCATCGTTGCTCGCCGCTTGCAGAGCCTGCTCCGCGACCGTCGCCGGCGCAAAACAAATGTTAACAGGTCTTAGGGAAACGCTGAACAAATCCTCGCTGAGCGCGTTGCTGGTAAAATCGGGATGATCATAAGGCGCGCGACGAAGGTCGTAGCCGGGACTACGATGCCAAGGAGCGCAACGCAGTGAGCGCCCGATTTTACCGCAACCCTTATGGGGCGGGGTTTTGCGGGCGGTCTGCCTTGTCAGGCTCCTGGCGAAGGGGGTCAACCATTCGCGTCGTCGCCTTTCGCGCATCCCATCCCGCAAAGCCACCGCCGCGCCAGCGGAGATTTATTCAGCGCTTCCCTAAGAGATTCCCGGCTTCTCAGGGCCGGCGGAAATACGGATATCCACCCCTATTGAACGGATATCGTGAATGATCAGCGCGCGCTTTTCCTGGAGAGTTGCCAGTTCCGGGAGTTCCACCATGCCGCGTGCCGCGTGTCCGATCAGGCAAGGGGCGAGGTAAATCACCAGCTCATCCACCAGCCCGGCCTGCATGAGCGCGCCATTCAACCTGGGTCCCGCTTCGACCAGCAGCTCGTTTATCTCCAGGCCGGCAAGTGCCTGCATCATTTTTCCGAGATCGACTTTCCCGTCCGTGCCGGGAAGCGGGATCACGTTCGCTCCCATGCCGCGCAGCACGGCGATTTTTTCTTCGTCCGCGCCGGCGGTAAAAATCAATGCCCGCCCCTCTCGTAGCACTCTGGAATCCAGGGGAATATGCAGGCCGCTGTCCAGAACAACCCGCAGAGGCTGCCTGGGTGTCTCCACGTAACGGACGTTGAGCTCAGGGTTGTCTGCCAGCACGGTGCCGATGCCTGTGAGCACGGCGCAGGAGCGCGCGCGCAACCGATGGCCGTCACGCCGCGCCGGCTCGCTCGTTATCCACTGGCTGGCGCCGTTATTGAGGGCTGTCCTGCCGTCGAGGCTGGCGGCGATTTTCATCCGTACCCATGGGCGCTGCCGCGTCATCCGCGAGACAAAACCTGCATTGAGCGCTTTTGCCTGCGTTTCCATCAAACCGGCAACGACCTCGATTCCCGCCTGCCGCAGCAACGCTGCGCCTTTGCCTGCCACCAGGGGATTGGGATCCTCCATGGCCATAATCACTCGCGTGATGCCGGCCGCTATCAGCGCCTCGGCGCAGGGAGGCGTTCTGCCATGATGGCTGCACGGCTCCAGGGTGACATAAGCGGCAGCGCCCCGTGCCGCGCGGCCTGCGGCGGCGAGCGCGTTGATTTCGGCATGAGGGCCGCCGGCGAACTGATGCCAGCCGCTGCCTGCCATGACGCCGTCACGCGCGATCACGCAGCCTACTCGCGGGTTGGGGCTGGTACTATACAAGCCTTTTTCAGCAAGCCGCAAGGCACGAGCCATGCAGGCATGATCGTCCGGCGAAAACGGGGTGGAAGACTGGTTCATCGCGAACCTTTGCCTGGGAACAAGGTCTTTGCCCAGCGTCCCGGCATGGAGTTGGACAATAGTGGATCGGAATCAGGTTTTTTTTACCACCGCCTGCCGTGGCGGCCTGGGAATCTTCGGGATCTTGGGAACCCTTTGCACCTTTTGCACTTCCTTGATCGCGTCATGAAAATCGTCCGCATCCTGGAAACTTCGATAAACGGAAGCAAAACGGATGTAGGCCACCTTGTCCAGCCTGTAGAGTTCCTGCATGACCATTTCCCCAATCGTGCGCGAGGGGACCTCCCTTTCTCCCAGGCTCAAGAGTTTCTGGATGATACGGTCCACGGCTGCATCCACATATTCCGTCGGAACCGGCCTTTTATGCAGGGCTCGCATGAAACTGGTGAGCATTTTATCGCGGCTGAATTCCGAGCGATTGCCATCCTGCTTTACTATCTGAGGAAGCCGCAGCTCCACGGTTTCATAGGTGGTGAAGCGTTTGTCGCATACAGGGCAGCGGCGGCGGCGGCGTATGCGATCTCCTTCTTCGCTGACGCGCGAATCAATGACGCTGGTGTCGCCCGCATTGCAGAAAGGACACTTCATGAGCCAAAGCTGGCGCAGATAAGCCGGGCAGCCGTGACTCGCGCCACTTGCAGGTATCCGGCTGATGCTATTTTCAAGCGGAAAATTCCTGGTAAACCGGAAATCCTGCGCATAACGCCTTTGCCTGCGCTGCAACGCCCAGGATCACGGCGCGGTCTTCCGGCGCATCCAGCACATCGGCGATCAGGTTTGCGAGCTGTTCCGCTTCGATCTCGGTAAAGCCACGCGTGGTTATGGCAGGCGTGCCTATGCGGATGCCGCTGGTGACGAAAGGCTTTTGCGGGTCGTTGGGGATGGCGTTCTTGTTGACGGTGATGTGGGCGAACTCCAGCGATTGCGCCGCCTGCTTGCCCGTGAGGTTCTTCGGGCGAAGATCCACCAGAAACATATGGCAGTCCGTGCGGCCGGAAACGATGCGCAATCCGCGTTCCTGCAATACCTTCGCCATTACCCTGGCATTGTCGATGACCTGCTCCTGGTAATCCCTGAACGCGCCGCTGGCGGCTTCCTTGAAAGCGACGGCTTTGGCCGCTATCACATGCATCAGCGGACCGCCTTGAGTTTGCGGGAAAACCGCCGAGTTCAGCACTTTTTCGTGCTCGGGCCTGGCCATGATGAAGCCGCCGCGCGGGCCCCGCAGCGTCTTGTGTGTGGTACTGGTGACAAAATCGGCGATGCCCACCGGATTGGGATAGAATCCCGCCGCCACGAGGCCGGCATAATGCGCCATGTCCACGAAGAGATAAGCTCCCACCTCATCGGCGATCTTGCGAAAACGCTTCCAGTCTATCACCAGCGAGTAGGCGGAAGCCCCAGCGACGATCATTTTCGGCCGGTGTTCCTTTGCCAGGCGCGCAACTTCGTCATAATCCAGTTCCTCGGTTTCCGGCTTGAGCCCATAGGCAACCGAATTGAAAATTTTTCCGCTGAGATTGACCGATGCGCCGTGGGTCAAATGTCCTCCATGCGCGAGCGACATGCCGAGGAGCGTATCGCCCGGTTTCAACGCTGCAAGATACACCGCGGCATTTGCCTGGGAACCGGAGTGAGGCTGGACATTGACATACTCCGCGTCGAACAGTGACTTGACGCGGTCTATCGCGAGCTGCTCCACGATGTCCACATACTCGCAGCCGCCGTAATAGCGCTTGCCGGGATAACCCTCCGCATACTTGTTAGTAAGTACTGACCCCTGTGCCTGCATGACCGCAGGGCTGGCATAGTTCTCCGAGGCGATCAGCTCGATATATTCTTCCTGGCGTTGCACCTCGCCCCGGATGGCCTGCCACAATTCCGGGTCGACGTTTTCCAATGTCAGCTTAGGGGACAACATGAGGCTTCAGTCCTTTCGAAATAAGAAAATTATATTTGTATTTATCCTGGCAGCAGCCGAGAAGCATAGCTAGCTTACATTGATAACAGGAAACCTGGACAGATTTTCTATACATCGAGATTGCGCACACCCAGCGCATTTCCTTCTATGAAGGCCCGGCGCGGCTCGACTACGTCTCCCATCAACGTCGTGAAAATTTCGTCCGCGGCGATGCTGTCCTCTATCTGGGCACGCAAAAGCCTGCGGCTTTTTGGATCCATGGTGGTTTCCCACAGTTGCGCGGGGTTCATTTCCCCGAGGCCTTTGTAGCGTTGCGTCCCCAGGCCCTTTTTAACCTCGGACAGCAGCCAGTCGAGCGCCAGCTTGAAGTCGCTGACAGCCTGCTTCTGTTCGCCACGCTGGACGTATGCATCTCCTGACAAGAGGCCATCGAGTACCTCGGCAGTTTGCTTGATTTGGGCATAATCCCCGCTTTGCAGAAAATCCCGGTCCAGGTAACTTGCACGGGTGTTGCCATGATGCACTCGTGCAATCTTCAGCCGGTATTCTTCCGCTGTCGCATCGTACTCGGGAATGATTTTTACGCCGGGAACGCGTGCTTCGAGCCTGCCGCCGCTTTCGGCAGCGCTTTCGGCGCTGTCCAGATCCAGATCGGGATGATGCAGCAAGGCGTGCATCACCTCGCTGTCGGTCATGCGGCTCATGCGCTCGATCACGGCCTCCGCCAGCAGGTACTCGTTGGCAATCTTTTCCAGTGTTTCACCGGTAAGGGGCGGCTTGCCATTGCCCGGATGCAGTTCGGCATCGGCGAGCGCCAGACCCAGGAGATATTGCTTCAGCTCATGGTCATCCTTGATATAGCGCTCCTGCTTGCCATGCTTGATCTTGTAGAGCGGGGGCTGGGCAATATAAATATGACCGCGTTCGATCAACTCAGGCATCTGCCGGTAAAAAAAAGTAAGCAACAAAGTACGGATATGAGATCCATCCACATCCGCATCCGTCATGATGATGATGCGGTGATAGCGCAGGCGGGCGGAATTATATTCATCCTTGCCTATGCCGGTGCCCAGCGCGGTAATGAGGGAAGCGATCTCCTGCGAGGAAATCAGCTTGTCGAATCTCGCCTTTTCGACGTTGAGGATCTTTCCCTTGAGCGGCATGATGGCCTGGAATTTGCGATCTCGCCCCTGCTTGGCCGACCCCCCGGCCGAATCTCCTTCCACCAGGTAAAGTTCGCAGAGGGAAGGATCTTTTTCCTGGCAATCGGCCAGCTTTCCCGGCAGCCCCATGCCATCCAGCACGCCTTTGCGCCGGGTCAGCTCACGCGCTTTCCTGGCGGCCTCGCGCGCTCTTGCAGAATCGATGATTTTTCCGCAGATGGTTTTGGCATCGAGCGGATGCTCCAGGAGAAACTCCGCCAGTTTTAAAGCGACGATTTCCTCGACCGCCGGGCGCACTTCCGAAGAAACGAGTTTTTCCTTGGTCTGGGAGGAAAACTTGGGCTCGAACAGTTTTACCGACAATACGCAGGACAGGCCTTCCCGCATATCATCGCCGGAAGTTTCCACCTTCGCCTTTTTTCCCAGCTCATTTTTTTCGATGTAGTTGTTGAGCGTGCGGGTCATCGCGGCGCGCAGGCCGGTCAGGTGCGTTCCGCCATCCTTCTGGGGAATGTTGTTGGTAAAACATAAAACCTGCTCGGTATAGCTGTCATTCCACTGCATGGCGACTTCCACCAGTATGCCATCCTTGTCGCCGGCAGCATAAAAAATGCTGGGATGAATGACGGACTTGGTCCGGTTGACGTATTCGACAAAACTCCTCACGCCCCCAATGAAGGCAAAATGCTCTTCCTTGGCATTGCGCTGGTCGACCAGATGGATTTTGACGCCATTATTGAGGAAGGAAAGTTCGCGCAGGCGTTTGGCCAAAATATCGAAATGGTATTCGATATCACCGAAAATTTCCTTGCTGGCCAGGAAATGCACTTCGGTCCCCCGTCTTTCGGTTTTGCTGGTTGCGGCGAGCGGGGCGACGGGCACACCCATATGGAATTCGATTTGATGGATTTTTCCGTCCCGGCGAATGGTGAGGCGCAGCCATTCCGACAACGCATTGACTACGGAGACGCCGACGCCGTGCAGGCCTCCGGAAACCTTGTAGGAATTATCGTCGAATTTACCGCCTGCGTGGAGTTCCGTCATGACGATCTCGGCAGCCGAGCGCTTTAATTCGTCATCCTGTTTTATCCCCGTGGGAATACCGCGCCCGTTGTCCTGCACCGTAATGGAATTATCGGGATGAATAATGACGGCAATTTCGTCGCAATGGCCCGCCAAGGCTTCGTCGACAGCGTTATCCACGACCTCGAACACCATGTGGTGAAGCCCCGTGCCATCGCTGGTATCGCCAATATACATTCCGGGACGTTTGCGTACTGCGTCCAGCCCTTTCAGGATCTTTATGCTGTCTGAACCGTAATCAGTCGATTTAGCGCTTTTTTGCCGTTCTTTGTCTGCCATTGCCTTGCCTTGGGTGTAATTCTTGGTGTAATAACCGGATCACTGGGTTTTTCCGGGAGAAATCAACGCGAAACGGGCGGTATGCCGTTTTATAGTTGCATGGGCTGCAGCCTATATTCTCATGGGCATGACCACATACTTGAAATGATCGTCGCCCGGAATCTGGATAAGCGCGCTGCTGTTCGCATCGCCAAAGGAGCATTGCACCGTTTCGCTGTCCAGATTCGTCAGAGCATCGAGGAGATAGGTGATGTTGAAACCTATGTCCAGCGCGTCTCCATCATACTCGAGCTCCAGATCTTCCTGCGCTTCCTCCTGCTCGCTGTTGCTGCAAACGATGCGAAGATTGTCCGAAGTCAAGATCAACCGCGCACCACGGAATTTTTCGTTGGACAGAATCGATGCGCGCTGCAGTGTCTGCAACAGTAACGCCCGGTTTACGTTGAACTGTTTCTGGTATCCGGCCGGTATCACCCGATTGTAATCTGGAAACTTTCCGTCGACGACCTTGGAAACCAGCACGACATTGGAAAAGGTGAAGCGGATCTGGTTCTGAAGAAGCTCCACTGTGACGGGTTCGTCGTTTTCCGCCAGCAGCTTGGCCAGTTCCAGCACCACCTTTCGCGGCAGGATCACCTCGCGCTTGTCCTGCCAAGTATCCAGCGGCATGAGGGCAAAAGCAAGGCGATGACCATCGGTGGCAACCACCTTCAGATGATTTTCTTCGATTAGCAATAGCAAGCCATTGAGATAATACCGAATGTCCTGCTGAGCCATCGCGTATTGAACCAGGGATAGCAGGTGCTTCAATTCCTTTTGCCTGACGGTTATTTTCGCCTCCGATTCCAGGTTTTCCGGAAACTTCGGGAAGTCTTCCACAGGAAGGGTTTGCAGGGTGAAACGGCTCTTGCCTGCTTTGGCGAAAAGCCGATTTTCATCGGTTTCCAGCGTTACCTGGACGCTATCGGGCAGAGCACGCAGAATGTCCTGGAGCTTTTTCGCGGCTACGGTAACCGCTTGTGCCGAGTCTTTTTCAATTCCCTCATTTGCCGTGGTGGTTATCTGAATTTCAAGATCGGTTGCTACGAAGGAAATTTCTTCATTCGTTGTCTGGACAAGCACGTTTGAAAGGATAGGCAGGGTGTGGCGCCGTTCGACGATGCCGGTCACGATCTGTAGCGGCTTAAGTAATGTATCCCTTTTCGTTTGTATCAATTTCATTTATTTAAATCCAGATAATCGTTAATAAATAGCTGGAAACTTCGTTATAAGTATTAAATTCCTTGTTACATCAGGGGACTGCCTCTATTTTTCAGCAGGTATTGCCAAGGTATCGACTGTGGATGTTTTGGGGATATAAATGTCCTTGCGGCAAAATTCCCTGGTTATCCACAATCCACTCAATCCTATCCGGTTGAGTTATCCTCTGAGGATGTGGAGCAGCGTATTAAAATCCCGATTGATCGCCGGATCGGAAGCGCGTAACTCGGCAATTTTGCGGTACCCGTGCAAAACAGTCGTGTGATCTCTTCCGCCAAAGGCTTCGCCTATATCCGGGAGGCTAAGCGGAGTCAGCTCCTTGGAGATGGCCATGGCCATCTGGCGCGGCCTGGCGACGATGCGGGAGCGTTTTTTCGAATACATTTCAGCTACCTTGATTTTATAGTAGTCAGCCACGGTCTTCTGGATATTTTCAATGGAGATTTGCCGGTTTTGCACTGCCAGCAAGTCTTTCAGCGCTTCCCTCGCCAGGTCCAGCGACAAACCGTGGCCGGTAAACCGGGAATAGGCGAGCACCCGCTTCAGGGCGCCTTCCAGTTCGCGCACGTTGGAGCGGATATGCTTGGCAATGAAGAAGGCGACGTTTTCATCCAGCACAATATTTTCAATCAAGGCTTTTTTCAACAGGATGGCGACGCGCATTTCCAGCTCCGGCGGTTCTACCGCAACAGTCAGGCCCCACCCGAAACGTGAAATCAGCCGTTCCTCCATTCCCGAAATTTCCTTCGGATAGGAGTCGCAGGTAATGATCACCTGCTTGTGCGCTTCTATCAGGGCATTGAATGCGTAGAAAAACTCTTCCTGCGTGCGGTTCTTCCCCCCGAAAAACTGGATATCGTCGATCAGCAATAAATCCAGCGAATGATAGTATCGTTTGAACTCGTCGAAGGCCTTATGTTGGTAAGCGCGCACTACGTCTGAAACGTACTGTTCTGAATGGATGTACCGGACCTTGGCTTTGCTGTTCTGCTCCAGAACGAGGTTACCTATAGCCTGGATCAGGTGCGTTTTCCCCAGTCCGACCCCACCGTAAATGAAAAAAGGGTTATAGGCAGTGCCGGGCCGCTCTGCTACCTGGATTGCGCCTGCCCGGGCCAACTGGTTCGCTTTTCCGGTAACGAAGCTGTTGAATGTGAAGGCCGGGTTGAGCCGGCTGGGGTTGCTTCCCCCGGAAACTTTTTGCGCCGGCTTTGCGGTATGCTTCTCGACAGCGATGACCGCTTTGGCATGGTTCATTCCTGGCGGACAAGCTTTCGCGGGAGATTGGTGCGCAAGCCTCAATTGGAAATTAACTGCCTGCGAAAAATGCTGTTCCGCCATCTCGTCGATAAGCGGCAGGAAGTTGTCCTTGACCCATTGCAGGACAAACCGGTTGGGCGCGATAAGCGTGGGTTCGGCCGTGTCGGATGCACTGTCTAGGCGCAGCGGTTTGATCCAGGTGTTGAACTGCTGGGAGCTCAATTCCTTCTCAAAATACGCGAGACAGAATAGCCAGAAGGATTCCATTGCGGGCATGATTCTTGTACTGTGCGGGAAAAATAAGCGGGGGGCTCAAAGCGGGAGAATCGATTATTCTAGTCTGTTCCCACTCACTTATCCACAGGCCGGGGGAAAAATATAGGTTGACTAGGATTGGCTAAAGAGTTGTAATGCGAAGTTTTATTTAGCAAGCTTAGGGGAGAAGGAAGAGCAATGAAACGCACTTATCAGCCGTCCGTGACGCGCAGGAAGCGGACGCACGGGTTCCGGGTCCGGATGAAAACCACTGGCGGAGCGCTTGTCATCCGAGCCCGTCGTGCCAAGGGGCGAGCACGCCTGGCGGTATGATTGCATCGCATCGCTAGCTTGAGCCGGGATTTTATTAATCGCTTTCCGAAAAGTCACCGGCTTCACGATGCAGAAGAATTCTCCGCAGTTATCCGGTTTCGCTGTTCTGTGAGCAGTGAATTCCTTCAGGCTTTTGCAAAACCGAATGATCGGGCGCACCCCCGCCTGGGATTGATTGTCGCCCGGAAAATCGAGCGCTTGGCAGTCAACCGGAACAGGATCAAACGTGAGTTGAGGGAAGCGTTTCGTGCACAACAGGGGCAGATGGCTGGCCTGGATCTCGTGTTGCGCTTGCGCCGCCCCTTGCGGCAGGCAGGCTCCGGGCTGGCGGAAGAGGCGGGCAAGCTCATGATGCAATTACAGCGATGTCGCGGATAATCATTGGTTTCATCAAGATATATCAATATTGTCTGAGTCCGTTTTTCGGTCCTTCGTGCCGTTTCAGCCCTTCCTGTTCGCATTATGCGTGCGAGGCGCTGGACAGACACGGATTTTTTCGGGGAACATGCCTTGCTGCATGGAGGATATTGCGCTGCAATCCGTGGGGACGGGGCGGACATGATCCTGTTCCCTAGGCGCTGTTTGCGCTATCGTGGGTCGCCGAATTCGAGGAGTCCTTTAATCGTAGTGAAAATAATAAGACAGTAAGCAAGATGGATACCCAAAAACTCGTACTTTTCCTGATTTTTTCAACTTCGCTGCTATTTCTTTGGGATGCCTGGCAAAAGGAGCGCCTGGCTCCACCCCCTGCTTCGGTAGCCACACAGGGGGCGACTGGAGAGGCCGGCGCGCCTCATCAGGAAGACATGCCCATACCGGGGGAAAAGCTCGCTACGGCACAGGCTGGCTCGGGACCTTCGAGCTCGGACGGCACGGTTCCGGTGAAAGCTGGCAATCTCCCTGTGGGGGAAAAGATCACCGTCAAGACAGATCTCGTCACCGCGGAAATCGATACAGCGGGAGGGGACCTGCGCCGTTTGGAGCTGCTCCAGCACCCGGACAAGGAAGACAGGAGCAAGCCGTTCGCGTTGCTGCAAGCTCGGCAGGGGCATGTTTACATAGCTCAATCCGGGCTCATAGGGGACAGCCTTCCCAATCACAAGACCCGTTATACCGCGGACTCGGAAAGCTATGTGCTGCAGGCGGGGGAGGATAAAGTGGAGGTGCGGCTGGCTGGTCCGGAAGTGGATGACGTGCGCGTCACAAAAATCTACACTTTCCGTCGGGGCAGTTATGTCATCGATGTGAGCTTCGAAGTGGCCAATGGCGGGGCCGCGACAATCCAGCCTTTTTCCTATTTCCAGATGCTTCGCGATAGTCCACCGCCGGTGGGATCGTTTTTCATGGTTCCAACCTATACCGGCGCTGCGCTCTATACCGAGCAGGAAAAATTCAAGAAAATCGAATTTTCCGCCCTGGATAAAGGCACGGCAAGCTATCCCAAGAATGCGGATAACGGATGGATAGCCATGCTGCAGCACTACTTCCTTACAGCCTGGTTGCCCAAGGAAAAGACGCAGCGTGAATTTTATGCCAAGCGGCTAGCCGATAATGAATATACGGCGGGCGTGATCGTTCCGGTAGGGGTGATAGAGCCAGGCAGCACAGCGCGTGTCACCGTTCCGCTGTATGCTGGTCCGGAAGAGCAGAGCAAGCTCGCGGAAGTGGCGCCCGGACTGGATCTGGCGGTCGATTACGGGTGGCTGACGGTAATAGGTGCGCCGTTATTCTGGTTGTTGTCGTTGTTTCAGTCCTGGACCGGGAACTGGGGGGTGGCAATCATCCTGTTGACGATGTCGGTGAAGCTGGCTTTTTTCCCCTTGTCCGCCGCGGGATACCGTTCCATGGCCAAGTTGCGGCTGGTCACGCCGAAACTTCAGCGGCTGCGCGAACAGCATGGGAACGATCGCGAGCGGATGCATCAGGCCATGATGGAATTTTATAAAACGGAAAAGATCAATCCGATGGGGGGTTGCCTGCCGATATTGGTTCAGATTCCGGTGTTCATCTCGCTTTACTGGGTATTGCTCGCGAGCGTGGAGCTCCGGTACGCGCCGTTCGCGTTATGGATAGAAGATTTATCTTCGCCCGATCCTTATTACGTCCTGCCCGTGATGATGGCGATCTCCATGTTCTTCCAGACCAAGCTCAGCCCTCCCGCGACCGATCCCATACAGCAGAAGGTCATGCAGATCATGCCCTTTGCCTTTGCTGTTTTCTTTTTCTTCTTTCCAGCGGGCTTGGTGCTTTACTCTCTCGTGAACAATGTGCTTTCCATTGCTCAGCAATGGCAGATCACACGCATGATCGAGCGTAGTGCAGGGACTTCAGGCGCTGCTGGCAAAAAGAAGGATACTCTCAAAAGCTGATCTGACCCATGCTCAGGCAGGGGGCGGCCGCCCCCCGCGTGAGCATGCCGGCACGGCCTTGTAGCGAGCCCACCATATAGCTGAACGTCGAGTACTGCGGAAAGTCTTGGCGTGTCATAGCTTCAAAACGGAAATGAACGGTTAACTGCCGGATTCAGGATCATATTCACTCGTAAGTAAGTGATCACTTCTGATATCATCGCCGCCATTGCTACACCACCCGGAAGGGGCGGGATCGGCGTGGTGCGGGTTTCAGGACCAAACCTCCATGGGCTGGTCTTGAAGATGGTCGGAAGTATGCTCCAGCCGCGTCGTGCCACTTTTTGCAAGTTTCTTGATGAGAACGGCTCGGCGATCGACCAGGGCATCGCGCTCTATTTCCCCTCCCCCCAATCCTACACAGGCGAAGATGTATTGGAATTGCAGGGTCACGGCGGCACAGCGGTAACCGGCCTGGTGCTGTCGAGTTGCCTTCGCGCCGGCGCTCGCCTGGCCCAGCCGGGGGAATTCACGCTACGCGCATTTTTTAACGACAAGATTGATCTGGCGCAAGCGGAAAGCGTGGCTGATATTGTCAATGCCCGGACCGGAGAGGCGGTCCGGTGCGCATTGCGGTCCTTGCAAGGCGAATTTTCCACGGCGATACACGACATGGTGCGCGCGCTGACAGAATTGAGGACCATGGTAGAGGCCGGTCTGGATTTTCCAGAGGAATATGCGGCGGATGCCGAGCATGGGGAGAGTCCTCGCTTTGCTGCCGATGCCCGGATCGAGGAGAGACTGGAGGAGCTTCAGTCGCGGCTTTCCCGGGTGCTCGCCGCGGCCCGTCAGGGAAGCCTTCTGCGGGAGGGCATGAGCATCGTCATCGCCGGGCAGCCTAACGTCGGGAAGTCGAGTTTGCTGAACAGGCTTGCGGGAGAAGAGGTGGCCATCGTCACTGATGTTCCGGGGACGACGCGCGACACCATCAGCCAGAGCATCGAGGTGGAGGGAATACCCTTGCACGTGACGGATACGGCCGGACTGCGGGAGACGGTGGATGCCGTGGAAAGGGAGGGCATTGGGCGGGCGCGTGGGGCCTTGAGCAAGGCGGATCTGGCACTGATGCTGATGGATTGTCGCAGCGGCATGACTGCCGCAGACCGGGCCATACTGGACAGTTTTCCGCGCGAGCTGCCGGTGCTTCATGTATATAACAAGACGGATCTCGCAGCCGGGATGGTGCCCAACGGCGTGGGGGATGCCGACGGGCAGGAAATTTACCTTTCAGCGAGAACTGGCTTGGGTATCGAGCTGTTGCGCCGGAAGCTGGCGGATCTCGCCGGCCGCAAATCCGGCACGGAAGCCGAAGGCATGTTCATGGCGCGCCAGCGGCATTTGCAGGACTTGGCGCGGGGAGGCACGCATATTCAGCAGGCGCTGGGCTTGGTTGGCGATCCTGGCCAGGCGGTTTTTGTCGCGGAAGAGCTACGTCTGGCACAGCAATCCCTTTCCTCCATCACGGGTGAATTCACCGCTGATGATTTGTTGGGCGAGATATTTTCACACTTCTGCATCGGCAAATAGCCACTTGGCGCTGCACGCACCAGTCGCCTGCGGTCCACTCAACAACCACCAGCTTTAGCTGGTGGGTTGAGGCTGCGGACTGAAAGTCCGGATACGCGTCGCCCGAACGACGCGTCCTAATCGGGTTCCATTCTGAAATCATCGTCAGGCCTCGGCTCAAAATGATGCTCCAGATATTGCTCAATCATCTCCTCCGTCATTTGACCTGCCGTCGCACAAAAGTACCCTCTCGCCCAAAAATGCTTTCCCGATACTTCTTTTTCAGGTGCGGATGCTCTTCAAACAGCTTGCTCGATGTGCGACCCTTGATCCGCCTCATGATCTTGCTTGGCGCCAACGCCGGCAGACACTGGTCAGAATGTGCACGTGATCCTCCCTCACCACACCTTTCACTGTTCTGATCTCAAAGGCTTCACAGGTCTCTCGCACCAGCTCTCGAATTTGCTCCGCTACTTCCTCTTTCAGTATCTTGTACCGGTACTTCGTTACCCATACAAAATGATACTCAATCTGGTATACAGTATGACTGCCGCATCTGTGTTCCATGCAACCCCTCGCCTCTTCGTGCATCATATTGTCGCAGCTAAAGCTGACCGGCTAAAGCCGGTGGTTCTAACCTCGGAATGGAAAATAACCGTCTGCAGCCTGTGCTTATGTTTCACGTGAAACATAAAGTTCTGCAACCAGAAGAAAACTCATGAGCTGATTATCCATGGCGTGCGCTACCCGCTGCTTACCCTGTCCTCCATTTTGCCGTAAAATGATCGTCAGTAAGGAAGCTTTGTCCTGTTGACATCAATCCAAATGCATTTTCCCCAGCAATTCGATGTAATCGTAATAGGAGGGGGCCACGCCGGCACCGAGGCGGCACTGGCTGCTGCGCGCATGAGCCAGAAAACCCTGCTGCTCACCCACAATATCGAAACGATAGGGCAGATGTCCTGCAACCCATCGATCGGCGGCATCGGAAAAGGCCATCTAGTAAAAGAGGTAGATGCGTTGGGCGGGGCCATGGCCGTGGCTGCCGACGAAGCCGGGATTCAGTTTCGCACGCTCAATTCTAGCAAGGGTCCGGCGGTGCGGGCTACGCGAGCCCAGGCTGACCGCCAGATTTATCGCCAGGCGATTCGCAAGCGAGTCGAAAATCAGACCAATCTCTGGCTTTTCCAGCAGGGAGTGGATGATCTGATCCTCGAGGGCGAGCGCGTGGCGGGTGTGGTGACGCAGTTGGGGATAAGCATTGCGGCGCGCGTAGTCGTGCTGACCGCAGGCACCTTCCTGGCCGGCTTGGCGCATGCGGGTTCGGTCAGCTTCAAGGCGGGGCGCGCAGGCGATCCCCCTTCGATCAGTCTGGCGGCTCGCCTACGCGAGTTGCAACTGGCGGTAGGGCGCCTCAAAACCGGGACGCCGCCGCGCATCGATGGCCGCAGCATCGATTACTCTGCTATGCTCGAACAACCCGGCGATACTCCCCTTCCCATTTTTTCCTTTCTGGGTTCTCCCGCCGTGCGTCCCCGGCAGTTGCCTTGCTGGATCACCCATACTAATGCTGAAACCCACGACATCATCCGCGGGGGCCTGGACCGCTCTCCCTTGTTCACGGGCATGATCGAAGGCGTTGGTCCGCGGTATTGCCCGTCGATCGAAGACAAGGTGGTGCGTTTCGCGGGCAAGGATGCTCACCAGATCTTTCTTGAGCCCGAAGGGCTTTCCACCAACGAGGTCTATCCTAACGGGATCTCCACGAGCTTGCCATTCGATCTGCAGGCGAGGCTGGTGCGTTCCATAAAAGGACTGGAACAGGCGCATATCACGCGACCGGGTTATGCGATCGAGTATGATTACTTCGATCCGAGGGGGCTGAAACGCTCGTTGGAAACAAAAAAAATAGAAGGGCTATTCTTTGCCGGACAGATCAACGGCACTACGGGCTACGAGGAAGCCGCAGCCCAGGGCCTGCTGGCGGGGATCAACGCCGCGCTCAAGAACCAGGAAAGGGATGCGTGGTGTCCGCGCCGGGACGAGGCATATCTTGGCGTGCTGGTCGATGATCTCATCACCCGGGGGGTGACGGAACCTTATCGCATGTTCACCAGCCGCGCCGAATATCGCTTGCAATTGCGCGAAGACAACGCCGATTTACGGCTGACTGACGCAGGGCGGAGGATGGGCGTGGTGGATGATGCGCGCTGGGCAGCGTTCGATGCCAAGCGGGAAGCTATTGCGCGGGAGCAGCAGAGATTGAAAGCGATGTGGTTCGGTCCCAGGGGGTGCGCCAACGCCTTGCCCGAGGCTGATGCGTTGCGCGTTCTCGGCAAGACGCTGGATCGTGATTGTTCGTTGTATGAGCTGCTGCGGCGTCCCGATGTGTCCTATGCTTCCTTGATGACGCTACCCGGATGCGGGGAAGGTGCTGCCGATCCACAGGCTGCCGAACAAGTCGAGATCCAGGCGAAGTATGATGGATATATTTCCCGCCAGAAGGAGGAAATGGAGCGAAATTCACATTACGAGGAAATCCCATTGCCGCAGGACCTGGATTATGCAGCCGTAAGGGGCCTTTCCCGTGAGGTCCAGCAAAAACTCAACCAGCACAAGCCGGAAACAGCCGGCCAAGCCGCCCGGATTTCCGGCATCACCCCTGCGGCAATTTCATTATTGCTGGTGCACGTGAAGCGCGGATTTTCAGGCCGGGGCGTGAAGAAAAAGAAAAGCGCATGAACTTGCCTGCATTGCTGGCAGCGGGAATCGCGACGCTCGGTCTTGATATTTCCCCTGAAGCCCGGCTTCGACTGCTCGAACATTTGGCGTTGGTGCAGAAGTGGAATCGCGTGCATAATCTTACCGCGATGCGCGACCCGGAGATGATGCTGACAGGCCACGTTCTCGACAGCCTTGCGGTTGTGCCTTGCATTACCGGTCCCCGTATCGTCGATATTGGCGCCGGTGGGGGTTTTCCCGGCATTCCCCTGGCGCTGTCGCACCCCGGCTGGCATGTTACCCTGGTCGAAAGCAGCCATAAAAAGGCTGCGTTTCTCCAGCAGGCGCGTATCGACCTGCAATTGAAGAACGTCGAGGTAGTGAATAGCCGTGCTGAAGAATTTCAGGCAATGGAGGGCTTCGATACGGTTATTTCCCGTGCTTTTGCCAGCTTGGCCGACTTTGCCGGTCTGGCAGGACACCTCGCTCTTCACCCGGGTGGCAGGCTGGTGGCCATGAAAGGCGTGTATCCTCACGAGGAACTGCTCCACCTGCCGGCTCGTTTTGCTGTCGAGAGCATCCTGCCCATCACGGTTCCCGGTCTTGCGGCGGAACGGCATCTGGTGATAATCAAGGCGCCAGGGCTTTCGTAGGGCAGCCCTGAACAAGTCTCCGCTGGCGCGACGGGACTTTGCGGGATGGGATGCGCGAAAGGCGACGACGCGAATGGTTGATCCCCTTCGCTAGGAGCCTGGCAAGAAAGACCGCCCGCAAAGCCCTGTCCCATTCGGGTTGCGGTAAAATCGGGCGCTCATGGCGTTGCGCTCCTTGGCATCGTAGTCCGGGCTACGACCATTGTCGCGCGCCTTATGATCATCCCGATTTTACCAGCAACGCGCGTAGTGAGGACTTACTCAGGGCTTCCCTAGGATCGGAACAAGGCGTATTGCTTCAGTGTTCAGTATTGCAACAAGACCAGCGAGTGGGACAGATGGCGAAAATTCTGGCGATAACGAATCAAAAAGGCGGAGTCGGTAAAACCACCACCAGCGTCAATCTTGCAGCCAGTCTTGCCGCGGCGAAACGCCGCGTGCTGCTGGTTGACCTGGATCCCCAAGGGAATGCGACGATGGGAAGCGGCGTGGATAAGGGCATCCTTGAACATACCGTTTACCAAGTACTATTGGGTAGCAAGTCGATTTCGGAGGTGCGGATCGTTTCGACCGCGGGTAAATATGACCTTGTTCCCGCAAATCGCGAGCTGGCGGGCGCCGAAATCGAAATGGTGGACCTGGCCCAGCGGGAAACGCGTTTCAAAGAAGCGCTCCAGGAAGTGGAGCACCAGTATGATTTCATTTTGATCGATTGCCCGCCCGCGCTCAGCCTTCTCACGCTCAACGGGCTGTGCGCGGCTTCCGCGGTCATGATCCCCATGCAATGCGAGTATTATGCGCTGGAGGGCCTAAGCGATCTACTCAACACCATAAAAAAGGTACGCGCCAATCTGAATCCCTCGCTGGAAATAGAAGGATTGCTGAGGACAATGTTCGATCCACGCAACAGTCTGGCGCAACAGGTTTCCGATCAATTGCAGGAGCATTTCGGCAACAAGGTTTACCGTACGGTGATTCCTCGCAACGTGCGCCTGGCCGAAGCGCCGAGCTTCGGTATTCCGGCGCTCTACCACGATAAACTGTCCAAGGGCACGCAGGCTTATCTGGCACTCGCCGGGGAGCTTCTCAACCGGTATTCAGAGGATTCTTCCCTGCCCGTAGAGTTGCCATCATCCCAAATCGAGATACAGGAATTATCTAATGAAATCAATAAGATTAGGTAGAGGTCTAGACGCGCTGCTGGCTGGAGATAATGACAACGTCAAATCTGGAGATTCGCTGCGAAACCTGGATGTGTCGTTGCTGCAGCCGGGAAAATACCAGCCCCGCACGCGCATGGACCAGGAGTCCTTGGCCGAACTTGCCGAATCCGTTAAAGCACAGGGCATCATGCAGCCGGTTCTGGTTCGAGCCGTTTCCGCCGGGCGTTTCGAAATCATAGCCGGAGAACGGCGATGGCGAGCGGCGCAGCTCGCCGGGCTTTCCGAAGTGCCTGCCCTGGTTCGCGAGGTTGCGGACGATGCTGCGCTGGCGATGTCGCTGATCGAGAACATTCAGCGCGAAGATCTCAACCCACTGGAAGAGGCGCTGGGTATCCAGCGGCTTATCAAGGAATTTGGAATGACTCACCAGGATGCCAGCCAGACGCTGGGCAATTCCCGGAGTGCCATTTCCAATCTTTTACGCTTGCTCAACCTTTCCGCTCCAGTCCAGGATTTGCTGATGCAGGGGAAGATCGACATGGGGCATGGACGTGCCCTGCTCCCGCTTTCTCCAGCCAGCCAGATAGAAACGGCCAATCTGGTGGTGCATAAGCAGCTTTCGGTGCGCGAAACGGAAAGGCTGGTGCAGCGGATGGAGCATTCGGCGTCGAAGCCGATTCCCAAGCCGGACCGCGATCTGCTGCGTTTACAGGAAGAGGTTTCCGCGAAGCTCGGCGCGGAAGTCGTGATAAAACCTGGAAAAAAGGGCAAAGGCGCCATCCTTATCCATTACAGCAATCTCGACCATCTGGACGGAATACTGGCACGGTTTCAGGCGGGAACAACCGGCGTAAATGGGTAGCAACAGGTGCGGTTCGATAGCAAAACCGGGTTTTCATTCGAGCATTTTTCATTAAAGGTCAAAAGCGAATCTACAGAGGATCCCAGGCCTGATCCCAAACTGCTTGACTTGGAAGATCTTCGCGGATAGTCTTTACGGGGTTGTGGGTATGTAAAGTATCTGTAAGGACGGGTGGACGGCAGGGACAGGCGGGATCGGGATATCTGGGAAGGGAAGATATTTTGGATTGTG
>MKVR01000021.1 GCA_001899235.1 Nitrosospira sp. 56-18
GAGGCATCATGACCTATCCAGCAGAACTGTTGCAATGGTATGACGGAAGAGTCGGCGAGCGTTCCGACGAGCTTGTAATTGCCGAGAACAAACGGTTCGAGCTTGTCGAGAAGCGCCCTGTCCCGCTCAATCTCACCGACACAGAAATTCTGGACTTTCTGGGCGAGTATTGCACAGGTTACAGGTACGAATCAGCCTGCTCAATGCTGCCAGGACGATTTGTAATTCAATGCTATGGAATGGATGACACAAGCGGGAAAACGCTGCGCGAATCCGCGTGTTTGGCCGCGGCGAAATGGGAGGAATGCAACTCATGAAAATCCTACGAATTGACGTGCAGGACGGCTACGGAATTATAGATATCGTGGTTCGAGATGAAATCGTAGAGGCCCGTCTTAGCGCTTTTATAAGGGAAGCATGGGCGGCGATAGAAGAAAAGGAAGAGCGCGAAACGGCGGTTGCATCATGAATTCCTCAATAGCGCTGCATGGAATCGAAAAAGTAATCGTGGGAAAAGCATCAGGGATCGGGCCGGACATGAAATGCCAGGAAATCGTGTTCGTTGGGCTCGATGGCAGCCGTGTCACCGTGACTGCTTATTTGCCGCAGAAAGAAAACAAACAATAAGGAGAACAGTATGACTACAGCAATCGCAACCCGCGAGGGTTTCAGCGAAACCCATCACACCTTGCAGGTTCAGGAAACCGCTTCAACCGCTATTGCCGCGCAATCGAAGGCAATGGTTGAGTCCCGCTACATCATGGCGATGCGCAACCCACGCAATTGGGATCAGGTTCGCCTGGATCTCATCAAGGAATGTCGTCGCCCCTCTTTCGCCAACAACAAGAGCGCCTATTACATCAAGCCGATTGGAAACGGTGTGGAGGGCCTTGGTATCCGCTTCGTCGAAGTCGCGCTGCGCTGCATGAAGAATGTCCTAGTCGAGACAACTATGATTTTCGAGGATGAGGTCAAGGAAGTGCATCGCGTTTCCGTCACCGACCTCGAAGCGAATATCACCTATCCGCTTGATGTGCGGGTTTCCAAGACGGTCGAGCGCGCAAAGCCGAACAGCGATGGCTCCTACATCAGTGTGCGCAAGAACAGCTATGGCAAGGACACCTACACCATCCTCGGGACCGACGACGACCTGCTTAACAAGCGCGGGGCACTGATCTCAAAGGCCATCCGCACTATCGGGCTGCGCATCATTCCCGGCGACTTGTGCGACGAGGCAGAGGAAATCATCAAGCGTATTCGCCTGGACGACGCGGCCAAGGACCCGGATGCAGAGCGCCGGCGGATTGTGGATGCGTTCGCCGCAATTGGCGTTACCGCTACCGATCTCACCAGTTACCTAGGTCACGACCTTGGAAGGTGCTCGCCCGCCCAGCTCGTAACTCTCCGTGGGATCTACGGGGCAATCAAGGACGGCGAGGCTACATGGAAGTCGGTCATGGACAATAAGGCCGAGCAGGAAGGATCGGGTGGATCTGGCAATACTGGCGGCGCCACCAAACCGACTTGCACGTCGGAGAGCTTTGACAAGCAGAAGGCAGGATGGAAAGCCGTCATCGAGTCTGGCAAAAAAACCGCCAATGCCCTTATTGCAACGATCCAGACCAAGGAAACGCTGAGCGAAGATCAGAAGGTCGAGATCGCCTCATGGACTCCTGCGAAGGGAGCGGAATAGCCATGCAAACCCACGATCTGCAGCAAGGCTCACCTGAGTGGCATGCACACCGCTCCAATTATTGGAACGCCAGCGACGCCCCGGCGATGATGGGGGTATCGAAGTACAAGACCCGTGCTGAACTTCTGCACGAGAAGCACACGGGGATTGCTCCCGATGTCGACTCGGCAACTCAGCGCCGATTTGATGAAGGGCACCGTTTTGAAGCGCTAGCCCGCTCGCTGGCGGAAGAAATAATCGGTGAATCGCTGTATCCGGTCACCGGAACGGAAGGCAAGCTATCTGCCAGTTTTGACGGCCTGACCATGCTCGAGGATGTTGTCTATGAGCACAAGCGCCTGAACGATTCCATTCGCTCGGCCACCACAGTCGACGACATTGACCAGATGTATCACGTCCAAATGGAGCAACAGTGCTTGGTATCTGGTGCTGGGAAGGTTCTGTTCCTGGCCTCCAATTGGGATGATCAGGGGAATCTGATCGAAGCAAAGCATTTCTGGTACGAGCCGAATTTGGAGTTGCGCGAACGCATTGTTCAAGGATGGTCCCAGTTCGAGCGTGACCTCGCCGAGTACGTTCCAGTAGTCCATGCCGATAAGCCCCAGGCTGCCGCCATCATGCAGCTTCCCGCCCTGGCGGTACGAATCCGCGGGGAAGTGCTGGCCAGCAATCTCCCTGATTTCGAGCATGCTGCCGCCCGTTTCCTGACCGGCATCAATACCGACCTGCAAAGTGATGAGGATTTCGCCAACGCGGAAGCCACTGTGAAGTTCTGCGATGAGGTTGAGAAGAATCTCGCGGTCACAAAAAAGGCTGTCATTGCCCAGGCGTCAGATATTGACGATGTCGTACGCCGCATCGATCTAGTATGCGAGGAAGTGCGCGGTAAGCGCCTGACGCTCGATAAGCTGGTGAAGAGCCAGAAGGAAACGATCAAGAACGGCATCGTAGCCGAAGGCAGGCTGAAATTCGCTGAGAATGTTGCCGCCCTCGAAGCCGAGATCAAGCCGATACGGCTGGTCTACCAGCAGCCCGACTTCCAGGGAGCAATCAAGAACAAGCGCACCCTGGCCAGCCTTCATGATGCTGTGAATTCCACCCTGGCCAACGCAAAGATCGCCACCGATGCGATAGCAAAGGATGTGCGCGCGAAGCTGGCCTGGTACGGCGAGTACGCAAAAGGTCATGCATTCCTGTTCGCCGATCTGCAATCGATCCTCTACAAGCCTGAGGATGATTTTCAGCTTCTGGTGAAAAACCGGATCGATCAGCACAAGCTGGACGAGAAGCGGAAGCAGGAAGCCGAGCAGGAGCGCATTCGCGCAGAAGAGCAGAAGAAGGCCGAAGAGAAGGTGCGGGCCGAGCAGGCTGAAGCTGCAAGGAAAATTGCAGCGGAAGCGCAAAAGTCGGCACCAGAAGTTATCAAGCCCGTGCTGGTCAAGTCCACGGAAAAGACACCATACAGCCCAGCGCTGATGCTTCTCGCCCGGCACGATCTGGCGCACATCCGCAAGAAGTATGCATCCATTCCAGAACTCGCTGGCGTAATGCGGGAGATCGATGCGTTCCTAGCATCCATAGACCAACAAGAAATGGTGGGGGCATGATCATGACCGACCTCAAACATTTCGGAAATCGCCGCGGTATTCCCTGGGCATCCATCATCAAGTTCGTTGTCATAGCCCTAGCCTTGATCTGGATGGGGGAGAGAGACCGGCAGCATGTCATCGAGAAAAATGCGCTGACTGATGTCGTGCACACACAAGCTCGCATCATCGACACGATGCCGTGCGCCGGCCTTGAAATGAGTATTCCGATTGGAAGGGTTGAGTCGTGAAAAGAAGGACCATCAACCCTTGAACGGCGGAAGAGGAAAGGATTATGCGGACGATGTACGGAACGATTACGTACAGAGAAATAGCAAAAATTCTTGGGAGATCCATGAGTTCAGTAGAGGGAAAGGCAAAAGATATGCAGTTGGCTTTTTTAGAAAATGAGATCCCGCAATTGTTCAAAGCGAATATACGGATTAACAAGCTCGGCAAGCACGAACACATCCCGCCAATGCCCGGATTGTTTGATCTCTTGAATAGCATGTCAGGGTGTATGGACATCATTTACCAGCAAGCCGCTCCAAAAAAGAAATGGAAAGACACTTATGAAAAACGGCATCAGATCAAAAGAATGTTAGATAACGGGATGACGGGATGCGATATTGGACATGAAATGGGTATACCGAAAAGCACGATTTACCGGCATATAAAAGCGATGAGGGCGGCATGAAAGATTTTTCAACAAAATGAACCAACTAGCTGACTTCCTGGTATGGATGCAGATCGAGGAACCCAATATGCCACTCGATTACAACGAGCGTGAAGGGTACTTCTACCATGACATAGTTGAAAAGATGTGGAAGTCATGGAAAGTAAGTCACATGCATTGGACGCCATTAGCCAATCGGATCTCAGCAGAGACAAAACGCTCATTTCGGGAAGATGATTTTCCAGACACCTTGGTTGACCGGTTGAAAGGTGTCTGGACCAGCGCCATGAGTGCTCAAAAACCCTCAAAACTGGAATTGGAAGCTGCGCGAGAAATTGAAAGGCTGCGGGTTGAGAGGGATGCATTTATTAATGAGATGAGATGGCGCAGCGGTACTGATAACTCACAAAAAGGAGGATGAATGCGATAAGTAACTATGGATCGATTGGGCCCGGTTTAGGGATAAGTACCGGGCTCTTCGGCAGGGATTCTGTAGTGCAAGGGAGAAATTGGGCAAACTCCGCTCGACCAGCCAAGTATCCTGAGCAGCGGACAACAGAATCCCTCCCGAAGAGTGTGAATGCGTAGGCTGATACGCAAAATGGAGAGGTTGTTGCGGGGTTCGTCGGTGGCCTTACACAAAAGACCGCATGCAGGAGATCAGCGCCTGCCACACTCACCCGTACCTGATACTAAAGGAGAGTGAGATGAGCGGGATACCACCTGAATGGGAAAGAAAGTGTAAATTTGCGGAGCTGATGGCGAAATATCCCGGCAATGCCGGAATGGCAGCCGGCGCATATCAATCATGGTTTGCAAGACGTTGGGCGGAACGTATTTCTATATGGAAAAGGATGGAAACAAAATGAACCTACCCGAAGGATGGCCGACAAAGGAAATGGTTGATAAAGCCGTAATTGTTTTGCGTGATCGAGCTTATATACCTCTAGAGGACGGCAGACGGTTAGCTAATCTCATGATTAGAGCCGCTTTCGCCGCCGCTCCGACACCGCCAACGCAGGAGGATGAGCCTGTAGCGTATATGGACGTTCACTACAATTGCGATTTGTATAAGAACAAGCCGGAGCAGATTGACGTTA
>MKVR01000022.1 GCA_001899235.1 Nitrosospira sp. 56-18
GAAGCCGGTTGACTGAAAACGCGGCGCCAAAACCCATGAACAGCAGCGCTATCGACCCGGTGATGGGATATGTCGATGGGGCTGGAACGTAATAGCGATGGCCTGCTTCCTGGCTCACTTCAATCTCCTCCTCGATAGCATCGATCGCATGCGCATGGTCGCGGCCTCGCTAGAACCACAGGTATGGGACCACCACCTGCACCGCCAGGGAGAGGGCCAGCAGAAGCAGTGCCGTCCTGATGGCCCCCTGCCTCCTCTCCAGCTCTGACCGTCCGGTTGCATCACCGTTCCGCGGCATGTCCATATTTTTTGACAGATGCATATTCTGCGCCATGGTTCTCTCCTTGTCAGCGTCTTATTCGACAACAGGGGGTTTTTCAAAGGTATGGTAGGGCGCCGGCGACGGCAGCGTCCATTCCAGCGTTTTTGCCCCTTCCCACGGCTTCGCTTCGGCTTTCGCTCCTCCACGGATGCACTTCAGCACGACGTAGAGGAACAGCAACTGAGTCGTGCCGAAACCGAACGCCCCGATACTGGAGATCATGTTGAAGTCCGCGAATTGCAGCGCATAATCTGGAATACGGCGCGGCATGCCCGCCAGTCCCAGGAAGTGCTGCACGAAGAAGGCAAGGTTGAAGAAGAACATCGACAGCCAGAAGTGCACCTTGCCCAGGGTTTCGTCATACATGTGCCCGGTCCACTTCGGCAGCCAGTAGTACGTCCCGGCGAATATCGCGAAAAGGGAGCCCGATACCAGCACGTAGTGGAAGTGCGCGATCACGTAGTAGGTGTCCTGCACCTGGACGTCTATCGGCACGATGGCGCAGACCACGCCGCTGAAGCCGCCGATGACAAACAGGAAAATGAATCCAATGGAAAACAGCATCGGCGTCTCGAAGGTCATGGAGCCGCGCCACATGGTGGCGGTCCAGTTGAACACCTTCACCCCCGTGGGCACGGCAATCAGCATCGTGCCATACATGAAAAACAGCTGGCCGGTGACTGGCATGCCGGCGGTGAACATGTGGTGCGCCCATACGATGCACGACAGGATGGCAATCGACGCAGTCGCGTACACCATCGAGGAGTAGCCGAACAGCGGCTTGCGCGCGAAGGTCGGAATGATCTCGGAGACGATGCCAAACGACGGCAGGATCATGATATAGACTTCCGGATGCCCGAAGAACCAGAAAATGTGCTGGAACATGACCGGGTCGCCGCCGCCTGCCGCATTGAAGAAGTTGGTGCCGAAATTGCGGTCGGTCAGCAGCATGGTGACCACGCCCGCCAGCACCGGCATCACCAGCACCAGGAGGTAGGCGGTGATGAGCCAGGTCCAGACGAACAGCGGCATCTTCATCAGCGTCATGCCCGGCGCGCGCATGTTCAGTAT
>MKVR01000023.1 GCA_001899235.1 Nitrosospira sp. 56-18
TATGCGGAGTCGTTTGCTGGTAGCCGCGGTTTTCAAGGGCTTTTGCCGCTGTGTCGCTCCGCATAATGACGGGGCGCTGTCCGCGGCGCCTCGCGTGTTTGCGAGACGCCGCGGTGTAGGTCAGCGCGACCAGATCAGCGCACACTCGCCATCATCGCCTTCGAAGAGGTTGGCGTAGATGGGCGCGGTGAAGGACGGATCATCGAGCTTGACCGAGTGGTAGGAGCGGTTGTCCTTCGAGGTCCGGCGCCAGGCGGCACCGATCTCGACGCCAGAGACGATCACGCGCAGGTCTGGCGCCTTATCGCTGGTGGAGGCGGGATCACTGGGGACGAGGCGCGCCTTGGCATCGATTGCGAGTGTCTTGATGGTGCCGGTGTAGGTGCCATCGTTGCTGCGGGTGAACGAACCGATCTGGGACATGGTGGATCTCCTGTGCTGTGTTCAAGCCCGCGACCATCGCGGCCTTGTGGCGATCGAAAGCCCCGGGACGGCCGACCCGCACCGTCAGGCCGCAGCGCATGCGAAGGACGGCGTGCGGCGATCTTGTTGCTCCGCGAGGAGCGGCGCCGCCGCGGGGAAGAAGATCGACGCACGCTGTTGCGGGGAATAGGCCGGGTCGCAGACCGCATCTCGGGGCAGATCCGCCGACAACAAGGCCCGCCGGTCGCAGGGCATCACGGCTCGCCTGGAGAACCACCCGGCTCCAGTCGGTCACGCATGGCACGAGTGCGCGCGGCACAACCACTGACTGAGGTTCCGAACAGCAACCACCTCGATCATAGTCCTGCCTCCACATGCAGAAGGGGGCGACATGCCGACAGGTGTTTATGTCCGTCAGAACACGGTCTGGGACCGATTGAAGGCGGGAATGGCCGCAGACCACGCGGTCGACTTTACTCGATGGCTGCGTGGGCGCCGATATACGCCACTTACCATCGTCGAGAGGATGCGGCTGCTTGCGAGCTGGACGCACTGGGCGCGCGGGGAAGGCTACACGCTGAATGCAATCCGTGAGGCGCACGCGGCCTCGTTCTCCTTGATCGAAGCGGGACATCGGCCGCGCTTCCGCGGCGACCTCAACAAGGACGCGGTCGAGTGCGCCAAGCTGTTCATCGCCTACCTTGAGGATCAAGGCCTGTTAATGCGATTGCCGGCTAAACTGGCAGCGCCACTGGTGGTCGAGTTTGCGGCTTGGGCCCGCGAGCAGCGCGGCCTGGCTGAAACGACGCTGGCCACGTATCTCGGGACGATCACTCGCTTTGTCGATGCGCTGGGGGATATCCCGACGGCCTACGACGCCGTGACGATCCGGGCATACATGATCGAACGTGCGAAAGCTGTATCGGTCGAGCGCATGAAGGGCATATCGGTCGGCATCCGCGCGTTCCTGCGCTTCCTGATCGCGACAGGACGATGTCCGGCTGGGCTCGACCACGCCATGCCGAATGTTGCGGGATGGCGGCTGGCATCGATCCCGCGCTTCCTGCCCGATGCCGACATCGCGCGGATCATCGGCGCGTGCGACGGAGAGCGTCGGCTGCGCGACCGAGCCATTATCCTGCTGTTGGTCCGGCTCGGGCTTCGGGCGAGCGAGGTGGCGCGGCTCAGCTTCGACGATATCGACTGGCGGCAGGGCAGCATCCGCTTGTGCGGCAAAGGCCGGCGCGAGGAACTGCTGCCGCTCACCCAGGAGATCGGCGACGCGCTGCTCGCGTATATCGAGCGTGGCCGGCCGGCACTGGCCACACGATTCCTGTTCATCACCGAATATGCGCCACTGCGGCCAATCGACCGCATCACGGTCAAAGACCTGGTCAAGCGCGCGCTCAAGCGTGGGGGCGTCGAGAGCCGCCAAAAGGGTGCGCATATCCTGCGCCACTCGGCGGCCACGGCGATGCTCCGCCACGGCGTCAGCCTGCCGGGCGTGAGCACGGTGCTGCGCCACCGGTCGCAGGCGATGACGGCGCATTACGCCAAAGTCGATATCGCCCTGCTGTCGGCCATCGCGCAGCCCTGGCCGGGGAGGTCGCCATGCTGATCGAAGATGTTGATCGCTACATTGAGCTGCGCCGCTCGCTCGGCTTCAAGCTCGCAAAGACGGCCCGACACCTCACCGCGTTCGCGC
Organism: Nitrosospira sp. 56-18; assembly: GCA_001899235.1. Lineage (GTDB taxonomy): Bacteria > Pseudomonadota > Gammaproteobacteria > Burkholderiales > Nitrosomonadaceae > Nitrosospira. The sequence goes on from MKVR01000023.1 coordinate 2,129, forward strand.
GCTATGCGGTCGACCGCGGCGATACTCACGTTCGCCGCGAGACCGCGATCGCGTGGGCGGCGGCCGTCTCGTCGACCCCGGGCAGTCACCAGCGGCGGCTTCAGGAGATCGCGCTCTTTGCACGCTTCCTCTACGCCGAGGATCGCGAGCATGAAGTTCCGCATAATCCCCGCAGTCCTGCAACACGTCCCGCGCCCTATATCTATACGCCAGAGGAGCTGGCTCGCATGCTCGACGCTGCAGGCAATCTGCGGCGCCAGAAGCCCAGCCCGCTCAGGCGCCACATCTATGTGATGCTGATCGGGCTGCTCGCATCGACCGGTCTGCGGATCTCCGAGGCTCTGAACTTGAAGTTGGGCGATCTGCTGCCCGACGGCGTGCTGCACATCCGCCAGACCAAGTTCAACAAGAGCCGGCTTGTGCCGATGCACCCCAGCGGGGTCGAAGCGCTGCAGGCCTATCTTGAGGTCCGGCGGCGGTTCGCCGGTATGGATGACCATGTGTTCCTGTCCGTGGATGCCAAGCCGATGTCGGTTCGGACCGCCCAGACCAACTTCTATGTGATCCTGCGCAAAGCTGACGTCGGTCAGAATCGGTCGCGACGTCCGCGTATCCATGATCTGCGCCACACCTTCGCGACGCGCGTGCTGGAGCAATGCGCGATGCGTCGTGATGACGTTGCGCGCGACTTCGTCGCTCTCTCCACCTATCTCGGTCATGCGGACATCCGGCATACCTACTGGTATCTGGAAGCCACCCCGGACCTCATGGCCGATATTGCAGATGCTGCTGAGGCGCTGATCGCCGGGGAGGTCGCATGACGCCGATCGCCCCGCTCATCACCAGCTTCATGCGCGAGCACATGCCGCAGCAGCGCGGCTACAGTCCGCACTCCTGCGAGACCTATGCGTATAGCTTCCAGCTATTGTTCGCCTTCGCCGCCCAGCGCCTGCACACGCGCCCCTCTCTGCTCCAGCTCGAGCAGATCGATGCAGACATGGTGGTCGCGTTCCTGCATCACATCGAACATGACCGCGGCAACGGTCCGGCGACTCGCAACCTGCGGCTCGCCGCGATCAAGTCGTTCATGCGCTACGTCGAGCTGCGGCATCCTGGCGCCTTGGAGCAGGTCGCCCAGATCAATGCGATCCCAGGCAAGCGTCATGACCAGAAGCTCATCCGCCATCTGATCATGGACGAGGTCCGCGCCGTGCTCGACGCGCCCGACACGACGACACGGTTGGGGCTACGGGATCGGGCGATGCTGCATCTGTGCTTCGCCGGCGGCCTGCGCGTCTCCGAGTTGATCGGCCTCACCCTGGAGAACGTCACGCTGCAACCGAGACCGAGCATCCTGGTGTTCGGCAAGGGGCGGCGCGAACGCAGCCTTCCGCTCTGGAAGGAAACCGCTCGCGACTTGCGCGCCTGGCTTGCAGTGCGAGGAAAGCCGGCGGCGACAGAGCTGTTCGTCAACGCCCAAGGGATGGCAATGAGCCGCGCCGGCTTTGAGTATATCCTTGAAAAGCACGCAAAGGCCGCCGCGGCTCGATGCCCGACCCTGAGCGGCCGCACGCTATCGCCACACCTTCTACGGCACAGTTGTGCGGTCCTGATGTTGCAGGCCACACGCGACATCCGCAAGGTGGCGCTCTGGCTTGGCCACGCCGATATCCGCACCACGGAGATTTATCTGCGCATGGATCCCTCTGAAAAGCTGCAGGCGGTGGAAGCGGTCATTCCGCCGGCGCTGCGCCGTGGACGGTTCAAGGCACCAGACGCGCTGATTGCCTCGCTGTTGGAGAAAGCACCGCTGCCTTCAGGGTGAGAGACGTCGGGCAGCCGATCGTTACGACGAAATACCTTTGATTCGCTGTGACGTCGCGGCATCACCGCGCCGTCCCGCACGAGCAATCGAGCTCTTCTCCATTGGGGGTGTAATCGGCGAAGCAAAGCGCTGTGGCTCGACCGCGCTTGCCGTGATGGTGTCGCCGTCGCGGCGGTGGTGAGGCCTTTGAGCGATGCTCTCCTGCCTGTCGGGCTGCTTGGCCCACGTCCATACCGGCCTTTTGCTGGCGGATCACGCGCCACAATACGCTCGCTGCGCTCGCCGACCTTTACCCGCAATGGCTTGTTCGCGATCTTCTTCCCCTGCCGCCAAGCGGCGTCATTCCTCGCGAGGCAACAAGATCACTCAGCCCGCCATCCTCCGCTGCGCTGCGGGCCAGAGGCTGCGGGCCGGTCGTTGCGGCGCTCAAAGATCGCCATCAAGGCCGCGATGGTCGCGGGCTTGAGAACAGCAACAGGAGATTACCATGGCTCAGATTGGCACCTTCACCCGCGCCGAAGACGGCTCATACACCGGGACCATCAAGACGCTCTCGCTCAACTTCAAGGCGCGCTTCCTTCCGGCCGAACCCTCTGAGAACGAGAAGGCTCCGAACTTGCGCGTGGTGGTCGGTAATGTCGAGATAGGTGCCGCATGGCAGCGGACCTCCAAGGACAACACCGTCTATCACTCGGTCAAGCTCGACGACCCGTCCTTCCCGGCGCCGATCTACGCCAACCTCGTCGCGGTCGATGACGGCTATGCGCTGGTCTGGTCGCGCTGACCCACACCGCTGCGGCGCCTCGCCTCGCGCGAGGCGCCGCGGCTTCTCTCCACGGGATTATGCGGAGCGACACAGCCGCAAAAGCCCTTGAAAACCGCGGCTACCAGCAAACGACTCCGCATAATCCCGCGCT
>MKVR01000024.1:0-34791 GCA_001899235.1 Nitrosospira sp. 56-18
GGCTGCTGGCGCCCCATGTATACTTTAGCGCGGTCTGGCATCCCCGACGCTGCCCGATCCCCGCTTCGCGGGGCCCCTCGGGCCACGCTCCGGGGAGCCATGGCGTTGCGCTCCTTGGCATCGTAGTCCCAGCTACGACCTGCGTCGCGCGCCTTATGATCATCCCGATTTTACCAGCACCGCGCTCAGTGGGGATTTGTTCAGCGCTTCCCTAGGATCGTCTTGATGTGGGCTCGCCGGTAGACAGAACAAGGATACATGCAATCGACACCCGGCACCTCCGGACGCCGGCCGGTCCGGAAGACTCGCCGAAGCCCGTGGGACAGGCGTGGGCTACGGGGATCATCGCCAACTTAACCCAGTGAGGAAACTATGCTCGTCTTTCGTTTTTTAGCCGCCATCGGTATCGCGTCACTTACGCTCAATGGATGCGCGACTACGACTTCCGCAGGAGCGGTGGGCGCAGACCGGTCCCAGCTGATGCTCGTCTCCTCCGACCAGCTGGAGCAAACCGCCGCGCAAGGTTATACCAAGCTGAAGAACGACTCCACGCAAAATGGAACGCTCAACAAGGATCCCAAAATGCTGGCGCGATTGCAGGCCATTGCCCGCCGGATCGAACCCCAAACTGCCGTGTTTCGCAAGGATGCGCCTGGCTGGAAATGGGAAGTGAACATAATCGACAGCAACGAGCTGAACGCCTTCTGCATGCCAGGGGGGAAAATCATGTTCTACTCCGGGCTGATCAACCAGTTACAACTTACCGACGCGGAAATCGCGGTAGTGATGGGACACGAAATAGCTCATGCGTTACGCGAGCATTCGCGGGAACAGGTATCCCAGGCGATCGCAGCCCAGGCCGCGCTGGGCCTCGGATCTGCGGCGCTCGGCCTCAGCCAGAATACCGCAGCGCTGGCCAATGTCGGTTATGAAGCCCTTATTGCAACCCATTTCAGCCGTACGGACGAGGCCGAGGCAGACCGCATCGGCCTGGAACTGACCGCGCGCGCGGGCTATAACCCTCGCGCGGGAGTAACCTTATGGCAAAAAATGATGAATGCCAACCAGGGCGGACAGCCACCCGAATTCCTCAGCAGCCACCCTGCCGACTCCTCGCGCGTCCAGCAGATCGAATCATTGCTTCCGGTCGTCACGCCGCTGTATAACGCGTCGCGACGCTAGCAGCGACAGGGTGCCGGACCGCGCCAAAATACTGTCGGGGCGGGCGCCTGCAAATCTGCTATGGGGTTGCTTCCCTAGGTGGCTGCCAGACCTCTCGCCAGATCCGCCTGGATATCCTTCGCTGCTTCCAGCCCCACTGCGATGCGCAGCAGACCGTCCGTAATTCCGGCTGCGTCCCGGCTTTCCTGGCTGATGCGGGCATGGGTAGTGGTGGCGGGATGCGTCAAGGTGCTCTTGGTATCGCCCAGATTGGCGGTAATCGAAATCATGCGGACGGAATCCACCACCCGCCAGGCTGCATCCTTTCCATTCTTCAATTCGAAGGACACAATGCCCCCGCCAGTTTTCTGCTGGCGCCGCGCGAGATCGTATTGTGGATGCGACACCAGGCCGGGGTAATGAACTTTTGCCACGCCTGGCTGCGATTCCAGCCAGCGTGCAATCTCCAGCGCGTTGCTGGAATGCGCCTCCATGCGAATCTTCAGCGTTTCCATGCCTTTCAATATCACCCAGGCATTGAAGGGGCTCAGGCTCGGCCCGGCAGTACGCAAGAAACCGAATATCCCCTGCTCCATCACCAGGTCCCGGCTTCCCAGCACAGCCCCGCCCAACACCCTTCCCTGGCCTTCCAGATATTTTGTCGCGGAATGGATTACCAGATCCGCACCCAGTTGCAGCGGCCTTTGCAGCGCCGGGGAACAAAAGCAGTTGTCCACCGCGAGCCAGGCGCCCGCCTTTTTTGCAACGGAAGCCAGCGCGCCAATATCCGAAATTTCGGTGAGCGGATTGGATGGCGTTTCCACGAATAATAATTTCGTGCCGGGCCTCATCGCCGCTTCCCATTGGGAAATATCCGTAGCGGAAACAAATGTCGTCTCGATGTTGAAGCGCTTGAGAATATTGGTGAAGAGATTCACGGTAGCGCCGAACAGGCTGCGCGATGCGATGATATGGTCGCCGGCGGAGAGCAGGCCCATCGCACACGCAAGAATTGCCGACATGCCTGAAGAAGTGGCCACGCACGCTTCAGCACCCTCGAGCGCGGCCAGGCGTTCTTCGAAAGCGGTAACCGTGGGATTGGTGAAGCGCGAATAGATATTTCCGGGTTCCGTGCCGGAAAAACGCGCTGCGGCCTGGGCGGCATTCTCGAATACGAAGCTCGAAGTCAGGTACAACGCTTCCGCATGCTCATTGAACTGGCTGCGATGAATACCCGTGTGCAGCGCCAGGGTCTCCAGCTCGAAATCGTCAGACATCAGGATCTCCTTCCCAATAAAAAAACCCGTCCAGCATTTGCTAAAACGGGTTTCCCGCTTTAGCCGAATTTATAACGCGCCCGCAAGCTGAATATCAAATCGGCGCAAGATCGAAACTACACTTCCCCATTCTTTTTGTCAAATTGCTGCGATATGGCTTCCCGGAAAATTTCTGTGCCGCCGGCAATCATGCACAAAGCGAAGCAGCGATCGAAAGGATCTTCGCATGATGCCCGCAAGGCAACCGCCTCAAACGGGGAGTGCGGAAGCCATTGTTCACATCAGCAGAGCTTGTTCAGTGCTTCCTTAATCCACCGCCGCCAGGTTCAAATCCAGCTGGCTGCTGGCGCCAGTGCTCGTCAATGGCATGCCACTGCCCCGCTGCGCCTCCAGTATGGCAAGATACTCTTCCGTGATATCACCGGTGATATAGCTGCCGTCGAAGCATGAAGTTTCATAATGGGAAATCGAAGGATTGAGCCTGGAGACATCTTTCACCAGCGCATCGAGATCCTGGTAAACCAGGTAATCCGCACCGATTTCCCGGCAGATTTCATCATCATCCCTGCCAGTGGCAATGAGCTCATGGCGTGTAGGCATGTCTATCCCGTAAACGTTGGGAAACCGCACCGGCGGCGCAGCGGATGCGAAATACACCTTGCTCGCCCCCGCGCCTTGCGCCATCTGGACAATTTCCCGACTGGTCGTGCCGCGCACGATTGAATCATCCACCAGCAACACATTCTTTCCGCGAAATTCGACGCTCATCGCATTGAGTTTCTGGCGAACGGATTTACGCCGCTGCTGCTGTCCCGGCATGATGAAAGTCCGTCCTATATACCGGTTCTTGACAAAACCTTCCCGAAAGCTGACACCCAGGCGATTGGCAAGCTGCAAGGCGCTAGGCCGGCTGGAATCAGGGATGGGGATGACCACATCGATATCCAGATGCCGCATGGTCCTGTTGATCTTGTCGGCCAGGCTCTCACCCATGTTGAGCCGTGTTTCGTATACGGAAATACCGTCCATTACCGAGTCTGGGCGAGCCATGTAAACGAACTCGAAGATGCAGGGGTTATGCACAGGTGCGGCAGCGCATTGCTTGTTGTAAAAATTACCTTTCTCGTCGATGAAAATCGCCTCCCCTGGAGCGACATCGCGTATCAGATGGAATCCCAGCGTGTCGAGCGCGACGCTTTCGGACGCCACCAGGTACTCTGTCCCGAACTCGTTCTCCGCGCGGCCGAATACCAGTGGTCGAATGCCATGGGGGTCGCGAAAAGCCAGCAAACCATAGCCGGCTATCATGGCCACTACTGCATAAGCGCCCCGGCAGCGGCGGTGCACCCCCGAAACCGCATCGAATATGGCGGCTGGATCGAGATGATAGTTTTTCGTACTCCTCTGCAGCTCATGAGCCAGCACATTGAGCAAGACTTCCGAATCGGAATTGGTATTGACGTGACGCAAATCTTCTCGGAACAATTCCTGGTTGAGCTGGACGGCGTTCGTGAGATTGCCGTTGTGGCCCAGAACGATCCCGAACGGAGAATTTACGTAAAACGGCTGTGCTTCGGCTGGGGATTCGGACGATCCGGCAGTTGGGTAGCGTACATGTCCAATGCCCATGTTCCCGACCATCGAACGCATGTTGCGGGTGCGAAAAACATCCCGCACCAAGCCGTTTCCCTTGTGCATGTGGAACCTGTTATGCTGCGCGGTAACGATACCGGCGGCGTCCTGCCCCCGATGCTGGAGCACCAGCAGGCCGTCGTATAGCAACTGGTTGACGGGAGTTTGCGCAACGAGGCCAAGAATTCCGCACATAATGTTTTCCCGAGTATGCCCTAATCAATCAACTGCACAAAATCCGCAGCCCGCCATTCGCGGCGCAGTGCCAGCATGCCTTCCCGTAATGAAAACCCGGTGTGAATCCATGCGTCCTGCGCTAATTTTTCTGCTTCGATTTCGCATAGCTGATATGGCTGGACAGATCCGGCGGGAGCCACGGTATCACCATCAGTGCTGCCATTTCAAGCGGCTTGCTCAGCATCGCATTCTTCCAGGCCGGCTCCTGGGGCAAGGTAGTGAATCCCGCCGCCAGGATCGCCAGCAGCACGACAAGCAGGCCGCGCGCAAAACCGAACAGCAAACCAAAAAAACGGTCTGCAAACCCAAGCCCAGCCGTCCTCACCAGAGCCGAAATCAGCATCGTCAGCAGCCCGGCGCCCAGCAATGTGGAGAAGAAAAGCACCGCGAATGCCAAAAACACGCGTATCGATTCGCCACCGATAGAGGAAGGAATCATGGGCGCAAATCCCGATGCGAATGAATTGGCCGCCATGAATGCGGCTATCCAGCCCGCCAGCGATAGCAACTCGCGTACAACGCCGCGCATCAGGCTCAGCAATACCGATACGGCAAGAACTGCGATAACGCTGTAATCTAAAATGGTCATGCTACACGAAACGGCGCCCCGGATCTGACGGGTTATCTATCTATCACCACTCCCTCGAATCCCAGTTTCCTGAGCCTCTCGCGAGCAGCCTCCGCTTCCTCCCGCGTCTGGAAAGGACCGACGCGAACACGCGTTATCTCGCCGTCATCCGCTTCCTTCCTGCTGTCCAGCCCGCGCGATCCCGTCCCCTTGCCTGTCTTTATGGTTTCGGTATAGCCCTTGACATCCTTCTCTTTCGAGATCAGGCTCTGCAGTTGCCGCTGCGCCTTGGCGGGATTCGCAAAAGCGCCCAACTGCACCACGAACATATTGGCGGCGATGGAACTTGTCCGCGCGCTCTCCGCGCCTGGCGCGATCTCCGGCGCGGGACTGTTCGCCGCCGGCTTACCCTTTTCCGCTACCTGGGCCGGGGGCTGCACCTTTTCCGCTACCTGGGTCGGGGGCTGCACCTTTTCCGCTACCTGGGTCGGGGGCTGTATGGGCTTGCCTGGCTGGAGCACAGCAGCCTCCTGACGCCGGGACTCGGAAGTTCCGGAATCCGGAACCCCTGCGGAAGGCGTCTGGGGGGAGTTTGCCGCTTCAGGCGGGAACTCGTCAGCTGTATCTTCCGAAGGAATGCGGATTTCGATTTCTTGATTGCGCTGCTCCGGCTTGTTGTCCAGTACCATAGGCAGGACGACGACTGCCACCGCAACCAGCACTATTGCCCCTATGAGCCGCCTTCTGGCCCGTTTCCGGAGCTGAATTTCATCTTCACTGAGAGTCTTAGCCATCAGATTGGAACCCGCCATGCACACCCGGCCGCTCTCGATAGCGCAACACGTCGGCAACGGTATGGAATGAACCGAATACGCAGATTCTATCATTTCCGCCAGCCTGCTCACAGGCATATGCGTACGCCGCAGCCGGATCTGAAAATGCAAGCATGGTCTTCCCTGCCTCCTTTATTCCCGCAGCTGCCAGCGCCTCCGCCACCTCGTCCGCGGAAGCGCCGCGCGGCGCATGAATATCCGCTGTCAACCATACGTCCACCCTTTCCAGAAGCGCGCGTCCTACGCCAGCGATATCCTTGTCCTTGAGCATCGCGAATACGGCATAGGTAGTCCGGTAGCTTCCCATTCTTGCCAGATTGCCGGCAAGCGCTTCAGCAGCGGCAGGATTGTGCGCAACATCCAGCACCGTCGCGGGCCGTCCGGCTAAAACCTGGAACCTCCCGGGCCAGTTGACTTCCAGCAGGCTTCTTCGTATATCCCCCATCGTAACCGGAAGAATATGCCTGAGGGAATCGAGCGCCGCCAGGCAGGCGCTGGCGTTACGCAATTGATGATCGCCTCGCAGCGCCGGATGGGGGAGCGCATGCCTGCGCCCTCCCGGGCCCCAGAAACTCCATTGACTGGCGTCCGCCGAGTAACCGAAGTGCTCTCCGATATGCAGCAAATCCGCCTCGATCGAGCTGGCGTAACGGCCGATGCTCGCGGGAATATCCGGCTCGGAACAGATCGCCGCCTTTCCTCTCCTGAAGATTCCTGCCTTTTCCCACCCGATTTTCTCGCGCGTATCGCCAAGATAATCCATATGATCGAGGTCGATGCTGGTCAGCACTGCGCAGTGAGCATCAAAGATATTCACCGCATCCAGCCGGCCACCCAGCCCCACTTCCAGAATGGCCACATCCACGCCTGCCCGGCTGAAGAGCTGCATTGCCGCCAGCGTGCCGAACTCGAAATAGGTCAAGGACTCGCCGCTGGCTATCCGCGCCGCCTCTACCGTCTGGAATGCGTCGCATAGCTGCTCGTCTCCCGCTTCCCGCCGGTTGATACGCACGCGCTCGTTATAGCGCAGCAGATGCGGCGACGTGTAACATCCCACTGCATATCCAGCGCTGCTCAATATGGCTTCCATCATGGCGCATGTCGAACCTTTGCCATTGGTTCCCCCAACAGTGATTATAGGAAAAGCCGGATCGAGATCGAGACTGGATCCGACCCGTTTCACGCGTTCCAGCCCCATCTCGATAGTTCTTGGGTGAAGACATTCCAGATAACCTAGCCAATCCAGCAGCGTCTGGAATTTCGGAGCGGGTTCAATCATCCTGAATCCGCCAGCCGGACAGGGTGGATATGGATGAACGTCGAGTACCGCAGATAGTCTTTTTGGATCATATCTCTAAACTGGAAATGAGCGGCCAACTGCCGGATTTGAGGTCATGGAGCGCCACGGCTGCCGGCTTGCCGGCCGGACCAGGAACACCGGAGGAATACCAGCGGGCGGCGAAAGCGATGAGGGCAGCAAGAACGGGAAAACAATGCGGTTGCGCGCATGGCGCATCAGGGCGGCGAGACGGATGAGTGCATGAGCAATGTGCACAGGGAGGCGACCTTGTCCCGCATGCGCCTGCGATCCACTATCATGTCTATCGCTCCGTGTTCCAGTAGGAATTCGGCGCGCTGGAAGCCCTCCGGCAGGGTTTGACGCACTGTCTGCTCGATGACGCGCGGACCCGCGAAACCGATCAAGGCGCCAGGCTCGGCAATGACCACATCGCCGATAAAGGCGAAGCTGGCGGACACGCCTCCCATGGTGGGGTCGGTAAGCACCGAAATAAAGGGAAGTCGCGCCTGGCTCAACCGGGTCAGCGCTGCGGACGTCTTTGCCATCTGCATCAGCGACAGCAGGCCTTCCTGCATGCGGGCCCCGCCGCTGGCGGCAAAACATACAAAGGGCAGATGAAGATCAATGCATGCCTGGACGCCCCGGACAAACCGCTCGCCCACCACCGATCCCATCGATCCGCCCATGAACCCAAACTCGAACGCCGCTGTGATAAGAGGGATGGTTTTTACGCTGCCCTGCATGACTACCAGGGCATCATCCTCTTCGGTCTCCTTTTTGGCGGACGACAGGCGATCTGCGTAGCGTTTGCTATCCTTGAACTTCAATGGATCGAGCGGCAACACTTCCGAGCCTATCTCATGGCGTCCCTCGGTATCCAGAAACAGATCGAGCCGGACCCGGGCGGAAATCCGGTTATGATGATTGCACTTGGGGCAGACATTGAGATTGTTCCCCAGGTCGGAATAATACAGCACCGCCTCGCACGAAGCGCACTTGCTCCATAGCCCCTCGGGCACAGCCTTTTTTTCGCCACTTTCCTTGCGTTTGATTTTGGGCGGGAGAAGTCTCTGGAACCAGCTCATGGTCTTAGGGCCGTTACCTGATACAGGGTTGATTTATTCGAGATTTCGATCAGCGCCAGGTTATCGGCCGGCTATAGCCTGGCTGGCCTCGTCCATCGCTCCACGCAGGCCGGCCACCACGCGCGCCACATTCGTCAATATCTGGTCATGTGGGGAGCGTTCTATCTCCTCGACGAGCCGGCTTCCCACTACCACGGCATCGGCGATTCCCGCAATCGCCCTTGCCGTCGCATTATCGCGTATTCCGAACCCGACGCCGATCGGGATGGAAATGGATGCGCGCAACTGGCCAAGCCTGCTGGCTACTTCGTCGAGGTCGAGCGTCGGCGCGCCGGTCACTCCTCTCAATGACACATAATATACATAGCCTTTTGCCATTTTCGCCACTTGCTCGATGCGTGTCTGCGGCGTAGTCGGCGAAACCAGGAAAATGGGATCGATCTGCCAGCGTTCCAGAATAGCGACCCACTCCTGCGATTCCTCAGGGGGATAGTCCACCGTCAATACCCCATCGATTCCGCACGCTTTGGCCCTTTGCGCAAATATCTCATGCCCCATCGCTTCTATCGGGTTTGCATACCCCATGAGCACTACCGGCGTGGAATCGTCGCGCTCCCGGAACTCGCGCGCCATTGCCAGGACATCTTTCAGGCTTACATGCCGCTTCAGCGCCCGTTCGGACGAACGCTGTATGGCGGGGCCATCGGCCATGGGATCGGAAAAGGGAACACCCAGCTCGATGATATCCGCGCCGGCTTCCACCAGCCCGTGCATCAAAGACACCATGATGGCGGGTTCGGGATCGCCGGCGGTGATAAAAGGAATCAGAGCCTTTTTATGCTGCTGGTGCAACCGGTCGAGAGTGGCGGAAATTCGGGACATGGAATGTACGGGCCGGTCAGAGCATGATTTGAGAGGCTTGCGCCACCGTGCCCATATCCTTGTCACCCCTTCCCGACAGGTTCACCAGCAAGAGCTGGTCCCGGCCCAGCGTTGGCGCAAGCTGGGCGGCATAAGCCAACGCATGGCTGGATTCGAGGGCAGGAATGATGCCTTCATAATGACAAAGGGAATGGAATGCTGCCAGCGCTTCGCTATCGGTTATCCCGACGTATTCCGCGCGCCTGCTGTCCTTGAGCCAGGCATGCTCGGGGCCGACGCCCGGATAATCGAGGCCGGCAGAAATGGAATGCGTCTCGACGATCTGCCCATTGTCGTCCTGGATCAGATAAGTGCGGTTCCCATGCAGTACACCGGGCCTTCCTCGTGTCAGCGTCGCGGCGTGCTGGCCGCTTTCGATCCCGAGTCCCGCCGCCTCGACGCCTATCATCCGGATATCACCGTCCAGATAAGGGTAAAACAGGCCGATGGCATTGGATCCCCCGCCCACGCACGCAATTAGCGCATCGGGTTGCCGCCCATATTCCTCCTGCATCTGCAGCATCGCCTCGCGTCCGATGATCGCCTGGAAATCACGCACCATCATGGGATAAGGATGAGGTCCCGCCACGGTGCCAATGATATAAAAAGTATCCTCGATATTAGTCACCCAGTCGCGCATCGCCTCATTCAGCGCATCTTTCAGAGTGCGGGAACCGGATTCGACCGGCACCACCGTGGCACCGAGCAATTTCATCCGGTAAACATTGGCGGACTGGCGGGCAACATCCACCGATCCCATGTAAACCACGCACTTCATTCCATAGCGCGCAGCCACCGTGGCGCTCGCCACGCCATGCTGGCCCGCACCTGTTTCGGCAATGACGCGCGACTTGCCCATGCGCCGCGCGAGAAGCGCCTGCCCGACCGCATTGTTGATCTTGTGGGCTCCCGTATGATTCAGGTCTTCCCGCTTGAGCAGAATCTGCGCGCCTCCCAGGTGGGCCGACCACCTGCTTGCATGATAGATGGGCGTAGGGCGGCCAACGTAATGCTTCAGCTCATGGGCAAGTTCGGCCTGGAATTCTGCATCGTTCCGGGAAAGCTCATATTGCGCGCGCAACTCATCCAGCGCAGCAATCAGCGTCTCGGCGACAAAAATTCCCCCATACGGACCGAAATGGCCGTATCTGTCGGGCAGATCATAAACTCTCACTGGCTCGAACTCCTCGCATGAAAGCGGCGATCTTATCGGCATCCTTGATACCCTTGGATGCCTCCACGCCGCTGGATACATCCACCGCCCATGGTTGAATCCGGCTGATCGCGAGCGCGACATTCTCCGGGCGCAACCCTCCGGAGAGGATCAAGGGCAGGCTTACATCACGTGGCACCAGGTCCCAGTCGAACCCCTGTCCGGTACCGCCGGGCTCGCCTTCCACAAACGTGTCGAGCAACAATCCTTTTGCGCCGCTATGACGGGTCGCGTATTGTATCAAATCTACCCCTTGCTTGACGCGAACAGCCTTTATATAAGGCAACGAAAATTGCCGGCAAAAATCGGGAGATTCCACACCGTGAAACTGCAGAAGATTCACGCCTGCGCGAGAGGATGTCTCAACCCAACTACGGTCGGGATCGACATAAACGCCCACTGCGGTGATGAATGCGGGCAACAGGGAAATGATTTCTCGTGCCTTATCCGGTGAAATATATCGCGGGCTTCGCTTCCAGAATACGAATCCGATGGCGGTAGCGCCCAGGCGAACTGCCGCCTGCGCATCCTCGGCGCGAGTGATGCCGCAAATCTTTACTGGTGTAGCCATAATGAATCACGTCCTCCATCGATACCTGCCTACGGCGCTTTCCGGCCAATGATGCATCCCGGCCCCGGACCAATCCATCGGGGAGCAAGAGCGATCCGGAGCACCGCTCACCCGATGCCGCCGGGCAGGCTTGGCTCCCGGGAGCTTGTAGGCAATGACCTGTTCGACTTTTGCAGTACCGCCGCCAGTGGCGGTTCGATGAATTCCGGAACCTGCCATCTGGCATCATAGCCGATGCCCGCCAGATACAGGCCGGCTGCCGGAAAAGTGGGAGCGGCAAGTTCACGCCTCCGCCGGGCCAGCACTTCCGCCATCCATGCCGGGGGATATTTGCCCTTCCCCACGTAAACCAGCGAACCGACAATATTGCGTACCATATGATGCAAAAAAGCGTTGGCGCGTACTTCAAACACAATGATATCGCCATGCCGGGTGATTTCCAGCTTCGTCAGCTTGCGCACGGGCGACTTCGCCTGGCATTCAGCGGCACGAAACGCGCTGAAGTCATGCTCCCCCAGCAGAAACCCGGCCGCGGAACGCATGGATTCGAGATCGAGCGATTGATGAAACCAGCCCATCTTGCCCTGGTTGAGTGCCGGCCGTACCGGATGGGCGAGCAACAGGTACAGGTAGCAGCGCTCAGTGGCGCAGTAGCGTGCATGAAAATCGGGCGGCATTGGCAAGGCCCATAATACCGCAATACTGTCCGGCAGAAATGCATTGACTCCCCGTATCCACGCATTCATGGGCCGCTTCGCTTCGGTGTCGAAATGCACCACCTGGAATACGGCATGCACGCCAGCATCGGTGCGCCCCGCCGTCAGCACTCTGGTAGCATTGCCGGCGATCCTCGATAATGCAGTCTCCACCGCGTCCTGCACCGAGCCACCGGACGGCTGGCTCTGCCATCCGCAAAAATTGCTTCCATCGTACTCGAGAACCAGTGCGATCCTCACGCTATCCTCCCAGCATAGGCGAGGAGTTCGGCAAGGTCGGCAGGCATTCCCAGGCGATGCGTGGGCAAAATGCCCGGCCTACCACAGAAAATCCGCCAGGACCAGTGGCTGAAGAAGCATGTAAAGATATCGTCCACTCATTATCCTGAATCCGGCAGTTGGATAGCGTGGAGTGTGGTTTTTGGAGCGCAGGGTAAGGCACAACGACGCGCAATGGCCATTCCGTTCCAGGGAGTTGAAACGCAGCCATGTGCCGCAAAATTCAGGATTATGGAAGCCGGCAAGCCTGGCGGGGCCTGCAAATTTGACAACAAGGCCCTGCTCGCGCCTATTGCTGGATATCTCCCTCACGCACAACCTCCTGAAGGACTCGCTCGGCAGCCTTCAATTCCGCGGTAGGCGCCCCTGTCGCGTCCAGCGGCCGCCCTCGGTTCCATTCCATCGTCTGGGTATTGACTTCCTTGTCGGCCTCCATGCGGGAGACGGCCTTGATCTCCATCACGTCCGGTATTCTTAAAATGGGTCCTGCCTTGAGCTGGTGGATATTGTTGCCCAGGAAAGCATCCCTGTTCGCACGCTGCAATGCAACCAGCATCTGGTTGAAGCTTAACCCGGGAGGAATCGCAATATGTTTTACTATCCCCCCCAGGGTATCACCCTGCTTCACGGGTCCATAGACCGTATTTTCCTTTGCGGAGAGCGTGGAATCCGACGCGCCTTCCTGCGCTCTTCTCTCCTTCGTCTTTTCCGGCAACTGCTTTCCGGGCAACCTTTCCACCCTGTCCATGGGAGCATGTCCGGATGCCGCGACAGGAGTGGACGGCGGCCTGTCGGAAGAGGGGGAAGCGGAACGCGCCGCCGAAGTCTCGTTTGCATGTGCTTCAGCCATCGGAAGCAGTACCGCGTACTCGCGCAATACGCGCCCCGAAGGCCAATTCAATTCGATCAGCATGTTCAAGAGCGGCTCGGCCACGGGTTGCGCAGAAATGACCTTGATATAGGGCTGCCCATTGGCACGAGTTTCAACGCTGGTTTTAAATGCCGAGAGAGAAGGCGAGTAATCGACATGAGCGAGGCGAAAAGTATCCCGCGAGGCCAGATGCGCATCCAAAAACAGCCGTTCTTCCACTTTCACTGCAACCAGGTCGATTTCTGCTCTGAAGGGCTGCCCCAGCGTGGAATTGAGGGTTAATCTCCCAAGCCCCGCCGCGTCGATCGCCCCGATGAAACCAACCATGGCCAGGAACAGGAATGTTTTAAAGGCAGGTTTGCGCACGACCACCCCAGGAGAAGAATCAGTCAGGCCTCCACGAGGATTCTCAGCATTCTGCGCAAGGGCTCGGCCGCGCCCCACAAGAGTTGGTCGCCAACGGTGAATGCCGACAGGTATTCTCCCCCCATTGCCAGCTTGCGTAGCCGTCCTACCGGTATCGTAAGCGATCCGGTGACGGCAGCCGGCGTCAATTCCTTCAAGGTTGTCTCGCGTTCATTGGGAATGACCTTCACCCAACTGTTGGATGCAGCAAGAATATCGTCGATTTCGTCCAGCGGAACATCCTTTTTCAATTTGACCGTCAGCGCCTGGCTATGGCAGCGCATGGCCCCCACCCGCACGCAGATCCCATCAACCGGTATCGCATGTTCTGTGCGCCCCAGGATTTTGTTCGTCTCGGACTGACCCTTCCATTCTTCCCGGGTCTGCCCGTTACCCAGATCCTTGTCTATCCATGGAATGAGGCTGCCTGCCAGCGGCACTCCGAAATTCGCGGTGGGAAAGTTGCCGTTGCGCAGCGTTCCCGCCACCTCCTTGTCGATATCCAGAATGCCGGAAGCGGGATCATCCAGCAGATCCTTCGCCACGCGATGGGCTTCACCCATTTGCAGCAGCAACTCACGCATATTCTGCGCGCCGGCTCCCGAAGCCGCCTGATAGGTCATCGCACTCATCCATTCGACCAGGTCTTCTTCGAACAATCCCCCCATCGCCATCAGCATCAAGCTCACGGTGCAGTTGCCCCCAATATAATTCTTCACGCCATCGTGCAGAGCCTGCTCGATGACCGGCAGGTTCACCGGATCAAGTATAATGACGGCGTCATTTCCCATGCGCAACGTGGAGGCCGCGTCGATCCAATGGCCTTCCCAGCCTGCCTCCCGCAGCTTGCCGAAGATCGCGCTCGTATAGTCGCCGCCCTGGCAGGAAACCAGGATATCCATCGACTTCAGTTCGTCAATGTCATAGGCATCCTTGAGCGGAGGAACTTCCTGGCCAATATCCGGAGATTTGCCGCCCGCCTGGGACGTAGTGAAAAATGTGGGCTCAACCAGCGCAAAATCGTTTTCTTCGCGCATCCGCTGCATCAGCACGGAACCCACCATTCCGCGCCAGCCGATAAAACCTGTTCGCTTCATGCTTGCACTCTCTATTATCTATTATCCCAAATCCTGCAGTTGATCACTTATTTCCAGTTTAGAGCCATGATCCACAACGGCTTTCCGCAGTACTCGACATTCACCTGTATGGTGAGTTTCTACAGAGCGGATTCAGGATCATAAGTTTGCCAGCACTGCGGCGCCCATGGCCTCGGTGCCGATCTTCCTGGTACCTGTTTCGTAGATATCGGCCGTACGGTATCCATCCGCCAATACTTTCCTGACCGCATTTTCGATCCGTGCTGCCGCCTCCTCCTGATCAAAGGTGTAACGCAGCATCATGGCTACCGAGAGAATGGTAGCCAGCGGATTGGCGATATCTTTTCCCGCGAGATCAGGCGCAGAGCCATGTATCGGCTCATACAACCCCTTATTATTTTCATCCAGCGATGCCGACGGCAGCATGCCGATGGAACCCGTCAACATGGAAGCCTCATCCGAAAGAATATCGCCGAACATATTACCCGTCACCATGACATCGAATTGCCGGGGATTGCGCACGAGCTGCATGGCGGCATTATCCACGAGCATGTGGGAAAGTTCCACTTCTGGAAACGCCTGTCCCGTCTCCGTGACAACATCGCGCCAGAGCTGCGTGCATTCGAGCACATTCATCTTGTCCACGGAGCAAAGCTTGCGATTGCGTTTCGCTGCCGCCTGGAATGCCACTCGCGCAATCCTGCGAATCTCCGCTTCATTGTATATCATGGTGTTGAAACCGACGCGCTGGCTGTCGCGCCATTCTATTCCGCGCGGCTCGCCGAAATAAATATCGCCGGTAAGCTCTCGCACGATCAGTATATCCATCCCCGCCACGATATCGGGTTTAAGCGTCGAAACAGCAGCCAGCTCGGGATAGAGGATGGCCGGCCGCAAGTTAGCAAATAAATTCAAAAACTTGCGTATTTCAAGCAGGCCTCGTTCCGGCCGCATCTGCCGTGGCAGCGCATCATACCGCGGACCGCCGACAGCACCCAGAAGGGCAGCGTCAGCGGCTGCAACAAGGCGGCGAGTGGCTTCAGGGAACGGCTCGCCCAGCGCGTCCACCGCGCATCCGCCGAGCAATCCCTGCTCCAGCTCGAATCCCAGGCCGTCGCTCCGCAGGGCTTCCAGCACCCTTACCGCCTGAGCGACGATTTCGGGACCGATTCCATCACCGGGCAATATGGCGATTTTCATTATGGACATATATAAAATGGAATAAACGGGACTGCGGGCAAGGCTGGTGATAAATCTTGCTGCTCTCCGGGCAAGTCTGCAGCATTGGCGGAAAAACTATGCTGCTGTTGCGGCCTGTCCGGCCGGAAGCCAGAATCCGGATCGAAGGATCACGACGAAAGAACAGGGCTGCGGCGGAAAAAAACAGGTCACTGAAACAGCCATGGCTGGGATGCCGCATGCCTGGCTTCAAAGGCGGCGATCTGTTCCGCATGCTGCATGGTCAGGCCAATCTCATCCAGGCCATTCAGCAGGCTGTATTTGCGAAAAGGGTCGATATCGAAGAAAAAAGACTCGCCGTGCGGGGTTCGCACCGACTGGGCCTCCAGGTCGACGGTCAACCGGTAGCCTTCGGCCGCATTTACTTCATCGAACAGTTTATCGACGACGCTCGAGTCCAGCCCAATGGCGAGCAGCCCGATCTTGAAGCAGTTATTGAAAAAAATATCGGCAAAACTGGGTGCAATGATGACCTTGAAGCCGTAATCCTGCAATGCCCAGGGGGCATGCTCGCGGCTCGAACCACAACCGAAGTTTGCGCGTGCGAGCAGTATTTCGGCTCCGAGATACCGGGGCTGGTTAAGGATGAAATCCGGATTGGGCTTGCGCCGGGAAGAGTCCACCCCTGGTTCGCCATGGTCCAGATACCGCCACTCGTCGAACAGGTTCTGTCCGAAACCCGAGCGCTTGATGGATTTAAGGAATTGCTTGGGAATGATGGCGTCCGTATCGACGTTGGCGCGGTCGAGCGGTGCCACCAGTCCGTCGCAATACAGGAATTTTTTCACGAGCTATCCGGTCGGGAGTTATTTTGCCTGGTTCTCTATTGCCTGTCCGCCGCTCTTGATATCCTTTCCGAGACCTTGCATCGTATTGCATGCCGACAAACCAAAAACAGCGATCAAGCCAAGCTCTGCTGTTAGTGTTCTCATACCCACCCCTTTTTAAAGAAAAAAAGCTCTGATGTTGCGTTTGAATTCTAATATATTTTTCGTATATCCACAAAATGCCCGGCTATCGCCGCGGCCGCCGCCATAGCCGGGCTGACCAGATGAGTGCGCCCGCCCGGGCCCTGCCTTCCTTCGAAGTTGCGGTTTGACGTGGAGGCACAGCGTTCGCCCGGCGCCAACCGGTCCTCATTCATGGCAAGGCACATGGAACACCCGGGCTCGCGCCATTCAAATCCCGCGTCCCGGAATATCTTGTCCAGCCCTTCCTGCTCCGCCTGGTATTTGACCAGACCCGAGCCTGGCACCACCATGGCCAGCTTGATGCTGGGCGCAATGCTGCGGCCTTTCACCACCTCAGCCGCCACGCGCAGATCTTCGATCCGCGAATTGGTGCAGGACCCGATGAATATCTTATCGGGATGGATATCACTGATCGGCGTATTGGGAGCAAGCCCCATATATTGCAAGGCATGCTCCATGTCATGCCGCTTCACCGCATCGGAGATCCGCGACGGATCGGGGACTTTACCATCGACGGTCGTCACCATTTCCGGCGATGTCCCCCAGGTCACCTGGGGCTTGATCGATGCCGCATCCAGTCGCACCACTTTGTCGAATGTCGCATGCTCATCGCTTTTCAAAGTACGCCAATGGGCGACCGCTTTCTCCCAGAGACCGCCTTTCGGCGCAAAAGGACGGCTTTGCAGGTACTCGATAGTGGTATCATCCACGGCGATCATTCCGGCCCGCGCGCCTGCCTCTATCGCCATGTTGCACAATGTCATGCGCCCTTCCATCGAAAGCGACCTGATGGCGCTGCCCGCAAACTCGATTGCGTAGCCGGTACCCCCGGCAGTCCCGATCTCGCCGATGATCGCCAGCGCAATATCCTTTGCCGAGATGCCATGGCCCAGCTCTCCCTCCACCAGAACCTGCAAGGCTTTGGCTTTCTTCGCCCACAGACACTGGGTAGCCAGCACGTGCTCCACCTCGGATGTGCCGATGCCGATGGCCAATGCAGCGAATGCCCCATGCGTACTCGTATGCGAATCCCCGCATACCACGGTCATTCCCGGCAATGTGGCTCCCTGTTCCGGACCGATCACATGGACGATGCCCTGCCGCCTGTCATTCATCCTGAATTCCGTGATCCCCAGTTCCTGGCAATTCTGGTCGAGCGTCTCGACCTGCAGGCGCGATATGGGATCAGTGATTCCATGAGCGCGTTCAGTAGTCGGGACATTATGATCGGCCACGGCCAGAATGGACTTCAGCCGCCACGGCTTGCGCCCGGCGAGCTTCAATCCTTCGAATGCCTGGGGACTGGTGACTTCGTGCACCAGGTGGCGATCGATATAGATGAGCGCCATTCCGTCCGGCTTGCCGGACTTTTCATGCACCACATGGCTTTGCCAAAGCTTATCGTATAGAGTCTGCATCTTCGTATTTCCCCGTTCAATGCGAAATTATCCCATATCGGCGGAGCAAGAAACAGGTCACCCTTCAAGCCGGATTCCCGTCGCCCCCGGTTTTCATTCTCCAAATTAGCGGGTGAGTTCTCTTCTCCATACTATCAAACTCAATCCGGCTAGAGCGGCGGTCGCGCTTATGGTGAAGGTGAGGCTGGGGCCCAGCCACTGCCAGCCATAACCGCTGAGTATCCCTCCCAGGGTGCCGCCGACGCCAAAAGCCAGCCCCGTATACAGCGCCTGCCCCTTGGCCTGATGGCGGCCGCTGAAGAAGCGATGAACGAGAACCATCGCAGCCGCGTGATGGGCGCCATAAGTCGCCGCGTGCAACACCTGTGCCAGAAGGATCACAAAAGGCCATTCTGTTCCCCAGCCGATCATCAGGAATCGTGCGGTCGCGCAACTGAAACTGAAGACCAGAATCTGCCTTACATCGAACCGGCGCATGAGCTGCGGCATCAGGAAAAAAATACCGATTTCGCAGGCCACGCCCGTAGCCCATAACAAACCCACGGTACTTTTGCTATAACCCTGTTCCACCAGATAAATGGAATAAAAAGTGTAATAGGGCCCGTGCGCCGCCGCCATCAGCAGGCATGCCGCGAAGAATGCGAGCACTTCTGGCCGCCGGAATATTTCACCGATAGGCGAGCCATCGCTGGAACGTACGACCGGCTGCCCGGCATCGGGAATCTGATGGGAAAAAAACAAGATGCCCAGCTTGAATCCGAGCACAGCCCATAACAAGGCCGTGATTTCCGTCGCCTCCAATAAATAGCCCACTCCAACCACGGCAAGGATGAATCCCACCGAACCCCAGCCTCGGATTCGCCCATACCTGTCGGTGCCGTGTCCGAGATAGGCGAGCGTGGTGGCCTCGATAAGCGGCAGCGAGGCGCCCCAGAAGAAACTCATCAGGGCCATGACTGCGGCAATCCAGGCAAACGATTGATCGAAAAAAATGCCGCAATAACTGATCAAACCCATTGCCGCCGCAACCTGAACGATCAAAAGGCGTTTGCCGGTGTGGTCGGCAAGCCAGCCCCAGGCCGACGGAGCAAAGATACGGGTGACATGCAATAGCGACATCAGCACGCCGATCTCGAAGGCGTTGAAGGAAAGGGACTTGAGATAAAGGCCCCAATAGGGAGAAAACGCCCCGATAAATGCGAAATGGAAGAAATAAAAACCGGAAAGACGCCAATAAGGGAGGGGTTGGGTAATGGATTGCATTTCGCGATTTTAATCTTCCGATCATCCGCATACAGCGGCTTGGGTCTTCATGCGAGAATGGGGACAATTGATAGAATGCATTCGCCCGGCCAGTCCGCTGCAGCCAGCCGCAACACCTGGAGCCACGGTGAAAGCATGGTGATCGAGCGGGGATAATCCAGGGGAACTGAGATATAGCGTGCCTGTATGCGCGTTGTGCGGGTTCACCGCCAGACCGGGCGATCTCGATCCGCGCTCTCTGCGCTTTCCGCACGGGAAGGAATTGCCGGCCATGGAATGGCTGCATCGCGCGGCGCCTCCTCCTATCGGACCGAATCAGCCTGGCAGGCGATTATAAGCATTTATCCGTCCGCTGACAGGCGGACGGATATGATCCTGCCCGCATCCGGCTGGAAGAGATCAAGACATTTCGCAACCTTGGGATTGTCTCAGGTCAATTCCATCAATGAGCAGATAAAAAACCGGATGAACGCGGCCTTTGGCCACGATTACAACTATACCTACCTATTCCCAGGCATGAGAAATGCGTACAGGCGGCGAGCAGGACCATTCGCACCGCGCTTGACTACGGCGTCGTCTATCTGATCGATGAGAGGTATTGCCGCCTGGAAGTGATGCGGTTATCGCGAAGCCTTGCCATCAGCAAGGCCGCCTTGGCTCGGGCAGTGCAAGCAGGTCCGAACAGGTGTAAGCGGACACGGAAGCGCGGGCTTTGCTGGCTTCGTAAACTGCGGATCTTCCAATTCTTCTTATGTCTGGCAGCGCACGGAGCAAGCCTCAGTCGTTCCCGATAATATCCCGATAATAAACGGGAAGCCTGCGGTTTCAGGGGGAGAAAAGCAACGCATGGCAATCTGGAATCCAGGCCTTTAATCTTGTTGAATAATTTGGGGAGAACCGGATCATGGCGGAGCTTTCCGGCCTGTCCAGGGAAGAAAACGAGAAGGATAAAGAAGGAATGCAGTCACGCGAAGCTCTGGATCTTCTGGACCTGCATGACACTCAGATGGCACTGCGCGGCGGTTCCTGCGCCACCCCCGCATCGTCCATGCGCAAGTCCTGCCGCAATGACTTCGCGCCGCAGGCGCGCTGGCAATTCTCGGGAATCCGCTTCTCTCGCGATGGAGACACTTCGTGATATCCGCAACCCAGCCTCACTCCCGATCATATACTTGCCCGACTACCAGGCCGGATATCGCCACAGACGTGCTGGAGGGCCTGTGCCGGGTTCCTAAAAGCCTGCCGCCCAAGCTGCTCTATGATGCTCGCGGCTCCGCCTTGTTTGAACAGATAACCGACCTGCCGGAGTATTACCCGACGCGGACAGAAGCCGCAATACTGGCCGCGCATGCGGAGGAGATCTGTTCAAGGCTCGAGCGTGACATTTCCGTCAGCGAGCTGGGAGCCGGCAGCGCGACCAAGACGCGGATTTTGCTGCGCTCCCTGCTGCATCGCCAATCCACCGTCGATTACTTTCCCCTCGACGTTTCGCACGCCGCGCTGCAGATTGCCAAGGATGAGGTCGAGAACGAATTGGATGCGGTGACCGTATATCCCCAGATCGGCGATTTCACCGATCTGGCATTTCTCGTCCGGCAGCCTTCTCCACGGCTGGTCCTGTATATCGGATCGAGCATCGGAAACCTGGAACAGGCCGATGCCATATCGCTTCTGCAAACCATCGCGGGGCATTTGTCCAGCGGAGACAAGCTGCTTCTGGGGGCGGATCTCGTAAAAGACAGCGCTGTGCTCAACGCCGCGTACAACGACAGCGCGGGAATAACCGCTTCGTTCAACAAAAATCTGCTCCTGCGCATCAATCGTGAGTTAGGAGGACACTTCGAGCCCGACGCGTTCTCCCACGTCTCCTTCTGGAATGAACCGGAATCGCGGATCGAACTGCATCTCGAAAGCTTGTGTTCCCAATCGGTTCGGGTCGATGCGCTCGACGCCACCCTGAATTTTTACCCTGGCGAACGCATCCATACGGAAAACAGCTATAAATACACACTGGAGCGTCTCAAGAATCTTCTACGATACGGCGGCTTCCAGGTGGAGCATACCTGGACCGACCCAGATTGCTGGTTCGCCGTAAGCCTGGGCGTCGTCGCTTAGATATTATTTCTCGGCAAGCTGTCTACCCAAGATAGGAGAGACCGAGGTTGAGGGGTCTAGGGAAGCGCTGAATAAATCCTCGCTGAGCGCGTTGCTGGTAAAATCGGGATGATCATAAGACGCGCGACAAAGGTCGTAGCTTGGACTACGATGCCAAGGAGCGCAACGCGGTGGCTCCCCAGAGCGTGGCCCGAGGGGCCCCGCGAAAGCGGGGATCGGGCAGCGGAGAGGATGCTTCGACCGCACCACAGTTTTGTTGGGGCGCAGGCATCCCGCTACGGGGTCGCATCTTCCTTTCGGAAGACGCTGCTCCGCCCTGCGCGGTCGCACCATTCGCGTCGTCGCCTTTCGCGCATCCCCTCCCGCAAAGCCACCGCCGCGCCAGCGGAGATTTATTCAGCGCTTCCCTGGGTTACTATTACACTGGGGATAAAGTGATGAAAATAGAATAGTTAGCGCTATCTACCCAAAAAGGCTGAACCGTCATCGGTAGATAATCTTGCATAACCTTCATAGTTAGATTGTTCGGTGTAGGAAATCAATATGTCCAAAATCAGTATCCTGATGCTCACGCACAATGCGCCGGAGCATGTGAAGCTAAGTATTCACTCGGTACGTGAACACACAAAAGATGTCGGTTACGAACTCGTTGTAGTGGATAACGCATCAGAAGCCGAAACAGTCTCGTTGGTTACAAATCTGCATGCAGAAGGACTGATCGATACGCTCAAACTGCTTGACTACAACTCGCTCTTTGCCGAGGGCAACAATATTGCGGCAAAGCTCGCCTCGACTGACAGCAGTTATTTCCTGCTGCTCAATAGTGACATCGAGGTCAAAAGCCCCGATTGGTTGTCGCATCTTCTCGCGGCACATAAACGCGGCATTACCTCCTACGGTATTGCGGGAAACCCTTGGGGAAGCGTCGGTAATGACCCGGGTAAGATCCCACTTCGCGTCGATGGTTTCTGTCTCCTGATAGACCGTGATTTGTACGAAAAAACGCCACTCGACGAAAAACATCAGTGGTGGTACGCTGTAACGAAACAGCAAGCCAGATTGCTGCAGGAAGGCTGGAGTGTTCAGGGATACGCATCGCATGAACAGTGGTTGCATCACTTCGGCGGAAAAAGCGGGACCGCCTTTAAATCCGCACAAGGGATGAACGTATCCCAGGAAGAAGTATGCGCATGGTTTAACGGCAAATCCGCCCGGATACTTGCATAATTATCTTTCCATAAAATTACGGTAATGAGTCCCATTATAGGGTGACAATACCGCGCGCATAATGGCGGATACAACACACCTCCGCCGGCTCATCCCGTTTTTTACCAGAAAAAGCAAAACTCTCCCAAAGTTTCAAATATAGTTTCGGGGATGTCGAATGCATACTTCCGCAATGATCAATTGTCAAAGTTTTTTTGAAACTTATGCGAAATCGTTCAGTAATGAGAACGTTAGGGTTATCGAGATAGGTTCGCAAAATATCAACGGAAGTTTGCGAACCCTGTCTCCTCAGGGCTTTGAATATATTGGAGTGGATTTTGTTGCTGGCGAAGGTGTCGACGTAATACTGGATGACCCTTACAAGTTGCCATTCGATTCTGGCTCTGCCGATATCGTGCTCTCAAGCTCCTGCTTTGAACATTCCGAAATGTTCTGGATTATTTTTTTAGAAATATTAAGAGTACTAAAATCGAAAGGCCTCTTTTATCTCAACGTTCCATCTAACGGACCTTTCCATCGCTATCCGGTAGATTGCTGGAGATTTTATCCAGATAGTGGTCGAGCTTTGGTAGCCTGGGCAAAACGAAATGGCATAAACGCAGCGCTGCTTGAATCATATACGAGCGTTCAAGTCGAAGATGTCTGGAACGACTTTGTAGCTGTTTTCGCCAGAGACGAAAGATTCGTTTCCGAGTTTCCCCGAAGAATTCTAGACGATAAAGAAGATATGACTAACGGCCTTCTGTATCATAAGGAGGAATTTATCAGGCGGGAGCGTCTACCGGAAGATCAAAAGAAGCTTCTCGCCATCTCAGAACTCCAGTCAACTTAAATCAGCTCTGTCGAAGGCCAATTTTTGCTCCTTTGATGTGTTAATGGAACCCGGTCTCCCGTCGAATAGCGCTCTCCCCCGCTGCTCTTCACATGATTCGTTGCGTGATTCATGTGCGCCAAAATGACGGGCAGCTTCTGACTGATCCCTTCCAGAAAATTCCCTGCCTCTTATCCCTGGGCTTCGCATTCCTCGCGGAACCAATATTGAATATCAGGATAAAATCGGTTTTAAGCGGAAAATGCCATGCCTCCACGTCAACCGATTCAACAGATCATCATGGCTCAATACTGTTCTGGCACAAGTCCGGGATGAATGGGACAATAACCGGTTCAGGATAAAGAGGGGAAGCGGATGTTCGAGTGGCTGGCCAGCCCGGAAGCGTGGATAGCACTGGTGACCTTGACTGCACTGGAAATCGTGCTGGGAATCGACAATATTATCTTCATCTCGATTCTCGTAGGCCGCATTCCTGAAGCGCAGCGGGATTTTGCCAGAAGAATGGGCCTTGGACTGGCCATGCTGACCCGTCTGGGTCTGCTTTTCTCCATCTCGTGGGTCATGAGCTTGACTGCACCCTGGTTTACGATCCTTGGCAATTCCATTTCGGGCCGGGACATCGTTCTGATCGGAGGCGGGTTGTTCCTGCTTTTCAAGGCAACTCATGAAATACATAACAGCATGGAAGGGGTCGACGAAGGCAGTCACGCAGTCGTGGCCAACAGCATGGGAATGGTTTTATTGCAGATTGCCGTTCTGGACATCGTTTTCTCGCTCGATTCAGTCATCACGGCCGTTGGCCTGGTCGATCATGTCTCGCTGATGGCCATCGCCATCGTACTGGCGGTGCTGGTTATGCTGATGGCTGCCAAGCCGATAGGAGATTTTGTCGATGCCCACCCCACCATCAAAATTCTCGCCCTTTCATTTCTGATACTCGTGGGGGTAACGCTCATCGTCGAGGGTTTTGATATCCACGTGCCCAAAGGCTATATCTATTTCGCCATGGCATTTTCTGTTGGCGTGGAATTTCTCAATCTGCGGATGCGCAAGAAAAAGGCTCTCAGACGACTGCACAAGCGGACTCCTGATATCGATGTCGATATTGACTGATCCAGATCCAGCCAGTGCTGAATGCTGAATTTTCGCGCAGACATCGAGTGGGTGAACGGGCAACCGTTTTCGCGCCGCTACGGCGATATCTATTTCTCGAGAGAGGGAGGGCTGGCGGAGAAACGCCACGTCTTTTTGGATGGCAATAACCTTCGGGAACGTTTTGCCTCACTGGGGTGCAGGCAGACATTCACCATAGGCGAGACAGGCTTTGGCATAGGCCTTAATTTCCTGTGCGCACGACAATTATTCGAAGAAACCGCCAACGCAGGCAGTAGCCTCGACTATTTCAGCGTGGAGAAATACCCGCTGGATGAGCGCGAACTGGAACAGGCGCTCGCGCCATGGCCGGAATTTCGACGATACGCAGTGGAATTGATCCAGCGCTGGCGTCGCCGTGTCCCTGGCTGGAACCGGTGGAGTTTTGCGAATGGCCGTGTCCGGCTCACGCTGGTGATCGACGATGCGCTGACGGCGTTGCCCGAAGCTTCCGCGTCTGTCGATGCCTGGTTTCTCGACGGATTTGCCCCCTCGCATAATCCTGAGCTCTGGACGCAACCCGTGTGCGAGAGCATCGTATCCGCCTCGAGGTCCGGCACCACTTTTTCCACCTACACCTGTACCGGCTGGGTGCGGCGCAGCCTGGAAAAGGCCGGTTTCCAGGTCGACAAGGTTCCGGGCTTCGGCCGCAAACGCGAAATGCTCCGGGGATGTCTGCCTGGGGCAGCGAATCCCTCATCGCCTCCGGCGACAGCCATTGTAATCGGCGCGGGCCTCGCGGGTTGCAGCGTGGCTTCCGCCCTGGCGGCCCGCGGCGTTGCCGTATCGCTCATCGAGCAGGCGCCGCGCCTTGCGGCCGCCGCCTCCGGAAATTCCCTGGGCATCCTCCATGCCCGCCTGAGTGCGGGAATGAGCCCGCTGCAGCGCTTCGTTCTTGCCTCGTACGGATATGCTCTTGCCTTGCTCGACGAAAAGCTGCCCGTGGACGGAATTGCACGCGCGGAATGCGGAGAATTGCAGCTTGCCTTCTCGGATGACGAAACCAAGCGTATCGACAAACTGGCAGCGCTTGATTGGCCCCCGCACATCTTGCAACATGTCGGGCCGGCAGACGCATCGAACCTGGCTGGCCTAAAGCTCGCACATGGCGGCTTGTGGTTCCCTGCAGGAGGATGGGTCGTACCGGCAAGCGTGTGCGAAGTACTAGCGGCTGATCCCCGGATCACGCAACGGCTGGGCTGCAGCGCAGATTCGCTGGCCTGGAAAAAAGATACCGATGCAGGATGGCATGTGGCAGGCCAGGATCAGAATGGACAATCCTGGGAGCAAGCCGCTCAGATAGTGGCGGTTTGCACAAGTTACCAGGTGAAGAACTTCAAACCGCTGGCAGACTTTCCGCTGACGCCGGTCAGGGGACAGATTACCGCGCTGCCCGTCACGCCACCCAGCAAAAATTTGCGCACTATTGTGAGCGCTCGCGCTTACCTGTCTCCCGGGGTTGCGGGCACACATGTGGCCGGCGCCACGCATGGCTTCAACGATGTGTCGCTCGAACTGCGAACCTGCGATCACCTGGAAAACCTGCACAAGCTCTCCGAAATCTCTCCGGCCCTCGTGAAGGCATGGGATAACGATACGCTCCATCCCGCCCGGCTCGGAGGCCGCGCATCGGTGCGTGCCTCGCTTCCGGGCGCTATGCCGCTGGCCGGCGAATTTCTCCCCGGGTTATTTACGAGTCTGGGGCACGGCACGCGCGGCCTGCTGACCGCCGGGCTCTGCGGAGAATTGATCGCAGCAGCAGCTTGCAAGCAACTGCTCCCCCTGCCGGGGGCGTTGTCCAGAGCGCTGAATCCGGCTGTGCGGCACGCAAGCCGCACCGCTCGCTGATTGAGTGCCAAGTGCTGAAACTGGAAAACAGGGGAAAAGAGGAATGGCGGAGAAAAGTGATATACAGCCGGGATAGCTTAGTCTTTCGCGTTCATCCTGATACGAGCTTGCGCATCGGCCTTATTGAGAGCCGAGATCTGGCGGCCGAACGCATCCCGTGTTTTCCTGTCGGCCTGGGCGCTCTTGATGCTGCGCTCGCACCTCCAGCGTTTTCCCGTTTTTGTCACCACCAGGCGCATCTCGTCTCGCGTATGG
Organism: Nitrosospira sp. 56-18; assembly: GCA_001899235.1. Taxonomy (GTDB): domain Bacteria; phylum Pseudomonadota; class Gammaproteobacteria; order Burkholderiales; family Nitrosomonadaceae; genus Nitrosospira. The sequence continues at coordinate 26,487 of MKVR01000024.1, forward strand.
GGAATATGGCAATGATAGCAATAGATAGTGTTAGGCATGCTCGTGTTGGAAATATTGGCTTAAGTGCAGATGCTGCCTGATATCAGCAGGAAAACGGGATTGGGTTTTTGCATCCAGGGCATTCTGATTGGGAAATCAGCCCTTGTCAGTTTATCATGAATCGGCTGGTTAAATCACGAAAAACCATGCGCGGCAAACATCGGGCTGGCGGCCCGGCTTCGGACGAGCGGCTGATCTCGAGATTGTTTGCTCTCCACGGAAATCTCGGGACTATTTTCCTTTTTCACCTTTCGGCTCCTTCCTTTTCCATATATCCATATACGGCTCGAATAAAACGGCCGTTTATCCTGTGATAGATTTTTTGCAGAATGACATAACCCCAGGCGGGCATCGCGCTTTTACAAAACCTGACGATCACTGATACGAGCAACACCCAGATCCGGGTATACAAAGCAGCAGAGAAAAAGTTATCGGGAAGGTGTTTCCAGATCTGATAGCGATTTAGAATCAGGTCCATCACTCCTATTCTGGAATAGTGCGATAGCACGATGTGCGCCGGATATCGATAGTCGCCAGGATAGGGGTAGGCAATCTCTTCTCCCGAAAGAAAGTATCTCCTTATTGCAGGAGCCCAGTCATCGCCAAAATATTTGGTATGATCTATCCATAAAGTCGGCCGCATATCCGCCTCGAAAAAATACAATCTTCCATCCTGCCCGGACCGGATGCTGCTGATATTGGCAAAGCCGTCGGCTCCAAGCGCCTTTCCGAGCAGACTTAGCTGATCAAAAATCTCCTTTTCCAGGAAAGCAAGCTGCGTATATCTTCTGACCGAAGTCGGCCCGAACCGGTATTGGTATCTTTCCACCATGGAGCAGGCAAAATGGATGAGCGCGCCGTTCTGGTAAAATGCTTCGAACGACACCTCGCTACCCATGATTTTCCTTTGCGCCAGGACGGGGTAGACATGCGGTTTGCTCGATATCACCCCGAGATCGCTTTCGTTTGCGCATTCAAACACCCCTCTTCCGCCTGTGGATGAGTCCAGTTTTATGACGACCGGATAGCCAAGCATGGCTAGAGACGCCTTTAGTTCCTGCTCGTTATTGGCTATCGCGTAGCCGGGCGTGTTGATTCCGCTTTTATCCAGTAACAGCGACAGGCCGATCTTCGAAAAAATATGGCCGAGATGCTCCTTCGATATGACCGGCAGCAGCTTCGCCTTCTCCTCTTCATGCAGATCGGAATGCAATATCGCGCCTAGTGTCGGATCATCCGTTACCACAACCAGCGAATAGTGTTTCCTGGACTGATCGACCGCCGCTTTTATCAGGGTGTCATCGTTTTGCGCAAAAACGTAGTTCCGTATCGATCCATTGTGCTTCAAGGAATCGTTGATGGAAATGATATCGACGGCAAAGCCAGCACGGGCCAGCAGTTCCAGGGTCACTGCCATGAAATCTGGCCAGTGGCCGCCGATTAAAAGCGCTTCGAGCTTATGCATCGCGTCGTTGTCTATCCGTCCGTAACATCGCCATAAAAAGCGGCGCACGACGGTAGTAGATCATTTTCGCTGCCGCGCTGATAGCTGTATAAAATTACAGGAACCCCTTCGGGGCGGCCCCGCCCAGGAAAAAAGCGGGTGAACCGGAGGCGGAGTCCAGGCACGGCCGTGCTAATCAGGTGGATAAACCAGAACAACGAATACGTCAGGTTGAATCGAGAAAGGAATGCCTCGAAGATGTGCTGGGACGATATGAAGCAAAAGGCCACCATGAAGGCTGGCCCCGGGCCACCAGGGGTATCAAGGGGGAATATCCATAACGTCAGGGGTTCTGCCCACCTGCCTATAGTCGGGGCGGAGTGTCGGGATTATCAGAACTTGATGTCGTCCGGAATACTGATACGGCTCCCGCGAAAATACCGATCCTCCTCGCGTTCCGCATCATCGACCCTGATCGATGCCTGCATTTTCCACTGAATCAGCGCGTACTCCTCGGTCTCATTCTCCGGCACAACGTTCAATACACCGCCTGTCGTTATGAATGCCTTCATTTTATTTCCCCCTATCCCGGTTTCAGAGTTTATCATTCATATTCCGCATGAGCTATCTCATGCGTATAGCCAACATAGACCATATGTATACAGCTCATGTGAGACAAGGCTGGGCAATTTCCGTAAAGCACGGCATATGCCAGAATATGTCATTCGCCTAATCAGCCTACTGGAATTCGCTGCGGACTTGCCGGGATATTGCCCAGCCTGGGATCAAGGAAGCCATTTACTTCTCTTTATACGGCGGTATAGTTGCACGTTACACCATTGTTAGTGGGAAGAACACACCTGCAAATAATCAATATCTGATGAAATGAAAACTCCCTTTCCTGAAGACCACCATTTCTCCTTGCTGGAATGGGTGCAGAATTCCTCGACAGACGGGAATATGGAATTCGACTGGTCGCTTATCGAAGATGTCTGTGCCGCCAGCGGGATGGACATGGAGGAATTTCTGGATACCCGCGAGCACGATGCCGCAGCGCTCATACATGAGTGGTACGCCGAACATCGGGGACGAGGTGGCGATCCCGATCCTATCATGGAAGATATTCTTACCGCAGCGAAGATCGAAGAAGCGTTAGGGAAGCGCTGAATAAATCGCCGCTGGCGCGACGGCGGCTTTGCAGGATGGGATGCGCGAAAGGCGACGACGCGAATGGTTAATCCCCTTCGCCAGGAACCTGACAAGGCAGACCACCCGCAAATCCCCGTCCCATAAGGGTTGCGGTAAAATCGGGCGAGACCGCGCAGGGCGGAGCAGTTTCTTCCAGAGGAAGATGCGACCCCAGCGGGCTGCTGGCGCCCCATGTATACTTTGGCGCGCTCCGGCATCCCCGACGCTGCCCGATCCCCGCTTCGCGGGACCCCTCGGGCCACGCTCTGGGGAGCCATGGCGTTGCGCTCCTTGGCATCGTAGTCCAGCTACGACCTGCGTCGCGCGCCTTATGATCATCCCGATTTTACCAGCAACGCGCTCAGCGAGGATTTGTTCAGCGCTTCCCTAAGTAATTCAAACAAGGACAATGAGGATAAAAAAGATTGAATAGCAAGCCCTGGCAATTAGAAAGAAGATGCCATGAATAAAACTGGCGGGAATAAATATTCCCCTTGGTCGTCAATAAAGGAGATGCAGTGAGCGAGCCCGTACTTCCACAGGGGCAAACTGATGAAGGCACGGAAGCATTTTTTGGCGCCGACACCATAGCGTCTGGCGTGATCGCCGCACTGATAAAACAGTATGGGCCAAAGTCAGCTGAAGCAGTATATAAGGCGATAAAGGGCGATGATGTCGTTTTTTTCAGGATATTTGCAAGCTGGCAGGATAGCGAAGGCTATTGCATCCGGCTGGGACTGGAGAATTTGCTCCCCCACGGGGTTTATATCGAAAACATCAGGACAGTAACTCCAGATGATCTTCCGATGAAAGTATTAAAAGATAGCATAAGCTTTGGAGAGGGCAGCGGGGAACAAGGCCGATCGTTTGAGCCGATTTTGCTGCCTCCATACGGACCGGCCGGTGCATCCAAGACAGTATGGTTGCGAATTCAAGACCACGCGTTGAAGCTTCAGAACAAATCCCATGTCAAACTGCAATTCAAGTTGGTTAGACTGGATGAGGTAATTGATGTAGACAGGGAAATCAGATCCTTGACGGTAAGAATTCGGCATCTCGATAATTCCGCCGGCAGCTATTGATACCCTCTCATTCTCAACTCATGGGAATGGATGAACCTATCTTCAGTCCCGGATGCTCGCCTGCGGCGGATAACATCATCACCAGGATAGAGCTCTGCCCAGGATGGGTTTGTAGTTGGTTATTTCGTCACGCAACTTTCTTGTCGGGGCTCTTGACCTGTTTTACTTTTGTTTCGACAGCAGACGACGTTCGCCCAAGAATTTGAGCAAGCCGCCTGAGAGGGATTTCCTGGCTGATCAGGTTTTTCAATAATTGGATCTGCTCCGCCGTCCAGGGAGTGCCGTAGTTGCGGTATTCCTTCCTCCTGTCGGATAGTCTTCGCCTGTCCTCGATTCGCCGTTCTGGCTCATGATGCGTGGCATCGTTCTTACGTCTATCGTGAGGCATAACTTGTCTCCTTATCCGTTAACGCCCAACCCTTTCCATTGGTGGATTCATTGTATAAAAATTAAGAAGCGCTGAAAACAAAAACCGCTTGGTGTTGTAAGAACATAAGCATCTGAATCTACTAATGAATTATCACACACCTCGTGGAATTCGAACCTATGGCTCCTTGGTCCGCTGCTACGGGTTCCAAAAAATATATTAAATTTTCCAACTAGAAACATCTACTCTGCCCTGTTCCCTTATCACCGCGGAATGGAGCAAATCTTTTTAGTCAGGCGAAACTCACGCACGTTCTATAAGAACAGCTGAGTTAGCGAGCGAGCCAAAACTTCCGGCCTGGAGACATCAAAAATGTCATAAACCCGGGATAAAATTTGCGCGCCACTGAACAATCGATCCATGTTGTGACGCGTCCGTATAACAAGTATTTTAAATGGTCTTCGCCCTCGCCTTCCTATTCTTCCTCGCCTTCCTGGCATTTGTCGCCTTCGCCCCGCAGGAGGCAATCCAGACATTCCTTACTCTCGCCTGGGGAGGCATGCTGCTTTCTGTTATTTGGACATTAGTGGGAGGATAACTACTTGAGCTCATGGGCTTTGAGGAAAGTCCAGTCCTGCTGCTCGGATAAATAATCGGCTTTACATCCCAACTCGGCGCAAGCAAAGAAAAACCGCTTAGTGTGTTAGCACATAAGCGGCTGAATCTACTAAGGAATTATGGCGCGCCCGGCAGGATTCGAACCCACGACCCCTTGGTTCGTAGCCAAGTACTCTATCCAACTGAGCTACGGGCGCTGAAGATCGATTAAAAGCTGTTCCAGACAGCCGGCCAATTATAACAGACTGGGGCATATTCCACGCAAGGCGCACCCGGCAACGAGGATATTTTTAGAATTCCCATGTTTTTTATTTCCCGGGAATAAGTACTGCCGCGCCCGTCAGCTTTCCTTCGCGCAGCCTTGTCAAGGCCACGTTCGCTTGAGACAGAGAGAAAGATTCGGTGATTACCTTGACGGGGATTTGCGGCGCCAGCGCGAGAAACTCTTCCGCATCGCGCCGCGTCAGATTGGCGACCGAGACCAGCCGTTTTTCCCGCCAGAGAATGTCGTAGGGAAAGGCCGGGATATCGCTCATGTGAATGCCTCCGCATACCACGGTCCCGCCGGGCCGGATCGCACGCAGTGCCGCCGGCACCAGCGCGCCCACCGGCGCAAAAATGATCGCGGCATCGAGCTCTTCCGGCGGCATGGTATTCGATCCGCCCACCCACGCCGCCCTCATCCTGTCGGCAAAATTCTGCGCCGCCACATCGCCGGCGCGGGTGAAGGCAAATAATTCGCGGCCTTGATAAGCCAGTATTTGCGCCACGATATGCGCGGCCGCGCCAAAGCCGTAAATTCCCACCCGCTCGGCTTCTCCGGTCATTTTCAACGCGCGATACCCGATGAGGCCCGCGCATAGCAGAGGGGCTGCTTCGACATCGCTATAGATGCCCGGAATGCGAAAACAATAGCGTGCATCCGCGACGGTATAACCAGCATAACCACCATTGATCTGATAGCCGGTGAATCTGGCCTTCAGGCACAGGTTCTCCATGCCATTGCGGCAATACCGGCATTCGCCGCACGTCCAGCCCAGCCAGGGAATGCCGATACGCTGCCCGATGGAAAAACCATCCACATCGGCACCGCACGCCTCCACCCTGCCCACGATTTCGTGCCCGGGAATAATGGGCAAATCCGGATTGGGCAGCTCTCCATCGATCACATGCAGATCCGTGCGGCACACCGCGCAGGCCGCTATCTTCACCAGCAATTGGCGCGGACCCGGCTGGGGCCGGGGGATGGTACGCAGCTCCACGGGCTGCCCGGGCTCATCCAGCACCATTGCCTGCATGGATGTCGTTTGTTCAATCACGATGGCAGCGTCAGCGGCGACAAAACTTATTGGAGATTAATTCGTCCATATCAATACCTGGCAGCGTTGACCCGGCAGTGGAAAAGCTGGGAGCTCCCCGCTGGATTGTCGGCCCGAACCGTATCCATTATTGGTGGATTCCCGACTGGAAAAACGCTTATCCGACGGCGACAGTTTACCTCGCTCCACGCATAAAAGAACAGGCACGAAATCGTATCGATTTTGATTTTACCGGGCTGGATGATGATCGTGGCTATCTCTGGGATAGGGAAATCGCCACGCTCCCTGTCAGAGGAAAATTCATGACGGAGATCGAGTTCTTTCACTATCCAAGCCGGAGCTGCTCCTGACAGACTCATCGAGAACTTCGAACCGGAAAAACTCGACTCTTTCCTTCTGCGCTGGTTGACACGCCTGGGCGGCGTGCAGGATCCGGACGGCAAAACGCCGCGCGATATGCGCCTGACTTTTTCCGGCAAGGAATTAAGGAAAGCCGTTCAAAAAATGATTCAATGGGATCCGGCATGAATCATTCTTGCCCATGGCAGGTGGTATGAAGAGAACGGGACACTTGAATTGCGCCGCGCGTTTCGATGGTTGCTTGATAAATCCGGTGTTTAGAGTAAATTCCTTTTTCGGGTCTTTCCTGATGGGTTTCCGTACATGTCAAACTTCCGCTGCCTCCCCGACAGAGTCGGAGAAACGCTCACGCATGTTCAGGATGACTGCAATCACTGCTTTCTTCTTCGCTCCTGCTCCAGCTTGTTCACGTAGCGCTGAATAAGGGACAATGTGGTTTCCGGAATATCCACATACGCGCATCGCGCGCGCTGGCCGTTTCCTTCGGCGATTTCCGAAACATGCTGTACCTGCAGGTTGACCTTCGCAGTGCCCAGTTCCGGTAACGTCACCAGGCAATCGCGGTAGAGGGCGCCTGCCTGGAAACCCACCTTTGACCGGGAATCGATCATCGCCATGCCGCCACCGCCGATATCGGATACGATGACTTCCACCCTGACGAATTGGTTCGCTACCCGTTCGGACCCGGCTAGCAAAATCGTGCATTTCACCGGGGGAACGACCGGAACAGGGATGCGGTAATACTCTCTCCTCTGGAAACGCAATAGTATCCGGGGAACAAGAGCAAGAAAAGCGTCGCGCCCTTCGTATTCGATTTTTTCGAACCCCTCACAGGTAAACTCGATTTTTACCTTTTCCAGATAGGCCACCATATCAATCGCATCGGCTTCGAGCGCCCGCTTGTTGATCGTCTCATCCGGACCATAATCCAGCACCATATCGCCATTTCCTCCATCGATGTCGATAATAGCGGTAGGAATCTGATGTCCGCCAGGACCAAAATGGCAGGTTACCAGGCAATTGCTCTGCATCATGGCTCGAAGTATGGAAAGTATTCCAGTCCGTGAATGAATGCCATATTTTTCGTCGTCTTCTTCTTTCAACATCGGTTCGCCGGTATGTTTATAAGAATTTGTATGTACACCATTTTCAGCCAGATGACAATCACCGGGAATATAATAGATTTGCCGATCTCGTCCCGGCAACCCTGTTGCCCGTGACCGGGCCGAAGTCGGGTTGAATCACAGATCGACGAGATGGACAAAACCAGGAGTCTCCATGCCCATAGAAATGAACCAGCCCGAGGATGTCTGCCGGCGCCCGGCCGAGGAACCCGCAAACTCCGGAGGCAGGCTGCACGAACGCTTGAAAGAAATAACCTGCCTGTACGAGATTCGCCGCGGCATGGGACAGGAACTCTCCCTGGAAGAAGCCAGCCGCCATGTCTTCGCCCACCTGATCCCGGCAATGCAATTCGCCGCGATTGCAACAGCGATGATAGAACTCGAAGGCGAGCGCTTCACTTTCGGAAACCACGGGCAGGGGCTCACGCACGAACTGCGATCGAAGATCAGCGCCAATGGCAGGATCTGCGGCCAACTCCGCGTATTCTATCCCGAAGACAAGCCGTTCCTGCTACCGGAAGAACAGCGGCTCATCGACGCCATAGCGAGCGACCTGGAGATATGGCTCGAGCGCAAGCAGATCGACGAGGCGCTGCGCGAGCGCCTGAAAGAGATTACGTGTCTCTATGAAATCCGCCGGGGAATGGGACTGGAATTATCCGTCGACAGCGCCTGCCAGCATATTTTCGAATACCTGATACCGGCCATGCAGTTTCCGGAAATCGCCACCGCCGTGATCGAGCTCGATGGCAGGCGCTTCAACT
>MKVR01000024.1:35045-83190 GCA_001899235.1 Nitrosospira sp. 56-18
CATGCAGTTTCCGGAAATCGCCACCGCCGTGATCGAGCTCGATGGCAGGCGCTTCAACTCCGATAATCATGGAAAAGGGCTTACGCACGAACTGCAATCGGAGATCAGCGTCAATGGCAGGGCCTGCGGCCAGCTGCGCGTATTCTACCCGGAGGACAAGCCGTTCCTGATTCCCGAAGAACAGCGGCTGATCGATGCCGTGGCGAGGGATCTGGAAATGTGGATCGAGCGCAAACGCCTGGAGCAGGCGCTGGTTTCCATAGCTGAAGAACAGCAGCGGCTCATCGGACAGGAATTGCACGATAATCTTGGGCAGCAGATCGCGTCGATAGGCTACCAGGCCAAGGCCCTCGAAAAGAAGATAGCCGCATGCGGAAGTGTGGATGCCGCAACCATCGCCGCCTCGATCGCGTCCCAGGCGCAGGTCGCAGTGATGCTATGCAAACAGATCGCACAGGGACTGCTCCCGTTCGAACTGGAAACCAACGGTCTTACAGCCGCGCTGCAGGCGTTTGCATCGAGAATCGCGGCCACCTACAAGATCACTTGCGATTTCGTGTGCAAAAATGGCGTGATCATCAGGGATAATGATTCTGCACTCAATCTCTACCGGATAACCCAGGAGGCGGTCAATAACGCCATACGCCACGGCGGCGCGAACCATCTGATCATTTCACTAGCCTCGAATGAAGGGATATTGCGCCTCTCCATATGCGATAATGGCAGGGGTTTTGCAGGTACCAGCGCAAAAAACGGCATGACACCGGGAATGGGCATAAAAATCATGCAATATCGCGCCCGTCAGTTCGGGGCGACGCTAGCCTTTCTCAAGCGTCCCGAAGGAGGCGTGGAGGTGCGCCTGGAAATGCGAACCGACTGAACATACCGTTCAATATATCGTTATGCCAACCATGCCAACCATGAAATCAAAAGTGATGCTGGTGGACGATCACGCCATGTTGCGGCATGGCATGGCAATGCTGATCGATCTCGAACCCGATATGGAGGTGGTGGCGGAAGCTGGCGACGGCGATGAGGCATTGGCCATGCTCAAGTCCGGGCCTCCACCGGATATCGTGCTGATGGACGTATCCCTCAAGACCCTTTCGGGATTCGAAGTGATAAGAAGCCTGCACAACCTCATTCCCAACCTGCCCGTACTCGTTGTTTCCATGCATGATGAAGGCGCCTATGCCCAGCGCGCCTTGCGGGGAGGCGCCCGCGGCTATGTGATGAAGCAGGAACCGGGCGACGTGCTCGTGACAGCCATACGCGAAGTGCTGGCCGGGAATGTCTACCTCAGCAAGCAGATGCAAGCTCGCATGCTGAACCGGGTTGCGGGTGGAGGCTCGCAATCCGAACCGCTGATCAACAGCCTGACCCCGAGCGAATTTGAAGTGCTGCATCTGATCGGAGCAGGACACAGCAGCCAGGAAATCGCCAAGCTGCTCAGCCGCAGCATCAAGACCATTGAAACGCACCGTTTCAACATCCGCTCCAAGTTGAATCTGAAAGATGGAGCCGACCTGATAAGGTACGCCACTCAGTGGAGCGCCGAGGAACGCTAGGGAAGCGCTGGTCAACTCTTCTCCTGGGTTGGAAAATTCCTCATCCAGCTTTATCCACTTCTGCAATAAAAATATGACCTAAGGGAAACCCTTAGCATAAAACCAGGGTTTCCCCAATATACTGATGGTATTGGCTCGGGTAGGATGCAATCACGTCATTCTATTTGGGCTCATTACTATCATGAAAGCAAAAATAGGAAAATTCGTCGCAGCCATATCCATGATAGGTCTTCTTGCCTCCTGCGCGCAAACGGGTGCGCTCGAAGTGCATAACGCCGAACTCGACCAGGCCGCGCAGAGCGCCCGGACTTACGCTGATCATGATCGCCTTGCGAAGCAGTATAAGAACAATGCCCGGCAATTGCTGGTGAAAGCAGATGAGCAGAAGAAGCTGCTGTCGCAATACCAGGAAAAGAGCTACATGTATGGCCGTCAGGCGCAGGACCTGCAGTCCCATACCACGGCCTTGCTGCATAAATACGAGCGGGCCGTGGAGAGCAATATACAGCAAGCCGCTTATCATCAGAAAATGGCGGCGGAACTCGCAAAGGGCGATTACGCCACCGAGCGCAGCGAACGGGAAAGCAAAGCCAAGGCGCGCGCAAATCCTGCGGACTGGAACTCGGACTCCGGCAAATTATGATTCTCGATCTGTAGCAGTCTGAATCACCAAGCATAACGGGCCATATATGGCCCGTTATGCTTTTCGGCAGGCCTTTCCAACGCGCCCCGGGACACAAGGATCGACCCTCGATCCGCCCTTGGGGTTGCTTACTCTTACTGTTTACGACGGTCGCCTATCACTTCTGTCGATTTTCCTCCGGAAAACACTGCTCAGCGTTTCCCGTAAATCTTCTGGTGGAGCGGGTTTCCGGCGTGATCCATTCAGCCTGAATCCGGCAGCTGGACAGGGTGGAGGGTGCGGTTTTTGGAGTGCGGGGCAAGGCGCATCGCTGCCGGATTCAGGCTCAGCCATCCCGGATATCCCCATCAACGTACAGCCATCGTCCGGCATCGCGCACGAACCGGCTGACCTCGTGCAAACGGTACGCCCGACCGGCTACCTTGTATCGCGCCACGAATTCCACCAACGCCCGGTCCGGCTCCCGTTGCTCATGCCGCCTTATTTCCAGACCCAGCCATTTTTGACCGGCTTCATCCGCCAGTTCGAGCGAACCCGGACGGGTTTCCGGATGCCACGTTTGCAGCAGATAGTCTTCCCGGCGGAGCACATACGCGGCATAGCGCGACCGCATCAGTGCTTCTGCAGTGGGGGCACTCTCTCCATCTTCCAGATAGCGGCCGCAGCATTCGGCATATTCCTCGTTGGCCGGATGAGGATCACACCGCCTGCCGGCGGGCGACCCGCCGCCGATCCTCATTTTACCGCAAGGGCAATCCATGGTTTTTGCGCTCAACTCATCCCCTCTATTCACTGCACATTCCCGGCGTATTTTGATTCATGAAAGGTTTTTTGTTCGGCATATCGTGCTTAATCGAACCGCAAGGTGTAAAGCACGTCTATCGCATTATCCATGCCAGCGCGCGTGACCAGCGTGATCTTGGGAGTCAGGTTGTAAGTGAGCTTGGTCACGCCCGCAACGGCGGTCAGGCCCTGCTCATAGCTGATATAGGCCTTGTCCGACAGGCGCTTGCCGACGACGCCCACCTGTCCCGTCAGCGCATCGGCTCCGGATTGCCGTATGGCCAGTTCATCCACTCCGATCGTGCGACTGATTTTTTCGGTGACGCCACCCGACTGCCCCCCCAGGATAGATCCCGCCGCAGCAAGCAACAATGATGCGTCTGCCTTCCCTCCGGGCGCACGGCCCAGGGTAATCCACGAAAGCTTCTCCAGATCGGAAACATTCGGAGTAGAAACCAGCCGCACCTTGGGTTGCCGTACACTGCCGGTCACCTCAACGCCCGCCTGTACCGCCAATCCTTTGCGTACGGCAAGCACGTTCAAGGCGGGGTCGTCGAGCGGACCCTGAAAGTTCACGATGCCGCGCTCCACTGTCAGATTCTGTCCGTAGGCTTCGAACTTGGTATCGCGCGCGGTGATGGTGCCGCTGGCCCGCAGCGGCTGTCCGGGCTCTTCCTGCAGCCGCAGCTGGCCGTCCAGCCGTCCCTGGAGGCCGGAAGCGCGAATGAAGAAACGTTGCCCAAGATCGAGAGTGGCTTCCATTCGGATTCGCAGCCCCTTGCGGTCGGCTTGCTGCCGGCCTTGCCCGGCGGATGCGTTTTCCTCGATGACTATCACATCATCCGGCAGGTGCGGCCTTCCCGCCGTGGGCTGGGCCAGCAAGCCGCCATCCGCGGCAAGCGCGCCTCTCAGGGTAAGAATATTGTTTTCCAGCGTGGCGCGCCCATTTCCCGAAGCAATAATCCAGCGATCGGGCCGCTGCGCCAGCGGAAGGAGATTCGCGGTAATCTCAAGATCTCCTCGCTTGCCCGTCAGATCCATTACTCCGGATGCCTGCAATTTTCCGGGGCCTTTTTCCATCTTCAGGTGCTTCAGCAGAGGATCCTCCGGTGGAGGCTGGTGGGGCGCGGTAAAATCGAGTTTCTCCATGTGCAGCGCTTCCTCGGTGAAGCGCGCCGCAAGGATTCCCTGCTCCAGTCTCACCCCCTGGTCCAATAGAGCCAGCGCCAGGCGGTCGCCATATATTTGGCCCTTGAGCCGCGGAACAGCGAAAGTCCCGACCAGATCGGCCTCCAGGGCGAGTTGCCCACCCGTTCTCAAATTATTGGTATTGTCGAAAGCGGCTCCAGCCCAGGAAATATCCTCCATGCTCGCGAAAACATGTCCCGCTATGGCAGCATTGGGCAGCACCATCCAGCCCAGCGTGGTGCCGGATCGGGTTACCGGAACAGTGGCCGTGCCGCTGGCGAGACCGAGACGTTTTCCCTGGGCTTTCAGTTCCCCGGTTATCCTGCCGTCGGCGGCGTGAGCCGCCAATTCAAGCGTCTGCAGCCCCAGCGGAAATGGCGAGTCCCCCGGCAGAATCCAGTCGCCGCTTTCCCGCGCTACTCTTAGCGACCCTTTCAATTGTGCGGCCGATGCGATATCCCATTCTCCCCCCAACCGAAGCGGCTCGGAGTCCACCCCTTCCTGTTTTCCGCTATTTCCCGAATCATCCGAATCCATACGGGCACGCAAACCGATACCGGTAAAATTGCCCTTGCTGCTCCACTGCTTGGGGGTCCACTCTATCCCGCCGATATGCACACCGCCGCCTGCAACGGCCAGATTTGCCGCACCGAGGGCAAAATGCGCGGAGCTCGCCTGGAGTGCAGCAGTGGACGCCAGATGAAAAGCAAGTTGGCCCGTTCCCGAAAATTCGTATACCTCACCGGCCCAGCGCGCATCCTGCCAGCGGGACGCAGTTTCAACTCCCCCGCCGGCCTTTAGCACTAGGTTCTGGCCCGCCCCCGTCAGAGCTACCATCTGTAATTGATGCCGGGAAGCGCTTCCTTTCACTTCCATATCCAGTCGCCGGAGCCGGATTTTCGCCTCCTCGGCATAATCCGTAAGCGACAGTTTCAGGGCGATGTCATCGGCCTGCAAGCCGCCCTCGGCTGCCAAAGCCGCAAAAGCATGCTTGCCCTCGAAGCTCAACCCTTCTCCCTCGATCGTGAAGCGCATGTCGGGCAATTTCGCACTGCCTCGTTCGAGACCGGCCAGGCTGCTTTCCACTATTCCCCGGGCATTGAGCGATCCGCTCAGCCCTTGCCTGATTTGCGCCAGCACGGGTGCAGCAACATCCAGCTGCAGCTGATCGCCCGTATGGCCGAAATTCCCTCGTGCGGCCATACGGTTGACCCCAAACCGCAGCTCGATTTCTCCGTTGCCCTCCGGACGCTTGCTGTCCGGATTGTATCGCGCCAGTTCAACCCGTCCATGCCCCGTGACGGATTGCCCGGCTATGTGGCTGTTGCCCATCCTGAAATGGGCGCTGCCCGCCGGCTGGCCCTTTGGGCCGGATTCAAGTTCGCCCGCAAGCTTCAGCGTGGCGTTGAGGTCGGTGCGAGGCGCCTGTGCAAATGCAGAAATATCGAAGTGCTGGATATTGCCTTCGAAATGGAACGGTTGCGGTTTGCCAAACCCAAGCCCGCCACTGCCGGCGAGGCTCGAGCGTCCATGCCTGAGATGCATTTTTTCCAAAGTCAGCATATCGCCGACTTTCATGAAAACCACGTCCATTTGCAGCTTGCGATCCTTGAGCGACAAGACGCCGCGCTGGTCATTTTCATCTCCGCTCAACCGGATGCTTCCGCTGATGCTGGCGGAGCGCAAGCGCGTATCCAGCCGCGACGGATCGATCCTGCTGACCGCCAGGTCGGCGGATGCGTTTTTCTGTATGCCCTGCCACCCGACGGTTCCCGAAATCTCGCCATCACCGGGCACGACCAGCGTCAGCTCGTCGAGCTGCATCGATTCCTTGGAAAGTATGGCCTGCGCGCGCATTGCCTGTACAGGCAGGCCGCCTTGATCGAATGTCGCGGAAGCGCTGTTTCTGCCCATCAGGCTTCCGGCAAGGCGGCCGGGGTCGGTTTGCCGAAAATCCGCCTGCAGTGCCAGAGTGGCTTTGGGCGCGGCTGGCGAGAATGCCTGGGGATCGAGGCCGGTCAGCGCCAGGCGCAGGCTTGCAACCTTGAGCGGAGAATATGGCAGCAGCTCGGCCTCGGCGTTTCCCGCCAATCCGTCATCCCCCGCGCTTGCGCCTTCCGCTTTTACATTCAGCCGTTCCAGGTCGCCGGTAATAACGGCCGAGATGCGCGCTTTCGGCATCCCTTTATCCGCCGCGATTGCCAGGCCCGCCAGCTCCATCCGGGCATCCAGTTCGAACGGCCTCGCCCCCGTTATACGGCCGGAGGCTGCCAGTGTGCCGAACTCCAATCCCGCGTGCAGATCGGGTATGCGATGGATGCGCCCATCGCTTTCCAGACTCGCTGCCACTTTCGTTGCCACGAATTGCGGCTTGCCCCCCGCTTCGCTCAATACGCGAACGCTGCCGATATCGAGCTTGCGCAGCGAAACCGCCAGTGGCAGTTCCAGGTTTTCAGGCAGGGACTCCGGTTCTGAAGAGGGTAGCGAAATGATCTCGATCTCGCGTGCAGCCAACGCCGCGATTTCCAGCCGCTGCGCTGCAAGGGCCCGCAGCTCCCACTGCAGCCGTACATCCCGGGCGATGACAATCAGGTTGCCGCTTTCGAAGCGGACGGTGCGCGCGCTGATTGCCTCCCCCGATAGCGCGCCATCCACACCTTCCAGGGTCAATTTGCCTTTGCTGGCGTGCGATGCAGCCGATCCCAGCCATACCAGAGCAGATTGGGTTGTCATCAGCCACATGCCTGCGCTTGCCACGATCACGGCCAGGACCGCAAGCAGCAATACCGCCGCTTTCCATTTTTGAACGCTGGGCCTGCCTGTCCCGCTTCCATGGCTCAGGCCTGCCATATGCGCTTATGCTCCCGATGGAAACCCGAAATACCCGTTTTCATGCAATCATGCCAATCCAAAAAACAAAAAGGAAACCGCATGCGTAAATTACAATTTGCGCAAACAGCTGGCCGCGTTGACCCGGCATATTGTCGCGCGTAAAGTGAAAATCCCTGGAAAGCCGCCAAACGCGGGCATGCATTCATGAAGCGCGCCATCTCCATCGGCAACGTGATAAAGAATTTCCATCCGGCATATTTTGCGGTGGTGATGGCTACCGGCATCATTTCCATTGCCTTTGACGCGATGGCTTTTACCGGCATATCACAAGCGCTTTTTCGGCTGAATCTGGCGTTCTATCCGATTTTATGCGCCATCCTGGCTGCACGGGCATTGCTTTTCTTTCCGGACCTGACCGCCGACCTGAGAACGCTTCAGCGTTCATGGCTGTTTTTGACATTTGTCGTAGGCACCAACACGCTGGGCATGCAGTTCGTCATTTTCCTGGGGGCTACGGCCTTCGCCTGCGCCTTGTGGCTCATCGCACTCATCAGCTGGTTCATATGCATCTATTTCATTTTTTTCAATTTCATCCCTCTCAGGAAAAAACCGGTGCACGAACTGGTGAATGGCGCCACGCTGCTGATCATCGTCAGCACCGTATCGGTGGCGCTCCTCGGGCTGCGGCTGCTGGATGCGGCAAGCCTGCAATCCGGCCAGATGTATATTGCGGTGTGGACTTTCTGGGCAAGCGGCTTTCTCATGTACCTGATCATCGTGCCCATATTGATTTATCGGCTGTTTTTCATCGGCATCAAGCCCGTTGACTGGGAGGCGCCTTACTGGATCTGCATGGGAGCGCCAGCCATCATTACCCTGGCGGGAGCGGAATTCGTCCTTTACACCCCATATATGCCGGATGCGCCGCAACTGGAGAATATCCGCAGAATTACTTTCAACCTGTCCATACTCGCGTGGATAATCGGCACATTCTGGATTCCTTATCAGCTCATCATGGATATCCGGCAATTCGTCCGCATCAACATCACCGATTCGCCCCCCGCATGGATAAAAGCTTTTCCCTGGTCGAGACTCGCATTCGGAAAAAAGTATCATTTCTATGGTCCTCCATCCTGGAGCAGGGTTTTCCCGATGGGCATGTATACCGCCTGCACGCTTTCGCTGGCAAAAATAACCGGCTTCGGATTCTTCAGCGCCGCTCCTCAATACTGGGGCTGGTTTGCGCTTCTGATCTGGCTGTTGACGCTGATCGGAATGCTGCGCGCCGTCATATCCGGACAAATGTCGTAGCAACTCGTTCAGCCTTGCATGAACCGGTCCGCCTCGCGCCCTCATCCCCCATAGGCGGGGACGATCCTGGACCGCGAACGTGGCGGAATGCTTATTCATTCTGTCAGAAGGCGACCGCGATGGAAAAGTGCATGCGCAGCTTGCCGTCCCTTTGTCCTCGCGCAAGATCCAGCGCCAGCGGGCCGACAGGACTGCGCCACCTGATTCCGGCGCCATATCCGACAGCCAGGTCCAGGCTCCGCAGGCTATCCGCGGCATCGCCCACGTCGGTGAAAATCGCCGCGCCCCAGGTGGGGGTAATCCAGTGATCGTATTCAATCGTGCCAGTAGCCATGACCCGGCCTCCGACCACGGCTTGTCCCTCGTGCACGCCCAGGCTCTGGAAGGCATAGCCGCGCACCGACTGGATGCCGCCTGCCCGAAACAGGTATTCCTGCGGGATACCGAACCGGGAGGGAGCAAACGTGTATCCCATTTCTCCCCGCAAGAATAGAACGTGGCGTTTGCCGATCGGGTACCAGAATTGATGGCGCACGTAGGTGCGCAGGAAATCCTGGTCGGAAAGCACCTCCTTGCTGCCACCGCCGATGCGCAATTCGGTCGCGCTGCCGTCACGGGGAAACAGCGGATTATCGATCGAGCGATATCGTATTTGTCCATCCAGCATCAATGTCTGGTTGATCTGGTGCAATCCTCCTTTCGGGGCGCGGTCTTCGCGTTGCCAGTTGAGAAAGACTCGTGTTTCCACCGCTCCCGCCAGTTGATTGCGGCTGAGGCTCACTTTTTCCCGCATGGTTTCCAGTTGCTGGATGAACGTTCTGTCCAGGCTGCCTCCCGCCGAGAACCAGCGCCCTTCCTGATTAGGAATGCTATCCAGTGTGGCTGAGAGAGTCTGGCGCTTTTGCTCTATGCGCAATACGCTGTTCAGCTGCAAGGCCTGGTCCAGGAGATCGTTATGCGTGTAATTGATCTCTCCCCGCCCGCCGGTGTTGGAGCTATAGCCTGCGCCGACCGATATCCGTTGCGATTTGGCTTCCGTCAACGCCACCTCAACCGGGGCCGCCTGGTGCATTGTGCTATCCGGATCTACATGAACGCTGACGGAACTGAACTGGGGCAAATTCTGCAGCTTCGTCTGGAATGCGAGCAACTGGTCCCGACGGTAGGGATCGCCGGCCTTGAAGGGAGCAAGGCCGCTTATGAGCGATTGCTCGTAACGGTTGAGTCCCTTTATCACCAGATTCCCATAGCGAAAAGCCGGGCCGGAATCCAGCCTTACCAGGAGACGAACGCGGGCGGCGGCGGCATTCACCACTGCCTTGCTTTCCTCGACGGAAGCGGCGGGATAGTCTTCACCCGCAACACTGGACAGCAAGACGGCCTTGGCTTCCTCCCAGGCCGCAGAGCGGAATGGCTGGTCCACTCCCAGGCTCCAGGCAGCCCGCAACTTCCCTATCCGCGCGCGCCGTCCCGGCTCGTCAGCTGCGATATCTCCCTTGAATTCGATATCGAGCTCCGCTACCAGCGTTCGCGGCCCCGGGTCGACATGCAGCACCGGCGGCTTATCCGGCGACAGGAACTCGAGGGTTACCGAAGGGGTAAAGTAACCCTCGGTAGCAAGCAATTCGCCTATCTCGCGCTTTGCCCTGCGTATTAAAGCGGCACGCAAGGTTTCATCCTCCACTGGCGCATGGGGCAGCTGAAAATGGGTTTCGAGCAGCGCCCGCACCGGCTCCGGTGCATCTATGGTGACGGTGGCAGGCTTGCTCTTTGTCCAGAACCACTGGGCCTCGGCGGCGCCGTTATTTAGCGCCAGCAGAAAAAGCACAAGAGTCGATACGAAAACGGAGAGGCATGATCGTGCCGAACGGAAACGGAATAGGTACTTGAAGATAAACATGGCAAAGTGCATCACCCCGTGGAAAAACTGATCCACAAGGCCGGAGAATGTTCCTGCGGCCAAATTCGGTTAGAGTTTTCTGCCTGACCGCACCGGGCATGCGGGTTGAAGCGCCCGGATTCAGAGCTGCAAGCAAAGGCTTGCAAAAAGGAATGATGTGATCAACTTGAAGCTAGGGAAGAGCTTGTCCAACTCTTCCCCAGGAAAATGCCGAACAGCTCTTTAGGGAGCTGCCCAGAAATTCCCTATATAACCATATGATACCGAGGTACCGTTACTGCTGCAACGGGAAATGATGCTTCTTTATTTTGATGGGAGCCGGATGGGTTCATCGTCCATCAGGTCATCATAACTCTCCGGGGGCGGATTCCCATCGTATATCACATGCTTGCGCTGTTGCAGGTAGCTGTCGCGCACGAACAGGTAGGGATCCAGCGCGGCCTCATCCCGAAGCCGCATGGGACCGGTCAGCCTCGCCCGTTTCTGAACCACACCGAGGGTGCCGAGCGGAATGGTGACCGGGGCACCGACCACATAGACACCTGTCCAGAAAAGAGCGCTGGTCAACATGCTTACCGGAATGCCCGGCGCATCGCGGTTACTGCTGGGTCCAAGCAGGGGAATGAAGAGATAGGTCTTTGCATCGACACCCCATACCCCCAGCGTTTGCCCGAAGTCCTCGTCATGCGCCAGCAGGCCCATCGGGGTCGCCATATCGAAGAGGCCCACCCCGCCTATGGTCGTGTTGACGACAAAACGCAATGTGTCCTGAAATCCCTGGCGTATCTTTCCCTGCAAAAATCCATTCAGGATTACATTCGGATAGGCGAGATTATCGTAAAAATTCGCGATGGAATGCTGCATGCGGATGGGTACGTATTCGGTATACTTGTTTGCAACCGGTTCCAGGATTTTTCGGTCGAGGACGTCGGTGATGTTGTAGGATTTACGGTTGACATCCTCATAGGGATCAATCGGACCCATGGCTTCGCCAACGTCGCCTCGCGGACGCGGGGCGGCACAACCGGTTGCCAGCAACGTGCAGATCAGCAGCGAGGCCGCCGCTCGATGATGATGCCTCATGTTCACCTATATATGCTCAAGGCTGTGGCCGGACCGGAGATTCTATTTCCTTGGATTCCTCGTAGCTTTCCGGCGGCGGATCACCATCGTATATCAAATGCTTGCGCTGCTGCAGATAGCCATCGCGCACGAAGAGATAAGGATCCAGCGCGGCCTCGTCGCGGAGTTGCATGGGGCCGGAGAGCCGGGCGCGCTTCTGAATGACGTCAAGGGCGCCAAGCGGCATCGTGACCGGTGCGCCGACCAGATAGATGCCCGTCCATAGCAGGACATTGGTGGCGACGCTGACGGGAATGCCGGATATGTCGCGGTTGCTGCTGGGTCCCAGCAGGGGAATGAAAAGATAAGTCGTCGCATCGACTCCCCAAACGCCCAGAGTCTGGCCGAAATCTTCGTCATGCTGCGGCAACCCCATCGGTGACGCCATATCGAATAATCCGGCAAGGCCGATGGTGGAATTGACCACGAAGCGCAGCGTGTCTCCAAATCCCTGGCGCACCTTG
This sequence comes from Nitrosospira sp. 56-18, assembly GCA_001899235.1. GTDB lineage: Bacteria > Pseudomonadota > Gammaproteobacteria > Burkholderiales > Nitrosomonadaceae > Nitrosospira. The sequence continues at coordinate 46,857 of MKVR01000024.1, forward strand.
CCCTGCAAAAAATCATTCAGAATGACATTCGGATATCCGAGATTATCATAGAAGTTTCCGACGGAACGCTGCATGGGAAGCGGCACATAATCCATGTAGACATTGGCTACCGGCTCCAGGATCTTCCTGTCGAGGATATCCGTGAGATCGTAGGACTTCCGGTTAAGATTCTCATAAGGATCGATCGGGTCGGTTTCCACTTCTCCCTGAAGTGGAGGATGCGTGGTAGCGCAGCCTGCCAGCAGCAGCGCGCATATCAGTGGCAGGATCAATCTTTTATGGCTATCTTTCATCATGATGGGGACAGGAAAAAATGGAAGTATGTAAGGGATATGAAGGCAAAATACCCTTCATGATCGCTTCCGGCCTCTCTTTTCTTTTTTTCTCTTCGTGCATAAGGTGCTGGCAGTGGTTCACACAGGGCTTCCGGACAAGGATGAAGATTTCCCATTGGCACACCCCGGTCTTCCTCCGGCATCCGTCGGCTGACTGGCGGGCCTGAATAACTTGCTCATAACATCCTTACAGAAATATAACGGTTACCAGGCGCAGGCCTATAGCTCCAATATCCCATTGCAATCATCCAGCGGCTGAGGTATGACGTAGCTTTTTCGATAAACATCGCAGATGAAACCGAGCACGCCTTTCCCAAACCGCTATCCCGGCATATGGCCAGTTGTTGCGAAGGCCACAATCCTCTGCATCGGCGTGGCGCTATTGCCATCAACCGCACCCGCATCTCCCTTCCTGCGTTGCAAAGTCACCCAGGGTGGCATGACCTATACCGAAGATTTCCTGCCAGGCACTGACCCCTATTCCGTCCAGGCAAAGGACATCAACGGTCAGTTTCAATTCAAGGCGGTTGTTCTCGGAACCGAATCGCTGGAATCCATCAAAATCTATACCTACTACCGGCAACAACACCAGGTAGTACTGTTGCATGAAGCGCGATATCTGCCCCCATTCAATCAAAACGTGCCAAGCGGCGAGAATACTCCGGGAAACGAGAACAGTCCAGACTCTGCCTCCTACGCTACGCTTACCGGCATCAATTATCTTTATTCTCCAGAAGTCGAGCAAGAGTTACGGTACGGTTGCGCACTCTTAGAGGCACCCGAGTGACACAGTTCCCATTTGCACCGGGCGCATGCCGGGAACATACCGGGACCAATTGCGGAATCAAAAACTGGGGAGGAGCGAAAAATGCAGGATTACTCTCCCCTCGGGGACGGGCAAACCACGGCTTGTCCCGTATCCAATTCTGCAAGATTGCGCGATATCTCCCCTGCGACCCGCGAAACTGCCTGGCGCACCCCTTCGACCACGCCATCTATGCCCCCGCCGACAGATTCCGATAACTCGGAATAACATGCCGCACCGCGGCTATTCGTGGTGCGCGTGATCGTCCAGTCAAATCTCGCGTTAACGGCTTTCCCCACCACCGCATCGAACTGGCTTAGTTCGATCGCAATCCGATAGGCGGGCTGGTCTGCCCCCCGGCGCCCGCGCGTTTCGTTTATCGCGCCGATCCGGCTCGCAATCCGTGTTGCAAAGGCATCGCGCAACTCATGATTGAAGTGCGAGGACCATCTGTCCTGCTCCAGGATGAAAAGCCGGGATGCCTGTCCCTGGGTGCGGATGACAAGTTGCGGGCGAGCAAGCCGCTCAGGCACGCGGACGGGCATCACGTCGATGAAAACAGGGCTGGAGGAAAGAGACAGCATTGAATCACTGGCTTCGGAGATGCCCGATGGCTCCGAAAGGGTATAAAACCGGGTTTCCGGAATCGAGGCGCAGCCGGCAGCGAGCAGGGCGGCCACGGCATACAGGACATGGCGTTCCCGTGTCATCTATCATTTCCCCGTTTACCGCGAATGACCGACTCCGGGTGGCGTTCGAAATAATCCGTCAAAATTCTCAGCGAGGCAGCCGCGCGGGCTAATTCCTGCAATGTTTCGCGCAAATCCTGCTGCAGCGGCGCATCCACCGACAGCGTGTGCTCCACGGCATTCACCGTGCTGCGCACATCCTTCATGGCCGCCATCATCTCCGGCGCCACGTCGTCGTTCAATTTTTCCGCCAGTTGGCCGGTACTTTCCAGCGTCTGCTTGAGCACATCCAGCGATTGCTGCAGATCCCGGCCGATCTCGTCGAATGGCACCTTGCTCAGCTTGAGGGCGATTTCAGAGACCTGCATCTGAAGCTGGTCGGTACTGCTGGGAATGGTAGGCAAATGCAGGAAGGAGGAGTCAGCGGATGCCATGTCACGAGCATCCTTGTCGATTGAAACAGGCCCCGAATGAAAATCGAAAGCGATGTAAGTCTGGCCGGTAAGAAAATTGCCCGTTCGCAACTGTGCGCTAAGACCGCGCTTGATCATGAGATTCAGGCGTTCTTGCGGCGAATATTTCGATTGCTTGCGGTCCTCCGCAAATTTTCTGCCGAGACGGTTCGGATAAACTTCCACCAGCACCGGCATGCTGAATTCCTTCCGCTTGCGATCGTATTCGATGCCTATCGATTTGACCTGCCCCAGCACCAGCCCACGGAAGCTGGCCTCGGCGCCCGGCGCCAGGCCGCGCACGGATTGCTTGAAATTGAGCAGGATCATCTGCGGTTCTCCATCATCCTCTTCCAATGCCCTGGCCTGGCTTTCCGCCAGAAAGAAAGCGGTATTTTCGTTGGCGGGAGGTCCTGATCTGTCATCCGGAGACGCGAATGACAGGCCCCCAAGCACCACGGTGGACAATGATTCCGCCTTGAGCGTGAATCCACTCGCATTGACTTCCATATCAAAACCACTGGCATCCCAGAAGCGCGTATTGATGCCTACGAATTTGTCATAAGGCGCATTGACGAATATCCGCAGGGTGATTCCCTTGCCATCCTCGTCCAGATCGAACGCCGTGACCTGGCCCACCCTGATCCTGCGGTAATAGACAGGCGAACCGATATCCAGAGAACCGATATCCGTGGCACGCAATACATACTGCTTGCCGGAGGAGTCGCGCGTAACTATGGGTGGAACCTCCAGTCCGGTAAAGGTATCCGCCTTGTCGGTTGACACGCCCGCGTCGGCGCCGATATAGGATCCGAACAGAAGCGTACTCAGCCCGGATATGCCGGACCCCGCGATACGCGGCCGCACCACCCAGAAGCGGCTGTCGGCCGCGGTAAAGCTTCTGGCCTCCTTCTTGAGCTGAACACTCACCAGAACCTGCGAGCGGTCTTCACTCAGGGTGATGGATTGCACCGTGCCGATATCGACCTCCTTGTACTTGACCTTGGTCTTGCCCGCCTCCAATCCTTCCGCCGTGCTGAAAACAATGGTGATCCCGGGGCCCCGCTGGATCAAGGTATTGACCGCGAGCGAGATCCCGATGATAGCGGCGAGTATGGGGATCAGCCAGATCAACGACGGAATCCAGTCCCGCTGGCGCACCCTCTCAGGCACGGCCATGGCCTCGGTGGGTCCTCCGGCACCTCCCGACTTATCGTTTCTACCCTGTTCGTCGTCACTCATCCGGTTTTTCTTGCTCCGGTGCGCCGGTGTCCCACATCAACCGGGGATCGAAACTCATCGAGGCAAACATGGTGAGCACCACTACCGCCGCAAAAGCGACGATTCCCGGTCCGGCATGAACGGTGGCAAAACCCTGGATCTGCACCAATCCCGCCAACAGGGAAACCACAAAAACATCCAGCATGGACCAGCGGCCGATCAGTTCGACGATGCGGTACAGTCTTGTCCGTTCCAGGAGCCGCCAACTGCTGTGCCGCCATGCCGTGACCAGAAGCAGGATCATGACGGCCAGCTTGAAAAGAGGCACCAGGAAGCTGGCGATAAACACGATGACCGCCAGCACCCATGAGCCGGAAGTCCAAAAATAAATGATGCCGCTCATGATGGTATCCTGCTGCTCCTCCCTGGGGAAAGATGCGGTAATCATTACAGGCAGCAGGTTCGCCGGAAGATACATGATACAGGCTGCAATCACCAGAGCCCAGGTTCGACTGAGGCTATCCGGCTTCCGTGGATGCAATCTCGCGCCACAGCGTCCGCATCGATCATGAGCCTGGACATCCTTCCACAACGCGGCGCAATGGCCGCACAGCACCATGCCAAGCCTTGCAGCGGTCTTCACGGCGACTCCGGCTTCGCGGTTACGGCTTTTTCAGCCGATGGAGCGGCACTGGTCCTATCCGCCGCTGTCGCTAGCTTTTTTCTGCGTTCGGGAGGAGCCATATGCCAGATATACCGGGGATTGAATGAGAGCACCGAAGCAAAAAGCAGGGCCAGCCCCCCCAGCGCCCATAGGGCGGGGCCGGGGAATACAGTTGCCATGCTCGTCAATTTAACGAACGCGACAATGGCACCCAATAGCAAAACCTCCACCATCACCCAGGGACGAAAGGTTTGAATCATGCGCACCCATAGATTGAGCCCATGGGATCGTCGTCCGGTCCCGCTTATCGAAATCAGCAGATAAATCAGCCCCAGAAGCTGAAACAAGGGAAACAGAATGGTAGTGACAAATACCAGAAATGCCAGCAAATACATTTCTTCCGCGCCCAGCGACAAAACCGCACCCATGAGCGTCGTATGATTGACGGCGCCATGGAATTCCAGTCCGGCCACCGGAAAAACGTTGGCGATAACGTACATGAACAGGCTGGCAATCGTCAGAGGCAAGACACGCCCGACATGGTCGCGCATGTCGCGCTCCAGCTCCGCGCCACAGCGGCTGCAACGGGCAACCTCGTTATGGCCGAGCGTCAGTCTGCGATGAACAGCATCGCATTCCTTGCAAGCGATCAAGTCGGGTAGTTGCTGCATGTCTGCCTTGTCAAAAAGTCGAAGCCGGCCCTACGCACAAATTATTGCATTCCCGGGAAGAGAATTGAAACTTTATTAAGCGAAGGCGCCGGCCGAAGCAACAGGAAACAGGAACCACGCCCGCATTTTTTCAAGTCAGGGCCTATCAACAGGCCCTGACAAAATGGGTCGAATCGTGGAATCAGGCGACGCGACAATCAGATTAGGCTACGGCCTGCATCGCGTTTCATGATCGTTCCGATTTTACCAGCAACGCGTCCAGCGGGGATTCGTCCAGCTCTTCCTGAGCTTCCTGAAGAGCTTCCGGTTTTCCATATGCTATCCTGAGGGAACCGGCCTCCGAATCGTTTGTCTGTCGGTAGCAGGCACTGATCAGTGCAATCTGGAAAACCTCATGGACAAGAAAACCCAAATTAATTTCTGGTACATCATCATCGCGATACTCGGCATGCTGGTGGTACAAAGTTTCTACAAGCAATATACGAAGGTCGAACCAATACCCTACAGCCGCTTCCATACATTGCTGGAAGAGGACAAGATTGAGGAGATCGCGGTTACCGAAAACCATATCTATGGCACGCTGAAGGAAAAAAATGCGGATGGATTGAAGGACTTCGTCACGACGCGAGTGGAACCGGAACTGGCGGACAAACTGGACAAGCATAACGTCGTTTACACCGGTGTGGTCCAGAGCACCTGGATGCGCGATCTGCTTTCCTGGTTGCTGCCGATGGCGGTTTTCATCGGGATATGGATGTTCATCATCCGCCGCATGAATCCCGGCGGCATGAGCGGAGGACTCATGTCGATAGGCAAGAGCCGCGCCAAGGTATTCGTGGAAAAAGAAACCAAAGTCACCTTCGCGGATGTCGCAGGAGTGGACGAAGCAAAGGATGAACTGGTCGAAATCATCAATTTCCTGAAGGACCCGCAAGGATACAGCCGGCTGGGCGGCCGCGCACCCAAAGGCATCCTGCTGATCGGCCCGCCGGGCACTGGAAAGACCCTGCTCGCCCGTGCCGTGGCAGGCGAAGCAAACGTTCCTTTCTTCTCGATCTCGGGCTCGGAATTCGTGGAAATGTTCGTGGGTGTCGGCGCCGCCCGGGTGCGCGACCTGTTCGAGCAGGCCCGCCAGATGGCCCCCGCGATCATCTTCATCGATGAGCTGGATTCGCTGGGACGTGCGCGCAATGCATATGGGATGGGCGGTCACGATGAAAAGGAACAGACCCTGAACCAGTTGCTCGCCGAGCTCGACGGCTTCGATTCCAAAAGCGGCGTGGTTCTGCTCGCTGCAACCAATCGGCCAGAAATCCTGGATCCCGCACTATTGCGCGCGGGACGCTTCGATCGGCAGGTGCTGGTCGATCGGCCGGATAAGCTGGGACGCGAGCAGATTCTGGCGGTGCACCTGAGGAAGGTGACGCTGGACTCCGACGTCAGGCCGGATCAGATCGCGGCGCTGACGCCGGGCTTCACCGGCGCCGATCTGGCGAATCTCGTCAATGAAGCGGCACTCCTCGCCACCCGGCGGAATGGCTCCGCGGTGACCATGGAGGATTTCAACAATGCGATCGAGCGTATCATCGCGGGACTGGAAAAGCGCAACCGGCTGCTCAACCCGAAGGAACGGCGCGTGGTCGCCTTCCACGAGCTGGGCCATGCCATGGTCGCGCTGGCGTTGCCCGGCACGGACGAAGTGCACAAGGTTTCCATCATTCCACGTGGCGTGGGCGCGCTCGGTTATACCATCCAGCGGCCGACCGAAGACCGGTTTCTCATGACCCGGGCGGAACTGGAAAACCGGATGGCGGTATTGCTGGGGGGACGCGCGGCGGAAGGAGTGGTGTTTCACGAAATCTCCACAGGGGCAACGGATGATCTCGCCCGCGCCACCGATCTCGCCCGCGCCATGGTGCTGCGCTACGGGATGAGCGAGGCTCTGGGCAATGTCGCCTACGACCGCGAACGCTCGCCTTACCTCCAGACCGGCATTCCCATGCCGCAAAACCGGGATTACAGCGAAGCCACCGCCCAAGCGGTGGACGCGGCGGTCCGCAGCCTGGTGAATCGGGCGCTGGAACGCGCCTCCCGCATACTGGAGCATAACCGCGCGCTACTGGACCGCTCGGCGGAGGAATTGCTCAAGACCGAGACGTTGAACCAGCCTCAACTGGAAACGCTCAAGCGGGAAATCGCTGCTCCGCCCGAGCTTGCTTCACCGGCCTCGCCATAGCTTCAGGGACTGACCACGGGCGCTTATGTCCCCATAGAATCTTCCATGAAAGCTGGAAGCCGAACCCTTTCTATTTAAAAAAAACTTTTATATTGCCCCGTATTGCGGTATACTCCTGTTTCGATCGTATGGCTTCGAAGAATTATCCGCTTGCCCTCCCATCGAGTCATCGTTCCTGACCCCTTTTCGATTTCAAGTCTTCAACGGAATTGTGCGGCATCCTGGTTAGCGGCGATGTTCAAGAATCCTGAATAGTCCCAGCGGTTGCGGGGACGGAGGGTTTTTAATACGTGCGTCAGCGGTGCCTTGCCCATCATTCCGGCAGTCCATCCTGCTCGCGCGCTGAGGCGCATTCATACACTCGGAATCAGAGTCTGCCTGGTCTGTCTGCAAAGCCAAGGGAATATTTCCCTTGCGTGCATGGTGACCGCACGCAAGATTGCCTGCGACTGCCCGGCCCGGATTCTGCATGATAGCGCCGTATTTTTCACTTCACAGGAAAATAACGTGTCTTTTGAAAATTTGAACCTGCACCCTCTCATCCTCAAGGCCATTATCGACTCGGGCTACACCTCGCCCACGCCTATCCAGGAAAAGGCCATTCCAGAGCTGCTCGCTGGCCATGACGTCATGGCTTCGGCCCAGACCGGCACCGGAAAGACAGCCGCATTCATGCTGCCTGCGCTGCATCGCCTTGCCACACCGTCCCGCACGCACAGCCGCGGGCCTCGCGTCCTGGTGCTCACCCCCACGCGCGAACTCGCGCTCCAGGTCTCGTCGGCCGCCGCCAAATACGGGAAGCATCTGCCTCGCGTGAGGGTCGTAAGTATCCTCGGCGGGATGCCCTATCCCCTGCAAAACAAGTTGCTTTCGCAACCGGTCGATATCCTCGTGGCCACTCCAGGCCGCTTGATCGATCACATCCAGCGCGGCCGCATCGATTTTTCCCGCCTCGAAATGCTGGTGCTGGACGAAGCCGACCGCATGCTCGACATGGGGTTCATCGATGATGTCGCAAGCATTGCCGCTGCCACACCCGAGAGCCGCCAAACCTTGCTGTTTTCAGCCACGCTGGATAGCGAGATAGAGAATATCGGGACACAGTTGCTGAATGCACCCCGGCGCATCCAGGTCGCGTCGCAGAAGGCGAGACTGGATAATATCGAGCAGCGGCTGCACTATGTGGACGACGTGTCTCATAAAAATCGCCTGCTGGATCACCTGCTGCGCGACATCACGCTAAAACAGGCCATTGTTTTCACGGCAACCAAGCGTGATGCCGATACCCTGGCGGACAGCCTGTCCGCCCAGGGTCACGAGGCGGCCGCATTGCATGGCGACATGAGCCAGCGTGACCGCAATCGCACACTCACCCAGTTGCGCCATGGGGGATTGCGCGTGCTGGTTGCAACCGATGTTGCCGCCCGCGGGATCGATGTCGCCGGCATTACCCATGTGATCAACTTTGATTTGCCGAAATTTGCAGAAGACTATGTGCATCGCATCGGGCGCACAGGGCGTGCCGGCGCTTCCGGCATCGCCGTCTCCTTCGCATCGGGGAAAGACAATGTCAGTCTGAAAAAAATCGAGCACTTCACCGGACAGCGCATTGCCTCCCACGTGATTCCCGGCCTCGAACCGCGATTCAAGCCACGCGCTGGCGGATCGGGCATGCCTCGGAATACGCCCAATGTCGCCCATAAACGCAGCCGGAGCTGGTCGCCGGATAACCAGCGCCATGTTCCCGCTGCCGGCAGCGCAAGAGGAGACTGGGGCGACAGCCGCGGCCGCTCGTTCAGCGCCAACCGGACGGATGCGCGGGGCAATACGGTTACAGGCAACCGGAGCAGTCCATTCGGGAATGGGCGCGCCGACACGTATTTCAGAAGCAAATAAGCCGTCCGGCCAAGTCCGGCAGCCCTTATATCCGTGGCATCCGCGGCAACGACACATCGTTGCCGCGGATGCCACGGGGAATGCAGGATATTACGAGCATAAGAAAGCTTTCTTAAGGGAGTATCCTGTCGGCGGTGCTGATTGCTCCCTCTTACTCCGGCTGGTTACGCATGAAATCCGCCGTCTGGTCGAAAGCCATATCCAGTTTTCTGCGCAATTCCTCATCCAGCCCGATATCCACCATTGCGCGGCTCATGCAGGACAACCACTGATCCCGCTCCGAAGTTCCGATGGGAAAGGGCATATGGCGGGTGCGCAAGCGTGGCTCGCCATACTTCTCGGTATACAGGGAAGGCCCACCAGTCCAGCCGGACAGAAACATGAACAGTTTCTGCCGCGAATGAGCCAGATCCTGCGGATGCAGCTTGCGAACACCGAAATACTCCGGTTCTTCATCCATCAGATCGTAGAACCGGTCCACCAGCCGGCGTATTACCGTTTCTCCGCCTATGCGCTCATATGATGTAGCGACATGCATTATCCCTCTCCTTCCACAATGTTACTCATGTTGCAAGCACTGGGTCCCGCCGGCTTACGCGAGCAGGTCCATTCAAGTAAGCGCTGAACGAATCCTTAACGTATTCCCGCCACCGCATCTTCCACCCGCTCTACCGCGATGATCTCCAGGCCGGGAAACGGCTGCCTGGGCTTGTTGCCCCTGGGCACGATGGCCTGGACAAAACCCAGCTTGGCCGCTTCCCTCAATCGCTCCTGCCCGCGCTGCACCGGACGCACTTCTCCCGCCAACCCGACTTCGCCAAATACCACCATTTTGTGCGGCAGCGGCTTGTTCCTGAAAGAGGACACGATAGCCAGCAATACTGCCAGATCAGCCCCGGGTTCGGTGACTTTCACTCCCCCGACTGCATTGACAAATACATCCTGGTCGAAACAGGCGATACCCGCGTGGCGGTGCAGCACGGCCAGCAGCATGGCCAGCCGGTTCTGTTCCAGCCCTACGCTCAGCCGGCGGGCATTCGGGGCATGGGCCTCATCCACCAGCGCCTGGATCTCCACCAGCAGCGGCCGGGTGCCCTCCTGCGTCACCATGATACACGAGCCCGGCACCTGACCCCCATGGTGGGAGAGAAACAGCGCGGAAGGATTGCTCACTTCCCGCAGCCCCTTCTCGCCCATCGCGAATACGCCCAATTCATTCACGGCGCCAAAGCGGTTCTTGACGGCACGGACCAGGCGAAAACTCGAATGGGTGTCGCCTTCGAAATACAGCACGGTATCCACCATATGCTCCAGGACGCGCGGTCCCGCCAGCGCGCCTTCCTTGGTCACATGACCTACCAGCACAATGGCTATGCCGCTGGCCTTCGCCAGCCGCGTCAATTGCGCAGCGCACTCCCTCACCTGGGCAACCGAGCCGGGCGCGGATTGCAATGCATCGGAATAAATGGTCTGGATCGAATCGACCACCACGACGCCTGGCTTGCGTTCCAGCAATATGCCCTGGATTCTTTCCAGCCGAATCTCCGGTAGCAGATGGACCGCTTTTGCGTCGAGCGCCAGCCTCTGTGCCCGCAACGCAACCTGGCGCGCCGATTCCTCGCCGCTGACGTACAGGACGCCCAGGGCACTCAAGGCGCCCGGGGCGCTGCCCGACATATGGCAAAGCGCTTGCAGCAGCAGCGTGGATTTCCCGATACCCGGATCTCCACCGAGCAATACCACGCTGCCGTGCACCAGTCCCCCGCCCAGCACTCGGTCGAACTCTGCCATGCCAGTGGAATAGCGCTGCTCTTCCCCTGCTTCCAGCTCGCCCAGATTCTGCACTTCCCCCGTTTCCGCCACCAGCGTGAACCGTGAAGCCGCTTTCTCGGAGATAATCTCGACCAGGGTGTTCCACGCCTGGCAATGCGGGCACTGGCCCTGCCATTTCAAGGTCTGGCCGCCGCATTCGTTGCAGGAATAAGTGGACTTCGATTTACTCATTTTAAGTCGGTCTCGTTTCACCTATTCCACATGAATTGCATCTATTATAAATAGATGGACAAACTTCGAACCAGTCACGAAAGGCATCTCGCATCATCAATGCCGGAGTGGCCTCAGGAATTCCCTATGCCTCTCACCGCATCGCTCTGTCTCGCGCCGGCTTCCCGTCCGCCTGCGCCCGCGCATTGGCTGTCTCCGCCAGATGAATCCGGATCGGGTGCGAAGAAAATCTCCGGAAGACAAATAGCAGACATCCTGAAGAAACCTTTGACAAGCGAGGTCTTCCTGATCGATCATTTTCTTTCCCATGAGGAATGCGATCAGATATTGGAAGAGCTGCGATTCGCCATATGGCGCCCGAGCCTGACATACATGCTACAGCAGGATGGCACTCGGCGCGATGTATTGAGTCCCTACAGGGTAAGCAAGACCGCGCAGCAGAAATGGTTCAGCGACGAATTGCAGGCCATGGTGGCGGCGATCGAAAGGCGTTTCGGGGAAATGTTCGGGCTCGAAAAAGCTAACCTGGAGTATTGGCAGGGTACCGACTATCCGATAGGCGGAAGCTTTTACTATCATCTCGATTCAGGATATTGGGAAGACCACTACGCGGGCGACCGCATCCTGACCCTGTTGCTGTATCTCACCACTCCGCCGGAAGGCGGCGGCACCCATTTCCGCGCGCTCGATAGAACGGTAGAAGCAAAAACAGGCAGGCTGGTAGTATGGAGCAACCTGTTTCCGAACGGGAAATGCAACCATCGGATGATCCATTCCAGCGTGCCCCTGGTCGAAGGACGGAAAACGACATTGATCACTTGGCTTAGGCAAAAACAATTCAGGTTTTTTTAATTTCGCAATGAGGTGACCGCGTCATGGCTAATCGAGAAAAGCAGGACCGGATAATCCGGGAAATCCGGGAAAGATATGGGAATGTGATCGATCTGGCCACTTCTCCCCTGGTATTGATCGAAATCATCCGTAACTACCGAAATATTTTCAACGAGGATGACGGCACAGGGGGAGTCAGCCCCGGAACCAGCACAGTCGCGGTGGCCGGTCCGGACAGTCCGCCCACGCCACCCTCGCCACCTTCACCGCCGGAATCCGATCGCCTGGAAATCGACGAAATTCTCAAAGGCATCCTCCGGCTTCAGCGACAGATCGACACCCTCGACAAGAAACTGGATCGGCTGGTTCAGCCAGGAGCCCGGAACTGACGACTGGCAGTACGCACGAATCCGGCAATGGCGAAGTGAAATTTGGGGCAGTCCGTGACACAAGAGACAAAAGCCCACCCGGTTTCCGCCGGATCCGTCCCGCCTTCATCCTCCTCGCCTTCCCCTCCGGATTTCCGGGATAATCTTGGACTCTCTGGACCCGCAGGACCTGAAAACGAAAAGGACGTTTGCGGATGAGCAAACCCGCCGAGGATGGCGCCGCCGTCGCACCTAAAAACGTATCGTATCCCCCCGGTTCCCGGGCAGGAGCATGGGAGCCGCTCAAGCTTCCCGTTTTCCGGATTTTCTGGCTCGCGTCGCTGGGCTCTAACATAGGAACGTGGATCAACGGCACGGCTTCGGGGTGGGTGATGACCGACCTGTCGCCATCGCCGGTGATGGTATCCCTGGTCCAGGCTGCTGGCTCGCTGCCCCTTGTGATGTTTGCGCTGGGCGCGGGGGCGCTGACCGACATCGTGGACCGCCGCCGCTATCTCATCGCCACCCAGTTATGGATGACGCTGGCAGCAGCCGCGCTGGCTTATCTGGCGGCAACCGGCCAGTTGGATGCATGGAATCTGCTGATCCTCACTTTCGCGCTGGGTGCAGGCGCCGCCATGGCGATGCCCGCCCTGAGCGCTGTCCTGTCCGAACTGGTGCCCCTCAACCTCCTGCCACAGGCAATCTCGCTGGGGGCGGTATCGATCAATCTTTCGCGCTCCATCGGCCCCGCCCTCGGCGGCTTGCTGGTAGCCCAGATGGGCGCGTGGGTGGCCTACAGCCTGAATGCCATCTCGTTCATCGGCATGGTGGTGATGCTATGGCACTGGAGACGCGAACCGGACGATCGGGCCCTGCCGCCGGAGCGGTTTTTTCAGGCGCTGCGCGCCGGCGTGCGCTACGCGCGCCTGGCATCGGTATTTCGCGCGGTGCTGGTTCGCGTGACTGCTTTCATTCTTTTCGCGACATCCATATGGGCTCTGCTCCCTTTATTTGCACGGCAAGAGCTTGCCGGCGGTCCTGGTACCTACGGCTTGCTGCTGACTTTCGTCGGCATCGGCGCTGTTGCCGCCGCGATGCTGCTGCCAAGAGTGCGCGCTCACGTCGGGCCCGACGGCCTGGTATTTGCCGCAACGATCGTCTACTTCCTGACCTGCATCGGACTGGCGGTGGTCCGGAACGAATACGCGGTGCATGCCATCATGGCGGTTTGCGGCGCATCCTGGCTCAGCGTCCTGTCATCGCTGCAGCTCGCGGCCCAGATCTCCGTCCCCGCCTGGGTCCGGGGACGCGCGCTGTCCCTGTACCTCATGATCTTCGCCGCCGCGATGACGCTTAGCAGTTTCCTGTGGGGCTGGGTTGCGGCCCATGCGGGCACGCCTGCCGCATTCCTGTTCTCCGGTATCGGAATGGTGGGGGCAGCGGTGGCGGTACGCAGATTCAGCCTCGGCTCCCATGAAGCGCCCGACCTGTCCCCCTCCCACCACTGGCCGCATCCGCAAGCCGCGGAGGAATTGAGCTCGAGCCGGGGACCGGTGCTGGTCACGATCGAGTACCGGATTGCCCTGGAGCAGCGTGAGGCTTTCCTTGCCGCGGTGCAGCAATTGGGCGCCATCCGGCGGCGGGACGGCGCATTCGCCTGGGGCATTTTCGAAGATATCGCATCGCCCGGGCGGTATGTCGAGCTGTTCCAGCATGCCTCATGGCTGGATCACTTGCGCCAGCACGCGCGTGTTACCCGTGAGGACCAGAGGGTGCAGGAAAGCGTCTTCCGTTTTCATACCGGACCGGAGGCGCCAAAGGTTTCCCACTTCGTGGGTGGGCTGCCCATGGCATTCAGGGATAACTCGATTGGAACGGGCGAATGAGGCGTGCTGTTGTACCATTGGTATCATTATTCCACTCAAACGAAGCAAACAAGAGAAACGGAGGATACGCATGATGGAGTTGAGACGCGCCGCGGAGCGGGGCCACGCGGATCATGGCTGGCTGAATTCCTGGCATAGCTTTTCTTTCGCCGATTACTACGACCCCCGGCACATCCAGTTTCGCGCGCTGCGCGTGATAAACGATGATACGGTCGAACCCGGAAAGGGATTTGGCACACACAGCCATCGGGATATGGAAATCGTCAGCTACGTGCTCGAAGGAGGCCTGGCGCACAAGGATAGCATGGGCAACGGCTCGGTCATCCGTCCGGGCAGCGTGCAGCGAATGAGCGCGGGTACCGGCGTACAGCATAGCGAGTTCAACCCGTCGCCAAACGAACGGGTGCATTTTCTGCAAATCTGGTTCCTGCCTAACGAGACCGGCATTCCCCCAGGCTACGAGGAAAAGATTTTTGCCGATGCGGAAAAACGCGGCCGGCTCCGCCTGATCGCCTCTCCGGATGGTGCCGAGGGGTCTGTCACCATTCGCGCGGACGCCCGCATGTCGGCCGCCCTGATCGACGATGATGAACGCATCGAGGAACCGCTTTCCGCAGATCGCTCCTACTACATTCATATCGCCCGCGGCAGCGCATCGCTGAATGGAACGTCTTTGGCGCCAGGAGACGCCGCCATGCTGACAGGCGAGAAGCATCTCGTCATCGACCAGGGACAGGGCGCGGAAGTGCTGCTTTTCGAATTGTGGTAGCCAGGGGGACATGGATCGCCGGGGTGGCTCAATTCATCCCCATGGATCCGTCCGGCGCCACTCCACCACCAGTCCCGGCTCCCCCGATGCAGCCTGGTAGGCGCAATCTATCCCGATGCCGGGAACACACACGAGATGATCGCCGCTGAATATCAGGGGCAGGGCGTCACGCTCCCATGGCGGCAGCGAAGCCTCCCTTAGCAGGTTCTTGAGGCTGCGGCGCGGACGATTGCGATCGGGACGCAGCCGTTCCCCTCCCCGCCTCATCCGGACCGTGACCGGCTGCTCCGATAGTTTCACCAGCTGGATGCCTGCCCCGTTTCCCATGCTGTTTTCGCGCCTGAAGCTGAGAATGCCGCCGAGATGCGGCAGGCTCAGTTCGCTTTCGCCACTCCATGCAACCGCTGCAGCCGATATGACTCTCGGCACCGCATCGCCAGGCGTATTCCAAAGCTTCCCGGCTTTGCATACATGAATGATCCCCCTGAAGCAGCGTACCTCGGCATCGCCAAAGATGACATGCGGATTTGTATCGCAACGCGCGGACAACAGCTGCCGCAATATGTCATCCAGTTTCACCGTGCTGGGCAGCACAGCCCTCCGCTGGGCGAGCGTGTAGCGCAGCAGGTTGCGCGCGCGCGGCAAACTCAATTTCCGCAAATCTTCGATATGGAGTTTTCCCGGGATCAGGCCTGCCGCGCTGTCGGCTTCGGCCAGTTCATTGAGAAGCTCCGCAGCTTCGGCCATGTGCCTGCTGGCGCGTGAAAAGGTAGTGCGATAGGCAGGAAAGCGCTTTTCAAGCAGGGGAAATACTTCGTAGCGCAGGAAATTCCGGTCGAACGACACGTCCTCGTTGCTTTCGTCCACGATCCAGCGCAAGCCGTTCTCGCGGGCGTAATTCTCGATCTCGCTCCGCGAGGCATGGAGCAAGGGCCGCAGCATCCTGGGCCGATCATGGAGAGGGACGGCGCCGGGTAATTCCCGCTCGATCTGCGCTGCAAACAACTGGTCCCGCGGTGCCTCATCCAGCGGCAGATCCCGGACGACAGGCATCGCCGCCAGCCCCTTGACACCCGCTCCCCGCAGCAGTTGCAGCAGAAGCGTTTCGGCCTGGTCGTCCTGGTGCTGCCCAAGCGCCACATAATCGGCCTGGAGCGTGGCGAATACCCGGTAGCGTCCAGCGCGTGCGGCAGCTTCGAGGCTTGTACCAGGCTCGCGCCCGATTTTCAGCCGCGCCGTTTCCAGGAAAATGCCAACGCCATGACACAGATCGTGGCAGAACGCGCTCCATTTGCCGGCATTGGCGCTGATGCCGTGGTCGACATGGACTGCGGAGAGCCCGAATCCCATCGAAGCGGACAACGGAACCAGCAGATGCAGCAGCACGACCGAATCGATCCCGCCACTCAACGCCACCACCAGGCGGTCTCCCCGGCGAATCCGCTGGTGCAGTATCTCTTCGGTCCTGCTTTTTATGCTATTTGATTTTGACTTCCTTGAACTTGCCATATCCCATCAGGCGTTCATGGCGCTTCTCCAGCAACGACTCGGTGGAATAGCCTTGCAAATGCCCGAGCGATTCCTGCAATGCCTTTCTGACGGACTGCATGATGGCAAGATAGTCGCGATGCGCCCCGCCAGGGGGCTCGCTGATAATCTTGTCGATCAACCCCATCGTCTTCAGGCGATGCGCGGTGATTCCCATGATCTCGGCGGCCTCCGGCGCCTTGTCCGCGCTTTTCCACAGGATAGAGGCGCAACCTTCGGGCGAAATAACGGAGTAGGTAGCATATTGCAGCATTTGCACTACGTCGCCAACTGCCACTGCCAGCGCCCCGCCAGAGCCTCCCTCGCCGATGATGGTGCAGATCACCGGGACTTTCAGTTCTGCCAGCACGTATAGATTTCTCCCGATAGCCTCTGACTGGCCGCGCTCTTCCGCTCCGATACCAGGATAGGCGCCCGGCGTATCGATGAAGGTAAGCAGCGGTATCGAGAATTTCTCCGCGAGCTGCATCAGGCGTAGCGCCTTGCGGTAGCCTTCGGGTCTCGGCATGCCGAAATTGCGGTAGATTTTTTCCTTGGTGTCCCGTCCCTTCTGGTGGCCCATGACCATGACGGTTTGGCCGCCAAACCGCGCAAGCCCGCCTATGATCGCCTTGTCGTCGGCAAAACTCCGGTCGCCATGAAGTTCCTCGAAATCGGAAAACAGCTGCTGGATATAATCGAGGGTGTAAGGACGCTGCGGATGCCGCGCCACCTGCGAAATCTGCCACGGTGACAGCTTGGCATAGATTCCCGAGGTGAGCGACTGGCTTTTCTTTTGCAGCCTCAGGATCTCGGCTGAAATATCCACCGCCGAATCATCCTGCGCAAAACGCAGTTCCTCGATCTTGGCTTCCAGTTCGGCGATAGGCTGCTCGAAATCCAGAAATATTGTCTTCATGGAGCGCGGGCACTATCAAGAAAAACGCAATGATACAGGAACGCCAAAATACCGCACGCCTGTATCCAGAATCAGTTTAGGAACCCCTGAACAAGTCTCCGATGACACAGCTGTTTTTATACTTTCTTTGCATCCAGCATCCGGATATTTGCAGCATCTTTAGATGGTTTCGCCTAACCTGTATATTTGGGATAGATCCGATGAGGGCGAAATGGATATCCTCTATGCAGGCGCAATCGTAGCGCTTTTGCTCATGACTGCCGCATTTGTGAGAGGCTGCGGAAAACTGGGCCAGCGTCAATGAATGTGTTCTATGCCGTCGGCGCGGTCATCGCGGCTATTCTCCTGATATATCTGCTTGTTGCCCTGATAAACGCGGAGGACCTGTAATGACGGCACAATCCCTCGTCATACTCCTGGTATTCCTGGCAACACTCCTGTCGGTGGCATACCCTTTGGGTATTTATCTCGCAAAAATTGGCGAGGGTACGCCCATACGCGGCTTGAACTGGATGAAGAAAACCGAAAACTTCTTTTACCGTCTTGCCGGCATCCCGCTGGATTCGGAAATGGAATGGAAGGACTACGCCTTGGCACTCCTGGTGTTCAATACGTTGGGCGCCCTGGTCGTTTATGCAGTGCAACGCCTGCAGGCATGGTTGCCGCTCAACCCCCAGGCGTTGGGCAACGTGAGTCCTGATTCCTCGTTCAATACCGCTATCAGTTTTGCCACCAATACCAATTGGCAAGGTTATGGGGGCGAATCGACGATGAGCTACCTGACGCAAATGCTGGCACTGACCGTGCAGAATTTTTTATCGGCAGCGACCGGCATGGCTGTCGCCTACGCACTTGTTCGCGGTTTCAAACGCCACTTCGCGAAATCGATCGGCAACTTCTGGCATGACGTCACCCGCTCGACGCTCTATGTACTGTTGCCCCTGTCGGCGCTATTTGCCGTATTCCTAACCAGTCAGGGCGTCATCCAGAATTTCTCCGCGTATCAGGAAGTGAATTTGGTCGAGCCCCTCAGCTATCAGCAGGCCAAAACCGGGCCGGATGGCGAGCCGCTAACCCATGCCGAGAGCAATCGGATGATGGAATCTGCGATCGCCACCACTCAGGTGCTGCCGATGGGACCGGTAGCCTCGCAGGAGGCGATCAAACTGCTCGGCACCAACGGTGGCGGTTTTTTCAACGCGAACTCGGCGCATCCGTACGCGAACCCCACCCCGCTATCCAATTTTGTCGAGATGCTGTCGATTCTGCTGATTCCCGCCGCACTGTGCTTCGCTTTTGGACGCATGGTCGGCGACATCCGCCAGGGGTGGGCAATATTGGGTGCAATGACAGTCATTTTTCTGACGATGACGTCCATCGTTCTGGTCGCGGAGCAGCAAGCCCATCCGGTATTGCAGGCGCTGGATGTCGACCAGGCGCCGGGCGAGCTGCAGCCCGGCGGGAACATGGAAGGAAAGGAAATACGCTTCGGCATCGGCGCTTCCGCTTTGTTCGCCGCGGTCACCACGGCGGCATCCTGCGGCGCGGTGAATGCGATGCATGATTCCCTGACCCCGCTCGGCGGCATGGTGCCGATGCTGCTGATGCAGCTGGGAGAAGTAGTGTTCGGCGGAGTCGGATCCGGACTGTATGGCATGCTGATTTTCTCGATCCTTGCCGTATTCGTTGCCGGCTTGATGATCGGGCGGACGCCGGAATACCTGGGCAAGAAAATCCAGCCATTCGAAATGAAAATGGCTTCCATGGTGATTCTTGTCACACCTCTGCTGGTGCTGGGTGGAACCGCACTGGCGGTCATGGTTGACGCCGGCAGAGCAGGCATTCTGAATCCCGGCGCGCATGGCTTTTCCGAAATTCTGTATGCGTTCTCGTCAGCTGCCAATAACAACGGCAGCGCCTTTGCCGGCTTGTCGGCCAATACCCCGTTTTATAACATTCTGCTGGCAATCGCGATGTGGTTCGGCCGCTTTATCCCCATCGTTGCGGTGCTGGCCATCGCAGGTTCGCTGGCGGCAAAGAAGCGCGTTGAAGTGACTGCAGGCACCCTGCCGACACACGGCCCGCTCTTTATTGCTCTCCTGTCAGGGACCGTCATTGTCGTCGGCGCGCTCACCTACCTCCCCGCACTGGCACTGGGACCGGTCATCGAGCATTTGCAGCTTCATGCCTTGCGCTGAGAAAGGATCGGAATGAGTCACGAGAAGACGCCCCCTTTCGGCTGGGAATTGATCGGTTCCGCCCTCGTCAATGCTTTCAAAAAGCTCGACCCGCGCCTTCAATGGCACAGCCCGGTGATGTTCATCGTTTATGTCGGGAGCATCCTGACCACTCTGCTGTTTATGCAAGCCCTCATGCAGGGTGGCGAGGAGGATGCCGGTTTTATTTTGAACATCACCCTATGGCTGTGGTTTACCGTGCTATTCGCAAATCTGGCCGAAGCGCTGGCGGAAGGCCGCAGCAAGGCGCAAGCCGCAGCGCTTCATGCCTTGAAAAAAACGGTTGCCGCCAAAAAACTGGATGCGCCATACCATGGCGGCAGCTGGACCACGATATCCGCCTCCAATCTGCGCAAAGGCGACATCGTGCTGGTGGAAGCCGGAGACGTGATTCCCGCCGATGGCGAAGTGACGGAAGGAGTGGCGTCGGTTGATGAAAGCGCCATCACGGGCGAATCCGCGCCTGTCATCCGCGAATCGGGCGGTGATTTTTCCGCAGTAACCGGCGGCACGCGCTTGCTTTCCGACTGGCTGGTGGTGCGGATAGCGGTCGATCCGGGCGAAGCGTTCGTGGATCGCATGATTGCCATGGTTGAAGGCGCGAAGCGGCAGAGAACACCCAATGAGATCGCCTTGAACATACTGCTGGTTGCGCTGACCATCATTTTCCTGCTGGTAACGGTAAGCCTGCTGCCGTTCTCGCTTTTCAGCGTCGAAGCCGCCCAGGCCGGTTCGCCCGTTACCATGACGATACTGGTCGCATTGCTTGTATGTCTGATTCCCACCACCATTGGCGGACTGCTGTCCGCCATCAGCGTCGCGGGCATGAGCCGCTTGATGCAGGCCAACGTCATCGCGACCTCAGGCCGGGCAGTGGAGGCGGCCGGGGACGTGGATGTGCTGCTGCTGGATAAAACCGGGACGATCACGCTCGGCAACCGGCAGGCTGCCGCATTTTTTCCGGCGCCAGGAGTCACGGAGGAACAACTGGCCGATGCCGCCCAGCTTGCCTCCCTGGCGGATGGAACACCTGAGGGCCGCAGCATCGTCGCATTGGCGAAGCAGCGCTTCAATATGCGCGGACGGGATATGGAAGCGCTGCACGCGACATTCATCCCATACAGCGCGCAAACTCGCATGAGTGGCGTGGATACCGGAAACCGGGCTATCCGCAAGGGTGCGGCGGACTCCATGAAAAAATATGCCGCATCGCTAGGGCATCCTTATCCATCGGAAATCACCCGGACCACGGACGATATCGCCCGCCGTGGCAGCACGCCCCTGGTGGTAGTGGACAATAGCCGTGTAATGGGAACGATAGAATTCAAGGATATCGTCAAGGGCGGCATCAAAGAACGCTTTTCCGAATTGCGCCGCATGGGCATCAGGACGGTGATGATTACCGGCGACAATAGAATCACCGCCGCCGCGATTGCAGCCGAGGCAGGCGTGGACGACTTCATGGCGGAAGCCACGCCCGAGGACAAGCTCAAGCTGATTCGTTCATTTCAGGCTGGCGGACGCCTGGTGGCAATGACAGGCGATGGCACCAACGATGCACCGGCGCTGGCGCAGGCCGATGTGGCCGTCGCCATGAATTCGGGTACGCAGGCGGCAAAGGAGGCAGGCAACATGGTCGATCTCGATTCCAACCCCACCAAACTGCTGGAGATCGTGGAGATCGGGAAGCAGATGCTGATGACCCGCGGCGCTTTATCCACATTTTCCATAGCCAACGATGCCGCCAAGTATTTCGCCATCATCCCCGCGGCTTTCGCCACCACCTATCCGCAACTGGCTGCGCTCGACGTGATGCGTCTTACCAGTCCGTCATCCGCCATTGTTTCCGCTGTAATCTTCAATGCACTGATCATCGTCGCGTTGATTCCGCTGGCATTGAAGGGCGTGAAATACCGGGCCATCGGCGCCGCCCTGCTGTTGCGGCGCAATCTGCTGATTTATGGATTGGGTGGCATCCTGGTGCCATTCGCCGGAATCAAGGCGATAGACATGGTGCTGGCGGTAATTGGCCTTGCGTAGGGGCGCCGCGTGAAAACCGCTTTTCGTCCCGCCATGGCATTGTTTGCGATACTGACGATCATTTGCGGCCTGCTGTATCCGCTCACTGTCACCGTCATCGCGCATACCCTGTTTACGGATAAAGCTGAGGGCAGCCTGGTGCTGCGCGACGGCCAACCGATCGGCTCCTTGCTGATCGGCCAGGCGTTTCTTTCTCCAAAATATTTCTGGGGCCGGCCTTCCGCCACCAGCCCCATGCCCAATAACGGCGCATCATCGGGCGGGTCGAATCTGGGCCCCACCAACCCGGCGCAGATCGACGCGGTAAGGATGCGCATCGAAGCCCTGAAACGAGCCGATCCCGGCAATATCGCCCCGATTCCGGTCGACCTGGTGACGGCCTCCGCAAGCGGCCTGGATCCGGAGATCAGTATCGCTGCAGCGTACTACCAGCTGGAGCGCGTTGCGCGCGCGCGCAATGCCACCATTGAAGAAATACGCGGCATGATAGCAAGACTGGGCAAGGCCCGATATCTCGGATTCTTCGGTGAGCCGCGCGTGAACGTGCTGGCCCTCAACCTGGCTCTCGATCGGGCTTTCGCCCGCACCGGCGATGCCGACCCCCGCTGAAAAAACAACTGATGCGCCTGACCCATGACTCCGATAAATAGCTTTAGCGCCATTGCCTGCCATGCGCGCGGCTGAGCCTCCACGCCCCGATCCTGACGCGCTGCTGGCGCAAATCCAGGAGCGGGAACTGTCCACATCCCGGGGAAAACTGCGTATTTATTTCGGCGCCTCGGCAGGAGTCGGCAAGACTTACGCGATGCTGACCGCCGCCAGGCGCATGCAAGCGGATGGCCACGACATCGTGGTGGGAGTTATCGAGCCGCATGGCCGTGATGAAACAGCCGCACTCATCGAGGGCCTCGAAGTCCTGCCCGAAAAGAAAATCCATTACCGGGGGAAAACCCTGACCGAATTTGATATCGATACGGCGCTGGCACGCCATCCCGCGGTGATCCTGGTGGATGAACTGGCCCATTCCAATGGGCCGGGATCGCGCCACGCCAAGCGCTGGCAGGACGTCGAAGAATTGCTGGACGCGGGCATCGATGTATTCACCACAGTCAATGTACAACATCTGGAAAGTCTGAGCGACGTGATCGGCGGCATCATAGGCGTACACATTGCGGAAACCCTGCCCGATGCGGTATTCGACGAAGCCAGCGAAATCGTGCTGATCGATATAACGGCGGACGAGCTTCTCATGCGGCTCAGGGCCGGAAAAGTGTACCAGGCACAGCTGGTGGAGCATGCTTCCCGGAATTTTTTCCGTAAAGGCAATCTGATCGCTTTGCGCGAACTGGCGCTGCGCCGCACCGCCGATCGCGTGGAAGACGATGTGAAGGCCTACCGCATCGAAAAATCGATCGGACCGGTATGGAAAACCGATTCGACCCTGCTCGCCTGCATCGGGCCGGGTCCGGATGCGGAGCAGGTGATTCGCGCAGCAGCCCGAATGGCAGGACGGATGAATACCGACTGGCACGCGATTTATGTCGAGACGCCGCAATTGCAGCGCCTGTCCCCCGCGCATCGCGAACGCATACTGGAAAAGCTGAAACTCGCGCAGAATCTGGGCGCCACCTCGGCGATACTGGCGGGGAATGATATTGCCCTGGCGATAGTGGACTACGCGCGCGCCCGCAATCTATCGAACATAGTAGTGGGGCGCAGCCGCTCCTCCGTCTGGCCCTGGCGCAGCGCCTATGCGAAGAGGATCACCAGTTATGCGTCTGACATGGATATGATTGAAATAGGCCGCCCCTTTCCGAAAGAATCGCCAGGCTTGGAGCAAGCGAGCGGAACAGAAGCATCCCAGTCGGCTCCGGGCGTACTGCTTTCGCGGCAACACGCCGTACCCCGTTGGGGCTATGCCTGGGCAGCGGCGGCCAGTCTGCTGACCGCGCTCCTCGCCATGCCGCTGTCGCGCTATCTGGATCTCGCCAACATCGTCATGCTGTTTCTGCTGGCAACCGTGCTGGTGGCGGTGAGATGGGGACGTGGCCCATCGATTGCCGCAACGCTGGTAGGCGTCATAGCATTCGACTTTTTTTTCGTACCCCCAAGATTTTCATTCGCCGTCAGCGACCTGCAGTACCTGGTGACATTCATGATCATGCTTGCGGTGGGCTTGATCATTGGGCATCTCACTGCCGGCTTGCGCTACCAGGCGCGCGTCGCATCGCATCGCGAGGAACGCGCGCTCGCCTTGTACGAATACGCGCGCGAACTGTCCGGCGCCTTGCAAACCGAACAGATTTCCGAAGCGACACGCAGTTTTGTTCAGCGCACGTTCCATGCGAAGGCTACGTTATTGCTGCCCGACGATGCGGGCCATTTGCGCTTTGCCCCGGCACTAGGGGAAATATCCGGACCTCCTGGCACCCATGCTCCGGATATGGGAATAGCGCAGTGGGCATTCGATCATGCGGCGCCAGCCGGCATTGGCACGAATACGCTTCCCGGCGGAAGCTTTTTCTATCTGCCGCTGGTCGCGCCGATGCGCACCCGCGGGGTGCTTGCCATCGAGCCCGAAAATCGCCGCTGGATACTTATCCCCGAGCAGCGGCGCCAGCTCGATACCTTTGCCGCGCTCGCGGCCATCGCGCTGGAACGCGTGCATTACATCGAGATTGCAAAGAGTGTGCTGATACGCATGGAATCGGAGCGGTTGCGCAACGCGCTACTGGCCGCCCTGTCGCACGATCTGCGCACGCCTCTCACCTCGCTGGTGGGGCTATCCGATTCCCTGGCCATATCCGCTCCGGCTCTTGCTCCATCCCAGCGGGAGCTGGCGGAAGCCGTGCGTGACGAAGCTGTCCGCATGAACAATCTCGTATCCAACCTGCTGGATATGGCGCGCATTCAAAGCGGCGAGGTCAAGCTCAATCTGCAGTGGCAACCCTTCGAAGAAGTCGTAGGTAGCGCATTGCACGCTTGCCGCTCTCAGTTGGCCCGGCATCAACTGCAAACCCGGCTTCCCCGCGACCTGCCCCTGGTTCGCTTCGACGCCGTGCTGATCGAGCGAGTGCTGTGCAATCTCATCGAGAATGCGAGCAAATATACGCCGCCTGGTTCACGCTTTACCATTGCGGCAGAAGTGAAAGAACAGTTTCTGAAAGTCACTTTCTCCGATAACGGGCCTGGGCTGCCGCGCGGCATGGAGGAAGCGGTTTTCGAGAAATTCACCCGTGGAGAAAAAGAGTCGGCTAAACCGGGCGTTGGCCTGGGGCTCGCGATTTGCCGCGCTATTGTCGAAGCGCATGGCGGCACCCTCTGCGCCCGGCGACCGCCGGATGGTGGCACCGCCTTTGTATTCACGCTTCCGCTTGGCAAACCGCCAGATATATCTTCAGTGGAAGAAATCCCTGCTAGTCTTCCGAATTGAGTAATATGCGCCGGCGGTGCCGTTGAGTCACGCGAATCTTGAATCCTTCAAAACACGCTGAGTGGATCCATGCCTGATATTCTGATAGTCGAAGACGAGCCGCATATCCGGCGTTTCGTGCGCATGGCGCTGGAAACGGAGGGATGGCATGTGTTCGAATCGGAAACCGCACGGCGCGGGCTCATCGATGCGGGAACGCGCAAACCGGATCTGATCATTCTGGATCTCGGCCTGCCTGACGGCAATGGCATCGATTTCATTTTGGATCTCAGGAAGTGGTCATCCATTCCCATTATCGTCTTATCAGCCCGGAATGAGGAACAGGACAAGATCAGGGCGCTGGATGCCGGCGCGGATGACTATCTCACCAAGCCGTTTGGCGTGGGTGAACTCATGGCGCGCATACGCGCCATGCAACGGCGCGACCTCCAGTCCCATGCCAATGAGAGCGGAGTGGTCAGGTTTGGCGATGTCAGCATCGACCTTGCGTCGCGCCTGGTCACCCGGGCCAATCAGGTGGTGCATCTGACGCCGATAGAATACCGGCTGCTGACGATGCTGGTAAAAAATGCGGGGCGCGTCGTCACCAGCCCGCAGCTCCTGCGCGCGGTCTGGGGCCCGTCGCATTCGGAAAGCGGGCACTATCTGCGCATTTACATGAGCCATTTGAGGCAAAAGCTGGAAGACGATCCGGCGCGGCCGAAATATCTGCAAACTGAAACCGCCGTAGGCTACCGGTTGCTGCTATGCCTGGAATAACTTCGATCTCTGCATTTTTTCCCGATTCTCTACATTCTTTACCCTGAACAATCAATTATTTACACCGTTTTTATGCGGTTTCTTCTAGCATCATGACACGAGTACCGTCATGGTCGCCCATCGAGAATATCAGTCGGCTTGGAAGAACCGAACTTTGAAACCCCAGCAATTTTCCTATGTTCCTCGAACGCAGTCTCAACCGGGGAGGCGCGCCACGGCATCGTTTAGCAGGAGTGGAGGCATGTCGCTTTCCGCATGAGATTCGGTTACGGCCTGATTTACAGACTTTTTACGGCACGTAATCGGTTGTTTCCGCTCTTTTTTTATAATCTTCTTTCAATATTCAGTGACTTATATATTTTGCTGAGGCAAAGGGACTTTCCCGGCAAACATGGAAGGCAACGATGAAAAGACTCATGTTTGCAGCCTGCCTTTTGACGACCATGCAAGCGCAAGCGCAAGATGGCATCCCGCAGCTCAGAGGCTTCCTCTCGCCGTTGACCATCAGCGGCTATGTGGAAGCTTACTACGGGAGCAACTTCAATAATTCGGTGGGCAACACCCGGCCTTCGTTTATTTACAGTTTCAACAAGAATAATGAAGCTGCTATTAATCTGGCGTTCCTGAGAGGGTCTTATGCCGTCAGTATGTTCAGGGCCAACCTCGCGTTGGCACTGGGCACCTACATGAAAGCCAACTACGCGCTCGAGCCTGGGTTTCTGGGTAATTTTTATGAAGGCAACGCCGGCATAAAGCTGTCTCGTGAAAGAAACCTGTGGCTGGATGCGGGCGTCTTCCCGTCGCATATAGGCCTCGAGAGCGCAGTGGGCAAGGATAACTGGACACTCACGCGAAGCATCGAGGCGGACAATACACCCTATTATGAATCGGGTGCCAGGATTGGATACACATCCGCCGATGAAAAATGGTTCGTCAGCGCCTTGATCCTCAACGGCTGGCAGCATATCAAGCCGGTGGAAGGCAGTTCCCTCCCCTCATTCGGCACGCAGGTCACCTATAAGCCTTCCCCCGGAATAACACTGAACAGCAGCACGTTTCTGGGCACCGACAAGCCCGACAGTTCGCGGCAAATGCGCTATTTTCACAATTTCTATGGGATTTTCCAACTGGACAACAGGTGGGCTGCGACGGTCAATTTCGATATCGGCGCGGAACAGGCGGACAAACACGAGGAAGCGATGAACCTCTGGTTCAGCTCCATGGTTGCGTTGAGATATACCCCGACTGTAAACACCGCTGTGGCAATCCGCGGGGAGTACTATGACGACAGGCATGGGATAATGATTGCATCAAATACTCCTCATGGTTTCAAAACATGGGGTTTCTCGGCCAATTTCGATTACCGCCTTACCGGCAATTTGCTGTGGCGAATCGAAGCGAGAACCTTGGGCAGCAGGGACGATATTTTCATCACCAGGAACAATACTGCGGTGAAGGGCAATACCTTTATCACAACCTCATTGATCGCCCATTTTTGAGATAGCTTTCTCCACAGGAGAACCGCAACCAGGGCGCAGCCCGGCATGAAAGAATGACTGGCCGGTAGTACCCGATTTCACGGCGCCTTCTCGCCCACAATAGGAAGCCGGCTCGGAATTACTCCGGGAAAGGGTTAAAATAGGCGGTTTTTTACTTTTTCAGGAAAGGTTGTGATCACTACTGCAAACATCACGATGCAATTCGGCGCAAGGCCGTTGTTCGAAAACGTTTCGGTGAAGTTCGGCGACGGCAACCGGTACGGCCTGATCGGCGCCAATGGTTCCGGCAAATCCACCTTCATGAAGATCCTTGGCGGCGATCTGGAGCCGACTTCCGGCAATGTCAGCGTCGACGCGGGTGAACGCGTGGGCAAGCTGCGCCAGGATCAGTTCGCATTCGAGGAAGTCCCCGTGATCGATACCGTCATGATGGGGCACGCCGAGTTGTGGCGGGTCAAGGAGGAACGCGATGCGATTTATGCGAACCCGGACGCCACCGAAGCCGATTACATGCACGCCGCCGAGCTGGAGGCCCGCTTCGCCGAGCTGGATGGCTATTCCGCAGAAGCGCGTGCCGGCGAGCTGCTGCTGGGCGTCGGCATACCGCAGCCGCGCCATCACGGATTGATGAGCGCGATCGCCCCCGGGTTCAAGCTGCGCGTCCTGCTTGCCCAAGCCCTCTTCGCGGATCCGGACATCCTGCTCCTGGACGAGCCGACCAATAATCTCGATATCAACACCATCCGCTGGCTGGAAGGTGTCATCAACGAAAGCAGAAGCACCATCGTCATCATTTCGCACGATCGCCATTTCCTCAACAGCGTCTGCACCCATATGGCCGACCTGGACTACGGCGAAATCCGGATCTACCCCGGAAATTATGATGAATACATGACAGCCTCCACGCAGGTGCGCGAGCGCATGCTGGCCGATAACGCCAAAAAGAAAACCCAGATCGCGGAGTTGCAATCCTTTGTCAGCCGTTTCTCCGCCAACGCCTCCAAGGCGCGCCAGGCGACCAGCCGCGCGCGCCAGATCGAAAAAATCAAACTCGAGGATGTCAAGCCTTCCAGCCGGCAATATCCCTATATCCGCATCGATATGGATGAGCGCGAAAAGCTGCATCGTCTGGCGGTGTCGGTGCAAAGCATCAGCAAGCGCTTTCCCGGCATGGAAAGACCGCTGCTGCAAAAATTCAGCCTCAATGTGGAAGCCGGAGAGAAAATCGCCATCATCGGCCCCAACGGCATTGGCAAAACCACGCTTTTGCGCTGCCTGGCCGGCGATTTGCCACTCGACGCGGGAGAGGTGAAGTGGGCGGAAAAAGCGCGGCACGGCTACTTTGCCCAGGATCACGCGGCCGATTTCCGGCAGGACCTGTCCCTGACGGACTGGATGGCGCAATGGCGGCGCGAACACGACGATGATCAGGCGGTGCGCAGCGTGCTTGGCCGGCTGCTTTTTTCCGGCGACGAGGTGAAGAAATCCGTGCGCGTCATCTCCGGCGGGGAGGAAGGACGCATGCTGTTCGGGAAGCTCATGCTGCAAAGAAACAACGTGCTGCTCATGGATGAACCTACCAACCACCTCGACATGGAGTCCATCGAGTCCCTGAACAGCGCGCTGGAAAAATACACGGGTACCCTGATTTTCGTTTCGCACGACCGGGAATTTGTCTCTTCGCTTGCAAACCGCATCGTGGAAATGAAACCGGACGGAATCATCGATTACAAAGGCAATTACGAAGATTACCTGATGGCGCAGGAAGCGCCAGCAGCTGGCCCAGCCCCACGAAGCGTGCGCTCCGGTTCAAGGTAAGGGGTAAGGCTCGCACGCCTGAATTCGCAAGCGGTCAGCCGGGCCGCTTCTTCCTGAAACAGCCTTGCCTCCCGGCCAGGCTCTTCCGGCACACTTTCCTCAACGCCTCATCAAACTCCATGTGTCGGATTCACTGAATTTGCTTCCCTAAGCGCCGCAGGGTTGCGGCTGTCTCAGGAGAAACGCTGCCGCCTGACCCGCGTTTTTAGCAGCGCAATGTAATTTGACTATCCAGCAGGCGTCGATCTGCTCGCTCTCCCCTTGCCCCTGTTCACTCCTTTTTCCAGGAATTCTACTGCGGTTTTGCAGCTGTTAGCGGAACAGGTTAATTACATTCCGTCGGTTACTTTTTAGGATCGCCTGGTTGACAATTCATATTGATGATCTAAGGTGGTATGAGTTCTTCAGCGTTTTCGTTCCACTGGATTTTCAGGGTCACTAAAGGAGACTGGCATGGAAACAGGAAAAGTCCACCCCCCTCGCTATAGCGGTTTTATCGTCGTTCGACTTGCACAGGAAGCCACTCCTGCGAGCGGGTCGATGCAATCCTTACGATCGTTTGCCGCAGAGTGCAAATTGCATGGCATGGAGAAACTGCTGGATTTGTACGAAATCAAGGAAACACGGCCAGTGATACGTGCGTTGGCGCCGGAAAAGATACTTGAGCTTGAAAAACAGGCAGCCCAGACCGAACTGCCGCCCTTACATAGCCTCACTTCATACTGGAAACTCAATGTCCGCCATTGTCCTGAAAAATCGGAAGAGATCGTAAAACGTTTCAGTGCCCTCGATGAAGTGGAGGTGGCATATCGCGAGTTGGAGGCTACCGATCCCGCGGTCAACCCGGCAGACGATCCTTATAATGCCAACCAGAACTACCAGGACGCAGCCCCCATCGGAATAGATGCGCGTTGGGCCTGGACTCAACCGAACGGCGAAGGCGCGGGTGTCGGATTTGTTGATCTAGAACAAGGCTGGTTTTTGAATCACGAAGATTTTGCAAGCAAATCACCCACGCTTCTGTACGGCGATAACCGTGACGGCGTGGATGGGTATGTCGGTAATCACGGAACCGCAGTGCTGGGCGAAGTTATTGCTGACGATAACACAATCGGCGTGGTCGGAATCGCGCCATCGGTATCATCGGTCAATGTGACAAGTCACTGGGATACCGGCAGCAACTCATCAGGAAACGTAGCTGACGCGATCGCAGGGGCCTTGCCGACATTGCAGATCGGTGACGTATTATTGCTGGAGATTCAGAAAGGTCTTTTACCTACTGAAACCGATGCCGCGGATTTCGACGCGATACGGCTCGCCGTGGCTCTCGGAGTCGTTGTAGTGGAAGCGGGGGGAAATGGGTCTTTTGATCTGGACAGCTATACAGATGGAGGCGGCAACTTCGTACTTAACCGGGGAAACGCCGATTTCAGGGAATCGGGCGCGATTGTGGTGGGCGCCGCTCTTTCACCTTTGCCTCACAATCGCGCAAATTTCTCGAATTTCGGCAGCCGCGTCGACTGTTACGCCTGGGGTGAAAATGTCGTAACCGCAGGTTATGGCGATCTCGACAATGGCGGTGGTGATAACAACAAGACGTATACCAGCGGGTTTAATGGCACCAGTTCGGCGTCGCCTATCATTTCGGGCGCTGCGCTCATTGTCCAGGGCGTGTACAAGGCAAACATGGGTAGTCCGCTGCCGCCCCTTCAGATGCGTGCACTGTTATCGAATCCAGCTACAGGTACGGCTCAAGGCGGAGGTGTGCCTGGCAACATCGGTGTGATGCCAGACCTGCGTTCGATAATTGAAACTATTCTGCCGAGACTGGTCACGGTAATCGCGGATAGCGGCAACTTTGGCGAGGTATGCAGCGGGGCCTTCAAGGATATGGATTTGGCTTTGAGCAACAGCGGCGGCAACATGCTTAGCATATCCAATATCACCTCCTCTTCCACCGAGTTCCTCGTTCCAAGCGTATTGTCATATCCCATCACCATAGAGGCAGGAAACGCCATTGAAGTACCGATCCGATTCCAACCGGACAGTCTCGGTCCAAAGGCGGAAACTGTTACCGTGTTCAGCAACGATCCAAACGGTCCGAAATTTGTGGAAGTATCGGGAACAGCAGGGGCGCCAAGGCTGGTTGCGATAATTGCGAATGCAGGCAATTTTGGCAATGCCTGCATCGGATTCTTTGCGGATCAGATGATGACATTGAGCAATAGCGGTCGTTGCACGCTGACGATAATCAGCATCACTTCCTCTTCCGCCGAGTTCCTTGCCCCCAGCGTTCTGGCGTATCCAATCGTCATAGCGGCTGGCGGCTCTCTGCTGGTGCCTATCCGGTTCGAACCGGCTAGCTTCGGCCCAAAAGCAGGTGTGATCACGATCATAAGCGACGATCCGGCAGGTGCAAAGATGGTCGCAATCTCGGGAAACGCGCCTTCCGGAAAACTCACCATCACGGGTTCTACATGCATCGGTGGCGTGAAGGCATGCTGCCTCGGCGAGCGCACCCTCTCCCTCTGCAATGTGGGCGACTGCAAGCTGAACGTTACGAGCGTTGCATTCAAACGCAAAAGCAGGCACTGGAAGCTAATCAATAACCCCTTCCCGGCAACACTAGTGCCTGGCTCGTGCCTGAGCGTCTTGATTCGCTACAAGGCGACGGAAAAGTACCCCAAGTGCTGCGAACTGGTCATCACGAGCGACGATCCAGAGACCCCTGTGAAAACTCTCGATGTCATAGCCTACACAATCTGGAGCGATTGCGGGAGCAAAAATTGTGAGGATTGCCGTAGGGGATGTTGCGACAAGCACCATGACGAATCTTGCAGTGCCCAGAGTATCGACGCCTGTTGCGATGACGAAAGCCATGATCATGAGAATAATGACGACGAAAACTGACACCACTTATGCGGAGACTTGAAAGGCCCGGGCACGAGGGCGCTAGAACCCAGGCTTTGCCAGCAGTGAGGAAACGGGTTTGCTCAATTAGTGATGCAAGGATTGCTTCTTCCCCAGTCCTCCCGAGGCTTCCCGAATTTCCGCGAAGCAACCGGCGTCAAGCGGGGTGAGCACACCCCTTACGGTAGCGCTCCCAATCAAAACAGGGGCCGGGGTCGGTCTTGCGTCCGGGCGCGATATCGGCATGCCCGGCGATATCCGTAATGGGGTAGGTTTTATGCAGCGTCGTAGTCAAGGAAATCAATGCCTCGTATTGCGCGCCGGTAAAGGGCTGGGTATCGCCGCCCTCGAGCTCTATCCCGATGGAATAGTCGTTGCAGCGGTCCCTGCCCTGCCAGGAGGAGACCCCTGCATGCCAGGCCCGTTTTTCGCACGGTACGAATTGAATGGTTTCTCCGTCCCGCCGAATGAAGAAATGCGCGGAAACCTTGAGATCCCGGAGATTCCGGTAATAGGGATGCTCATCATGATCCAGCCGGTTGGTGAATAGCTCGATCACGCCATTGCCGCCGAACTCGCCGGGCGGAAGGCTGATGCTGTGGATGACCAGCAGGCTTACAGAACAGCCGGGTGGCCGTTCGTCGCAATTCGGGGAAGGAATGAAGCGTATGCTGTTCAGCCAGCTATCCGCATCGCCATAAATTGCGCCTTCATTGACCATCTTGTCTGCCTCGCCCGGCTTCATTTAGTCCGGCTACGCACAGCTAACTGAAGCCGATTCACGCAATCACCGTTTACACATGCAGTCCACGCATACTATTGTCCTGCATGCAGGCGGCGATGCTCGTCGCTGCAGAAGATCTCGCCACCGGCCATCACGCTCTCGCTTCTGGGCAGATGCACGCCGCAATGGACGCATCGCACCATATCCTCTCCCTCAACGGAAAGAGTGTGCTGCTGCGCTTCCTGCCGCTTTTTAACCCCACGAACGTAGGTTCGCAGCGCCCAGAAAACGAGCACAGCTATAAGAGCGAAAAACAGCAGCCTACCCATGTTTGTCCATCATTCCCTCCAGGCCCGTCTCGGGCCGGAGCAGATCGGAATTGGTCGGGGTGAGAGGATTCGAACCTCCGACTCCTGCGTCCCGAACGCAGTACTCTACCAGGCTGAGCTACACCCCGAATGATGCATATCGAATTTGCGTGTTGCTTTAAACCGACTTGCCACGCTGTGGGCAGCAATTGTACGCAGGAAGGAATGCATGAGCAATCCAAAATTGCGGAGAGGTTCCCGGCCGGGCTTCCTCGTTACCTCGATATTTTGATCATCGCGACAATCAAAAATAACAATGAATGACGCGCTTGGCTCCTAAAAATGTGCAGGTTGACGCGTAAAGGCGGTCTCCTGACATCCGATGCGTCAGAGGCGTCTCGTCAGGTTACTTATCGCGCCTCCTGTCGAGGCCAGCCAGCACATTGTAAAGATTAGAGATGGAATTCCGTTTTTACTGAACTTTAGCGAGAATGCCCTGGCGCTACGGTCGAGCGCATATAGCAGTAATATTATTGAACAGCTTCACGTGGCCCTGGCACATATCGATCCATCTGCTTTGCAGCCACACCAGCTATCGCCAGCCTTAAACCGACTGTACCAGATAATCGATCAGATACAAAATGCCCGTTCCACCCGCTGGTACGGCGAGCGCCCCTAATATGGGGTATTGGTAGAATGGCTGGAAGGCACCTTCATGATTATTCCTGATCGTCTGTATTACCTCTTCGATCTGCCGTTTCCGCTCGTCTCTGCTCGGCCAGCTGAACCGGTGGGGAGAAGTAGCGTCGAGTCTCCCCTCAAGCTGCTCAATGGCTCCTCTCCTTGCTTTTTCCGCCGTTACACGTAGCGCTATGACGACCCCCACTGCATAGGCGGCAATAAACCCATAAATGACGGCAAGCCAGATTGGCCAATCGAAGTTGTCAATATAGGAATGCCGGGCGGCAACCAACAGGAAGAGAATAATAAAGGGAAAAAAGAGCAGCTTACTGACGACTGCGGTCAACTTGGCGATCAGGTCGATGCAGCACAACTCGTTTAGATATTTCGTGTCAACGGCCGGATAGCGGAATTCATTTTTTATCTTCGCATTCTCGGGCCACGGAAATTTTTTTTCGCATAGAATGTTGATGAAGCGCCGGCATAGCCTGGTAGTATCGATCACATACAGCAGCAACAGGAGCATGAATAACCAGCTCAACAATGCTGTTCCCCAGTATATCTGGAAACAGACATCTCCCCGACAAGGCGCCAGTGGAAAACCAATTTTTAGATACAGCACCACCACGAAGAGGGAAAAAAAGAAAAGCTGGGGAAGGATTCTAAACAAGCTATATCCTAATCCTCTGCGCTCCCTGTATTCCTTCCAGAGCTCCGTAATATCGGTTTCGTCTCTGGCTTGACGCTGTGTTTTGGAAGGACGCGATGGAGCAGGTTTCTTGTCTGCATGGGTTTCATCCTCTGTTTCATGCCATCGGGGTATGGAAAAGCAGCGATTCCAGAAATACTTACAGTATGCAGGAATTGTCCTGCTATCAGCCTGATTTGCTCGAGTAGTTGTTTCAGCACGTGATGGCAGACCAAACTTATCGCTTAATTTTTTGTCATGCTCGTTCAGCAGATGGCGCGAATGGAGGTAAAAACAGATGCAAAGGCCAATAGCCAGCACCTGAATTGCTATCGCCGGC
This sequence comes from Nitrosospira sp. 56-18, assembly GCA_001899235.1. Classification (GTDB taxonomy): domain Bacteria; phylum Pseudomonadota; class Gammaproteobacteria; order Burkholderiales; family Nitrosomonadaceae; genus Nitrosospira. The sequence goes on from MKVR01000024.1 coordinate 81,570, forward strand.
CATACGCTGACTCCCTGGGTCAGTACAAGCGGTTCACCTTTTGCCCCATCCGATCTTCTTGCCCACAGTTCGAGGCCAACCAACATCACAAGAATGGCTAATACAACGTAGACATCGCTGGTGAAAGGGTTTTTAAGAGGGTTTTTTAGAGGATTTTCGAGGCGATTTTGCATGATGAATTTCTTGACACCGTCACTTATGAATATAAGGCAGAAGACAAGCGAGATAAGTGCGATAAATGCCCAGATAATGGTTTCCACCCCGACCGGAGGCCTCACTCCTTCTTCATTCACGTCCGGACGCACTGTATGAATACTCTTGAACTCCTTTGAAGATGGCAAGTCCGGGCTAATATCGACAGCTGTATCTCTCCCGATCTCGTACAATTTTGGCTTTGTCTTGGCGGAAAAACAGCCGTCACTCGGAGTAGAGCAATCCGGCCAACTACCCGCAAGTTCCAGATGCGTCGCCTTTTCAACAGGCGTCTCAATGCGTTTCAGATGCCCCAACGCCTGGAAAACCGAGTAAAAAAGAGCCGTCTGGGAATTATCGCGAAATGGGGGAATAGTGCTTTGGAGATTGGGGTGGAGTTGTAAACCAAAATTCGATGCAACGATCAGATTGCGTGTCCACTCGCGTTTTTGAGGGTGCAGCAACCTGGCATCCAGATCAATGGTAAAAAAGATGGCTTGCGGGAATTCTTTCTTCAGGGCTTGCAGTATCAGCAGCTTGTCGTATACATCATTGCCAAGCACGCCGATAGCCTTGAAGCCTCTTTTCTTCTCCAATAGTTTATTGTAGAAGGATTTGGGGTTGTGGTCGCAATCCTCGGCGTCGTTGTTGAAGCCATCCTCCATCATCTTGAGATCCACCACCATTCTCTGCAGATAATCCAGTTGATCCCGGCCTTCGGCCGCTTTTTCCATGGCTTGCCGGACAGTGGGATCTTTGCTACCGGCGCTTTTTTTGTCTTTTGTTTTAATCGCCTCATCACTGTCTTTTTTTGGAGGAAGCTCGCCGTCGAGTCCCGCGAGATACGAATACCGCACGATCCGTTTAGGCCATTCGTCCCGCCGCAGCTTATTTATGTCGGCATCCAACCCGTCTGTAATCGGCTTTTCACTATTCCTCTTCATATTTTTCGCCACGGCAGCAAAAATTCGTGGCAGTGTGCGCCCGTAGATCGTATCCCACTCTGAAATCAAGGCGATCGTGGGCTTGCACGATTTATCGTCCTCCTCCTCGGAGAGGATATTAACTCCACGCTGCTTCAGTTCATTGATAAGCTGTTCCGCAAGGAAAGCATCCGCGCTAATCGTTCTGATAAACCCTATGCCTTCCCTTTTAAAAAGGTCTTCCACGGTATTTTCTTTCCGGCTTGGGATGTAATCAGGCATGCAATCCCGTATGAAATTGTCATTAACTGTCGGCCAGTATGAATAAAACGTAGCACCCTTCAGATCGGCGAGGTTTTGGCCACCTTTATATAAAGATCCATCCCTGTCATTGCCATCGTTGCATTCTTTTTCGTGACCTGGCAACTCCTTGACCATAGCGCTGAGCGTTCCCGAATATCGGGGTCCCAGGATAGCGTAAGATGTTTTGCTCTCAGACTTAGAAT
>MKVR01000025.1 GCA_001899235.1 Nitrosospira sp. 56-18
CCTCCTCCTCTTCGTCGTCGTCCTTATCTTTTTTCTCGGGTTTCAGGACCATTTTGCCTTCCTTGAGGCTGGCATTGAGGTCGGTCTCGGCCACTTCCTTGTGCACCAGGTTCTGGTGGCAGTCGATGCAGGTCGCACCCTCGGTTTCCATCTTCTTGTGCGCCGCCTTGGCATCGCCCCCCGGCGGCTGCGGGTTCTTGTGGCACTCGCGGCAGGTCCTGCTGTCCCATTTCTTGAGGTTCATGCGCGCATCGTGCGCCATGATGAGCCTGCGCTCGTTGAATTTCTCCAAGGTGGAGTAGTCATTGGCATATTCCAGGTACAGCTCGCGCGCACCATCGACCACGTGCGTGGCCACAGCCAGGTGGAAGTTCTTGAACCCCTGCGGGATGTGGCAGTCCTTGCACCCGGGATTGGCACCCAGCGCTCCATAGTGGGAGGAGCTCTTGAGCTCTTCGGCCGGATAGGACATCGAATGGCAGCTGGTGCAGAATTCAGTGGTGGAGACGGCGGCCTCGCCGCCGAATACCACCGCCACCATGACGATCCCCAGTAATACACCCCCAAGCAGGGTGCCTGTGCGCGCCCCGGCCATCAGTCTTCCGTGCCCGATTTTTCGCCGACTTTGGCCTTGGACTGGAAGTCGTCATGGTACTTGAACTTGGGATCGCCCTCGAAGGTGCCGTCCAGTTTGTAGTGCTCGTGCATGGCCTTGGTGTCCTTGACGTATTTGTCGAAGTCGAAGGTGTATTTCTTGTCCACTTCAGGGGTGAACGGGGTGTAGGGTTCCTTGGCTCCCTTCCACGGCGAGCCCTTGTAGTTCAGGTGGCAGGCGTTGCAGGATTCCTCGAACTTGAAGTCCTGCCCGGCATCGGCCAGGCTCTGGCGCGGGGCGGTCTTCTTGGATTTTTCATACGCCGCCCCCGCCTTGCGGTGCATGCCGCGATACTTGGAGCCGGGGCCGTGGCAGGATTCGCAGCCTACGCCAGTGGTGAATTTGCTGGGGTCCTCGATGGTGTAGCCGCCTTCCTTGCCCCAGCCGTCCACGTGGCAGCCCACGCAGTCCTTGTCCTTGGTGTAGTCTTTCTTGGGATCGAGCTTGGCTTTCTTCTTGGCTTCAGCCTTGGTGTTGGGCTTGAGCGAGTCCATGGCCTTGGCGTGGGCGGTCTCGCCCCAGGATTGCGCCTGGCTCTTGTGACAGGAACTGCATTTCTTGCGGCCTTCGAATGATTGGGCGGTGGCACTGCCCGCGAATACCGCCAGCATGGCTGCCGCGGCAAGTGCAAATGTCAGGGGGCGCATGGTTTCTCCTTTTTTATTCCGGGGGATCCGTCGATATGGGATTGCTTTTTATTTATTATAGGGCTGCTTTTTATTCCCATACTGTATCGCTGGTTTATCCAAACGGGTAGCACCAGTACCATCACTCTTTCTGGTACCATGGTACCGCGTCCGCCAAAGCCGCTTGTCATCCCGGCAGCGCATATCTTGCGGTCGGGCACAAGGGGTGCTGCATGGGGGTGCGTCCTGCAGCAGGGGAGGTTTGCCAGGGATCAAGCCTTGCCAGGGGTTCAGCTTTCAGGCGCGGCCTGGGCAGGGGTTGCAGGGGGTGCACTGGCTGCATCAGCTGCAGGCCTGGCCCCGGGGATCTGGTAGACCCAGTAGCCGCCTTGCTGGTAGATGAGCTGCAGGGCGGTCAGTTCCAGGGGCATGGTTTCGGTGAAGGGCAGCATCTGGGCGATCAGGGTCTGGCTGCTCTGGTCGTCGCGCAGGAAGTAGCCGCGCACCATCTTGTCGGAGATGGATTGCAGGGTGTAGGTGTGAAAGCCGTTGCCCTGCATCCAGTTCTTGAGGTAGCCGATGAGGCCGTGCATGTTGCCTTCCATGGGGAAGTTCTTGTAGGTGATGTCGAATTGCTGGGGCCGCAACAGCCCCAGCTTGTAGAGGTCGGTGACGTGGATGACGAGGTAGGCTTCGCGTTCACCCGCGAGTTCGCGCAGCTGTGCGGCGCCTTTTTCGGGGGCAGCCAGCAGGGCGTCGGCAAAGCGCTGGAACTGGCGCTGCTGTTGCGCGTCGGGGGCCGCACCCCAGAAGCTGTCTTCGTATCGGCGGATGCTGTCGCCGCGGTTTTGCCAGTGGGCGGGGATGATGAGGGGTTCGCCCAGGTGGGAGGTGAACAGGGTGTCGCGTCCGGCCAGGAGGCGGATCTGGCGGGAGGTGTCCCACCAGCCGAGGATGAGGGCGTCCCTGGGGGCGTGCTTGCCGATGGCGGCAGCCAAAGTGATGAGTTCGGAGAGCTTGCTGTCGGTGGACAGGAGCAGTTCGCTGGTGCGGTTTTCCCAGTCGAGCATGACAGGCGGGGTGGCGCCCTGGCGCGCGGTGTGGAGGATGGCTAAAGGCTGGTCCACGCCTTCGGTGCGGATTTCGTACTGGGCGATGGCAAGGCCGGGCCAGGCTTCCAGTCCCAGCTGGCTGAAGGTGTCGGCATTGCCTTCCTGCACCAGTTGGTAGCGGTAGGGGGCGGGCGGGGGGTTGAACCAGAGCCAGGCAAACCAGGCAAGCAAAAACACGCCTCCCGCCACCAGGAGGATGCCCAGTGACGGGAGGAGTTTGTTCCCCGGGCGCGCCGGGTTTCGGTCAGCGCTCGGGGAGGGGGTGCCGGTGGAGATGGCCAAGCTTTACTGGCGCTCGCTTCTTTCGCGCCGGCGCCATCCCGCCAGGGCCAGGGTGCCAGCCAGCAGCATGCCCCCGCCCAGGCCGCCCAGGGAGAGTTTCTCGCTGTTGCCATCGAGGTCGAGGAAGCTGGTGCGGCCTTTTTCCATCTTGGCTACCCGGGCCTGCAGGGCGGCCATTTCACGGATCTTGGTGTTCTCGTCCATGACTTCGACGTAGGCGCGGTTCATGGGGCCCCAGCCTTCGGTGTAGGTCCAGCCGCCCGGGTTGACGTGCGCCAGTCCTACGTGCAGCTTGGGCAGGTCGTTTTCTCCCATTTCCAGCACCTTGAGTTCGATGGCGGCAGGGTTGTTGTCCTTGGACCAGTAGAGCTGGGTGAAGCCTGCGAACATTTCCTTGTCAGGCGGCAGCGGCAGCGGCCGGTTGGTCTTCTGTCCGGTGAGCAGTCCTTCCTTGTAGAGCTTCTCGGCTACACCGTGCGCTTCCTTGAATTTGGCGATGCCGTGCAGGGTGCCCTTGTCCATGAATTCCAGGTAGGAGCGGGCAAAACGCTCGCTGTGGCACTGGGTGCAGGTCTTGACCCAGGAGTCCAGCCGTGCTTCGGACCATTCGCTGTTGATGTTCTCGGCAATGCCGGGAACAGCCGGGTAGTTGGCCCAGCGGATCTTCCTCACGACGTTGTGGCTGTATTTGCCTTCGTATTCAAAGTGGCAGCCAGCACAGGTGGGGGCGGTCTGTCCGCCTTTGCTGTAGGCGTCCTTGAGCGGCGCTTCCCAGTTCCATTTGTCGCCCATCATGGAGACGATCTTGCCGTGCTTGCTCATGGAGTACGCTTCCCAGTTGTTGTGGTCCACGCCGCTGTGGCAGGTGGCGCACGCTTCGGGCTTGCGCGATTCGGCTACGGAGAATTCGTGACGGGTGTGGCAGGAGTCGCATTTGTTCTGGTTGGTGTGGCACATGCTGCAGCCTTCGGCAATCTCGCGCTGGGGCATGGCGGCAAATACGGCAACTTCAACGTTGGCTTTCCAGTCCAGTGCGTGCGAGGGGCGCCCTTGCGGCCATTGCTTGTTGGGCCAGATGAGGGTGTCGCGCTCGGATTCGCGCTCGGCAAATTCCTGAAGGTGGCAGGTGCCGCATACGTCCGCCGTGGGCATGCGCAGGTCCTTCATGTGGTCGGCTTTCTTCTTGGTGTTGATGTCGACGTGACAGTCGATGCAGCCGACTTCCTTGAGCTTTTCATTGGCTCCCAGCCGCCCCATGGAGCGCAGGTTCTTCTCGACGTCTTCCAGCTTGGCTTTCTTGTAGTAGGTGGGGTCGCTGGGCTTTAGGTTCCTGACCTTGTCCAGGTTGGCGTGCGTGCTCTTCTTCCAGGCATTCACCCATATCGGCGATTCGTCCGTGTGGCATTTGACGCATTCCTGCCGCTCGGCCACTTCCTTCATGGAGGTCGGCGGCTTGTAGTAGGAGGCCGGGTCAAAATACATGCTCATGGGTATCGGCTCCCAGTATTTGGCCAGCGTCCCTCTCCCCGCTCCTTGCTCAGGGTCCTTGTAGCGCTTGGTCACCGCTTCGTGCAGTTGCTTGGGCGATGCGCTCTGTTCCAGATTCAGCGCTTTGTAGGTCTCCTTCGGTACGCTCGGAAAATTCGCCTGCGC
>MKVR01000026.1:0-46064 GCA_001899235.1 Nitrosospira sp. 56-18
GCAGCCGCGTCTGACGAAGCAGGCTCTCCAACTGCTCCCCAAGATAACGCTCGCCATTGTATGTCGCCAGTGCGATAGACAGCCGATTGCTCATCCCGGTATTGATCCAGCCTGACCTTCCCTGCCTATCGGTATTACTCTGCCTTACCGGTGCCGGATTACTTCAGTTGCTCGTACAGCAAGCCCAGTATCCGGCTCGAAGTGCTGGATTTCTCGGCCTCACCGTCCTTATTGAGTACTTTGACCTCTGTGGCCGCCGCACCGGCCTCGCTTAACTGGATACGATACTGATCCGCCGAATCGGCATTCTCGTCTCGCCAGAATAGCAATTTTGAAAGCAAGCCGCCACCCGTCTTGTTATCCGCATCCGGGTTGATATATCGGACGAAGTAAATTCCCTGCGAACGGTCGCGATCCTCCACCGTGAACCCAACGCGGTCCAGCGCCAGCCCAACGCGCCGCCAGGCGCGATCGAACGCCTCGTTTACCGTCAGCACGCCACCCTTTTCACGATTCATGCGTGCCCGCTCCGTGTTGGCGGAACTGCCCACCATCGCCCTGGCACGCTCCTCCGCCACGCCGAATCGCATCATCAGACGGGAGAGCATCTCGGCTTCCAGCTCAGGATCCGGAGGACGAGGCTGCCAGATCGTGCGCATATTGGCTTCCAGCACTTCATCCATGCCGCGATGACTGATGTAAATCTCGGTAACGCCGTCCTCCCCGCGCTCCAGGCGGGTGCGAAACTTGTCCCGCTCCGCGCTTGAATAAAGTGTATCAAGAACTTTGGAAAGCGCACTGCGAATCAGATCCTGTGGAATCTTTGCCCGGTTTTCCGCCCAATCCGTCTCCATCACCCCGGCTTCGGGCATCTCGATTTTGATAAGAAAACCCAGGTCGTGCCAGAATTCCTTCACCACCGGCCATATCTCTTCCGGCTCGCCTTTCACCACCAGCCAGCGCTGCGTGCCGGAGCGCTCCATGCGCACGCCGGAATCATCCAGTGTCGGCAGAATGGAACTGCCGCCCGATCCCGGCTGCTTGTTACGCTCCTTGCTGTAGGCAGAAAAAGTAGCGCTTCCTGTCGGATTGATATCCGGAACGACATAGCGCTCGTCGCTGCCCGGCGTGGTCAAGTCCGGCGGCACTTCCAGCGGAGGGAGCTTTCCCGCCGATTTATAATCGATTTTCTTGCCTTCCGGCAACAGGTTGCATCCTGCCATGCTTGCCACCAGGCATACTGCAACCACAATCCGCCATTTCATATGCAACACCGGCTCCCTCTAATCATGACCGCCCAACACGAAGGAGCCAGCCAACTCTGCAGGATTGGTGCCAGCCGCCGACTGAACGGATTCGAACGGATGCCGATGCTGGTTTCCATGGACGAGGCCAGGTGGATGGTCCTCGGGGAAGCTTGCTCAGATGGATTGCGAACAACGGAATATGTGCTTCCATTTATATCATTGTATTGCTATGCCTGCGTGGGATATCGCATCCCGGACAATCTGTCCGTTTCGATCGGATAATGGCGTCAGGGGCAGCCGCAGGGCCGGCCCAATCAGCCCCATCTGCGCCACCGCCCATTTCACCGGGATGGGATTGGCCTCAATAAACAGATCCTGATGCAGTTTAAGCAGCTTCCCGTTCAGGGAGCGCGCCTGGCCGAGATCGCCCGCAAATGCGGCAAGGCACATTTCATGCATGAGCCGCGGAGCGACATTGGCGGTAACCGAAATCACCCCATCCGCCCCGAGCAGCAGCAACGCGAGTCCGCTCGCGTCATCTCCGCTATAAACCGAAAACCCCTCAGGGGCACGGCATAACAGATCAAAACCTCGCCCCATATCCCCGGTGGCATCCTTGATGCCGACAATATTGGGAATTTGAGCGAGGCGCAGCACCGTCTCGTTGCTTATGTCAGCCACGGTGCGGCCGGGAACATTGTATAAAATCTGGGGAATATCCACCGCTTCCGCGATCGCTCTGAAATGCCGGTACAAACCCTCCTGGGTGGGCTTGTTATAGTAGGGCACGACCGACAGGCTCGCATCCGCGCCCGCATCCCTGGCGTACAGGGACAAGTCGATCGCTTCCCTCGTCGAATTCGCGCCGGTTCCCGCAATAACCGGAATGCGTCCCGCAACCCGTTCCACCGCCGTCCGGATCAACAGGTGATGCTCATCAAAATCCACGGTGGGAGATTCGCCAGTGGTGCCGACGACTACGATACCGTCCGTTCCCTCCGTCACGTGAAAATCGATCAGCGCGTGGAAACGTTCCAGGTCCAGCTCACCCCCCTCATGCATGGGCGTGACAATGGCAACCAGGCTTCCTCTGATTACGGCACCATGCATGACAGTACCCTTAAAAAAAACGCCATTTTACCTGAATCTCGCGCCTCTCAATATAATTCCCGATTGGGGATGCACACCCCCGCGCCCTTCGACAGCAAAAAATCGAGAGCTGGCGGAGGAACAAGGACGAGCGGACCGGGACTTCTCTCTGCAATGCACGGCATCGGTAATGAAACGATGAACAATCACCTGGTCGTGGGATTGCGCGTCAGTCCGGGCAGCGACACCTTGCGCGCGCCGCCCGGCCCTCTCGAGACTGTGGAGCGGATTGATTAGTGCAAGGTGGAGCAAGGCAATGCTGTCTTGCTACGATTTCGCAAATAACATCACTCCGTTTTTACAATCCACCGTGATATTCTCCTTGGCTGCGAAGCGGCCTTCCAATATTTCCTTGGCCAGAGGGTTCTCGATCTGCGTCTGGATCGCGCGTTTCAACGGGCGCGCCCCGAAAACCGGGTCGAACCCCGCTTGCGCCAATTCCGCCAACGCCGCATCCGATACCTGGAGATTCATCTGGAGCTTTGCCAGCCGCGCCTCCAGTTGCTGTAGCTGGATCCGCGCTATGGATTTGATATGCTTCTCGTCCAGTGCATGGAACACCACCACCTCATCGATGCGATTGATGAACTCGGGCCGGAAATAGGCTTTCACCTCACCCATCACCGCCAGTTTGATGACCTGGTAATCATCCCCCGCCATTTGCTGGATCATCTGCGAGCCGAGATTCGAGGTCATTACGATCACCGTGTTCTTGAAATCCACCGTGCGGCCTTGCCCATCCGTCATGCGACCGTCGTCGAGCACCTGAAGCAGAACATTGAATACGTCGGGATGCGCTTTTTCGACTTCATCCAGCAGAATCACCGCGTACGGTTTCCGCCGAACCGCTTCGGTCAGATAACCGCCTTCCTCGTATCCTACATAGCCCGGAGGTGCACCGATCAATCGGGCAACGGAATGTTTCTCCATGAACTCGGACATGTCGATACGGATGAGATGATCTTCGGCATCGAACAGGAAACCGGCCAGTGCCTTGCACAATTCGGTCTTGCCCACCCCCGTGGGACCCAGAAACAGAAACGAGCCATAAGGCCGGTTAGGGTCGGCCAGTCCCGCGCGCGAGCGGCGGATCGCATCGGACACCAGCCGAACGGCCTCATCCTGGCCCACGACCCGTTCATGCAGTTTCTCCTCCATGTGCAGCAGCTTTTCCCGTTCGCCCTGCATCATCTTGGAGACCGGAATGCCGGTCGCGCGCGATACCACCTCGGCGATCTCTTCCGCCCCCACCTGGGTGCGCAGCAGCTTCGGCCTGTTGCCGGGCGCATCGGATTCCGCCGCTTGCTCTTCGCGCTGCTGGTTGTTGAGTTGCGATTGCAATTGCGCCTCCAGTTGCGGAAGGCGTCCGTACTGCAATTCCGAAACCTTTTGCCAGTCTCCCTTGCGCGTTGCCGCTTCTATCTCCAGCCTGACCTTTTCCATCTCTTCCTTGATATGCTGGGAGCCTTGCACCAGCGACTTCTCGGCCTTCCAGATCTCTTCGAGATCGGCATACTCGCGCTCCAGTTTCGCGATTTCATCTTCCAGCAGGCTCAGGCGTTTCTGGGAAGCCTCGTCTTTTTCCTTCCTGACGGCCTCGCGCTCGATCTTGAGCTGGATAAGGCGCCGGTCCAGCCTGTCCATCGACTCAGGCTTGGAATCGATTTCCATGCGGATGCGGGCCGCCGCTTCATCGATGAGGTCGATAGCCTTGTCCGGCAGAAAACGATCGGTGATGTAGCGATGGGAAAGTTCGGCCGCGGCGACGATGGCGGGATCCGTGATATCGACGCCGTGGTGCACCTCGTATTTTTCCTGCAGCCCGCGCAGGATGGCGATAGTCGCTTCCACTGTGGGCTCCTCCACCAGCACCTTCTGGAATCGCCGCTCCAGCGCCGCGTCTTTCTCGATGTATTTGCGATATTCATTCAAGGTGGTGGCGCCCACGCAATGCAGCTCTCCGCGCGCCAGCGCGGGCTTGAGCATATTGCCCGCATCTATCGCCCCTTCCGCCTTGCCAGCCCCCACCATGGTATGAAGCTCGTCAATGAACACGATGATGCTGCCTTCACTCTGGGCAATCTCCTTCAGGACGGATTTCAGGCGTTCCTCGAACTCCCCACGGTACTTGGCGCCCGCCAGCAACGCCGCCATGTCGAGCGACAGCACGCGCTTGTCCTTCAGGGTTTCCGGCACCTCGCCATTGACGATGCGCTGCGCGAGGCCTTCGACGATCGCCGTCTTGCCCACGCCGGGCTCGCCGATGAGAACCGGGTTATTCTTGGTGCGCCGCTGCAGTACCTGGACAGTGCGGCGAATCTCGTCATCCCGCCCGATCACCGGATCCAGCTTGCCCATGCGTGCGCGCTCGGTCAGGTCCAGCGTATATTTCTTCAGCGCTTCACGGCTGCCCTCGGCTTCGGGACTGCCCACATTTTCTCCTCCCCTCACCGCGCTGATTGCCTGCTCCAGCGCGGCGCGACTGGCTCCGTGCTGCCGCAGCAGGTTGCCGGTTTCGCCTTTGTCCTGGCATGCCGCCAGCAGGAACATCTCGGATGCGATAAATTGATCGTTCCGTTTCTGCGCTTCCTTGTCGGCAAGGTTGAGCAGATTGCCGAGCTCGCGCGAGGCATTGATTTCCCCGCCGGTACCTTCCACCTTGGGCAAGCGTTCTATGGCCCTTTTCAAGGCATCGCGCAATGGAGGAACATTGGCGCCCGCCCGCTGCAGCAGCGAGGTGGTTGAGGCGTCTTCCTGCTGCAGGAGCGCAAGCAGCAAATGCTGCGGTTCAATATAGGGATTGTCCTGGCCCACGGCGATGCTCTGCGCATCGGCCAGCGCCTGCTGGAATTTGGTGGTCAGCTTGTCGAAACGCATGGGAATTCCTTGGGTGGTTGAAAGAGTGCTTTTATATGTGGGAGCAAAACCGGAATTTCAAGGAGACACCCTTGTCGGCCTGCGCTGGGAAGATCCATTGGCGATACGGTTCGCCGTCCGGTGGCCGGGCCATCCTCTTCGGGTAGAATACGCAATCAATCGAACAAACGGGTTAACGGCAAACCGGGAGAGCTGATGGATCTTGCCATCGAAATAAGGGATAACGTGGCTCGGGCGCTAGCGGAAGACCTCGGCCCCGAAAATGCGCACGACTGGGACAGCCGCGGGGATATCACCGCACAACTGATCCCCGCAGGCGAGATCGCCGCTGCCCGTGTCATCAGCCGCCAGAACGCGGTATTATGCGGCGTTCCGTGGTTCGATGCATGCTTCGCCGGATTGTCGCCCGATACCCGGATCGAATGGTTTGCAGGGGATGGCTCCGTCATAAACCCCGGCCAGGAACTCTGCCGGATCGCCGGGAAAGCACGCACGCTGCTGACGGGCGAGCGTTCCGCGCTGAACTTTCTTCAACTGCTGTCGGCAGTCGCAACGGAAACCTCGCACTATGTCAACGCGGTCCATGGAACTGGTGTCGTCATAGTGGATACCCGAAAAACCCTGCCCGGATTGCGGCTCGCGCAAAAGTACGCGGTGAAGTGCGGTGGCGGAACGAACCATCGCCTGGGGTTGTACGACGGCGTACTCATCAAGGAAAACCATGTCATCGCGGCGGGCGGAATCATGCAGGCGTTGCGGGCTGTGGAAAAAATTGCATCGCCAGGATTATTCATGCAGGTGGAAGTGGAAACACTGGATGACTTGCAGGCTGCGCTTCATGCCGGCGCAAAAATGATTCTCCTGGACAATTTCGATCTCGAAAGCTTGAGAAAAGCAGTGGCGCTGAACAAGCGGGCATCCGGCAAGACCGCGATACTGGAAGCATCCGGGGGAATCACCCTGGAAAACGTTCGTGCGGTAGCGGAAACCGGCGTGGACCGCATTTCCATCGGCAGCCTCACCAAGGATATCAAGGCTGTGGATCTGTCGATGCGATTCATATCCAGAATCTGACTGGGCGATGCAACGCAGCCATGTGCCGCAAAAATCGCGCAATCTGCCTGTAGCCGCCCTGTAGCGGACTCACCATGCGAGTGAACGCTAAGGAAGCGCTGAATAAATCCTCGCTGGTGCGGCGGTGGCTTTGCGGGATGGGATGCGCGAAAGGCGACGACGCGAATGGTTGATCCCCTTCGCTAGGAGCCTGACAAGGCAGACCGCTCGCAAAGCCCCGCCCCATAAGGGTTGCAGTAAAATCGGGTGCTCACCGCGTTGCGCTCCTTGGCATCGTAGTCCCGGCTACGACCTGCGTCGCACGCCTTATGATCATCCCGATTTTACCAGCAACGCGCTCAGCGAGGATTTATTCAGCGCTTCCCTAAGTACCGTGGAAAGTCTTTACGGATCATGGATCTGGACCGTAAATGAGTGGTCGACTGCCGGATTTAGGTTCATACCCAGCCCCGAGGAATGACGATCCAGCAAACCTGTAAATTCTTACAGCTATTCATCCGGATAAGGGTATTCGACAATGTTTGCGCCGTGTCTCGCGGTCTAGCCGTTCAAATATTCGAGATTTGACTTCGCCTGCACTCGGATGAATTAAGGAAACAACGCTGAACGAATCCTCTCGGTGGCGCGGCGATGGCTTTGCGGGATGGGATGCGCGAAAAGCAACGCAGCGAATGGTTGTTCAGCGTTTTCTCAAGTTTGCTCACCATGCCAGCATCCATGAAAATACTCATTACCAACAATACGCTTGCAGCCTTGGGAGGTAGCGAGTGGGTAGTGGTCGACCTCGCGCGGGCTCTGGTCTCTCGAGGACATCAAGTTGCGGCATGCAGTTCGCAAATCGGCGAGGCAGGAACCCTGTTAAAAGGAATGTCGGTTCCCACAATTCTCAATCCTTTCGAATCCCCCTTCAAGCCTGACATCATCCATGGGCAGCACCATCTGGATACGATGCGCGCTTTGTGTGCATTTCCTGGCGTGCCGGCCATCTATCATTGCCATGGATCGCTGCCGTGGGTGGAAAGACCGCCGGTTCATCCACGGCTTCTGTACTACGTCGGGATGTGTTCGGTGGTTTCAGAGCGTATCCGTTTGTCGCTTGGCTTGACCGATCAGGAAGTCATGACCATTCCTAATTGGGTCGATCTCGACCGGTTTCGTTTTGTCCGCACGCCGAGGAAAAAACCCCGGACTGCGCTGCTCTACCTGAGAAGCTTCGACCGCACCGGCTGGCATGCCTCGCAGCTTTGCAAGGCCTTCGAATCCATGGGCATCAAGCTCGATCTCTGGCTGCCGCAAGGAGAGACGTGCGCGCCGGAGGTGGTGCTGCCCGAGTACGATATCGTTCTTGCATCCGGCCGATCGGCTATCGAAGCGATCGCTTCCGGATGTGCGCTTCTACCAATCAGTCCCAACGCATGCCTTGATCTTGCCGATCTGGACAACCTTGATTTACTGCGGGGTCAGAATTTTTCGCCGAGGTTAACCACGGGTCAATTCAATTCTGCATCCATTATTCAGGCCGTTTCCGCATATGATGCTGATCGTGTCGCGGCCGTCACAACCGCCGTCAGGAGCAAATGCGCACTTCACGCCGCGGCAGGCGAACTGGAGGCTTTGTACACCAGAGCAATCGAGGATTTCAGCAAACAGGACTCCCTTCCTTCATCCATATTCAAGGATGAACTGCACGCCATGGCAAGCTATATACAATCCGTCATGCCGATGGTACGAGACCGGGAAAGATTGCTTGCGGAGAATACCGATTGCCGCCAGGCAATGGCGGTAAAGGAGCAAACGATGGCAGCGTTCCTTGAATGCAACTCGATGCGCGTAACCAGGCCGGCAAGGGCGATAAGACAATGGCTAAGGCGAGTTGGCAGACGGTTGAATCCCGTTCATGAGTAGAACAAGGCTTTCAGGCATGGGCTCACCAATATTACATTGCGATAAAGGGCGGGGATTGCGATGCCTACCCGTCATCATCCCGCCCCTCCTGCCAGGTCAAATACGTCACGACGATAATGATGATTGCAACCGGAAGAATGACGTACCAACCCAAGGCAGATCCCGCCCCGATATCGGAATGGTGCGGAGGCGGCGTGCTGATGATCTTCGACGCGTGAACGACCGCGACCATAAGGACCAGGACAAGACCGGCAAGCCGCCGATTCCGGATCAGGATGCGGCCGGTAAGCTGATTCAGCAAATATGCAGCCAGAAACCCGAGGAAATAGATCGCAGTGTAAAAAATCAAAGCGCCCATCGTCCGCCAGCTATCCGCTGATTACCCGCTTAAGTGCCATACTTATTCTCTGCATATCCGGAGGCGAAACGCAAGATCATTTTAGGAAATAACTCGCCGAATCGCTATTCCCTCCATAGGATCATGGAAATCCTGGTCCTGCACCCATGCTGACCCTGGTTCATAAGCAACAATCACAATCCCATCCGCAAACTTCACTCTGCGGGAAGCGGGGAAGACCAGACTGAAAGAAAACTTTTACTTAGGCTCCTGTTATCAAAAGATCTTTCCACGAAGCGGAAGGGTTCTCGATTGAGGCAAAATCCTTCCGGAATACCCTATTTCCCTATCACGGCCAAGGGCACGGAGTAATGGAACATCCGATGAACGCTTCCCAACCATTCCTCATCGTTTATAATTCAGCCGTCTCTCCAGATTTACGGTTCTCAGCCAAAACCCTCACCCACGGGCAACCACGCGTTTCACTGTTTTAAGCAGTTTCGTTTTAGTACAAGCACGAGGCGCCACGTTCACTTTTATCCACAAGGAGGGCCGGGTGTATCCGAAAATAACGCTTGAGGCGGCAAATACGGCAGCTTTCCCGATATTGTCTCTCGTCCCGGCATGACCTGGTCCAGCTATCTTCCCCTCTGGCCGCTTTCTGTCAGCCCCGCGCTCTGGCTTGCGCTTTCGCTGGTGGTGGGCGTACTCGTCGGCGAGGCGCTGGTGCGCTACGCCAACCTCCCGCGCATCGTCGGTTATATAGGCATCGGCTTGTTGCTTGGTCCAGGCGGGATGGGTTTGATCCCCCAATTACCCGCCGCCGAATGGCGCCTAGTGGTCGACCTCGCACTTGGGATTCTGTTATTTGAACTGGGAAGCAAGGTGAATCTTCGCTGGCTCAAGGCTAATCCCTGGCTTGCCGCCACCAGCCTGCTCGAAGCTGGAGCAAGTTTTTTTGCAGTGCTGCTGTTCCTGGTCTGGTTTGATATTCCTTCCGTCACCGCCTTTGTGGTTGCCGCCATCTCCATCGCCACTTCACCGGCCATCGTGGTGCGCATCGTGACCGAGTCGCGCGCCCAGGGCCAGGTAACCGACAGGCTCTTGTTGATGACCGCCCTCAATTGCATTTATGCGGTCATTTTGTACAAAATCGCAGTAGCCTTCATGCACGGCGAAACCGGTACCGATCTGGTGCATTCCATATTGGCTCCACTCTACCTCATCAGCGGGTCGGCCCTGCTGGCCTGGCTGTTCGGCGTCACCTTCGAACGCATTCATCATTACGTGGGCCGGCACGAGGAAACCTTTTCCTTCGTGCTGTTCGGCATGATCGCCTTCGCGACCATCATGGCGTCGACCCTCAAGCTCAGTCCGATCCTGGTGCTGCTTGCGGCCGGCTTGATCACGCGTTACCAGCGCCAGCGGCCGCGTTCTTTCCCCCCGCATTTCGGATCAGCCGGCGCTGTTCTGGTCGTGCTGATGTTTATCGCAAATGGCCTGGCCGCAGACCTGAGCGGCTTGCGTTACGGTTTGCTGGTCTTGCTGCTCATTGTCGTGCGCAGTGCGGCAAAGCTGCTATCCGTGCTCGCGCTGGGGCATTACAGCGGCATTGGCGTGCGCCAGACGGTGGCTTTGGGCATTGCGCTCGTGCCCATGTCCAGCGTTGCGCTTCTGCTTACGCTGGATACGAGCACGATGTTTCCCGCATTTGGCGCCGGAATGGGGCTCGTGCTGATGAGTTGTATCGTGATACTGGAGATTGCCGGGCCCATCGTGATGCAAAAAGCCCTCAAGGCGGCCGGGGAGACCCCGGAGGAGAAAACATGAGCCTGATGCCGTTCGCGTCCTCTCGCCCACTCACCCTGGGGGTGGAACTTGAGCTGCAGTTGCTCAGTTGCAATGACTATAACCTGGTTTCTTCCGCGCCCGACATACTGCGGCGGGTGGCAAAGCATACGCATCCCGGCGATATCAAGCCCGAGATGACCCGCAGCATGATCGAGATCAACACTTCCGTACAACAGGAATATGCCGCATTGGTCGAGGAACTGAGCGCACTGCGCAAAACAGTTTCCGATGCGGGGCGTTTCCTCAACGTTGCCGTAGCGGGTGGAGGCACGCATCCGTTTCAGCACTGGAGCGAGCAGAAGATTTTCGACGCTCCCCGCTTTCATTACCTTTCCGAACTGTATGGGTACCTGGCCAAGCAATTCACCATATTCGGCCAGCACGTGCATGTCGGCTGCGCAGGCCCTGACGAAGCGCTCCATCTGATGCACATGCTGTCGCGCTATATACCGCACTTCATCGCCTTATCGGCCAGTTCGCCTTTTGTGCAGGGACACGACACGGGCTTCGCCTCGGCGAGGCTTAATTCCGTATTTTCGTTCCCCTTGAGCGGACGTGCCCCCTTTGTCCTGAGCTGGAGCGACTTCGAAGCCTTTTTTGCCAAAATGACGGCTACCGGCGTGGTGGAATCGATGAAGGACTTTTATTGGGATATTCGCCCCAAACCAGAATTCGGGACGATTGAAGTACGGGTATGCGACACGCCGCTCACAGTGGAAGTTGCAGCCGCCATCGCCTGCTACATCCAGTCCATGTCCCGCTATATCATGGTGGAGCAGCGCACTCCGCCGGAAGAGGATGACTATCTGGTATATACATTCAACCGGTTCCAGGCCTGCCGCTTCGGACTCGAAGGGATTTTCATCGACCCGCGCTCGCATGAGCGGCGTACTATCCGGGAAGATATCACCGCCATGCTGAACCGCATCGGCGACCATGCAAGCGAACTGGGAGCAGTGGAGGCGCTGGAACAGATCCGGAAAATACTTTCCGCGGGAAATGGCGCAAGCTGGTTTCGCCGCACCTATGCGCGGGAACACAACCTTGGCGACGTCATGCAACTGCAGGCCGAGTTATGGATGGGGAATTGACGATTTTGGATTACGCCGCAATACAGTGTACTATGCGATAGCGCACATCGGTGCAGTTGACCTTTCAGAATATCTCCGGAATAGCACGTTAAAAATGAGCAGGATCGACGTCAGCGGCGAATGATCAAGCGCGTTGTTCACCCATCGGCACGAGATGCCGAGGGACAACGCCGATCCGGCATTTTTGACTAGAGAGCTTCCGAAGCACTACACCAGCCACCACGATGACGCGCCCGTTACGCATTGGTTTATCGCCGCGCATTCTGCACAACCCTCCTGCAGAACTGGGATTTCGCAACAAAACACTGCAATATCTCGAACAGAGTGTCGCGCACTGGATCATGCGGCGCCGTGCGCTGGCATTCATGCTGCCGGCGATAGAATCGGGAGGGGTGGAGCGTTCCAGCGTGCGCATCAGCGATTATGTCAAGGAAATAGACGGCCTGGTGCTGCAGGGAGGCGCGGATGTCAGTCCAATCTCTTATGGAGAAACCCCTATCCGGCCTGAATGGTCCGGTGATCGCGTGCGCGATCTTTACGAAATGGAACTGTTCTGGGAGTGCGTGGTGCAGGGAAAACCCGTACTCGGCATATGCCGCGGCCTGCAGCTCATCAATGTGGCGCTGGGCGGAAGCCTGTACCAGGATATCGTCACGGAGTGCCCGGATGCTGCTCCCCATGTGGATGCGGTGCTGTACGACCGGCACCGCCACCAGGTGCATATCGAGGAAAATTCCCGCCTGGCGACGTTATATGGAAATAATCCCGTCCACCTCGTCAACAGTATTCATCATCAGGCTATCAAACGGCTGGGGCGGGATTCCGTGGTCGAAGCAGTCTCCACCGACGGCATCATCGAAGCCATACGCATGCGTGGAGAATGTTATGTGACGGGATTTCAATGGCACCCCGAGTTTCACTTCGACGCCAGCGAATTGCTCGACTCGGGCCCGATACTGGATGATTTTCTTTCCGCGGCGAAGAAACAGCGCATTTAGGGAAGCACTGAACAAATCCTCGGTGCCGCAACAGCGGCCTTCCCCGTCACGATGCAGCAACAGTCTTCCAAAAACCGCTATCGCACTACCTTTTCATATTCTTCGAAAGTGCCTGCTTCGCCAGTATTGCGTGCTTGCTCGGCAATGAATGTCTTCACCGGGTCGGCGTCGGCATTCATCACCACATACCGTTGTGGCAGGTTCTCTATGCCTTGATACCCGGCTGGGCGTGGCGGCTCGTGGCTGATAGCCTCCATGATGCTTTCAGAAAATTTGACCGGAAGCGCGGTTTCAAGGCAAACCAGCGGCACGCCCTCCTCGCGGTATTCCATTCCCACCTTCAAGCCATCCGCGGTGTGAGGATCCACCAGCACGCCATACTGTTCATGAATCCGCCGTATGGTTGCGATACGGGCCGCGTGGCTGCTGGTTCCGGAAACAATGCCGAAGTCCTTTATCTTCTCCCACAGGGAGCCGCCGGAAAGATCGAAAAAATCTCCTCCTCCCCTTTCGATTTTCCCCCACAGCTCCTTCACCCGATTCGCGTCCCGTCCCGCCAGATCGAAAATGAAACGCTCGAAATTGGACGCCTTGGATATATCCATGGAAGGGCTGCTGGTGTGATGCGTCTCATCGGTGCCGCGGGGACGGTAGCGCCCTGTCCTGAAGAACTCATCCAGCACATCGTTTTCATTGGTGGCGAGAATCAGGCGCCTGACAGGCAGTCCCATCATTCGAGCCACATGCCCCGCGCAGATATTGCCGAAGTTGCCCGATGGCACCGCAAACGACACCTGTTCCGCGTTTGATCGGGTTGCGGCAAAATAACCCTTGAAGTAATAGACGATCTGCGCGGCAATGCGGGCCCAGTTTATCGAGTTGATCGTTCCGATATGGTATTTCTGCTTGAAAGCGGAATCATTGCTGACTGCCTTGACGATATCCTGGCAGTCATCGAACACGCCGCGGATGGCAATATTGAAAATATTCGGATCCTGCAGGGAAAACATCTGGGCTGTCTGAAAACGGCTCATCTTCCCCTGCGGCGACAGCATGAATACCCGGATTCCCGCCTTGCCCCGCATGGCATATTCCGCGCTGGGCCCGGTATCCCCGGATGTGGCGCCCAGGATATTCAGGTGGTCCTCGGTTTTTGCCAGTGTGTATTCGAACAGATTGCCAAGTAATTGCAGGGCGATATCCTTGAATGCCAGGGTCGGCCCATTCGACAGCGCCAGGATATGCAATCCGGGTTCCAGGGTTTTAAGAGGGGTGATTTCATCGCTGCCGAAGGATCCGGCTGTGTAAGTACGTTCAATGATATTGCGCAAATCAGCGGTGGGAATATCGTCGGCAAAGCGGGAAATGATCTCGAACGCCAGCTCGCGGTAGCTCAGGCCGCGCAATTGCTGCAACGCGGCGGAATCGAACTCCGGGTACGCCTCAGGCATGGTCAGCCCGCCATCTGCAGCTAGCCCCCCCAGGAGAATGCTGGAAAACTTTTTGGGCGGCATGCCGCCCCGGGTAGAAACATAACGCATTTTTTCTTCCTGAAAAAACGAAACCGGTAGCCGGTTCAGGCCGGAGTCGCGGTGTATTCGAAGGTATTCAAGGGGAAACCCCCTTGCGGCGCACTGCTGCAGCGTAAGCTGAAGGACATCGCTACTTGCTGTTCAATTGCTCCAGCCGGATACGTGTCACTTTACCCACCACGAGGGGCAGTTTCTGGATCCCGGCGATTGCGGCGTTGATATTTTTCTCCAGAGCCAGATGGGTAAGCATGATGATGTCCACATGGTCCTCCCCTTCGCTGGGTTCCTTTTGCACCATTGCGTCGATGGAAATTCCCAGGTCTGCGAGCACGCGGGTGATGTCGGCCAATGCCCCCGGTTTATCGATGACTCGCAGTCGCAGGTAATAAGATGTTTCCACCTCTTCCATTTCCAGGACCGGCGTATTGGAAAGCAGGTCGGACTGGAAAGCGAGATGGGGGACGCGATGTTTCGGATCGGCAGTATGCATCCGGGTGACATCCACCAGGTCCGCGACGACAGAACTGGCCGTGGGTTCCGCACCGGCTCCCGCGCCGTAGTATAGCGTTGCGCCAACCGCGTCGCCTTTCACCACGATGGCGTTCATCACCCCTTCCACGTTGGCTATCAGGCGGCGCGCGGGAATCAAGGTCGGGTGGACGCGCAACTCGATTCCGACCGAAGTGCGCCGGGTAATGCCCAGAAGCTTGATGCGATATCCCAGTTCTTCCGCGTAGCGTATGTCTTCACGGGTCAGTCTGGTAATGCCTTCGGTGAAAACCTTGTCGAACTGCATGGGAATCCCAAAGGCGATCGAAGCCATGATGGTAAGCTTGTGCGCCGCATCGATGCCCTCGACATCGAAAGTGGGATCCGCTTCGGCATAGCCCAGCTTCTGCGCCTGCTTGAGCACCGTATCAAAGGTCAATCCCTTGTCGCGCATCTCCGAGAGAATGAAATTGCTCGTGCCATTGATGATCCCCGCAATCCATTCGATGCGATTCGCCGTGAGGCCCTCGCGCAACGCCTTGATGATGGGTATTCCACCCGCCACCGCTGCTTCGAACGCAACCATTACGCCCTTCCGCTGGGCTGCCGCAAATATTTCCGTGCCATGCGAGGCCAGCAGGGCCTTGTTGGCGGTGATGACATGCTTGCCGTTTTCTATGGCCTTGAGCGTCAGCTCTTTCGCGGCGGTATACCCGCCTATCAGCTCCACCACGATGTCTATGTCTGGATGCGTCACGATTGCGTTTGCATCGTCCGTAACCACAATGTCATTACCCGCGATTTTTCGCGCCTTTTCCACATCACGGTCGGCAATCATGCGAATGATGATTCCTCGCCCCGCGCGCCTGCTGATTTCTTCCTGATTACGCTTGAGCACTGCAAAAGTACCCCCGCCGACAGTGCCTATGCCTAGTAATCCTACGCTGATGGGTTTCATGTCCTGACAGATGAATGAATTGTTGGAAATGTTGCTGGTACGATGCACAGTCAAGAATAAAAAATCACGCTTCCCGTCATTTGCTCTCTTCCGGTGATCTGATCCGGGTTCGCTTGCGGTATCGCCCGAGAAAATCGCCGATCCGCCCTATCGCTTCAGTGAGGTCATCGCTATTGGGCAGGAATACCACCCTGAAATGGTCGGGTGCCGGCCAGTTGAAACCGCTGCCTTGCACCAGCAGCACTCTTTCCTCCAGCAGGAGATCCAGGACAAACTGCTCATCATCCTCGACGGGATAAATTTCCGGATCCAGCCGGGGAAACAGGTACATCGCCGCCTTCGGCTTGTAGCACGTCACGCCGGGAATATCGGTGAGCAGCTTCCATGCCAGATCGCGCTGCCGCATGAGGCGTCCGGTCGGCATCACGAGGTCGTTGATGCTCTGGTATCCGCCGAGCGCGGTCTGGATACCGAATTGCGAAGGCACATTCGCACAGAGCCGCATCGAGGCAAGCATGGTCAGTCCGGCAATATAGTCGCGCGCAAACTGTTTCTGCCCGGAAACCACCGCCCACCCGGAGCGGAAGCCCGCAGCCCGGTAATTTTTGGATAGCCCGTTCAATGTCACAAACAGCACGTCGTCCGCGAGCGAGGCTATCGAGGTATGAGTGGCATTATCGTACAATACCTTATCGTATATCTCATCCGCGTAGATGATCAGCTGGTGCTCGCGCGCAATGTCGGCAATCCCGCGCAGGATATCGTCCGGGTAAAGTGCGCCGGTCGGATTATTGGGGTTGATGACAACAATGGCGCGAGTGCTGGAAGTCACTTTCGCGCGAATGTCATCCAGATCGGGCAGCCAGTCCGACTTCTCATCGCATACATAATGCCGTGGCGTTCCTCCCGCCAGTACAACTGCGGCTGTCCACAAGGGATAATCGGGTGCGGGAATCAGCACTTCGTCCCCGGTGTTCAGCAGCGCCTGCATCGCCATCACGATCAGTTCCGAAACGCCATTGCCGATATAGATATCCTCCATCCGCACACCCTGGATCTGTTTCTCCTGGGTGTAGTGCATGATGGCCTTGCGTGCCGCGAACAACCCCTTTGAATCGCAATATCCGGAAGCGGCAGACAGGTTATGGATCACATCCTGGAGAATTTCCTGCGGCGCATCAAAGCCAAATGAGGCGGGATTGCCGATATTGAGCTTGATGATGCGATGCCCTTCCTCCTCCATCTGCCTTGCGCGGTCCAGCACAGGCCCGCGAATGTCGTAGCAGACATTGGCCAGCTTGCTGGATTTCAGGATCGGTTGCATGGTTTTGGATTGGATGACTGGAAGAGGCGGTTGCCGCGAACACACCGTGGCCTCCTGCAAAGAGGAGGATATGGGCGACGGAATCGGAATTTTAATTTTCAAGCAGGTAGTCTGTTCGGCTGATCATGCCTTTGTTCCGCTTTATTGCATCGCAAAAAAGATGTAATGTTACCCGACAGACCAACGTGCCGCAAATGGAGACTGATTTGAAGCTGCACCTTTCCGGGTTATCCGAACAAAACACGTTCACCGGCTACGGTGCCGGATATGTTACGATCAACCAGATACGCTACGAACAAAGCCTGATCGTCCTGCCCGATCTCATCATCGACTGGGAACCCAGGACCCTGGAGCAACTCGAGCCTGAGCACTTTGCATTCCTGCTTTCGTTGCAGCCTGAAATGGTGCTGTTAGGGACAGGACCCATGCTGCGGTTTCCGCATCCTTCCCTGACGAAAATGCTGACTGCTGCGGGAATCGGGGTGGAAGTAATGGATACCCAGGCGGCATGCCGCACCTACAACATATTGATGGCGGAAGGACGGCGCGTGGCGGCGGCACTCGTCATTTGATCTCGCCGGCTTTCGCACACTCCACCCTGTCCAACTGCCCGGATTCAGGATTATTCAGCGCTTCCCAAGGGAAAGCTCGGTCCGCACGCGCTCGTGCCAGATCTCGATCCAGCCGGGTAGTTCTGCAGGCAGCATGGGCCGGGAAACAAAAGCTCCCTGCGCGAGATCGCAGCCCGTGCGCTGCAGAAGATCCCAGTCATTCCGGTCTTCCACACCTTCGGCAACAACTTCCATGCCTAATTGCCTCGCCAGTGACAGACTGGCTTCATACATCGCCATCAGGGTCTCATTGCTCCAGGCGTGGTGGACAAACCCCTGGTCAATCTTGAGTTCATCGAAGGGAATATCACGCAACTGAGCCAGGGAGGAATGCCCGGTGCCAAAGTCGTCGATGGATAGCCGGAAACGCTTCAGGCGCAGCCGCGTGAGTATCTCAAGCGGTGCCCGCGTATCCTGCATCAAGCGGCTTTCCGTCACTTCCAGCACGATATCCTGGGGAGCGATGCCGACTTCGGCAGTCATATCAGCAACAAAATTCAGGAAACTCAAGGATGCCAGATTATCCATCGACACGTTCACGGCAACGCGAAGCCGGATTCCCTCCTCTCTCCACACTTTTGCCTGGATCAGCGCATTGCTGAAAACCCGTTGTGTCAGTTCGTCGATCAGTCCGAAAGCTTCGGCCACCCCGATGAACATATCGGGAAATACGAGCCCATCCACCGGATGGTTCCAGCGCACCAGCGTCTCGACGCCAATCACCTCGCCGCTCGCGACCGCAACCTTCGGCTGGTAGTAATTGACCAGCTCCCGATTGTTTAGGGCAGCCTGCAATTCCTCCGCGTGGTAAACTTTTTTTGGTATCCCCTGGCCGCTGCTGGAAGGAGGAGTCCATTTATCGAGCAGCAGGGATAACGATTCCGGCCGGACCGGCTTGTGCAGATGCCCCAGTATGGGAATCTTGTGCGCCTGCACCAGTTTCTCGGCAGTCTGCAACATGCGCTCATCCTCCCCGCTGACCAGGATGAGGCTGCCGGTATAATGGCGCTCGACGAGATGGCGCACGAATTCTATTCCATCCATTTCCGGCATGTTGAGATCCAGCAGGATAATGTTGGGCCGCGAGTTTGCATCGATGCTTTCCAGCGCAACACGCCCGCTATCGCACAGTATTACCGATGTAAATCCGAGATTGGCAAGAACACGGTTGAGCAGCTTGAGCATGAAGGATTCATCGTCAAGCACCAGAATCCTGATAGCGGATCGTTCGACCATATTGTTTTTCTAAAATATACTGAATAAAGCCTCAAACAAGGCGTCAAATGGGCTGCCTCATTGCTCGGTTTCACGTATTGGCATCGCACTACCTAGCCTAGCTGGCCTGCTTCGTTGTTCCAGGCTTGCCATTGTAATCATAACCCATGAAACCACGGTGGATAAACCTTGCGGCACGAAAGGTTTGTCCAGGGGATTCTCCCAGGAATATATTACCAGTGGCTTAACGTTCTCACCCGGAAACCCTCAGGAACCCTTGGTCTCCAGAGAATCGATATAGTAGCTCACCGACGTCAGTTCCAGCTCGAAGCGCGGCAATAATTCTCTCAGCGCATCCATATCCCCTGCTTTCCCTGCCTGCTCCATCTGTTCACACAATTCGCCCAGAGCCATTGCTCCCACCGAACGGGCCGAAGACTTGAGCTTATGTGCGGCCGCCGCCGCCGGCGCGGCCTGCCCTGCTTCGCATGCGGCACGCAAGTCCACGGCGACTCTTGCCGAGCTGATCCTGAAATCGTGGAGAAATTCGCTGATCACCGCCGGATCGTTTCCTACCAGGTTTTCAAGGATGGTCACATCCACCGGTTTCTTTTCCGCCGGCGCCGCCGGGGATGCGAAAGGCGATGCCGCCACAAGATGGTCAGCATAGGCGGCGGGAGTTACGGGCGTCGCTGGCGCGGGCAGCCATTTTTGCAGTATCGCTCTCAGATGGGCAAGCTGAACCGGCTTGCTCAGATAATCATCCATGCCCACTGCCCGGCAATGCTCCGCCTCGCCCTTCAATGCATTTGCAGTAAAGGCGATGATGGGCTTGCGGACCTTGTCTCGTTCGGCGAGACGGATCGCAGCCGTCAGCTGATAACCATCTATTTCCGGCATATGCAGATCGGTGAGCAGCAGCGCATAATCGCCGCTCATCCAGCGCTTCAGCGCTTCCTTTCCATCAGGGGCTATGTCTGCAGCGTATCCCAGCAGCGCAAGCTGCTGCCGGATGACTTTCTGATTGATTTCATTGTCTTCCGCCACCAGGATCAGCCTGCCTTCCGCCAGCGCCTTGTCTCTCGATGGCGCAACCAGCGAATCGATCTTATCCGGCTGCTGTGTAGCCATTTCCTCGTGCAGCCGTCCTGCAGCGATCGCCACGGCACGGAGAAAAGCATCCCGATGCATGACGTCGCCATCCAGAGTAACCGTATCAACGGCTTCGGAGCGCTCGTGGCGGCGGCGCCCGCGCCGGATGACCACGAACCGCGGCTCGATGTCGGGCTGATGGTGGCCGTGCTCCAGAACCACGAAATGAGGATCGAGATCAGGACGTGCGCGAAATGCTTCCCGCAATTCCTCTATGGGGGGAAAGGCATGTCCGGCATCGATGATCAATAGCCACAAGCCTGGCGGAAGCGTTTCTATCCGATTACGGGCCGCCGCGAGATCGGCTACCCGCTCAACGGCAGCCCCGCTGTATTTCAAATACACGGCCAGATCGTCGCTCAGCCCCTTCTCGTCCCCCAGCACCAGGCAGGAAACGCCAGCCAGGTCCACCACCTTCGCCACGGGTTTGGCAGGAAGCGCCACAAATGTGAGACGCACGGTGAATGTCGACCCCTTACCGGGCGCGCTCTGGACTGTGATACTTCCCCCCATGAGCTCGACCAGATGATGGGAAATAGCCAGGCCGAGTCCGGTTCCTCCAAATCTGCGCGTCGTGGAAGTATCGCCCTGGGTAAAGGAACTGAAAAGTTTTGCCTGGATCTCCTCGCTCATGCCGATCCCATTGTCGGCGATCTGGAACTCCACCGTCACCTGATCGCGGTCATGGCTGGCCAGAAGCGCCCGCACTGACACCCGGCCCGGTTCCTGCTGTCCGCTGGAAAACTTGATGGCATTGTTGGCGAGATTGACAAGCACTTGCCGCAAGCGCAACGCGTCTCCCAGGACCTCCTCCGGAATCGCCGGATCCAGGAACAAGGTAAGCTCCACGCCTTTTCGCGCAGCCAGGCTTTCGAGCATGTTGCAGGCCTTCTCGACGACGCTCACCACCGATGTGGGCGCCTGTTCGATTTCCAGCCGGCCTGCCTCTATCTTGGAGAAATCGAGAATATCATCGATGATTTCCAGCAGCGCAAACGCAGATTCGCGGATAAGGTCGACCATCTCCATCTGGTAGCCGTTGAGACTGGTCTGCTGCAGCACATCCGCCATGCCGATCACGCCATTCATGGGGGTGCGTATCTCATGGCTCATGGCAGCCAGGAAAATCGATTTAGCCTGATTGGCTTGCTCGGCATCGAGACGAGCCTGTTCGAGATCGCGCAGGATACGCATTCTTTCGCTTATATTGATGCCCGAAGGTATGAGCTTGGCTATCTGGCCCTTCGCATCGCGCACCGGTACCAGCATGAAATCGATAGTCATCAGGCCACGGTTGGCGATGCGTACAACCAGGTCGTGGCGCACGATCTTCCCGGCTAGCGCCTTCTCGATATCCTCGCGAATTTGCGCCTGCACTTCTTCCTTATACGAAAACCATGCCGTTTCATAGAGTTTCTTGCCGATCACGTCCCGGCTCCGCAGGCCGCCCGTCTCCAAAGCAGTGCGGTTGATCTCGACCAGTACTCCGTCAGGCGTCATCTCCCCGACAAAAGCCCCCAGGTTATCCACTATGGCTCTCAGCCGCTGCTCGCTGCCGCGCAATGCCTGCTCTGCCTGCTTGCGCTCGTGGATATCGCGCAGAATACCGGTAAAGTATCGTTTTCCCCCGACGAAATATTCGCTGACGGCAACATACAGATCGACGAGCTGGCCATTCTTGTGCCGCCCCTCGACTTCCCGGCCCATGCCGATGTTATGTACGCCTTCCACTTCCAGGGTGAGGATATGGTCGAATTCACAACGCCCCCTCCCCGTTCGAAAGTATCTGTCGATATAGCCGTCATGCGCGTGGCGATGGGGTTCAGGCATGAGCATCGAAATATTCTGGCCCAGCACCTCCTCGCGCGTATAGCCGAAGAGTTTTTCTATTACCGGATTGACCGAGCGGATAATGCTTTTGTCATCAATGGTGATAATGCAGTCCACCATGTGTTCCACAATGGAACGTGTCTCTTCTTCCTTGCTGACAAGAGCCGCATTGACGCGCTCCAGGTCCGCGGTGCGGGCTGCCACCCTGTTCTCCAGCTCCTGATTGAGTTGCCGCAGGTTGTCTTCGGCGTCTTCCCGCTTACGGGTGCTCGCATTCAATCGCTCGATCATGGTATTGAAAGTACCGGCCAGTTGCCCGATCTCATCCCATCCCCCAACCGGCACGCGTTGTTGCAGGTTTCCCGCGGCGATATGCTGTGCGCTGTGGCTGAGCTTTTTCAAGGTGTCAACAACGCGCCTGCTGAACAGGATAGCGCCAAGAATAGCGGCGAGCAGCGTTATCCCGAGAATCACCAGGCTGAAAGTACGCACGCGCCTTCCGAATGCAAACACCTCGTCCGCATCCATCTTGACCTCGATGCCCCAGTTCATGCGCGGCAGATAGCGCCATGCGGCGACCACCTCCTTGGCGCGGTAATCTTCTTTCAGGCCGGCTCCACGCTCGCCATGCAGGCCGCTCTGGATCATTTTCGAAAATGGCGGGTTGTTAAGGGGCACCTTGAGCTCCAGCGCCGCATTGGGCTCATGTCTCAATGGCGCCATCACCAGGGCGGTGCGCTCGTTCAGAAGCCGGGTTATCATGGTTTCGCCGCTCGCACCTAGTCCGACATTGTCGGTAACGACCTGGAACACGCGCTCGCTATATATCTGAAGCGCCAGGACACCCTCGAGCTTACCCTCAGCCATGATCGGAAAAGCCATGAAAGCCGCGATCGCGCCTTTCGACGGTCCGTAGCGTTCAAAATCCGACACGCCTTCCTGCAGCGTATCGAGCGCATTGCGCGCAACATAAGCCAGGCCGCTATTCCGGTAGGGTCCGGTGATCAGGTTGGTGGCGAAATCGATTTCATGGGCCTGGGTATAAACAATATCGCCCTGGAGAGAAATCAGGAAAAGATCGTAATATCCGGCATCCTCGACAAAACGCTTGAAATGCTTGCGGTAGCGGGCATCCAGTTGACGATACGCGGCGGACTTTATCCCCTCTTCGGCATATGCCGCGGCAAGCTCCGGCATGGCCATGCGTGTGGTGCTGGCCGCCTGTATGATTTTGGCGTCGCGGAGACGCTCTCGCAGATAGCTATCGATCTGTTCTGCTTTCATATCGGCAATGGCGGAGACTTGCCGGATCGCCGTCTTCTCCATTTCGATTTCGAAGGTATGCAGCAGGCTGTAGCCGATTATCAGAATCGGTAGCAGGGAAACCGCGACGAACCAGACGGTGAATCGCTGCGTAAGAGAAGTGAATCTCAAGGTCATGGGGAGGATGATGCTCATGGCGAAGCGAGGCTCAGGGAAGCTTCCTCGCTTCTGCTAAGGAGTTGATCCCATTCTTCACGCGAACGGTAGCTCGGAAATGGGGCCGGCTCCAGCGGACGGCCGGAATCCCAGACGATATCGAACTGACCATCGCCCCGCGCCTTGCCGACACGGGCAATTTTCCACACATGGCGCGTCGCGGGATCGACCGAAACCAGCCCCTCGGGTGCTGGCAGGCTCTGGCGCAGGATGGTGCGCTGCACCTGGGCCACATCGCCCGAGTCCGCCTCGAGCGCCGCCTGTACCCACATTTGCAGGTTGACATAAGACGCTTCCCCCGGCCCGTCGATCACGGCGTCCTGTCCAAAGCGATCCCGGAACCGGCTTACGAAAGCCTTATTCTCCGCGCCTCGAATGCTCTGGAAATAGTTTCGCGCCGCATAATGACCCGCCATGGGAGGCATTTCCTCGGCGGACAATCCAACCTCGGTGATGCTGAAAGATAATACGGGTATCCTCTCGGGGGTGATTTCCCTCTTTTGCAGTGCGCGAAAAAACATTGCATTGTCTGTGCCGCTGATGGTATTCAGAACCATGTCCGGCCTCTTCCCGGCGATATCCGCCGCCAGATCGTCCATATCCGGAAGCCCGGCGGATATATACCGCTCCCCTGCTATGATCGTGCCATGCGCAGCCAGTAAATCCTTGATGAGAATACTGGCTACGCGCGAAAAATCATCGTTCGATCCAGTCAGGTAGACTCGTTTGCCACGCCCGCTATGGATACCGCTCTGGATACCGCTTTGGCCAGGCTCCCCCCGGTTACCAAGATTTACCAGCGCCCAATGAACCGCGGGCATAATCTGTTGATTGGGTACACCGCCCCCATACAGGATGTTCGTGGACTGTTCCATGCCCTCGTACCGTAGCGCATAAAAAAGTATGTGATGATGTTTTTCCACGACTTTTTTCACTGCCTTGCGGCAAGCCGAAGTCCAGCATCCAAACAACGCCTGTACCTGCTCCAGTGTAATCAGGCGCTCCGCCTCCTGTGCGCAATGCTCCGGATCGGAGCCGCAATCGACGACGATAGCCTCGATTTTTTGCCCTTTTATTCCTCCCGCCGCGTTTGCCTCCTCGATGGCAAGCCTAAGAGCGTCCACGAGCGGCTTTTCGCTCTCCGCCATCGTGCCAGTCAGCGAATGCAGCACGCCAATCCTGATAGGGGGTTTTACAGTAGAGTAGTGGCTTACTGCCAGGGCGCCGCCGATCAATACAAGGATCAGCAGCACCAATGGAATGCGCCTTGTTCCGCTAATGCCCGTGGCTCGCTTTTCTGTCGGCATACCATTCACACTTCAGAAAATTCCCTTTCGAAAACCATGGATTCACGCGCGCCGTTCTGCCGCACCTTTCATCATGAACGCTATGCGCCAAACCAGAGCCTGGTAAAGTTGGACCATGGCCGCTCCCAAAGATTACCAGGGCTGTGAAGGAAAAGCTGAACAGACCCTAAAATCATCGAGCAGTATTTCGTTAATCGCTAACCGCCGCACCGCACAGTGCTTTTACATGCGCCGCGACACTCCTGCCGAGCGCTCTGAGATCATATCCGCCCTCCAGCGTGGATATGATCCTGTCGCCGGCCCATACCGATGCCACCTGCATTATTTGCCGCGTCACCCATGCGTAATCCCCCTCTACAAGATTCAGCGAGGCAAGATCATCGTCCCGATGGGCATCGAAGCCGGCTGAAATGAACAACATCTGTGGCTTGAATTTCTCCAGGGAAGGCAGCCAGAACCGGTTGACTGCCGAGCGAAAAACTTCTCCTCCGCTATCAGCCGCAAGCGGAATATTGACCATCCGCTCCGAACGCCCCGAGATGCCGCTATAGGGATAAAATGGGTGCTGGAAAATCGAGACCATCATCACGCGTTCATCGTTCCGGAAGATATCCTCGGTACCATTGCCATGATGCACGTCGAAATCCACCACGGCAACGCGTTCGAGAGCGTGCGCCTCCAGGGCATGGGCTACGCCTGCGGCGACATTATTGATAAGGCAGAATCCCATCGCGCGGGACCGTTCGGCATGGTGGCCCGGGGGACGAACGCTGCAAAAGGCATTTGTCATGCGCCCTCCAATCACCAGGTCCGTTGCCATGACCACCGCCCCTGCCGCACGCAGCGCAGCGTTCCAGCTATACCTGTTCATCGAGGTATCGGGATCAAGATGAACGATTCCCGTGGAAGGCACCTTTGCCGCAAGCGAAGCGATATATTCGGGGGAATGCACCCGCTCCAGTTGCTCCATCGATGCAAGGGGAATGTCATGGGGTTCGATTCGTTCCATTGCCCGCATCAATCCGGAAGCCAGCAATTCATCATTAATGGCACTGAGCCGGGCCGGACATTCGGGATGATACGAAGCCATTTCATGCAGCAGGCAATCTGGATGGGAAATGAAGGCGGTGCGCATGTAATTCCTCCGGTTCATGACGACGAGCTGGCGGCGGGGAGTATTTCCGCCTCGGATCGCCTGTCGGCGGCCACCGTCGCATATGGCGCCCACACCTTGCCCGGCATTCCGCCAGTTGCCCCGGGATTCCTCATATCAAAACAGCCCGCGCGGCCTCGGGCGCAAAATTGAAACGACAGTCCACTCCGTGATAACCTCTGCCTCGGTCACCCCGCTTGTTTACCCACTTATTTATACTGCATTTGAATCGTCTCATGGAATAATCTTCAATCCGGTAGTTGATCGCTTTTTTCAGTTTGGAACCATGATCCACAAAAACTTTCGCGACACTCGACGTTCACCTGCGTGGTGGGTTCGCTACAAGACGGATTTAGGATAATAAAAATCAGGTCTTAAATGTCTCTTTCACGACAACTCTGGTTAGCCATCACACTGGTTACGTTAATAAGTTTTACGGGCAGCTTTGCGCTAAGCATGGCCAGCATCCGCAGCCACATCGAACAGCAGTTGCATCAAAAAAATATCGATAGCGCCACCTCCCTCGCCCTTGCAATATCGCAGTTAAGCAAGGATCCCATTACCATCGATCTGCAGATTGCCGCCCTTTTCGATACTGGCCAATATGAGGCGATCTCCATTACCGCGCCGGACGGCAGTATCATCGATGAGCGTACCCAGAGACCGGTTGCAGCTGCGGCTCCTGGCTGGTTCATGAGTCTTTTTCCAATAACGGTCGAGGCGGGGCACGCTCAGGCGACGGATCACGGAGTGCACTTTGGCGTCATCAAGGTTGCCAGTCAGTCCCATCCGGGTTATCGCATGCTATGGGACCAGGCGAGCACGCTGATGATCTGGTACCTCACGGCGGCCGCCCTTGTGGGACTCATCGGCGTGCTGATACTCCACGCAATAAAGAAACCGCTGGTAGCGATGGTGGATCAGGCGGAAGCCATAACGAACCGTAATTTCCTGACTATTTCCGAACCCCGGATCCTGGAGCTGCGCAGCATCGCCCGCGCCACGAACGACCTGATAAGACAATTGCATAACAGGAAGCTTGAAGAAAGCTCACGGCTCGCAGATTTGAACGAGCGCATGAACCTTGACCCGGTCACCGGCCTTGCCAATCGCGAATATTTTATGAACCGGCTGCGTGAAATGATGGAAAACAAGGCCGATGCATCGGGTGACATGCAAACCGGTATTCTGTTTCTTATTCGCCTCGATAAACTCGAACAGATCAATCAGAAGCTTGGGCGCATCGAGACCGACCGGCTGCTTCGCGAAGCAGGCGCGCTCCTGAGCCATATCGGCGAAACTTCGGAGGGCGAAAACCCGGGGTTTCTCGCCGCCCGCATGAACGGGTCGGATTTCATGCTGTTTATCCCCCACGCCGACAATACCGAAGCCATAGCGAATCAAGTCGTTTCGAAACTCACGGTATTGCTGTCGCGAGTTGGTGACGAGGTTACGGACATCTGCCACATCGGCGCCGTGCGATACCGCAAGGGGGACGAGTTGCGCGAACTTCTTGCCAGTGCCGATGCAGCCTTGGCAGCCGCCGAAGGCACTGCCAGGACGCTAGCCCGGGCGGCCCCAACCCGGGCCGGCCCGGCCGCGAATATTGGGGATTGGCGGCATATTTTCAATGATGCATTCCGGGAGGACCGCTTCAGGCTGGTTCTCCAGCCTGTGGTAGGGCATGCCGGGGAATTGCTGCACCAGGAAGCATCCGTTCGCATGCAAGCGCAGCAAAACGGCGGCTGGCTGGATGCGCCGGACTTTATCCCCATCGCGGTGCATCTTGATCTGATCGGAACGCTCGATCTCGGGGTCGCCCGCCATGCCCTCGAACATCTGCATTCCTTCCCGGAAGATATCGCCATCAACCTCTCTGTCGAAACCATCGCCAATGGGGAATCCCGCAGCAAACTGACTGAATTGCTGTGCAGGCATCCGGATTTATGTCGCCGGATATGGCTCGAAATGACGGCATATGATGCCTTGCGTAAATTTGAGGCATTCCAGGATTTTTGCGGCACGTTCAGGGAAATCGGTTGCCGCATCGGGGTGGATCATGTCGGCCATTCCGCTGGGGAATCGGAAAAACTGGCCAGCTTTGGCCTTGACTACTTCAAGATAGATGCCAGCCTGGTGCATCGGATTCATCAGAACAGGGAAAACCAGAGACGGCTGAAAGCGTTATGCGGCTTGGCTCAACAAACCGGCATTATCGTGATCGCATGCGGGGTGCAAACCGAAGAAGAACAGAAAGCCCTGGTCAAATTGGGATTTGATGGCTTGGCTGGACCCGGTATCGATTTAAAATCAGAATGATAGCCCATCCCAGGCGAGACCGGTCCGGCGTGCCGGCTCTACACGGACTACTACATACTGCACGGCTTGCTGAATTTCGTGCAATTGCGCAGAGAACACTTGCAATATTCCGGTATTCGACCTATAAGTGTTAGAGGGTAAAACGGTTTTTCAATAACAACAAGGACAGGCATGATGGCTTCTTCCCATACATGGAAATTTTTCCGGGCGGGCGGTTTCGATCAGGCACAGATCGATAGCGGCGCGGATCTGCTGGCATTGAAAGCACTGGATCAGAAGCTGTGGGTGGCGCTCAGTTGTCCGACCCGCGGCATCGAATTCGATAACAAGACGCTCGATCTGATCGACCACGACAAGGACGCGCATGTACATGCGAATGAAATCCTCTCTGCAATTGCCTGGGCAGGTGGTTTGCTGAAAAACTCCGATCTCATGGTCGAGGGATCGCCCAGTCTGGCTCTGGCGGATATAGACGATAGCAGCGAAGAAGGACACCAGGTGCTGGCGTCCGCACAATATATCCTTAAATATCTTGGTAAGCCCGACGCGACCGAAATTTCTCTTGCAGATCTGGCTGACGTCGAGAAACTGGTTGCCGGACTGGACTTCAACGGCGACGGGTTGATCAGCGTCCGCCAGATTACGGACGTAAAACTGCGCAGTACGGCGGAAGACATCGTCAAATACCAGGGATCCGTTGCTGATGTGAACGGTGAGCCCAGCATCAGCCAGGAACTCAGTGATTCGTTCTTCGCTGAAATTGCCGCGTACTGCGATTGGCAAGGCCAGGGCGACGGCGACCCCGCTATCCGCTTTCTGGATGAGACAACCCAGTCCGCCGCTGGCGCCTTTCATGCGGTCGAGGACAAGATCAACGACTATTTTACACGGTGCGACCTGGCCGCATACGATGCCCGCGCGGCTGTACCGCTCAGCCGCTCCGTGGAGGATTATCAGGGCATCGCAGCCCAAACATTGTCGGCCGTGAACACCGATATAGCGAATTTTCCGCTGGCAACCGTGGAACCCGGCAAGCCATTGCCATTGATCTCCGGAATCAATCCCGCTTGGCGAAAACAGGTCGATGCGCTACGGGAACTGGTCATTACGCCGCTACTCGGAAAAAAAGAAAGTCTAAGCGCTTCCGAGTGGGCAATGTTGCGCACAAAATTTGCCGCATTCGAAGCCTGGCAGGCGGCAAAACCGGCATGCAAGGCGGAGGAACTGGGCAAGGAGCGAATACGGGAGATTTTCAAAAGCGAACACAAAAAAGCCATTGACAGCCTGCTCAGCCAGGACAAGGCAGTGGAGAACGAGGTAAAGGCGATTCGCCTAGTGGAAAAACTTCTGCGCTTCAAACGCGACCTGTTCAACCTCGTCAACAATTTCGTATCGTTTCGCAGCTTTTACACCGGAAGAGACAAAGCCATCTTCCAGCTCGGCACGCTCTATTTGGATGGACGGAGTTGCGATCTATGCATTCGGGTGGACGATATCGCAAAACATGCGGAATTCGCCAGCACCAGTGGCCTGTATCTTGCGTACTGCGAGTGCGTGCGCAATGGCGGGACCGAAAAAATGAGCATAGCGGCCGCCTTTACCGCTGGCGACTCCGATTTTCTGATGGTTGGGCGAAACGGCATCTTCTATGACCGGAAGGGCCACGACTGGGATGCAACCATAGTACGCATAGTCGATCATCCGATCAGCATCCGCCAGGCGTTCTGGTCTCCCTACAAAAAACTTGCCCGGTTTATCAACGAGCAGTTGCAAAAACTCGCCGCATCGAAAGCGGCCGCCACGGATGAGAAACTGATCAGTGCAGCTGTGGATGTGGGCACTCCTGCCGCCCCTGGAACTCCGCCTCCACCTCCGAAGCCCCCTTTCGACGTGGGCAAATTTGCAGGGATATTCGCCGCGATAGGGCTGGCCTTGGGAGCGATCGGCGGTGTTCTCGCCTCCCTGGTCAGCGGCATCCTGGGTCTCAAACTGTGGCAGATCCCTTTGGCGATTATCGGGTTGATGCTGCTGATTTCCGGTCCGGCCATGGTGGTCGCATGGTTCAAGCTGAAGAAGCGTAATCTCGGCCCCCTGCTGGACGCGAATGGCTGGGCAATCAATGCGCGCGCGCGAATCAACATCTCGTTTGGCACTTCGCTCACCAAGCTGGGTTATCTGCCCGAAGGTTCCCGCCGCTCGCTCAAAGATCCCTATGCCGATAAAAAATCTGTTTGGCCTTATTTCGTCCTGATAGCCGGCGCCATCGCCGCCTTGATCGTTTTATCGTATCTCGGTATCTTCACTGCACCACCGGCCACCACGCCATGACCCTCGCACTTTTTGGAAAGCGAGGAAGCAAAAAATAAACTGATAGACTGTTCAGTACTATTTCAGGTTTTTTATCTGGGGTGGCATTGAAAAGGAAACCAGGCTGATGAACATCGATGAACTCAAGTTAGTGGCTGCTGCCATCGTGGCAAAGCAGAAGGGGCTTCTTGCAGCAGATGAAAGCAGTCCTACCATCAAGAAACGTTTCGATGCGATCCAGCTCGAGTCGACCGAGGAAAATCGCAGGCGATACCGGGAACTGCTCTTTACCGCTGGAGGCATCGAACGCTATATCAGCGGCGTCATTCTTTTCGATGAAACATTGCGCCAGAGCTCCTCTGGCGGTATTCCTTTTGTACGATTGCTGTCGGAACGCGGGATCATACCCGGCATAAAGGTGGATAAGGGCGCGAAATCGCTGGCGCTGTACTCCGGCAATCAGATCACCGAAGGCCTGGACGGATTGCGGGACCGGCTGGCGGAATACAGGCAGCTGGGGGCGAGGTTCGCAAAATGGCGCGCAGTCATACAGATCGATGAATGCGAGTTACCAGCGCCCTATGCCGTCCACGCCAATGTCCATGCTCTGGCACGATATGCCGCGCTGTGCCAGGAAGCGGACATCGTGCCGATCGTGGAACCCGAAGTCCTCATGGATGGGAAGCATGGCATCGAGCGTTGCGAAGCGGTCACCTCGCAAGTGCTGAAAAGCCTGTTCGAAGAACTTGACGCTCATCGCATCGCATTCGAAGGAATCCTGCTCAAGCCCAATATGGTGATTGCCGGCCTGAAATGTCCATCCCAGCCTGAGCCCCGGCAAATTGCAGAGGCCACGGTGCGATGCTTGAAGCGATATGTGCCTGCCGCGATTCCAGGCATCGTCTTCCTGTCGGGAGGTCAAAGCCCGCAAGATGCGACCGCCAACCTCAGCGCAATAAATGAGCTGGGACCGCAACCGTGGCAGCTCAGCTTTTCCTATGGCCGGGCGCTCCAGGCGCCGGTTCTGGATGCCTGGAAAGGCCGGGACGATAGCAAGGTGAAAGCCCAGGAGGTTTTTTTCAAACGCTGCCGGCTGAATGGCCTGGCACGTGACGGAACGTATACCGAATCCATGGAAGGTAATTAGGGCCTGTTAACAGACCCTAACTGGGACCACTTACAGCTATTTCGCCTGCTCTTTCTGCTTCAGGTGGAGATATGCTCTCGACGCCGCCTCACCGCCAGCTCTTGCGTTTCCCTTTCTCGCTTCGCTGATCGCCAGCGCCATCTCTTCAAAGAGCGCATCATCATACTCCGCTTTCGGGTTCTCTCCATATATATGCAGGCTCGGATGCGTATAAGGATGTTCCCTGTTCTGCTGAATCAATTGTTCTCTGGCCGCCTCGGTATGCCTGACCACCGCTGTTGCACTTCCTTCTCTGCCGCTTTCAATCGCTTTTTTCAGTAATCGCTCAGCCTTTTTCTCATGGTCTTCCTGTGCATGGCCCACTGAGGCGATTCCAAAAAGACCGGCAAAACCCGCTAGAAGAATGAAATCGATAACACTTTTGTTCATTGGATTTCTCCGATGAAATAGGCGCACGGTGAGGCGCACGGTGCGAGAAGCAGGCTTCCGGTAAAATCGATAGACATCTCGCTCCATCACCTCGCCCAGGCATAGCTATCATGACAACGAAACTGCCTGAAAAATTCAGTCTGGCTTTTCCCCTGGATACGAAGCCGTTGCCCAGAAAGTTGCGGTTGCGGCCTGAAGCCTTCCCTGTTCCTTTCAGCCAACTCCGGCAGTATCTCCCAGCCATTCACGGCGGTTCAGTCTGTTGCATCCCTGCCGAATAAACAGGACCTGATCAAATGGAACAGCCGCAGCGCGCATCCCTGCTTCACACACTGAAAAAAGACTATTTCCTGTGGTGCCTTGTCGGACTTCTTGTCCTGCTCGCGATCACCGGCCATGGGCAGATAGCCGATTACGCGGAACTCGTGGATTGGCATACGATCGCCGCCCTCACAGGATTGTTGATACTGACGAAAGGCGTGGAGACTTCCGGCTATCTGCATCATCTCGGCAAGCGGATGGCGCTGTTGATGTCTACCGAAAGGGCACTGGCTCTAAGCCTCGTAATTGCTGCGGCACTGCTATCCACGGTGCTTACAAATGACGTCACGCTCTTCGTTGTAGTGCCGCTCACCTTGAGCCTCAGGGTCATGGGAACGATACCGGTAACACGCCTTGTGGTCTTCGAAGCCCTTGCGGTAAACGCGGGATCCACCCTGACGCCGATCGGAAATCCCCAGAACCTTTTTCTCTGGCAGCTATCCGGTGCCTCATTTTACCGCTTTGCGGCCGCCATGGCTCCGCTTGCCGCGATATTGCTTGCCCTGCTGCTTCTGCTTACTGCCTGTACCTTTCGCAGTCGCCGCCTGGTTATCAGGGACGGCCTGGAGCCGCTCCCGCTAAATAGAAGGCTACTCTGCCTTTCGCTGGCGCTGTATTTGCCATTTTTAAAGCTCGTGGATATGCGTCAGGGGGAAATAGCCGTCATATTTTTGTTATTCATTTTTTTAATCGCCTATCGCCACGTGCTCAAACGGGTCGATTGGCCCTTGATCGTGGTATTCGTGCTCATGTTCGTGGACGTACGGTTGGTTGCCGAAATGCCCCTTTTACACGGAATGATAACGCAGGTACCTGACGACCCCAGGCATTTTTTCGTTGCCGGAATCCTCATCTCCCAATTCATCAGTAACGTGCCAACTGCCATCCTTCTGGCGGAATATTCCGGAAACTGGGAGCTGATCGCTCATGCCGTAAATATCGGAGGCTTCGGCTTCATCGTGGGGTCGCTTGCCAATATCATCGCATTGCGCATGGTCCGGGACAGCAAGAGCTGGCTCGTCTTTCATGCCTTCTCGGTGCCGATGCTATGCATGGCGACTATCGCCGCATACCTGCTGCTGTTCGTCTGAGAGGCGCCATGCATGTGCCATTTCTGATAGCGGAGATTCCCGGCTGCCCCCATCAGCGCGAAATAGAGAAGAAAACGGGGCTACAGCCACCGCGCGCACAGCCTCGCGCCGAACTCTTTCAGCCGCTCGCCGATCGATCGCTTGCGCCAGTCTTCCAGAATGATAAGTGCTGAGGAGTCAATGTCCTTGTCGAACATCGCCTTCATTTGCGCCCCGAATTCCTGCCCCAGGACCACGGCATTCACCTCGTGGTTATACTCGCGGCTCAGCCAGTCGAGATTGGTTGAGCCGACAGTGGACCATACGCCGTCTATGAGAGCGGTCTTGGCATGCAGCATGGCGTCCTTGCGCTCGTAGATCTTCACTCCCGCAGCCAGCAGCTCTTCATAATAAGAGTGCGAAGCGTAAAAAACGAGGTTCGAATCACTCTTGCTGGGCAGCAGCAGGCGCACATCCACTCCCCGTCGGGCAGCTTGCTCGAGCGCGGCGAGCAGTTCCTGGTTCGGCACAAAATACGCGTTGGTGATATAGGCATAGGTTTCCGCGCTGTTTATGGCGGATAGCAGGGTGACGTACATCTGGTTGCAATCCTCATCCGGACTGCTGGCCACCGCGCGTATAATCTCGCTTCCTTTTTCTCTTTGCTTCGGGAAAAAGTTTTTGGCCGGAAGGGCCTCGCCATTCTGCTGCTCCCATGTCGCGAGGAATAACTGCTGGAATTTGGCCACGACGGGGCCTTCTATGCGAAGGTGCGTATCACGCCAAGGCTCAGTGCCGGGCGCGGGGGTTTTTGAACGGAACGACCCGCTGGAATAAACGCTGCTGATGTTGACCCCGCCCACGAAAGCCACCTTGCCGTCCACAATGAGGAGCTTGCGATGATCGCGACCCACTTCCCATTTCTTGCGTAACGCAAGAGGGTTGAGCGGATTGAACTCAAGTATCTTTGCGCCGCTCGCGATCAAAGGCTGGAAAAATTCGCTGGGCGTGTTCCCCGACCCGACACTGTCATAGATCAGATTCACCTGCACGCCGCGCCCTTGCCTGGCTACCAAGGCATCCCGAAAGCGGCGGCCGACCTCGTCGTCCTCGATGCTATATGTTTCCATGTTGATATGATTCCTGGCATCCAGAATTGCCGCATACATGGATTTGTAGGTGGACGGGCCATCCATCAGCAGCGTCACCTTATTGCCCGTGGTCAGGACACTGCCGGCGATTTGCTCCACCTGCGCGAGATGCCTTTCAAATATGCCGGTCGGCTCGCCGCCACTTTCGACCCGGGCGAGAATTGCCTTGCTTTCCCGCCGGGAAATTTCACCATGCGCACCTTCGATCTGGATCGCGCGACTGGCGGAGCCGCTTTTGACGGAAACAGGAAACGAGCCGCAACCCGCAAACAGCAATAGGCAAATAACCGGCAAACACTTATATGTCATAACACGGCCACCTCGGCTTTATGGTTGACCTGACGCATACGGATTCCATTCTCCTCTCCGGCGTTGCAGGGAAATAATGGAACAGGTCGATGATTCAGAATGAAGAAGCAAAAACTGTTCCTATACCTTCGATTCAACAGATTAGCAAATCTCGGGGCCGGAAACAGGAAAATTCTTCGACACAGCATTCACTCGTTCCCGTGGCGATGGGCGGCCAGGTGACAATAGCCATGCAATGATATTCCATTCCCCATGAGATCCCGGGGGGAAACGATAATCCTAAATCCGGCAGTTGGACAGGGTGGAGTATGCGGAAGCGGACAAGATGTTAAGGAAGCGCTGAATAAATCCCCGCTGGCGCGGCGGTGGCTTTGCGGGATGGGATGCGCGAAAGGCGACGACGCGAATGGTGCGACCGCGCAGGGCAAAGCAGTGTCTTCCGAAAGGAAGATGCGACCCCGTAGCGGGCTGCTGGCGCCCCATGTATGCTTTGGCGCGCTCTGGCATCCCCGCTTCCGCTTCGCGGGGGCTCTCGGGCCACGCTCCGGGGAGCCACTGCATTGCGCTCCCTGGCATCGTAGTCCCGGCTACGACCTGCGTCGCGCGCCTTATGATCATCCCGATTTTATCAGCAACGCGCTCAGCGAGAATTTGTTCAGCGCTTCCTCAAATGGCCAGCATGCCCCTAATCCATTTCAGGGCAGGTGGATGAGGACGAAACGCCGGCGGAAACGATTGCCTCGCATGATGAAAAGACAGGCGGATCCCGGACCGGATGGGGGAACTGGTCCGGCGCCGGCAGCATTCAATGTTTTTGATACCGGCCGATCAATTCGGAATAAGTGATGATATGGCCTCGCATCGCTTCCTCCAGCTTGGATTTGGTGGGCTGCTTCAAATCCGGCAGCACCGTATCGAGCGCATAGAGTTTATGAAAATAGCGATGATTGCCGATCGGAGGACAGGGGCCGCCATAGCCGGTGCGCTGCCAATCATTGGTGCCCTCGCGGGTCCCGCGAGGAAGATTTTCGGTTGGGATCCCCTCCGAAAGACCCGTTGCATGCGGGGGAATATTATATAAGACCCAGTGTACCCAGGTCCTTTTCGGTGCTGCTGGATCGGGCGCGTCCGGATCATCCACGATCAGGACAAGGCTTTTCGTCCCCTCTGGGACATCTGTCCAGAAGAGTTCCGGTGAAATATCGTGCCCTTCGCATGTATGACGAGCAGGAATCTCCCCGTCTTGGGGAAAGGACGATGCAGTTAAGCTCATGGGCATAATCGATTTCTCCTTCTTCTCTTTTTTTTCCAAAGCGCCTGCCGTCGGTTGGATACCAGCCGTAGCCGGCTGCCAGCAGCCGAGGATGAACCCCAGAAGGAAAACAAGCCTTCTCCGCTGGCCAGCATCGGGCTTGAAGCGGGACAATTGAAGCCGGGCGGCGGATATCATGGAATATGCCGATCTTGCCGGAGAGGCTGTCAACGGCGGTCCTGGGTTTCTTTTTGCTGCTGGTGCGCAATCAGCCGGGCAATTGCCGCCAATTCCTCCGACAGCAACTGCAGCAGATCATCCAGCGTGAGTATGCCCACCAGCGCGCCCTGTTCATCCACCACCGGCAGCCGCCTTACAGCCTTTGTCCGCATGTACTGGATGGCTTCGAATACCCCAAGGCTCTCCTTTACCGTAACCAGTCCCCCGGTCATGATGTCGCCGACTGTTATCACCTTTTGATCGAGCTCGGTCGCCATGATTTCGATCACCACATCCCGATCCGTAATGATTCCGACCGGACGCCGGAAGCCGCTGCTGTCATCTG
Organism: Nitrosospira sp. 56-18; assembly: GCA_001899235.1. Taxonomy (GTDB): domain Bacteria; phylum Pseudomonadota; class Gammaproteobacteria; order Burkholderiales; family Nitrosomonadaceae; genus Nitrosospira. The sequence continues at coordinate 36,450 of MKVR01000026.1, forward strand.
CAACCACTACATCGCCCACATGGTGCTGGCGCATGAGTTTTGCGGCAGCAAGTATGGTGTCCTCACGCCGCAAGATGACCACGTCACGATTGCATAATTCGCCTACTGGCATCGCACTCTCCCATCTGGAGCGATACTTTCCGCAACAGAAAGCGTTCGGGGAACAACCGGATCAGCAGTAACGGCATATCCGGCGGGATAGGGGCGGGATTGTATCTCTCCTGCGCCTGTCCCGCTCTCCCGCTCTGGTTTACCCTACTTTACCTCAATATGCCTGGCGGTCTTGCCTTCCTTCTTGGGCAGTGTCAGTTCCAGGGTGCCGTTTTCATACCTGGCCTCGGCCCTGGCGTCATCCACATCGCTGCTCAACGTAAAGCTGCGGTAGGCTGAGCCTTGCCGGCACTCGCGGCAAATGACCCTTTCACCCTCCTTCTGTTCCTTCTCCTGCCTGGTCTCCGCACTGATAGAAACGCGGTTGCCATCTATCTGCACCTTCACGTCTTCTCTCTTTACTCCAGGTATCTCCGCTCGCACCGTGTAAGCGGTATCGCTTTCGCTCAGATCCATCTTGATCGTCGGTGCGTTTTCCATTTCCATGGAAAAAGGACGCATTCCGGTATTTTTGACCCAGTCGAACCAATCATCGATATTATAAAATGGGTCAAAACGGGCTATATCGCTCGAAAGCGGGGAGCGGCGTGCAATATTTGCCATGATTTTCTCCTTTAACAATAAGTTCTTGGGGAAAGTTACCGTCCAATTTCATATACAGCGTTTTCATTTCATCTGTTGCCCTGCCTGCTGCTATCTGAAGCTGTCATCGCCGGAATCGCCATCCATTTCGCTCCCCACTTCCGGTTCTTCGGGAAATTCATCGGATCCGCCACCAAACACGCGGCCCCGCCGTTCGGGATGATAATAAGAAGCGGTAGAGATGACACGATGAGGACTTCTACGTTCAGTTGCTTCAGACGGAACATGCGGATCAGCCAATCGCGCCGACTCAGCCGCGGCTTGCATAGGCGCGCCGGTTTGGTCCTGAACTTCCGTATCGGAAGCGTTTCTTCCGTCTGATGATTTATTCATTTACTTCCTTTATAAGTTATTGATATTCCATGAGGAAACTGGATGAACCAAGGAAATGGAGTTCGTTCTGAAATTGGTGCATCCCATTTTCTGTGCGATTTTTTCGCAGTCCAGCGGAATTGTTCGTTCGCTAGCTAACATAATCTTTGCTTTTCCGCCAAAATTACGAGGTGTATATAAGAGAGGATGAGTCCCGTTATCTCGCTTCGCATATTCCGGGACAGTCCGCACCTCCCTGTTCAGGGTCGCAGTTGTCGTTGGGGTCGTCCACGCAAACCTTGTCGCCGGGACACCTGATTCCCGCGATGCCGTCGCAGGCCTGCCGCTCGCCCTTTTTGCATTCCCCCTGGTACCCGATAGATGCGCCAGCGGCTGCGGCGCTGCATGCGTTCCCGTAGGTTTTTCCATCGCAGCCGCAAACGGGCTTGAACTCACGGGTACAAATCTCCGGCTTGGTCTTGCATACTCCTTGCGCGTCCGGAATCCTGCACTGACCCAGGCCATACCCGCAATACTGTTTTAGATCAGCACAGGTTTTTCCGGCGATTCCCCCACAGACCGCCGGCGGTCCGGCATCCTCGGAATTCACCGGCTTGCACTGGGATACGAACTCCACATTGAGAAATGTGCCCTTCCTGGGGTGAATGGAACGCAATTGCCGGACGAAATGATCGAAATCTTTGGGAGCAGCATCAAAGCCCTTTTCTGCGCATACGAACAACCCGCCTTCGATCGGGACCGGGCCGCCTTCGCGGGGACTATAGACAAAAACCGAGTCGACGGTCTCGGCGGCGACCGCTCGTCCGATCACCTTGCGGACAGATCGAAGCGCCGCGTTATCCAGTCCTGCGCCGGAATTGCCGAGCGTGATGTTCACCGCCCTGTTGGCCCGGCTTGCCTGATCTGCCTGGTTCGCTCCGGGGATTGGATCAAGGCGGTCGCTGGCGAAAACGGGCGAGGCCTGAGCCAGGATGGAGCCGATCAGAAACGCATGAATGATCGTCCTCATTTGTCCTCCCATATATAGACGCAGGAATGTAAAGGGGCGAGCCGCTGATGGACTCCATGCGCTGGTTCCTGGATTTCCAGATGGAACCGGCCATAATTCTTTATAGCAAAGAAGATGGGAATGTAAAGACGCTATCTGGCTGTTTCGATTGCTTCGATTACGCCATTGGCAAAAAAATCCGGAGAGGATCAAGAAACCCGCCGTTCAAGAAAACGTGAATCCTCATGCGGGATGCACCTTTTTTTCTTATAGCTTTTTTGCTTCTTATCGGATGCAAATGCCGACAGCGCCGTGGATCATTCAGAGGTCCCTAAAGCCCCGATGGATAGGTCTCATCCATTTCTCCCGGCTTCCTGCGGATATGGGCCAGTAACGGGATGACCGCCTCCGTATCATCGATATGGATCATGAAGTCGAACTGCCGCGGCAGCGACGAATGAAAGTAGTGGCTTATACGTTCGGTTTCCGGCCGATAGATCACGCCGATGGCGCGCTGCAGGCGCTCTTGCCTCAGCACGTCGACTGCTTCATTTTCAACTGTCAGATCGAGGTAGAAGGATTTTTTCTCAAGCCGGGAAAACAACTCTTCGTAACTCCCGGGCAGGGGTGCACGTATGGTTTTGGTTCTGGACGGAGTGTCCCAATCCGTCGCTGCAGTAACCGTGCCGCGGCTGGTGGAAAAGCCGATGCGTAAACCGCTGCGGCCATATTTTTCAGTAACCAGTTGCCCGATATTGATTTCTCCGCGCCGCCCCATATCCGTTGCGGCCGCATTGCCCAGATGAGAGTTGTGTGCCCAGACAACCAGCCGCGGCTCCCGTTCCAGCCGTGTTTCCAGATGGGCGGACAGTTTTTCCAATGTCTCGAACATATGCCGATCCCTGAGATTCCAGGTATTGGGGCGCCCCCGGAACATAGCCCGGTAGTATTCCTCCGCGTTCCTTACCAGCTCGGCATTCTGTTGAGCTGAAAAATAATCGTTTCCGGCAAACGGATCGTCCCTTCCTATATACACACGCGCTTTTTGCTGCAACCGTACGAGCTGGTCGATGACCTCCTGCTCGCAGGAATCCCATCTGCCAGATGCGATGGCATAGCCATATGCCTGCGGATTGTTGATGAACTGGCCAAAGCAGGCGTAGCGCTCACGCGCCGCGGAAGCTTCTTCGGGGTCGATTTTGTCGAGATACTCCAGAACCGCGGCCATGGAAGTCGTCATGCTATACAGATCCAGCCCGTAGAAGCCCACGGGCTCCTGCTCTCCGCGCTGGATTTTTTCCTTTTTCTGCCCGCTGTATTGGGTAAATGAACCGCTCCCCAGGTTATAGTCGTGGAGCCATTCGACGAAAGCAAGAACCTCGGTATTGCGCCACATCCAGGTAGGAAACCGTTGAAAACCAGACAGGGCACCGTCCGCAGCCAGGTCATCCGAACGACCGGAAACGAAGTCATTCACGCGGTATGCATCCGGCCAGTCAGCTTCAACAGCTACCGCATCGAACTCCTCTTCGACTATCAGGTGCCGGGTAACTTCGGCCCGAATGCGGTAGAACTCCGCTGTACCGTGGCTCGCTTCTCCAATCAGGACGAAGCGTTTTCCTCGCGCCTGGCCAAGCATGGTTTCGATCAGCGCATCCTGGTTGCCCGCCGCGAGCCCTAAAGGTTGGGCATGTTTTTCCACCACCTCAGCCAGGCGTTGCTCCGAAATGATACTGTGCATTTCAGCGCTTCCCTATGGGTGCGCTGCAGTGATCGCAAAACCATTCTGCGGCCAGAAGAGCAGCTGCCTCCAGCGTTCCCGGCTCCTCGAACAGATGCGTGGCATTTGGGACGATTTCCAGCGTGGATTCGGCATTGAGGCGGGAGAGCGCCGATCTATTCAACTCCAGCACCTGGGGATCGTTCTCCCCGACAATAAGCAGCACCGGCGCCATGACTTGTGGCAAATAATTCTCCGCCAGGTCCGGGCGCCCACCCCGCGAGACCACAGCCATGATATCGTGAGGGCTGCGGGCAGCCGCGATCAAGGCCGCCCCAGCTCCCGTGCTGGCGCCAAACCAGCCGATATTTAAATGCCTGGTTTGCGGTTGGCGCTGCAGCCACGCCCCAATGTCGATCAACCTGTCCGCCAGCATGGGAATATCGAAGCGCAAATGCCGCGTCCGCAAATCGATCATCTCTTCCTCGGATGTGAGAAGATCGGCAAGCAGCGTCGCGAACTGATATTCATTCAGCGTTTCCGCCACATAGCGATTCCGGCCGCTATGCCTGCTGCTGCCGCTGCCATGGGCAAAGGCGACAAGGCCTTTCGCGTTGGACGGTATCGCAAGATCCGCATCCAGAACCACGCCTCCCGCTGGAATACGAACGGGAATGGATTTCAACTCTCCGCCTCCTTCCCGTGCGGCATCTGTCATGTTGGAACCCTTTTCTTACAATGGCTTGGACCCTGCTTCGACTGGGAAAACCAAAAACCTGATACCTTCCGCCTGTTTCTCCGGAAGCGTCTTTCATTTTTAACCGGCTTTATCCTGCTGCTTCTGTGCGATTCCGTACATAGCCACCCTGGTATTCGGGAGATTTTCTCCGCTACCCCGGAACGGCAAATTGCGCCCCTGCGGGTTGTATGGTAGATTTTTGGCTAATCCGGGGTAATGCTCTCTACCGCCACTCCTCGATCAAAAGAAAGAAGCAATAACAAATAAGCAACAAATGGGCGATCTGACAGCATGACGGACCCGATTGAAAGAGCTCCTCTCAGCAGGCATGACGAGAAAGAAGCGCCATCTGCGCGTTTTGAACCTGCCGGGTTCACGCATGAGGCAGCATCGACTCTCTCATCGATCCTCAGGAATGCCGAATATGAATGCGCCAAACGCATTCCGCAGTCCGGCGGAAACCGCTGGTATTCAGAGCCCATCCGTCTCGCCACCTACGCTGCTGGAGGGGTCAATTGCTGGAAAGAGTCGCCATGCCAGAACCTCTATTCCGGCATGCTGGAACGCAGCAAAGGTCTCGCCCCCGTCATGCTTTTCGATCTGTTTTTCTTTCATCGAAGCGTTGCGCGCGACCGGATCACCCAGGTCATTGCTGAAGATGAACTGAAGATTCTGGAGGAAGCCGGCGTCCTCCACATTACCGGGGACGACGTGGCGTCAAAGGTTCGATGCTATCCGGTGGGGGAACTGTATTTCCTTTGCGACCCTTCCAGGGACAAATCGGATTTTGTCTATATCGGATGGGACTCCGACCTGATGGTCGATATCGCCGCAAAATATTCCAAGGGTCGCCGCTTTTCTCGATCGCTCGACCTGTGCACGGGAAGCGGCGTGCAGGGAATCTGTCTCTCGCGCCAGGCGGAAGAAGCAATCTGTGCGGATATCAATCCGCGAGCTCTCGCAATGGTCCAGGCAAATGCCCGCCTCAACAAGATCCGGAACGTCAACACGATACATAGCGACCTCTTCTCCAGCATTCCGGGGCGCTTCGATTGCATTACCGCCAATACGCCATATGTTCCACATCCGGAAGGAGCGCAATTGCCCATAGGCGGGGGAGATATCGGCATCGAGTTCACCATTCGGCTGCTGCTGGAACTACCGGAGAGATTGACTGATAACGGAATGGCCGTGATTTACACCAGCGATCCCATCGTTCATGGAAAGCGGCGGCTGATCAGCCGGGTCACGTCCGAATTGGGGCACCTGCCTTTCCGTATCATACTGATACCCCTGTTTACCAATAATTACCCGATGACACGGCCCATGCAGGAGCACTACGACCGGCTCGGACTGAGCGGGTATGATGATTGCATACTTGTCATAGAGCGCAGCAACAAATATACGGTAGAACAGCACCAGAACGACTGGCTGCACTACTACCGCACGCGTATGGATGCCTGGCTGGATTGGCGCCGGCGCGCGAACTAGGGAAGCGCTGAATAAGTCTCCGCTGGCGCGGCGGCGGCTTTGCTGGATGGGATGCGCGAAAGGCGACGACGCGAATGGTGCGGCCGCACAGGGCGGAGCAGTTTCTTCCAGAGGAAGATGCGACCCCGCAGCGGGCTGCTGGCGCCCCATGTATGCTTTGGCGCGCTCTGGCATCCCCTCCGCCGCCCGATCCCCGCTTCGCGGGGCCCCTCGGGCCACGCTCCGGGGCGCTCCTTCGCCAGGAGCCTGACAAGGCAGACCACCCGCTTCCCTAGCAGCCAGATTTTCACCTCGATTCTTCAAGTCCGGCAGGGCGCTAGCGCCTGTTGACACTTGTTGCGCGCCCGCCTGCTCAGGCTTCGTCCGGTTCCGGGTCCTCGGTCAGACCCGCCTTCCGGTTTCCACTCAATGGAATGAAAACGTTCGCTGGAACACTGGCGGGGATTTTTGGCGTCGGACAGGAGACATCTGCATTTTGTGCCCGGTGGCGCAGGGCATGATCCATCAGCACCAGCGCCAGCATCGCCTCGGCGATGGGCGTTGCACGAATGCCGACGCAGGGATCATGTCTGCCATGGGTCTCGACCACTACCGGCCTGCCGCTCTTGTCTACGGACCGGCGGCCCAGCCGGATGCTGGAAGTCGGCTTGACAGCGATATTCACCACGATGTCCTGCCCCGTGGAAATGCCGCCGAGGATGCCTCCCGCATTATTGCTCAGAAATCCTTCCGGCGTGATCTCATCCGAATGCTCGGTGCCTTTTTGCGCGACAGCGGCAAAACCCGCGCCGATCTCGACACCCTTGACTGCATTGATGCTCATCATCGCGTAGGCGATCTCCGCGTCCAGCCGGTCATACACCGGCTCGCCCCAGCCTACGGGCACGCCCTCCGCCACTGCGGTGATCTTCGCCCCGACAGACTCGCCTGACTTCCGCAGCTTGTCCATGAATTCTTCCAGGACAGGCACGATAGCAGCATCCGCCGCGAAGAACGGGTTCCGGCTGACCTCGGCCCACTGCCCGAATGGCGCCGCTATCGGCCCAAGTTGCGCCATGTAGCCGCGTATCCGCACGCCATGATTTTCCAGCAGCCATTTTCGGGCAATGGCGCCTGCCGCAACCCGCACCGCCGTTTCCCTCGCGGAGGATCGGCCGCCGCCGCGGTAGTCGCGTATCCCGTACTTCTGCCAGTAGACATAGTCTGCATGCCCCGGCCGGAACGTATCCATGATCTTGCTGTAATCCTGGCTCCGCTGATCGTGGTTGCGGATCAACAGCGCAATGGGCGTGCCAGTGGTTCGGCCTTCAAATACCCCGGAAAGGATTTCCACCGTGTCCGGTTCGCGCCGCTGGGTTACATAACGCGAAGTGCCCGGACGGCGCCGGTCCAGGTCCTGCTGGATATCTTCGGCGGACAATTCCATCCCCGGAGGGCAACCGTCGACCACGCAGCCGATAGCCGGGCCGTGGGATTCGCCGAAAGAAGTCACGCAAAAAAGCTTGCCGAGCGTATTTCCAGACACGTTATTTGTCTCGCCAGATCGATACCTGAAGTTTAACATATCCCCTTCCGCAACCCGCATCCGCAGGGGTGGCAAGCGCGCGGGAATCGCATCGGCAGACAGCCTCGACCGGAGGCCGCGCATCCTTTTCTATCTGGACAAGCATATGAAAATATCATGAGAGCCATATTGATGAATGCGCCTGGCGGGCCGGAAGTGCTGGCCGTCGCCGATGTTCCGGCGCCGGTGATTTCCACGCCGTCCGGCGTACTGGTGAAAAACCATGCCGCCGGAATCAATCCGATAGATACGAAAGTGCGCAAGCGCAATATGTATTATCCGGAGAAGCTGCCTGCCATTCTGGGCTGTGATGGCGCGGGGGTGGTGGAGGCAACCGGAAGCGCGGTTACCCGCGTACGCCGGGGAGACGAAGTGTTCTTTTTCAACAATGGCCTGGGCTATCCGCCAGGAACGTATGCCGAATATGCGGTGGTGGACGAAGACTATCTGGCATTGAAGCCGCGCAATATCTCCATGGTGGAAGCTGCAGCCTTGCCGCTCGCGCTCATCACCGCCTGGGAAGCGCTGGTAATCCGCGGCGACCTGAAAGAAGGCCAGTCGGTGCTGATCCACGCGGGCGCGGGCGGCGTCGGCCACATCGCCATACAGCTTGCCCGTTATTTCGACGCGGTGATCGCCACCACCGTTTCAAGTCCCCTCAAGGCAGAGCTGGCGCGATCCCTGGGCGCAGAACTGATCATCGACTATACCAGGGAGGATTTTGCCGCAGCCGCGTTGAACTGGACTGGAGGCCTGGGGGCAAGGCTCGTGGTGGATACCGTCGGCGGCGACACCTTCTGCAAATCCTTCGCCGCGACGCGGCTGTACGGCCGCGTGGTGACGCTGCTTTCCACCGCCTGTGAAATCGATTGCATCAATACCGCGCGACTGCGCAACCTGAGTATCGGCTATGTGCAAATGACGGCCCCGCTCTATTTCGGAGTGCACCTCGCACGCCTGGCGCAGACGCGCATACTGGAACGCGGTGCGAAACTGGTCGAACAAGGGTTGCTCAAGGTGCACGTCGATCGCGTTCTGCCACTGCAAGAAGCAGCCGAGGCGCACCGTTTGATCGAGTCAGGCCATGCCAGGGGCAAGATCGTGCTGAAAATCGAATGAGAAAGCCGCCATTCTCATGCTTCGAAGCGATGCGACTGCTTTATTCTCTCCCCGATGGGTCTTGGGGAATTCTCAAGGAAGCGCTGAACAAATCCTCGCTGGATATGTTGCGAGTCCGATATCGGCGGAAAAAAAGATCGAGAGGACTCATTCGAGGTTCTCCAGCATCGCCAAACCCCAGCCTACGCCAAAACCCGTGACTTCGCTTCCCACCGCGCCCAGTCCGCCCTTGCAACTGCTGGCCGAAAGATCCATGTGTATCCATGGCCCGTCGCCTGCAAAACGTCCCAGGAAACGCGCGGCGAGTATATGGTCCGCATCGCCTTCGAGAGAGCATTGCTTGATGTCGGCAATCCTGCTTTCCAGTTCTTCGTCATAATCGGCATCCATCGGAAATGGCCATATTCTCTCGCCGCTGGATTTTCCCGCCGATCCCGCTTTTTCCAGCAATTCCTCCCGGTTCGCGAAAATCCCGCTGTAACGGCATCCCAGCGCGGTATGCATGGTACCCGTGAGCGTGGCAAAATCGATCATCAGATCCGGTTTCTTCCTCGATGCCAGCGTCAGGGTATCCGCCAGCACCATTCTGCCTTCCGCATCGGTGTGGATGATCTCGATGGTTGTCCCCTGCAGCGCCGTGATAACGTCATTCTGCTTGTAGGCGCGCGGACTGATGTGATTCTGTGCGATGGCAAGCCAGCAATCGATATCCACCGGCAGATCAAGACGCGTTGCAGCGAGCAGAATGCCGAGGGCAACCGCCGAGCCGTTCATGTCCTCGTGCATGCCATGCATGTATTTCGGTGGCTTCAGGTTATGGCCGCCCGTGTCGAAGCAGATGCCCTTGCCCACCAGCGCGACGTTTTTGGCGGTCTTGATGGTCTTGGCGGTTTTAGCGGAGCGGGCCG
>MKVR01000026.1:46084-63674 GCA_001899235.1 Nitrosospira sp. 56-18
CACGAAGGCCCCCGCACCCATCTTGCGCAAAGCCTTGACGTCGAATTCCCGGCATTTCCAGCCTTCTCTTCCCGCGAGCTCCCTGATTTTTGCTCTATAAATTGCCGGGGTCAGTTCATTGGGAGGCAGCATGGTAAGGGAACGGGTCAACAGATTGCCTTCTGCCCTGGCGTACGCCGCTGCAAATCCATCCGCATTCCTGCAGCCATGCAGCACGATTCTGGCCAATGGCTTTCCTGACTCGCTTTTTCCGCCCGTTTTACGCGAAGGGAGTTCCGCCCCGTTGACTAGGGCGACATATATTGCCCATTCCGCCACATCACGTGTTTCCCGCCCATCGCCATAGACTGCGAGATGAATTTCCGCCGGCTTTTCTTCCAGCAGCAGCCGCACCGCCTTGCGCAGGCGCGTCTGCTGCTCGAAAGGGGGTTGCGCCGGATCCACGATGACCCAGGCACACAAAGCACCTCTCTCGATCGTGGCCGATAGCGGTGTCTCGTCCATCTCGCGCCACGTCATCTTGCGCCGCGCCAGGAGGTCTGCGAGCGCCTGCCTGCCTGTATACTCGAAACCCGGAGATTCGCCTGGAGAATTGCCCACCCCGGGCAGCACCACGAGAATATGCCGGGCGGATCCGGGCTGTGTCAGGGGAGAAGCATGCTGTATCAGTTTTGCGAGCATTTGGGATCCATTCTTGTTAGTCGTGATGGGTCAATCCGGGATGCAAGGGTGCGCTGCCTGCACGCCATCCGCAAGATGGGACTGGCGCATGCTATTATACGCCTCATTTAAGTCCTGCCCATCGCGGGGCCTAACGGCATCAGGTCTGGCTCAGCAACCCCCTGACCTTTCCCACTCCTCCTTTATGCGTCAATATCTCGATTTAATGCGGCATGTTCTCGTGCACGGCCACCGCAAGCCCGATCGGACAGGCACTGGCACGCTTTCGATATTCGGCCACCAGATGCGTTTCGATCTGGCGGAAGGCTTCCCGCTGCTCACCACCAAGAAATGCCATCTGAAATCCATCATCCACGAACTGCTCTGGTTTTTAAGGGGGGATACCAATGTCAAATCCCTGAACGAACAGGGAGTGACGATCTGGGATGAATGGGCGGATAAAAATGGCGACCTCGGGCCGATATATGGCCAGCAGTGGCGTTGCTGGCCCAGCCCGGAAGGGCGATGCATCGACCAGATCGCGCAAGTGATCGAGCAAATCGAGAATATGCCCGACTCCCGCCGCATGGTGGTGTCATCCTGGAACGTGGGAGAATTACATGAAATGAAACTGGCGCCATGCCATGCACTGTTCCAGTTCTACGTCGCCGGCAACAGGCTTTCATGCCAGCTTTACCAGCGCAGCGCCGACATTTTCCTGGGCCTGCCGTTCAATATCGCGTCCTATGCCCTGCTCACGCTGATGGTGGCGCAGCATTGCAACCTGAAGCCCGGGGATTTCGTCCACACCCTGGGCGATGCCCACCTGTACCTCAACCATCTGGATCAGGCGCGGGAGCAACTGGAGCGGGAACCGAAAAAACTGCCAACGATGAAGCTGAATCCATCGGTGAAAAGCATTTTCGATTTCAGGTATGAGGATTTCACCCTTGAAGGCTATGATCCTCACCCGGCAATCAAGGCGCCGGTGGCGGTATGATCCCGCGGCGACTTTCCATCTTGGCAGCGATGGCGCGCAATCGCGTCATCGGCAAAGACAATGCCCTGCCATGGCGGCTTTCCCCGGACCTGAAGCGCTTCAAGGCACTCACGATGGGGCATCCCATCATCATGGGACGGAAAACCTTCGAATCCATCGGCAGGGCGTTGCCCGGCCGCACTTCGATTGTCGTCACCCACCAATCGGGATATGAGGCCGAAGGCGCCGCCGTGGTGCATTCCATCGCCACGGCGTTGCGGGAATGCTATAAAAATACGGACTCCACGGAAACCTTCATCATAGGGGGAGCCGAAATATTCCAGCAAACCCAGCCCGTATGCGACCGGATGTATATTACCGAGATACAGGCGGATTACGAGGGAGATGCGTTATTTCCCGAATTCGACCACGCTGAATGGATCGAAACCTCCAGGGAAAAACACCGGATGGAAGAAGATGGGCTGGAATACCATTTCGTCGTGTTTGACCGCAGGACGGACCTTGGCTCGCGCTGAGCGCTGTACCGACGCGCTGCTTGCTGTATACGGTGAGAGGCGAAAGGATGTCCGAGGAAACGCTCATAAAGCAGCTTAATTTTCCTTAAATTGCCAGCCCGGCCGCAATATGATGATAGCATCGACAGCGCGCAGCACGTTCATGAGTACCGCCAGATCGATACGACCCGCCTTGGCGCCGCTCGCCGTGCCCTCGAAAATGCGCAACGCGCCGTTGTCGTCAAGACAGGCGTGTGTCCTCGTGGCGCGAGCCACGCACACGGTTGGCGTCTTCCTTCATCGCCACCTCAAATCATAATCAAAAATGGCTGAACAGCGGGAACGCCGTTCAGCCATTCGCATACCACTGCTTGCTGTCGCCCTACAACACCATCACTTCGGGCAACGGAAAACCGTTGAAGTTGCTTGCATAGGCTGTCGTGTAGGCGCCCGCATTGGGAATATAAATGAAATCACCTTCCTCGATGTCTTCCGGCAGCATCTCATCGCGCATCAGGATATCCACTGAATCGCAAGTCGGTCCTGCCACGGACCAGGGGATACTTTTTCCTGAGCGGTCAGAAAAAATCTGATAGCTCAAACCCTCGGTGACTTCGATCACTCCGCCGAACATGCCTGCGTCCCAATACATCCAGCGCTTGCCATTGCGGGTCGCCGTGCCAACAACACGGCACACGAAATAAGCGGCGTCCGAAACGAGGTAGCGGCCGGGTTCCGCCATGACCCGAATATCCCCGGGTAAGTCCGCAAGGGCCTCGTTCACCACTTCGCCTATCACTTCGATCGAGGGTATCGGCTTGACATGCCGCACCGGGTAGCCGCCGCCTATGTTGAGCAGGCGAGGTGTCAGTCCGGCGCCACGCATGTCGGCAAAGACCTTTTTTGCCCGCTCGATGCCCACGCGCCAATTCTGAGGGTTGCGGCATTGAGAGCCCACGTGAAAGGTCACGCCCGCAAGGTCGGCTCCAAGGGCTGCCGCTTCTGCGATGATGCCCTCGATCTCGGCGGCATGCGTGCCAAACTTGCCGGCAAGCGGCCAATCGCTGCCGATGTTGGGCGTGTCGATGCGAAGGTACATTTTCGCGTCCGGCTTGACGCTGACGATCTTGCGCAGTTCCTCGACGCTGTCGAGCACATACCATTCCACTCCCATGGAAGCCGCATACTTTAAGTATTCACGCGATTTCATCGGATTGCTGTAATAGATTTCGGCGGCCGGAACGCCCAATTCCATCAGCAGATCGAGTTCAGAAATGGAGGCGATTTCAAACCCGACTCCTTCCTCGATCAGGGCCTTCAAGACGCGCGGATCGGGATTGGCCTTGACGGCATAGTGCGGATGCACGCGAGGCATCGCAGCTTTGAAACGGCGGGCTTTGGTGCGGACGATATTGCTGTCTACCAGCAGGAACGGCTTGCTGTAACCCTTCTTCAGGGCTGACTGGACATGCTGGAAATCGAGACTGACTTCAGGATGGGTGTCGAATATGGAGTTGGCTTCTACGTCCTGGCGTAGAGCGGCAGTGTGCAGTTTCATGATGTCCCCCTTTGGAGGTGCTACGTTACGGGAATATGGATGTTTACGAGATCGGCCGTATCCCAATAGTTTGCTTTGCTTGTCATGATGACCTCCTGTGCGCTCGCATTGAAAAAAAGCGGATTATAGACTTGATCGCGCGGGAATCAAGTATTTTTTTTGAGTCATGAAAAATCATATGGTTCAACGAATTTCGCGCGCCATCTCTGGCGATGGAAGGCATGATCCCCATGCAAAAATGCACCGCTCCGAAAGAGAAATGAAGGGGAGATATGACGATGCGCTTATGGCGATTTCCGCAAAAACCTTGTTTGTTTTTTCACATCCCAGGGCGTAGGCGGGAGGACGGAACTTGCCCTTGCGATCAGATCTTGGGCAAGGTTACGCCATTTTGCCCCTGGTATTTTCCGCCGCGATCCTTGTACGACACTTCGCACACCTCGTCGGACTCGAAGAAAATGACCTGGGCGACGCCCTCATTGGCGTAAATCTTTGCGGGAAGCGGGGTGGTGTTGGAGAATTCCAGGGTGACATATCCCTCCCACTCGGGCTCGAAGGGCGTGACATTCACAATGATGCCGCAGCGGGCATAAGTGGATTTCCCCAGGCAGATGGTGAGGATATTGCGGGGAATGCGGAAGTACTCGACGGTGCGCGCCAGCGCGAAGGAATTAGGGGGAATAAGGCAGATATCGCTTTTTACATCGACAAAGGAATTCGAATCGAAATTTTTGGGATCGACGATGGCCGAGTTGATGTTGGTGAACAGCTTGAATTCGTCCGAGCAGCGAATATCGTAACCATAGCTGGAAGTGCCATAGGAAACGATGCTGCGGCCGTTCACATGCTTGATCTGGCCCGGCTCGAATGGTTCGATCATGCCTCGTTCCGCGGCCATGCGACGGATCCATCTGTCAGACTTTATGCTCATGTTTTTTCCAGGAAAACAGGTTATCGGGAATCAGGTATCCTGGATCACGATCTTTGCGAACAAGGCGGAATGATCCAGGGACAGATTGTCGACCTTGACCGCGAGCCGCCGGGCAATGCTCCGGTAAATCTCCGCCACCCGTCCATCGGGCTCCGCGACCACCGAGGGCCTGCCCGAGTCGGTATGCTCCCTGATCCGGATGTCGAGCGGGAGAGCGCCGAGCAATTCCACGTCGTAATCCCTGCACATTTTTTCGCCCCCGCCTTCGCCGAAAATATGCTCCTCATGGCCGCAACGAGAGCAGATATGGATACTCATGTTTTCCACGATGCCCAGGATGGGGATGCCGACCTTCTGGAACATCTTGAGCCCCTTGCGCGCATCCAGCAACGCGATATCCTGCGGCGTGGTAACGATGACAGCGCCCGTCACCGGCACCTTCTGGGCGAGAGTCAACTGGATATCGCCGGTACCCGGCGGCATGTCCACCACGAGGTAATCCACGTCGTTCCAGCGCGTATCGTTCAATAGCTGCTGCAATGCCTGCGTCACCATAGGCCCGCGCCACACCATGGGCGTTTCCGCATCGATCAGGAACCCGATGGACATGGCCTGGATGCCATGCGCCTTCATCGGCACGATGCTTTTTCCATCCGGAGACTCGGGACGGCCGGTGATTCCAAGCATTTGGGGCTGCGACGGCCCGTAAATGTCCGCATCCAGTATGCCGACCGAAGCACCTTCCGCCGCCAATGCCAGCGCCAGATTCACGGCAGTCGCCGACTTGCCCACGCCGCCCTTCCCGGATGCGACGGCGATGATATTCTTGACGCCCGGAATGAGCTTCACGCCGCGCTGCACGCTATGGGAAACGATTTTGCTCGATATATTGACAGTTACGCCGCCAATGCCCGGAATGGTTCCAAGCTTGTCAGCCACCTGCTTGCATATGCTTTCGGCCACGCTTTTCCCGGGATACCCCAGCACGATGTCGAGCGAGACATCGCTGCCATCGATGCGAATATTTCGGGCCTCGTTGGTGCTCACATAATCCTTGCCGGTGCTGGCATCGGTTATTTCCTTGAGGGCAAGCTGAACCTGCTGTTCGGTGATAGGCACTTTGCGCTCCTTGCGGCATGATATGGATGAATAACTTTGGGAAGATCTGAACAAATCCCCGCTGGCGCCTGATGCTCGTCCCGATTTTAACAGCAACGCATTCGGCGGGGATTTGTTCAGATCTTCCCTTGAATACTAACAAATTTCGGTGTTGCGAGTCATGATGGCTGATAGGACCGAAGACCCGGGCATGATCCAACGCTGCATCATCCGCACGCCTTCCGGCTGAACCAGCGATAGCGGATCCGGACCCTGCAGACAGCAGGCGGAAGATGGTCATCGCTTGCCTTCCTTCAGTTTCAACAGACCTCTACCGCCACAGTTTGTTACAATTGCGTCTGGTATATTCAATAGCTGATTGATGAAAAAGCGAAAAATTCTCGTTACCTCCGCTCTCCCCTACGCCAACGGCAGCATTCATCTCGGCCATCTGGTGGAATACATCCAGACGGATATCTGGGTGCGTTTCCAGAAAATGCAGGAACACGAGGTTCACTACGTGTGCGCGGACGACACGCATGGCACGCCGATTATGCTGCGCGCCGAGCAGGAGGGGATTACGCCCAAGCAGCTGATTGAGCGGATGTGGGCCGAACACAAGGCTGACTTTGACGGTTTCCAGGTCGGTTTCGACCACTACTACACCACCGATTCCAGTGAGAACCAGGCGTATTGCGAAGATATCTACCGCCAGCTCGAGGCAAAAGGATTGATCGTCAAGCGTTCCGTGGAGCAGTTCTACGATCCCGTCAAGGAAATGTTCCTGCCCGACCGGTATATTAAGGGCGAATGCCCGAACTGCCATGCCAGCGACCAGTACGGCGACTCGTGCGAAGCATGCGGCGCCACTTACTCGCCTACCGACCTCATCAATCCCTACTCCGCGGTGTCGGGAGCAGCCCCGCAGCGCCGGGCATCCCAGCACTACTTTTTCAAGCTTTCGGACATGCGCTGCAAGGTTTTCCTGGAAAAATGGGTTTTTGAATCCCTCCCCAGCCTGCCTGGCTCCACCGAAACGCGTTCGCGGCTGCAGCCTGAAGCAGCGAACAAGATGAATGAATGGCTGTCATCCGGTCTTGCCGATTGGGATATCTCGCGGGATGCTCCCTATTTCGGTTTCCCCATTCCCGGCACCGCCCGCCAGAAATTTTTCTATGTCTGGCTGGACGCCCCCGTGGGCTATTTCGGCAGCTTCAGGAATTATTTCCAGATGCATCGGCGGACCGAGGCAGACATCGATGAATTCCTGCGTCCGGGCGGCGATACGGAGATGATCCATTTCATCGGCAAGGACATCCTGTACTTTCACGCCCTGTTCTGGCCGGCGATGCTTGAGTTCTCGGGTTACCGCACGCCCACCCAGGTCTACGCCCACGGATTTCTTACCGTCAATGGACAAAAAATGTCCAAATCGCGGGGAACTTTCATTACCGCGGACAGCTATTTGAAGCAGGGCCTGAATCCGGAATGGTTGCGCTATTATTACGCGGCGAAACTCAATGACAATATGGAGGACATCGACCTCAATTTTGAAGACTTCGTCCTGCGCGTCAACAGCGACCTGGTGGGGAAGTACATCAATATCGCCAGCCGGTGCTCCGGTTTCATTCTCAGGAAGTTTGGCGGCAAGCTGACGGACACGATTTCGGAGGGAAACAGGAAATGGTTCAACCGCTTTCTTTTCTGCCAGCTCAACGAGGAAGACACTTTTCTGGGACGCCACGTTTCCATCGCGCAATTCTATGACAGTCGCCAATTCAGCAAGGCAATCAAGGAAATCATGCTGGCTGCGGATGTCGCCAATCAATACGTGGACCGGATGAAACCGTGGGTTTTGGCGAAAAATGCCGAGATGGACGCCGAACTGCACGAAGTATGCAGTCTGGCGCTGAACATGTTCCGGATCCTGACGGTTTACCTGAAGCCGGTGCTGCCCAAGCTGGCCGCAGAAGCGGAAGGATTTTTACGCGTTCCTCCGCTTACCTGGAAAGACGCCAATTCACAGAACAGGCTGTTGCCAGACGGCCACCAGATCAGCGATTACCAGCACCTGATGGGCCGGCTCGATCAGGAACACATCGAACAGTTGATCGAAGCCAACAAAACGAGCCTCCAGCCGGCAATACAGCCAGGACAGGCCATGCAGTCCGCGCAGTCCACAGGCGCAGCCGAGAGCCCTTCTTCCGCACCCCCCTTTACAAAACAAGTAAAAAGAGAAAAAACAGAAACGAGTGACGGCCCCCCGGAAATTACGATCGACGATTTCACCCGCATCGATCTCAGGGTGGCGCGGATCATTCAGGCGGAGCGGGTGGAAGGAGCGGATAAGTTGCTGAAACTGACCTTGGATGTCGGCTCCGGACAGCGCACCGTGTTTGCCGGCATCAAACAGGCTTATGATGCCGAACGGTTGAAAGGCCGCCTCACCATACTCGTTGCCAACCTCGCGCCACGCAAAATGAAGTTCGGCATATCCCAGGGCATGGTCCTTGCTGCCGGAGACCAGGATGGCGGACCTTATCTCCTCCAGCCCGACACGGGGGCCCAGCCGGGCATGAGGGTGAAATAGCGTCCCACGATACTACTTCGTCCCAAGTAGCCCGTTCTGATCCATTCCCGGTTGAATCTGAATCCGGCAATTGACCGCGCTTATCCGCAAATCCATGCCTGGTACCTGTAAAATTCTACAGCTTCCCAGAAACCCAACGGCATGATGCAATAGATCATGTCATTTCCAAGTTACAAAATCTCCGCATAGATTTCAGCGGCAAATCCCGTCGCGCACATATTTCACCGTGGCGCCATTCACGTTTCAAGCGCATTTTCAAGCGCATTACATGTAAAGACCGAAGCTCGAGGCATGTTGAGCAAACCCATCAGGAAACCCAGGATTCCGCGCCCGGGCCGCACCCCCCGTGCTTGGCGCAGCAAACCGACTGACGACGCTGCCCGTTCTGTCAGGCTTGTGCAGGGCCAGTGTCGCGTGCTGGAAATGATTGCTGCCGGCGCCCCGCTCCGCGAGACGCTCGCAGCGCTTGTGGGCGTGATCGAGGCCGACATCGATGGAACGAGGGGTTCTATCCTTCTCCTCGATGAAAGCGGCAAATACCTGCGGCACATGGTCGCACCCTCACTGCCGGAAACGCTCCACCACCTGATAAATGGCTTTGAAATCGGCCCCGCCGCGGCATCCTGCGGCACGGCGGCTTATCGTGGTGAAGCCGTGATCGTCGAAGACACCGAGACCGATCCGCTCTGGGCACCTTACCGCGAGGTTGCAAGAGCGAACGGGTTGCGCGCCTGTTGGTCAACACCCATATTCGACCGCCAACGCGCCGTGCTGGGGACATTCGCCATCTACCTGCGTATGGCCGCCCGCCCCGCACAGCGTCATCAGCACACCATCGAAATGGCCACCCATACTGCCGCCATTGCCATTACGCGGGACCGGGAGATACGGGCGTTGCAAGATGGCGAACGTGCCATCCGCAGCATCCTGGAAGGCATGATGATCGGCTTTGTCACGCTGGACCATAGCTGGCGGTTCACCTACGTCAATCCGAAGGCGGCGGAAATCCTCGACCGGAAGGCGGCGTCGCTGGTTGGCCGGAAGTACCTGGAAGCTTTTCCTGAGGCGGAGAATTCGCCGCTCGAGCTCACCTACCACAAGGTAATGGCCGAACGCGTCACCATGCATACCGAACATTATTTCTCCCCCTGGGACCGCTGGCTCGAGCAACGCGTCGATCCAACACCTGATGGCGGCATTTCAATCTTTTTCCAGGATACCACCGAGCGCAGGCTGCAATTGCGGAAGATTGAACACCTGGCTCGCGTCTACGCGGTACTGAGCGGCATCAACGCCCTCATGGTGCGTGAATGCGACCGTGAGTCACTATTCCGCGAGGCCTGCCGGATTGCTGTCGAGCAAGGCGATTTCCGCATGGCCTGGATAGGGATTATCGACCCGGCCTGCATGAAAATTGTTCCGGTCGCCTCGGCGGGTATAGAGGAGCAGCACCTGACTGCCCTCAAGAAACTCTTTTCACCGGGCACGGGCGCGGTGTCGGAAAACACCCTGGTCGCGCAGGCAATCGAGGGGAAAAAGGCAGTTGTATCCAACGACGTACAAAATGACCCCAAGATCCTGCTGCTCAGGAAATATGCCGGCCCCAGAGTCTGCTCGCTGGCTGTTTTACCGTTGATCGTTGCGGACAAATCCATAGGCGTGCTCACGCTGTATGCCGATCAAATCGAATTCTTCGAAGAAGAAGGGCTGAGGCTGCTGACAGAACTGGCCGGAGACATCTCGTTCGCAATCGATCACATTGCCAAACAGGCGCAGCTCGACTACCTGGCCTACTACGATGTCCTGACAGGACTTGCCAATCGCAGCCTATTCCTTGAGCGCGTGGCCCAGTACCTGCGCAGCGCTGCCAGCGGCGGCTACAAGGTTGCCGTGGGCCTGATCGATCTGGAGCGGTTCAAGAACATCAATGACAGTCTTGGCCGGGCCGCCGGCGACGCGCTTCTGAAACAGGTGGGAGAACGGCTGACACGCAGCCTGGGCGACGCCAACCTGGCGGCAAGAATAGGCGCGGATCATTTTGCCGTGGTGATGCCGGTAGTGGAAAATGAAGGAAACGTCATTGCGCTTTTGAGTAAGCGAATGGAGCCTCTGCTGAATCATCCCGTACAGTTGAGCGAAGGCGTGGTCCGGATTTCCTTCAAATGCGGAATAACGCTTTATCCCGACAACGGCACCGATGCCGAGACGCTGCTCAGAAATTGCGAAATTGCGCTCAGAAAGACCAAGGTCACCGGCGACCGGTACCTGCTCTATACAAAGGCAATGACCGCATCGACGGCCGACAAGCTGACTCTGGAAAACCAGTTGCGCCGGGCGATCGAAAATGAAGAATTCGTGCTCCACTATCAACCCAAGATCAACCTGGAGAGCGGCAAGCTTGTCGGTGCCGAAGCGCTGATCCGGTGGAACGACCCGCTCACGGGCCTGGTGCCGCCAGGCAGCTTTATCCCCGTCCTGGAAGAAACCGGATTGATCTATGAAGTCGGACGCTGGGCATTGCACAAGTCCGTCGAAGATTATCTGCGCTGGCACGCAACGAATTTGTCCACCATGCGTATTGCGGTAAACGTATCGCCACTGCAGCTACGCCACCGCGATTTCGTTGATGAAATCAGGCGGGTAATAAGTATAAATGAGATTGCGGCAGTGGGATTAGAGCTGGAGATTACTGAAAGCCTGATCATGGAAGATGTCAAACACAGCATCGTCAGCCTGAGAGCGATCCGCGCCATGGGCGTTACCATAGCCATAGACGACTTTGGCACCGGTTTTTCCTCGCTAAGCTACCTATCCAGACTACCCGTGGATACGCTCAAGATCGATCGCTCGTTCGTGACCGATATGACTGTCTCGCTGGAAGGGCTTGCGCTGGTATCAACTATCGTCACTCTGGCTCATGCCTTGAAGCTTAAAGTCGTAGCCGAGGGCGTCGAAACGGAGGAGCAGTTGCGTCTGCTGCGGTCATTGAACTGTAACGAAATGCAGGGATTTTTATTCAGCAGGCCGTTACCGAGCGAATCCTTCGAAACGAAATACCTGGCTCCATTGAATCGCCCCTGAGCAAAGGCATTTAATTGTATTTTATATTCTGCTGCCTCCTGAATCATGTAGCCACGGGATGACGGCATTATTTCAGCATCAGCTACCCTCACCCCCCCTGTGAATGCCGATACGGTTTTTGAAATCGGCCCCGTCACCAAAGTTTCACAAAAAACCATTGACCATCCATACCCGGAGCTGCAAGATCTCTTTACTTGCATTTTGCAACCTCTTACGTTAGCATAGTTACTTTCAGTTTGAAAGTATCAGATGCCTAAACACTGTCTGATCATATAGCCCAAACGACTGGAAAAACAGAAAGCGCATCGTGCCATCGCCTCGCTGCGCAAGGAACCGCAAGAGAACCAGACAGGGAGAATCGACGTGCTGACACTTTACCAGTTTGAACGCAGCTGGGGTAATCCCAACTTGAGCCATTTCTGCGTCAAGACCGAAACCTACCTCCGGATGGCAGGAATCGAATACGCCATCAGGACGACTCTTCCGCTGTTTGCGCCCAAGGGCAAATTGCCTTACATTGAGGATGAGGGGATAAAACTTGCGGACTCCCGTTTTATAGTCCGCTACTTGAAGACCCGGTATCGGGATCTGGATGAAGGGCTCAGCCAGGCTGAGCTTGCCCAATCGCTAGCGATGCAGCGGCTGATCGAGGAACATTTGTTCTGGGCCACCATGTATTCGCGGTGGCAATATACAGACAGCAACTGGCAAACCAACAAGCGGGCCATCTTTGGCGTCCTGCCGCCGGTCATCCGGGATCTTGCCGCGCTGGTTTATCGCCACAGGATCAAGCGGCAGATCTATGGCCATGGCCTGGGACGCCATTCGGCGGAAGAAGTTTTCGAGCTCGGCATGCAGGATATCGACGCACTATCGACCAGCCTCGGGGAAAAGGCATACTTCCTGGGAGACAAGCCGACCACACTGGATGCCAGCGCATTCGGCTTCCTGCTCAACACCCTTGCCTGCCCGATCGAATCCCCGCTCAAGGAACATGGCCTGTCAAAAAACAATCTGAGAAATTATGTTGAGCGTATCGGGAAACAATATTATCCGGACTTATACCCGGCCTGATCGATGAACCTTGCCTTCGTGCTCGACCACCTGGACTCGATCAGGACTTACAAGGACTCGAGCTTTGCCATGATGCGCGATGCCGCTGCCCGGGGTCATCGCTTGTTTGCCCTGCAGCAGGGTGGCCTGGCATGGAATGGAGAGTGCGCCGTCGGGCATGCCCGCGCGCTGGATCTGGCTGGCACTGGGGAAGCAGTCGAAGGAAATTCCTGGTATCGGGCGTCGGACCCCGTTGAAACACCGCTGCATGAATTCGACGCCGTACTCATGCGCAAGGACCCCCCATTCGACATGGAGTACGTCTATAGCACCTATCTGCTGGAGCTGGCGCAGGATCGCGGCGCATGGGTCATCAACGACCCTCGGGCAGTGCGCGACCATAACGAAAAGCTCGCGATAGCGAAGTTTCCCCAATATATTGCGCCAACCCTGGTAACGAGGCAGGAAGGATTGATTCGCGATTTTCTGGCCGAGCATGGCGACATCGTTTTGAAACCGCTCGACGGCATGGGCGGAACCAGCATATTCCGGATTCACAAGGAGGATCACAATATCGGCGTAATCATCGAAACGCTCACCCATTACGGCACCCGCACCATCATGGCACAACGGCATATCCCCGAAATTGCTCAGGGAGACAAGCGGGTTCTGCTGATCGCCGGAAAGCCCGTACCTTATTCGCTCGCCCGCATACCCAAGCTAGGCGAATCCCGCGGCAACCTCAACGTCGGGGGAACCGGCGTGGCCCGGGCTCTTACTCCTCGCGACCGGGAAATAGCCGATGCGCTAGGCCCGTATCTGCATGACAAGGGGATCATGCTGGCGGGCCTGGACATTATCGGCGATTATCTCACCGAAATAAATGTCACCAGTCCTACCTGCATGCGCGAAATCTGCAACCAGACCGGTTTTGACGCCGCTGCGATGATGGTGGATGCCATCGAGGATTCGCAGCCCGCGAGATGAATCGATGACCATCGCGATCGAAGTCAGGCAATTGCGCAAGCACTTCGGGTCCGTACGCGCCCTGGGCGGAATCGACCTTGACATCCGGAAAGGGGAATTTTTCGCCTTGCTAGGCCCTAACGGCGCGGGCAAAACCACCCTCATCAATATCATTGCGGGCTTGGCGCTGGCCGATAGTGGAAGCGTTCGCGTGATGGGATACGACGTCCGCTCGGACTATCGCGAAGCACGGCGCACGCTGGGGGTGGTTCCCCAGGAATTGGTGTTCGACCCGTTTTTTACTGTACGTGAGACGCTTACTATCCAGTCGGGCTATTACGGCTTGAAGAACAATGCTGGATGGATAGAAGAGATCATCCATAACCTGGATCTCGACGACAAGGCCGATGCGAACATGCGCTCCTTGTCCGGTGGGATGAAGCGCCGCGTGCTGGTGGCCCAGGCACTGGTTCACAAGCCCCCCGTCATCGTGCTGGATGAACCCACGGCGGGCGTGGATGTGGAATTGCGCCAGGGATTATGGCGTTTCATCAAACAGCTGAATGGCAACGGGCACACCATCGTTCTCACTACCCATTATCTCGACGAAGCCGAGGCTTTATGCAGCAGAGTGGCAATGCTGAAGCAGGGAAATATCGTTGCACTCGACAGCATAAAAAACCTTACCAATACCCTCTCCGGGTGCATGGTACGCCTCAGGCTGACGCCGGACATATTGCCCGCGCCGCTTCAACCTCTTGCGGACAATCATGAAGACGGGTGCCACTTCCTGGCCCTCGAGGATTATGCGCAACTGGAGAATGTACTGGCGGCGCTGCGCGCGGCACGCACCCAGGTAGTCGAGATGCAGGTATTACAGCCGGATCTGGAAGAAGTTTTCATGAAGATCATGAATACGAACCAGGCGCTGGAACCACCTGCCACAGCGCGATGACCGGTTTTCTGACGCTGCTCTACAAGGAGTTGCTTCGGTTCTGGAAGGTAGGGTTCCAGACAGTATTCGCACCCGTGGTGTCGACGCTGCTTTACCTCATGATCTTTTCGCACGTGCTGGAAGACCACGTGCAGGCGTATCCCGGTGTGCCCTATACCGTCTTTCTTGCGCCCGGCCTCGTCATGATGGCCATGCTCCAAAACGCATTCGCAAACTCGTCATCCAGCCTCATCCAGTCCAAGGTTTCGGGCAATCTTGTCTTCATCCTGCTGTCGCCGCTTTCGTACACCGATATATTTTTAGCCTATGTGCTCGCATCGGTGATACGCGGACTTGCCGTGGGACTGGGTGTTTATGGAGTGACCGTCGCGTTTTTCGATATCCCGGTGCATTCGCCCCTATGGATTCTCGCCTTCGCCTTGATGGGCAGCGCCTTCCTGGGATCGCTGGGAATCATAGCCGGAATCTGGGCGGAAAAATTCGATCAGCTTGCGGCATTTCAGAATTTCGTTATCCTGCCGCTGACATTTTTATCAGGGGTGTTTTATACGATAAAGTCGCTGCCCGCCTTCTGGCAGGGATTGTCCCACCTGAATCCATTTTTCTACATGATCGATGGCTTCCGCTATGGATTCTTCAAGGCTTCGGATGTTTCGCCTTTTTTAAGCCTGGGAATCGTCGCAGCAGCCTTTCTGGCGGTATCGTGGCTGACGCTGCGAATGCTCAGGAGCGGCTACAAGATCCGGCATTGAAATGGGTCGCGCTCCCCACCAGCTGCGGACTTGAACTGCCGGAGTTTCTGCTAGGACTTCTCCATCTGGGGAAACACGACCGCGCCCGGATAATGCTCCTGGCCCCAGGAGGCAATAGCGGCCAGCACGGGCTTGAGGCTTTCCCCTTTCTTCGTAAGAAAATACTCGTAGCGCGCGGGGTTCTGCTGGTAGGCTCGCCTGGTGATGAGATCCGCGACTTCCAGCTTTTTCAGCCGGTCCGCCAGAATATTGGATGCGATTTTCTCCGCTGAGGAGATCAGTTCCTGGTAGCGCCTTTTGCCCAGTATCAGGTCGCGAATGATCAGCAGCGTCCACCGGTCGCCAAAAATATCCAGCGCATTGGTAATAGGACAGCACGAGCGCTCAAATGCAGCCGTAGCGGCCGTACTGTTATCTGGCGTCTCATCGTCTTTCATCATTTCCCCATCGAGAATGGCACTCAGGGGGAATAATGTAAATCAGTTACTTGCTTTCTGCAAGAGTGTAGGAAACAAGCAGCGATTCTCCGCGCGAATTCTGTGGAGGCGAGAATGTGATATCGGCGTCCTACTGTCGGAGATGATGATGGGCAAACCCGTATGCCTTTTGCTGTTACTGATGCATCCGGATCTGCCTATTAAAACAAGCTGCTTTTATCAGTTGCTTCCTGTCTGGGGCATTTGCGCACCAGGGGTAGCGTAAGCGGGGTTCGGTTGCGCCATCTGGCGATGAGCAGCGGCTTCCTTCATATTTGACCGCGCAGCTTCTTCATACTTGCGTATCAATGCTGCGGTACGCGATTTCAAATTGTGGGATTGCCAGCCATAAAATTGTATCTGCTCATACTGCTCGAGCAGCTTCTTCTGCTCTTCAGCCTTTTGCTGCATTCCCTGTGCCGCAACCTCGAATTGCTGCGCCAACACGTCATGCTCATTTTGTGACACCGCCGCCTGGATGGCTGGCCGATCAGAAAGACTATCCGCTTTTGCAGGACCCGATAATATGCCTGCGGCCAATAAAACGAGCGTGAATAAAGCGATAAGAATATCTTGTTTATTTTTGCCGAGTGCCGTTGCCATTTTGATTCTCCTGTTCTCAATTGATTGGATCAATATCGGACGGATGGTCAGAGTCCTTTTACTGCTGGACGAATGGTCAGAGTCCCTACACCGGACAGATACTCAGAGTCCTGAAATGTGAGCTCATATTAATTCCCACAGGAATAAAATGGTATTGGGGAAACCCTGATTTAATGCTAAGGGAAACCCTGATTCTCAATCTGAAATCGGCGTGAGGTATTGATTTTCCATGGAATCTTTGGATCACGCGAAGAGCAATCCAAAAATGGCTTGTCTCCGGCGTTTAATTTTCTACTTTAGGAGAGCTGCTATGAGGAAGGCGGGTCAATGCAAACCGGATATGCGGGATCCTGAAAAGACCGGAAGCAAGTCTGCATCAGGAAGCTATCTCGGAGCGATGTCGCTTTACAACTGAAAGAAGAGGTACGCCGGCCAGGGCGTTACGGATTGAGGCCGTTGATGCAACTGGAGAAGGAAGGCATCAAGCTCAGCAGCGGACGAGAAACCAGACCTCAGGTTTGTTGGTTTCCACCCGGCTTAACGGTCAGCACTGGACAGGGCGCATGCCTGATAACATACTCCGCTATGCTGCCCAAGCTCAAGTGGTTCCATCCCGTGTAGCCATGTGTGCCTAGAATAAGCAGATCGGTATTATGCCTCAGGGCAGCCAGGACGATTTCCTTGCCGGTATCTCCTTCGACAAAAATCGTTTCGGTATGGACGCCAAAGGACTCCGCGAGCGCTTCGAGCGCCTCTTTCCCTTTTTGTCGGGTTTGCTCGATACTTGCCTGGACCCATTCCTCGAAGCCGGGGGTGTAATAATAGGGCGAGGGCACCATCCAGCCACTGGGTTCAAATACATGCAGGATCTTGAGTTCTGCTCCAAGCACTTCTGTTATCCATCTCGCATACCCGGCAGCCTCCCCGGAAGCTTCGGAGAAATCAGTAGCCAGAATGATTTTTCGGATAAGTGGGTCCATATGTTAACTTCCTGTTGAGTGAGATTGAGCGGCCGCAATCGCAGGGTCAATACTGCGATCATTCATCCATAATAATCCGCATGACATATTCTCAATATGTTTGCTGTGGATTCTGCCAGGGAGGCGACCGGTGTATCTGAGGCCGTTGCCACAACGCACGGCAATGCGCTTCTTCTTCTAACTATCGGAACGTCAGTCCAGTAGCATATCGCGTCCAGTCAAGCCGGAAAGCCTGTCCGGACGTCCAATTCCCCCGCACGATACGCCTTGCGCATAAAAAGGCAATGTATGCGGGCCGGGATCAATCCCATACCAGCAAGCGGATCGGAGTAGGGTTGTAGGCATTGCATGGAT
The DNA here is from genome assembly GCA_001899235.1 of Nitrosospira sp. 56-18. Taxonomy (GTDB): domain Bacteria; phylum Pseudomonadota; class Gammaproteobacteria; order Burkholderiales; family Nitrosomonadaceae; genus Nitrosospira. Next base: position 63,636 of record MKVR01000026.1, read on the forward strand.
TGTTCAGCTGCGGGCAGTTCGAAATCAGCACCACCACAT
>MKVR01000027.1 GCA_001899235.1 Nitrosospira sp. 56-18
CAAACTCTAAAGCAACCCAGGCGAAACACCGGTCCGCCACCGTCGCCAGACGGCAGTGGATCGGTGTTTTTTAACGTGAGCAAAACAGAAGCAACCTCCCGTGCCGGCATCGCCGCGCGCAGGCGGGAAAGTGAAACAGCGTAATAGTCAAGCGGAGGACCGGTAGGTGGTTAGGCAAGTAACACAGGCATGCGCCACAATACTCGTCCTGATAGCAACCCTGCAGGCGGGAGCCGCGGGAGCGCATGGCAAGGTATCCCTGGAAGAAGACAGCTGCGTGCGGCGCATTGGCGACAGCATGGTGCACTTGAGCGCCTACCAGCCGCAATTCGAGCCCAGCGCCCAGTACTGCACCGAGATACCCAAAGGTGGGGACACCTACCTGGTAGTGGACCTGGTGGACCAGGCCCTGCGCGACATGCCCATCGGCATGCGCGTGATAAGAGGCACCAACGAGGCCGAAGACGAAACCGTGACCTACCTGCGCCCAAGCTACCATCCTGATGGCGTCATCCAGGGAGAAACCAGCCTGGACCAGGGACTGTACACCGTCATCATCACCGCCGAAGGGCAGCCGCCATTGCGCTACCAGTATCCGCTGCGGGTACAGATGATCAACTATGCGCAGATATTCCGCACCGCCGTAGGCCCCCTGATCGGCCTGCTGGTGCTGATCCTGATTGCATACAAGCTCGTGAAATCCAAGCGCCTGCAGCGCTGGCGCGATTCACGGCGCTAGCAGGAGAACAGGAACCGGACCGGATCCGCAGTTCCGTGAACGATTTGACAAGATTTGACAATAATTCAAGAGGCGATTCGACATGTCCCTAAACACACTGAAATCCGCACTTGCCGGCCTGCTGCTGGCGATCGGGATTCCCTTTTCCGCCCAGGTGCAGGCACACGGCGGCCTCTCCCTGGCCGATGACATCTGCAAGCTCACCATCGGGCCCTACACCATGCACTTTACCGGCTACCAGCCCGAAGCCACCCAGGAAAAGGAATTCTGCGAAGACATTCCCGCCACCGGGCGCACCGTCGTCGCCCTGGACTACATCGAAGAAGCCCTGCGTCCCCTGCCCACCGAAGTGCGCATCATCCGCGACACCGGCGATCCCGGCAAGGAACCGGGCAACCTGGATGCCATCACCATCCTGCACATTCCGGCCAAAGTCTACCCCAACGGCTCCATCAACTTCGAATACGACTTCATGCAGCCTGGCAAATTCGTCGGCCTCGTGACCGTGAGCGACAAGCAGGAGTATGTCTCGCGCTTCCCCTTCTCCGTAGGCGAGCCCAAGGGCACCTCCCCCTACCTCATCTTCGGCATTGCTGCCGTGATAGGCGCCGTGGCGGTATTCTTCCTGCGCGCGCGCAAATCCCCCACGGCGGCCTGAAGAGAGCAAGGATGGCAAACCAGCCAGGCGCCATGGGCATTCCTGGCCGAACCATACTGCAGCGAGGCAGTCCAACAGATACCAGCGCCCGGGCATGGGCGGGGTCAGGTTAGTTTTGAACGAGGAGTGAGAATGGCATCATTTCGGGTTTCCTGCAAGATCCAGCGGATCCAGCGGCTTGCCGCCGCAGGCATGCTGGCGCTGGCCATGGCCGGACTGCACAGCGGCACGGCACTGGCGCACGCCATGCTCGTCAAGGCCGAGCCCGCGCGCCGCGCCGCGCTCACCAAGACGCCTTCGCAAGTGCGCCTGTGGTTCAACGAAGAAATCGAAAAGGATTACGCCTCCCTTGCGGTGCATGACGCGGCCAAGACCACCCCCGTTACCGAAGCCAAGCCGCATGTGGCAGCCGACGACCCCAAATCCATCGTGCTGCCCCTGCCGGAACTGGGGGCAGGGAAGTACACGGTAAAGTTTCGCGTCCTGTCCGTGGACGGGCACGTGGTCGACTCGTCCTATGACTTTACCGTAAAGAGCAAAGCGCCGCAGAAATGATCGAGGTCATCGCGACGCTCCTGCGCTGGCTACAGCTTGCGTCCAACATGATCCTGGTCGGCGGTTGCGTGTTCCTGGCCATTGCCGGCGCCTACCACTCCCCCTGGGTCACCCGCCTGGAGCGCGCCCTGCCCTGGCTCTGTCTCCTTCTCCTGGTTGGGCTGCTGGGCATACTGGCCACCACCACCGGCCAGGCCACCGGCAATCCCGACAAGGCCTGGGACCCCCAGGCCTGGCTTGCCCTGATGCAAAACACCCGCATGGGACACATCTGGATGGCGCGCGCCGCCTGCGCCGTGCTGGTCATGGCCATCGCCCTCTACATCCGCTACGCCCGGCACGCCACGCGCGCCCGCTGGCGCTACATCCTGTGCGCCAGCGCCGCCGCCCTGACGCTCACCGTAGGCTCGCTCGCCAGCCATGCCGCCGCCGAAGACCTCTCCATCGCCTCCATTCTGCCCTACGCCCTGCACATCATCCTCGCCAGCGTCTGGTTCGGCGCGCTGCCCGCCTTCCTGGTCGTGTGCTTTGCCTGCACCGAACCGGGCGCGCACGCCCCTCATCCCGGCATCCAGACCCAGGCCATCCAGCGCATCCACGCCCTGTTCCAGTCGCGCGAAGACGCCATCGCCGGCGACGCCCAGGCCCTCAAGCGCTTCTCCGCCATGGCCCTGCCGGTCATGCTGGCCGTGATCGCCACCGGCGTCATCATCACCGACCGCATGGTCGACACCAGCTATGGAGCGCTCGTGGCCACCCGCTACGGCTGGATACTCGATGCCAAGATCGGCCTTTTGGCCATCGTGCTCGTGATCGCCGCGCGCGCGCGCTCGATCTGGCTGCCCCAGCTCACCGGGCGGGCGTCGGCCGAAGACGGCAGGAACGGCCCCCCTCAGAAAGCCATGAACGGTGCTGCGGGCGGGCAGAAACTCAGGAAGTGGGTCAGCTTCGAATTCGTCCTGGCCATGGGCATCGTCCTGCTCGCCACCATCGTGGCCAACACCGTGCCCGCCAAGCATGCCATCATCCAGGACTGGCCCTACTCCTTCCGCTTCTCGCTCGCCGCCACCTGGGGCGAACCCAGCGTCATGATCCGCGCCTGGAGCGGCGTAGCCCTGCTGGCGCTGGCAGGCGGCGCGCTCGTCCTGGGGCGCATCAAGCACTGGGACGCCAAGCGGCGCATCGGCATCCCGATACTCCTGGCCGTCATCGCCCTGGGAGTGGGACTGCCCCCGCTTGCCATCGACGCCTACCCCGAGACCTATCGCAAGACCCCGGTTCCGTTCGACACCATCTCCATAGCCAACGGCTCGGGCCTGTTCGCCGAGAACTGCGTGGCCTGCCATGGGCTCCAGGGCAAGGGCGACGGCGTCATGGCCAAGAGCTTCGCCAAGCCCCCGGTGGACATGCTCACCGAACCGCACACCGCCAAGCACACCGCAGGCGACTTCTTCCACTGGCTCACCTTCGGCATTCCCGACACCGGCATGCCGGTATTTGGCGACAAGCTCTCCGAAGAAGACCGCTGGGACGTGGTCAACTACCTGCACGCCATGTCGCGCGGCTACCAGGCGCGCCTCATGAGCCCCAAAGTCGTGCCCAGCCAGCCCCAGCCCTCCATGGGCCCGCCCAACTTCTCCTACTTCGCCCAGGACGGCTCAAGCGGCACCCTCAAGGACTTCCGCGGCAGCAAGAACGTACTGCTGGTGCTGTTCTCCTGGCCGCAGTCGCGCGAACGCATGGAACAACTGGCCAAGCTCTACCCCGCGCTCGAGAACGCCAACACCGTGCTCCTGGCCGTGCCCGAGGACGATCCGGACTCGCAGGAAATCGATGACATCACCAAAGAGGTGCCGTATCCGGTGGTGACCCAGGGCGCGCACGAGATCGTGCAAAGCTACAAACTGTTTCGCCGCACCCTGAACAAGCCCGACCTCCTGGGAGAGGGCAGCCTGCCTTCGCACATGGAATTTCTGGTGGACCGCTACGGCTACCTGCGCGCGCGCTGGATCCCCAGCGCCGATGGCTCCGCCTGGGATAATACCGATGCCCTGATGCAGCAGGTCGCCCAGCTCAATTCCGAAAAGGAAATCCTCCCTCCTCCAGGCGATC
>MKVR01000028.1 GCA_001899235.1 Nitrosospira sp. 56-18
CCTGGATGGCGGCAATCTCGATACAGCGGCACGGACCATTGCGCTGGAAAGCGCCGTCATGAATGGCGGCGGCCTGGCGTTGACGCAGGGTGCGGATGGCCCGGAGGACCTGCTGCGTTTGCTGATGAACCCTGTCAAGGCATCGCCTTCCAGATCGAAGGAATCGGAGGAATCGAAGGCCGGGTTGCAATCGCAGCATGCGGATGCCGCTGCCCCCGAGGCTTTGGCGGAACCGCCATGGAAATACCGGGTAGGGACGCTGGAACTGAAGCAGTTCAAGATGCAGCTTGCCGAGCGCACCTATACGCCTGCCGTCGCCTACGGTATCGACGCCGTATCCATCGCACTGGAGGGAATCGACAGCACTGCCGGCACCCCCGCCAGGTTCAAGGCCGAGCTCGGGGTGAACGGCAGGGGAACCATCAAGGCCAGCGGCACCGTGGGGCAGGATTTCAAGCAGGCGAAGATCGCGCTCGATGCGGCAGGCATCCCGCTCGTGCCGCTGCGCCCGGTGGTAACGCGCTATATATCGGCCGATCTTGCATCGGGTCTGATGGGGGCCTCCACGGAACTGAATTACCGCTCGGGCGCTTCCCCTGAAATGACAGTGACGGGTAGCGCGGGCATCCAGGATTTCCGCATGAACGAGACGGAAACCGGAGACCGCCTGATCTCGTGGAAAGCGCTCCTGGCACAAAAGATCAACCTGAGCATGGCTCCGAACCAGCTCCTGATCAAGGAAATCCATTTGCACGAGCCCGGCCTGAAGCTCGCGATCGATAAGCAGCGGAACGTGAACCTGAACCAGGTGCTGAAGGACCGCAGCACGGGAAAGGATGCGGTGGAATCCCGGCCGCCGCCATCTTCCGGGCCCGGGGAAAAGGATGGAAAGAATGCGCCTTTTCGCGCCCGGATCGCGCTGGTGCGGGTGGAGCAGGGCACGCTGGATTTTTCCGACATGAGCCTGGTTCTGCCATTTTCCACCCGGGTGCAGGAGCTGGAAGGCTCCATCGCCGGCATTGCATCCTCGCCCCGTAGCCGCACGGAACTCCGGTTGAATGGACAGGTGGAGGATTACGGGAAGGCGAGTGCAGCAGGGAGGCTGCTGACTTCCGATCCTAAAAAGTTTCTCGATATCGAGGCGAATTTCGGCAACATCCGCATGCAGCCGCTCTCGCCGTATTCCGCGACCTTTGCCGGCCGCAAAATAGATGCGGGCAAGCTCTGGCTCACCCTGCACTACAAGATCGTGAATGGCAGCCTGTTGGGCGAAAACCGCGTCGAGCTGGCCGATTTCAGGCTTGGCGAACAGGTGGAGGCGCCGGGCGCGCTCGACCTTCCGCTGGATCTCGCAGTCGCCTTGCTGAAAGGGCCGAACGACAGGATAAATCTGGCCGTGGAGGTGCGGGGAGACGTGGGCAGCCCCACGTTCGATTATGGCAAGGTCGTACGCGCCGCAGTGGCAAACGCGATCCGCCGCGTGGTCACCGCCCCTTTCCGCGCGCTGAAGGATCTGGGAGGCGGGGAGGACGCGGAGCAATTACGAAAAGTGGAGTTCGAACCGGGCAGCGACGATATCGAACCATCCCAGCGCGAACTGCTGGATGAGCTTGCGCAGGCCATGAAGCAACGTCCGGGAGTCGGGGTGATCGTGCGCGGCCCGTACGATCCCGAGCGCGATGGCGAGAGCCTGCGCCGCCAACAGGTGCATCGCGACCTTGTGATCGCAACCGGCGGCGTGGTCGAGGAAAGAGGAGATCCGGGACTGATCGGGTATGGAGACGCCGAAACACAGAAAGCACTGGAACAATTGCTTCGCGAGCGTTCCGGCGGCGGCGAGGCGGTATCGAAATTCGCGGAGACCTACAAGCAGCGGACAGGCCAGGAACCTCAGCGCGTCAATCCCGTGCTGGGGTTGTTCGGCCGCGGCAGCAGGGACCGCGAGTTCTACCGGGCGATGTTCGATCAGCTGGTGGAGCTCCAGCCACTGGAAAAAAAGGAACTGGAAGAACTCGCCGCAAGCCGGGCGCGGGCCGTGTCGGACGCGCTGCGCAAAGCGGGAATCGACAGCCAGCGCATCACGGTGAGAGATATCCAGGTGGTAACAGGCAAGGCCAGGGCTGGAGAAGAGGGAAGCGATACCGTCGCGGGGGAACTCGCTCTCAGCGCAGTGCCTGCGGAAAACTGATACGCATGCATATTCATGACGAGCATGCTGGATAGCGGTACTGCAACTACACGTCCGGGAATATCAGTGGAGATTTAAGGAAGCGCTGAACAAATCAGCATTTGATCAAAGATGGCATGATCAGGCGAGACTCATTTGTCCATGTTTTCCTCGTCGAAATCCCCCAAGCCCTAAGCCATGCGCCGGAAAAATATGTCACCCTGCTATACCGCGCGCTGGAGCGATGTGCCGGTGACGCGGGTATCGTGAACCAAGCTGGAGATGCCCGCATGGCCGGCTATGCAAGCGTGGCGATTCCTCACTTTCGACCAAGAAATCACCAATGCGCGGCCAGGTCACTGCGTCACGCTCGATTCATGCTTGGGCAAAAACGTCCAGGTCGGCCAGCGCTACCACATTCAATAATGGATGCATACTCTTGCTGGCTATACAGATCGCACGGAAAGGCGCAGCCCCATTGCCTTGAGAATCGCCGAAAAACTGCTCAGCGCAGGATTGCCTTCGGGCGACAAGGTACGGTAAAGCTGAGTCGGGTTCAAGTGCGCCTGCTCGGCTACGGCCTGCACGCCGCCGAAAGCTTTTGTCATCTGCCTGAGGGCAATCAAAAGCTCGCTTTGATCGCCATCTTCAAGAATGCTGTTGAGCAGCTGGATGGCGTAGGCCGGGTCTTCTCGGTATATCTCAGCCATTGCTTCATCATGCGTTCTATCTTTCATCGTTGGTTCTCCTTTGCCAGTCCTGCCAGTTTTCACAGGCGCGGTCGATATCGGCGCTCTGCGTCCGTTTGCCGCCGCCACACAGAAGCAACAGAATTTCCTTGCCCGCGATAGCGTAATACACTCGATACCCTGCATTTACATCAATACGCAATTCCCATACACCATCCCGGCAAAATTTGTGATCGCCAAAGTTACCCAACTCGATACGGTTCACGCGCCGGTCTATTGCAATCCTTGCCGTCGTATCGCGCAGCTTGCGAAGCCAGTCAAGATAAATATCCTTGCCCTCATTGGTCAGGTAGTGCCGGATTTCATACATAGCTTATATTCGTTTATAAACGAAATTATGTCAAGGCTAATGGGTACATCCTTTCGGATACATCCTTTCGCCCCCCTGATTGATGAGTCATTACATCGCGGCATTTCATATCCAAGGAGGAGTTACTCGAATCGCAAGTCCCTTTCCGGGGCTGCGGGCGATCAGGCCCCGCTTGATGCGCAGCTGCAAAAGCAGCCTGAATCGCCTCGGGTTTGGTGGAGGCTCCGATATCTGAGAGAATGGAGCGATGAACAAATCAAACAAGTTTTCCCCCGAAGTACGTGAACGCGCGGTATGCATGGTGTTCGAACACCGTGGCGAGTATCCGTCCTTGTGGGCAACTGTTGAATGGAGTTGACTCTTTTTCGTGGATATTTAAGTTTACCTGTCGTTCATGTTGTGCCAATTTGATTTCAAGCAAACACGCCGCCTGCTGGCTGCGGTGGCGTTTCCATTACTGTTTTTGCCGGTCTTCTACCCTGGCGATAGCATTTTTGCGGCTGAGCCAGCGGCGGACGCCTCGGCGGCTCCAGCAGCGGAAAATTCCTCTGCCCCCGCCGCCCCGGCTATCACAGTGACGCCGGCACAGGCCCGGCAGGCGCTCGCCATCCTCCAGAACGAAAAAAAACGCGCCGAACTCGTGGAAACACTCAATGCCATTACGCTGGCGATGGAGATGCGGGAGGAAATGGAGCCCGGCCCGGCTCCCGCGAAGCCCGCGGAGGCAAAAGCGCCTGAAGCGCCTATCGAGTTGACCGAAGGCGGCCTGGTTGCGCAATTGTTCGATTCCATAGGAAAACGGCTGGACGCGATTGGCGATCAGGTTCGGCTGACTGCCCGCACCCTGCTGGAAATCAGAACGGTGGCCGAGTGGTGGCAATACAACCTGGGCGACGCGGAGCGGCGCGCAGTGGTGCTCGGTGAATTGTGGAAGATGGCCGTTATACTCGGAGGCGCGTTGCTGGCGGACTGGCTGTTGCGATGGGCATTGGCGCGTTCGCGCGGGCTGGTCGAATCCCGTGCCGCCGCGCGGCAGGCAGCGATCAACCGCAAAAGGGATGAAGCCATCGCGAGCACGCCTCCAATTGCCTCTCCATCCGCCGCAATCGTGGATTCCGGGTCTTCCGGACCCCCGGGGACGGCTGTCCATGGCGGAAACGCCGCCGACCGCCACCTGAGCCTGTTGCGGCGTTTTCCTTTTGCTTTGGCCCACTGGCTGCTGGAGCTGGTTCCGCTGGCCGGCTTCGTGGCGGTGGCAACGATACTGCTGAATGGGTTCGGCGGCCGCGCGGCGGTATTTTACAGCGTGACGCTGCCCCTCATCGATGCCTATTCGACTACCCGCATCGCGCTCAGCGTGGTTCATCTCATGGTATCGCCACTCGGGCAGGGGTTGCGCCTGATCCACATCAGCGATGGCGGAGCGGCCTATGTGAACGCCTGGCTGCGAAGAATCATCGTCGTGGCCGTATTCGGCTCTGCCATCGCCGAGGTAGCGCTGCAGACCGGCGCCATCCCGAGTACGGGAATCGCCCTTTCCAAGCTGGTGGGTCTGGTTATCCACGCGATGCTGCTCATCATGGTGTTCCGCAGCCGGAAAGAGGTCGCGGAGGCGATTCGGGGAATGGACACGGCAAACCCGGCCATGGCCGGCCTGCGTGCGGCAGCGGCCAGCGCCTGGCCTTTTGCCGCCACAGTTTTCATTGTTGCCACCTGGGTGCTATGGTCCGTAGGCGCGGAAGATGGTTTTCAACGCGCGCTGGAAATTTTTGGATGGTCTGCGGCAGTGGTCGTGGGCGCCAGTCTGGTGTCGATTTTTGCGCTGGGCGCGATCGACCGCGCATTTATCGCGGATCGCGAAAATATGCAGCCGCAGATGAACCACGCGGGGCAGCCAGGCCAGGCTCGGCAGGAAGCGTCCGCGGTGCAAAGCCCTTATCACCTGCTGGCGCTTCGCACCGTGTCGCTGGTCATTGCCATAAGCGCTCTCATCGTATTGCTGCAAGTGTGGGGAGTGGATACGCTTTCGTGGTTTCAGGCTGGCTCGATCGGTAGGCGGCTGGCTGCCGCGCTGGCCACGATTGCGGTAACCTGCGCCTTGGCCTTTGCTGCCTGGGAAGCATTGAACATGACGCTGCACCGGCGCATCGAGCGATGGACTGCAATGGGAGATACGGCGCGCGCCGCGCGGCTGCGGACTTTGGTGCCCATGCTGCGCACGACACTGCTGTTTGCCATCGGCACGGTGGTGCTGCTCGCCACGCTGGATCAACTGGGCATCAGTATCGGTCCCCTGGTGGCGGGCGCCAGCATCATCGGCGTTGCTCTCGGCTTTGGTTCGCAAAAGCTGGTGCAGGATTTCATCACCGGGATTTTCCTGCTGATGGAAAACGCCATCCAGGTAGGCGACACCATCACCGTTGCGGATGTTTCGGGAACGGTGGAGTATCTCTCCATACGCACGGTGCGCCTGCGTGCCGGCGACGGCTCGCTGCACGTGGTGCCGTTCAGTTCCGTCTCCACTGTCACCAATACCAACCGGGGTATCGGCAATGCATCGATCAGGGTGAGCGTGAGAGCCGACTCGGATGTGGACAAGGTGTTCGAGGCTATCCGCAGCGTGGGGGAGGAGATGCGGGCCGATCCTGTTTTCAAAAACCTGATCCTGGCGGATGCGGACATATGGGGCGTGGATCAGATCGATGGGGCGACCATCACGGTGCTGGGGCAAATACGCACCGTGGACCGGGGCCGCTGGCCGGTGCAGCGCGGTTTCAACCGGCGCATCCTGCAGCGCTTCCGCGAAGCGGGAATCCAGTTGATGAATCCACAGGAAAGAAAGATGGCGGCGCAGCCGCGCGTTCCCGTTCCGGAGGCGCGGACGCAGGCCAATGATGACGGAGGCTGATGACATAATGGCCGTATGTGCGCTACTGCACAGCCCATCATGCGACGCCGGCGTAGGGTTTGACCAATGATTGAAACGATTTTTCATTTCGCCATTTCATTCATGCGCCTTCAGCGCTGGGCCATGGAGCACCAGCCATGAAAAAGATATCGATGTTCGCGCTGTTCTGCCTGGCTTGGTCGCTTGATGCCGGCGCCCAGGGCATGCCGCTGACCAATGCGCAGATCGTCACCATCGTGGCCGATCTCAGCGAGATTGATATCGAAGCGGGGAAGCTCGCGCAATTCAAATCCAAGGATCCCGAAGTGCATTTCTTCGCGCACCGCATGATAGCCGACCATGGCACTGCCAGCCAGTCGGCGGCGGAGCTCATGCGCAGGCTGAAGCTCGCGCCGCAGGATAGTTCCATCAGCCAGGACCTGAAGATCGAAGGGAGGCGGAATATCGCGAAACTCACCCCTTTGCGCGGCCTGGCATTCGACCGTGTCTATGTCGCGCATGAGCTCGCCTTCCACGAGCAGGCGCTGGATATGATCGACAAGACGCTGGCGCCGCAGGCAAAAGACGATGGGATCAGACGTCTGCTGGCGAAGGTGCGGCCTGCGTTTCATTCGCATCTTCTCCACGCCCGCCGGCTGCAGGAATCGCTGGCTCGCGCGGATGGGAGCAAGCCCTGAAAAGGAGGATTTAGGAGACTACCCAGGTGTCTTCCTGCTCAGGGCTTAAGGAAGGGTTGTAATTCTCCCAGAGATATGCGATATTTGTATCGCATTCCAATGGAGGAGTATTATGGCTATTTCGATCCGGTTATCCCCTGACATAGAATCCCGGTTGAAAAACCTGGCTGCCCTAACTGGGCGAAGCAAGACCTACTATGTCACTCAGGCCATCTATGAGCACCTGGATGACCTGGAGGATTTATATTTGGCCGAGCGCGAGCTTGAAGCAATCCGTTCAGGCAGATCCACTACGATTCCCCTTGCCGACGTAATGAAACGCTATGGCATGGAGGATTAATCTTTCCACGCTGGCACAGAAGAACCTCGACCAACTGGATCCTCAAACTGCGCGTCGTATATTGAATTTCTTAAATGAACGAGTTGCATCCCTGGCTGATCCGCGCAGCATTGGAGAATCCCTCAAGGGTTCACATTTGGGTGAATTCTGGAAGTACAGGGTTGGTGATTACCGGGTAATTGCCAAAATCGAGGATAACGCGCTTTGCGTCCTTGTGGTGAAAATAGGCAATCGCCGCGAGGTATATCGTTAAGGAAGCGCTGAATAAATCTCTGCTGGCGCGGCGGTGGCTTTGCGGGATGGGATGCGCGAAAGGCGGCGACGCGAATGCCGGCATCAGGCAAAAGCGTAACCAACGCTCGGCATTTTCCGTAACACTATTTTACTTTAGCAAGCTCCCCCTGTCCTGATCCAATTCCCCATGCCCTATGGGTCCAACCGGAAGGCAAGGAATGGCAGCCCTCTTTGTCCGCCTCCAAGGATATTCAAACGGAGAAAACAATATGAAACTGGAATCGCTCGCACTGCATCATGGATATGAATCCGACGCGACCACGAAGGCGGCCGCGGTGCCCATCTACCAGACTACCTCCTATACATTCGATAATACCCAGCATGGCGCGGATCTGTTCGACCTGAAAGTCGCAGGGAATATTTATACGCGCATCATGAATCCGACTACAGCCGTGCTGGAGAAGCGCCTCGCGGAAATGGAGGGCGGGGTGGGGGCGCTGGCGGTGGCCTCGGGGATGGCGGCGATCACTTATGCCATCCAGTGCATTACCAGTACTGGCGAAAATATCATCAGTACCAGCCAGCTTTATGGCGGCACCTATAATTTATTCGCGCATACATTCCCGCGCCAGGGGATAGATGTCCGCATGGTATCCCATGACGATTACGAAGGCGTGGAAAGGCGGATAGATGGCCGTACCCGCGCAATATTTTGCGAATCCATCGGGAATCCCGCCGGAAACATCGTGGATATCGAAAGGATGGCGGATATCGCGCATAAGCATGGCGTGCCGCTGATCGTGGACAGCACGGTATCCACACCCTACCTGTGCCAGCCTTTCCAGTTCGGCGCGGATATTGTCGTCCACTCCCTGACGAAATACATTGGCGGCCATGGCACGACCGTGGGCGGGATGATCATCGATTCGGGGAAATTCAACTGGGCCGCGAACAAGGCGCGCTTTCCGCTATTGAACGAGCCGGACCCATCCTACCACGGAGTGGTTTACACGGAAGCATTCGAGAATGCAGCCTACATCGGCCGCTGCCGCGTGGTGCCGCTGCGCAATACGGGCGCGGCCCTGTCGCCGCATAGCGCGTTCCTGATACTGCAAGGGCTGGAGACGCTGGGCCTGAGGATGGAGCGGCACTGCGACAATGCACTGAAGGTCGCGCAATACCTGGAAGCGCATCCGAAAGTGGAATGGGTCAATTACGCGGCCCTGCCGGGCAGCAAATTCCACGATCTATGCAACCGGATAAGCAGGGGAAAAGCTTCGGGAATACTGAGCTTTGGAATCAGGGGCGGGGCGCCGGCCGGAAGCCAGTTCATCGATGCGCTCAAGATGATCCTGCGGCTGGTGAATATCGGAGACGCCAAATCGCTAGCCTGCCATCCGGCATCCACCACCCACCGCCAATTGAGCCCGGAGGAGCTCAAGGCCGCCGGAGTGACGGAAGGACTGGTCCGGATCTCCGTCGGCATCGAGCATATCGACGACATCATTGCGGATGTGGCGCAGGCGCTCGATGCGATCGATTGAGCGGCAGGAAAATGGCAGGGATGGATGGGGGCTGCATTCTGTTGTTCTAGCCGACCGAGAGGCGCAGACGCTACCGGGATTCATACGTGAACATCATGCGGATGGCGGAATCAGGGAGAAGTCTGGAAAACAGGGATGAGTAACTTGTTTGACATTTCCCGATGACATGCGGGTCGCTCCGCGACGATCATGGCACATGGGTGGCGAGATATCCCCGCCATCCCATCAAGGTACCTGCTGGCTGGCTCCGGAGTGATCCGGTCCAGCACGAATCGCTCCGCGCAAACGGAACGCCGGAGCCGTTTAATGTTCTAATCGAGCATATACAAAGCATATAGAGAGCGTATACATCCGGGTGCTCATCTGGCGTTTGAAGGAGGATTCACTCACATGGGCACTCTTGAATCTTGCCGCATTCGTGCCGCATCCTCCAGCGGAATGAATGCATTTGGAAATGCGCGCAATACCGCAGGGAGCTTCAGTGAATAAAACCATATTGGCGAGCCTTCTACTGGCGACGCTGGGTGCAATTTCGGCAGATTCCGCATGGGCCCGCTGGGGGCACCATGGGCATGGCGGCTTTTACCCAGGCCTGGGTATTGGCCTGGGGTTGGGTTATGGCCTTGGCTATGGCGGTTATGGCTGGGGCGGCGGCTGGGGATATCGCGGCTGGGGCGGGTATGGTGGATGGGGTGGCTATGGCGGCTACGGGGGCTATGGCGGCTGGGGGTTTGGGGGCTATTACCCTCCTTACTATGCCTACCCCCCGGTAGTTACGGTACCGGCAGCGCCGCCCGTCTATATCCAGCAACAGCAACAACAGCCGCCGCAGCAGGTTATGCAGCCCGCGCCGCAGCCCCAGGCAAATTACTGGTATTATTGCCGCAAGCCGGACGGCTATTATCCTTACGTAAAAAAATGTCCGGAGGGATGGCTGCAGGTCGCTCCGCAGCCTCCGAATTAGCAGCCTGAACCGGCCGTTGAATAAATACCTGCATCGTTTCCGCGAAGGAGAAATCCAGTAGCTTGAAAAAGCTCTGGATTCCGGCTCGCCGCTGGCGCGGCGTCCGGAATGACGGGGTAGGGTATTTATGCAATGAATTTATGATTCACCACACCAGGCCTGGCGGCCTGGAATAGATCGCATGCCGAACCCGAATATGACTCGAATGCTCCGTTTTGCCCCTTTGCTTGCGCTGCTTCTGCTTGCCTCGTGCGCTACCATTCCCAGCGGCCCCGGCGTGATGGTGCTGCCGGGCTCGGGGAAGAGTTTCGAGCAATTCCGCCAGGACGACATATCCTGCAGGCAATATGCGAGCGAGGCGTTGAGCAACGAGACGCCGAATGACGCCTCGATATATAGCGGCGTGGGAACGGCGGCGCTGGGTGCCGGACTGGGCGCCGCCGCAGGCGCGATTATCGGTGGCGGCAGCGGCGCCGCCATAGGCGCAGGCAGCGGGTTGCTGGCAGGGGGACTGATGGGAACCGGCACGGCTACCGCATCGGGAAATATCCGGCAGCAGCGTTACGATATCAGCTACACGCAATGCATGTATGGCAAGGGCCATAATGTGCCGGTATCCGGCCAGATCGCCAACGATCCCCGCAACCAGCCAATGGGCATGCCAACCCAGCCCCAGCCCACTTATTCGATCCCGCCTCCGCCACCGGGGAATCCCCCCATGCCGCCGCAATGACGAAATCGATCGAAGAGGGAAGGGGGTGAATGGGGTAAATGGGGTAAAGGGCAACGCGATGGATAAGGTTTCTATCCCTCAGCGGGAGGATTTGCCCGGCCGGCGCGCGATTCTGTCCAGCGCCTGCAGCATGTTCTTATTGGCCCGCTCGGCATTTTTGGTCAGTTCTTTCTGCACCATGTCGGCAAACGGGATCAGGTTCTGTTCGGGGTAGGCTTCCATTACACCCGATTCTTCAAAGAACTCCGCGATCCAGCGGGCGTCCAGTTCCGTATGCCCGACCTCCTGCATATATTCGCTGGCTGCCATCCTGGCATAGTCCGTCAGCTTGAGCATTTTTCATCCTCCCTTCAGTTCGAATTGCCGAGGCAGGTTTCATGTCCCCTGTAGAGTAGCTGCCAGGGAACATTGTGTCGATGAATGACTCCAATTTCCGGCAGACTGTTCCAGGGATTCCTTATATTCCCGATAGAGCTGGAAAAATCATACCCATGAGCCAAAGCAATCTCAAGCGCAGCAGCACGATGGAAAGTTCGATCAATCCGCCTGTGCCTGGCCTTCGAAGCCTCTCCGAGATGCAGTTCGACAACCGGTTTGTGCGCCGGTTGCCGGCGGACGAGGATATCCGGAATATGCCCCGTGCGGTGAGAAACGCCTGCTATACGCGGGTGGAACCCACGCCGGTGCGCGCGCCGCGTCTTCTCGCCTGGTCGGATGCGGTGGGCGAATTGCTCGGCGTATCCCGGCCGGCGAGGACGGCAGATCCGGTAATCGAAACGCTTGCTGGCAATCGCATCCTGCCCGGAATGCAACCCTACTCCGCGCGCTATGGCGGGCATCAGTTCGGGCACTGGGCGGGACAGCTCGGCGATGGCCGCGCCATCACGCTGGGCGAGGTACTGTGCCCGGATGGGATTTATCGCGAGCTGCAACTGAAAGGGGCGGGAAGGACGCCTTATTCCCGCACCGCCGACGGACGGGCGGTGCTGCGGTCCTCCGTGCGGGAGTTTCTCTGCAGCGAAGCCATGCACTATCTCGGCGTGCCGACCACGCGGGCATTGAGCCTCGTCGCAACAGGCGAATCGGTAGTACGCGACATGTTCTACGACGGCAACCCGAAAGCCGAGACCGGCGCGGTGGTGTGCCGCGTCGCCCCCTCTTTCGTGCGTTTCGGCAACTTTGAAATACTGGCCGCGCAGCAGGAGCTTGAGACGCTCAGGCAACTGGCCGATTACATCATTACCGAGGATTTTCCCGAACTGGGCGTACCCGGTCCCTCCATGCCATCCATTTATGTGCGCTGGTTCGAGGAAATCTGCCGGCGTACCGGTGTCCTGCTCGCGCACTGGATGCGAGTGGGATTCGTGCATGGCGTGATGAATACCGACAACATGTCCATCCTGGGGCTGACCATCGATTATGGGCCTTATGGATGGCTGGAAGGCTTCGACTTCAACTGGACGCCGAATACCACCGATGCGCAGGGGCGGCGCTACTGCTACGGCAACCAGCCGGATATCGCGCTATGGAACCTGGCGCGCCTTGCCGGGGCGCTCGCTCCCCTGGTTGCGGACCATGCCGGGCTGGAACGAGGCCTGGCCGTCTTCGGCGAAGTGTTCCAGGATACATGGGGCCGCATGCTGGCAGACAAGCTGGGACTCGCGACGCTGGGGCGCGAAGGCGATGACATGCTGCTGAGCGATCTGTTCGATTTGCTGCAGCAGACTGAAACCGACATGACCCTGTTTTTTCGCGGCCTCATGGATATCCCGGTGGACCAGGCTGCCGGGTCGATGGACGATATTGCGCTTGCCGGGTTGTTGCGGGATGCTTTTTACGACGAGAACCAGGCTTTCGAGCCCATGCAGCTTGCGCGGCTGGGCGGCTGGCTGCGGCGGTATATCGCGCGGGCGCGGCTGGAAGCGGATGCGGGTCCATCGGCGGCATCGGTGGATCCATTGGCGGATGCGAGCGCAACAAGTGCGCCCGGCGCAATGGGGACAGGCCGAATCGAGCGGATGCGCCGCGCGAATCCCAAGTATGTGCTGCGCAATTATCTGGCGCAGCAGGCCATCGAGGCCCTGGAGCAGGGCGATGCCTCCGTCATCGAACGGCTGATGGAAGTGCTGAAGCACCCATACGATGAGCAACCGGGACAGGAAGCGCTTGCGCAGAAGCGACCGGAGTGGGCGCGCAACAAGCCCGGATGCTCGGCCTTATCCTGCAGTTCCTGAATCGGAAAGAACAGGCCAAACAGGCCAGGCAAGCCATATGTACACATGGCAGGATGCAGCTCCTTCAGTTGTCATCAGGACGGACCTTGTTCAGCGATTTACGGAACGGGCCGAGTTCCGGCGGGTAGGGGAGATCGGTCCTCGTGAACGAAATGAAGAACAGTATGGTGTAGTTGTTGTAATAGCTGTCCGCCATGTATGAAGGGGTCGAGCCCACGAACCTGCCTCCGGGCAGCTCATAGATGTTCAGGTGGAACTTCGCGTAACCGGTCTGGTACTGCGACTTGAAGAGCGCCAGTTCCGGAAGGGAGAAGGGGATGAACTGGCTCTGAACCGGGGGCATTCCCGCAAAATTGCCTGCGAACTCGGTTCCCAGCGCGTCCACCACGACATTGACGCGATGCGAAGCCTTGGTGGCGTCGGCCTGGATGGAATATCCCTGTTTTCCGATCCAGGCGAGCAGGATCTGCTGAAGCAGGGCCTGATCCGGACCTCCACCGCCCAGGCCGGCAGTCTCGAGCAGAACGGATGAGCCTGGCGGCATGGGAAGAATGCCGGCAGGTTGCGGTGGAAGGCTTCTTGCGACGGCCTCGCTGATGAGCAGTTGCTCGGTCACGGTCCGCGCCGACTGGGTATATCTTTGTGTCGTGCTGCAGCCGGACGCGAACAGGATAAAGACGGCGCCGAGGATGAGCACTCTGAATAAATGGGTCATTTGCCATCATCCTTTTGTTTTATTCGAGGGATTTTACAAGCAAGGCAAGACATTAGCACAGCCGGGAGTGATCGGCAAAGCGCGGGCGAGGCATCCGGCAGGGCCTGTCTTCCCGGGCCGGTATGCGGCATGGGAGCCGCAAGCCTATAATTCAGGGAGGTTGCCTGAACCGCCATCGCTGACGGCCATCCTGACACGGTTGCGGCCCGCTTTTTTATTTCACCATGACGTTAGCACCGAATTTGGCTGACGTTCGCTGAGACTCGCCACAGCGAGTTTCCCTAGGGAACAAGCGGATTCACCATATGCCGGTGCTTTCCGTAACCCGCTCCGCTTTTCCTTCGCTTGGCTCCCAGCCGACACCTGGAAATCGGGGTTTCTCTAGGAGTCGTCATGGCCAAGATCAAGTTAACCAAGTCCGCAGTCGATGCGGCACAACCCCAGGCGCAGCCCGTCGAACTGCGCGATACGCTGGTTCCCGGCTTCCTGTGCAAGATTACACCAACAGGTCGCAAGGTGTTCATGCTCCAGTACCGCACGAACGCTGGTGAACGGCGTAAGCCTGCTTTGGGCTTGTACGGGGAACTGACCGTCGAGCAGGCTCGTTCTCTCGCCCAGGAGTGGCTGGCCGAGGTGCGCCGAGGCGGTGATCCCGGCGCCGCTAAAACCGAAGCGCGCAAAGCCCCCACGGTGACTGAGCTGTGCGAGAAGTTCATGGCGGACTACTCCAAACAGCGTAACAAGCCCAGCACCCAGAAAGGCTATCAGGCCGTCATCAACCGCAACGTTATTCCACTACTGGGCCGCAAGAAGGTTCATGACGTGAAGCGCCCCGACATTGCTGCGCTGATGCAAAAACTCTCCTACAAGAAAACCGAAGCCAACAAGGTCTTCAGCGTCTTGCGCAAGATGTTTAACTTGGCCGAGGTCTGGGGCTACAGGCCAGATGGCACCAACCCCTGCCGGCATGTCCCAATGTATCCCGCCGGCAAGTCCACCCACCTTATCAGCGACGAGGAAATGGGCATGCTGTTCCGACAGCTTGGCAGGATCGAGGCCGAAGGGCTGGAGAACTACGTCATCCCCCTGGCCATCCGCCTGCAATTCGAGTTCGCTGGCCGCCGCTCCGAAATCGTCACGCTCGAATGGCAATGGGTGGATTTAGACAACCGTCGGGTGGTCTGGCCCGATAGCAAAACCGGCGGCATGTCCAAGCCCATGAGCGAGGAAGCCTATCGGATACTTTCGACGGCACCCCGGCAGGAAGGCAATCCCTACGTGCTGCCTTCACCGCGCCATCCGGGAAAGCACCTGACCACGGGCGAGTATTACGGGGGCTGGAGCCGTGCGCTCAAGATGGCCGGTGCGACGCATGTTGGGACGCATGGTATCCGGCACCGCTCGGCCACCGACATTGCCAATTCGGGCATTCCGGTCAAGGTCGGCATGGTCTTAACGGCGCACAAGACCGTGGCCATGTTCATGCGCTATGTACATACCGAGGACGATCCGGTGCGCCAGGCAGCCGAACTGGTGGCGAACCGGCGCAAGACGATCACCGGTGCGCGCCGCACCGAAGAGGTGGCGGCATGATCAGGCCCAAGGCACTTATTCCGTCGCCGGCAGTGCCTTCGGCGCTACTGGGCGACATCCGGGCGTTGATCGATGCGGCGCGCCAGCGCGCTGTATCAGCGGTGAATAGCGAACTGACGATGCTATACTGGCGCGTCGGTCGGCGCATTCATACGCAGGTCTTGGAGGGGCGGCGGGCCGACTACGGCGAGGAAGTGCTCCCCACGCTGGCGGCGCAGTTGGTGAAGGACTACGGTGGCAGCTTTGCCGTGAAAAACCTGCGCCGCATGGTCCAGTTCGCCGCAACCTTCCAGGATGAACAGATTGTCGTATCGCTGATACGACAATTGAGCTGGACCCACTTCATCGCGCTGATTCCGCTGAAAGACCCGCTCCAGCGGGACTATTACGCGCAGATGGCCAGCGCCGAACATTGGAGCGTGCGGACGCTGCGCGAGCGCATCGACTCGATGCTGTATGAGCGCACGGCGTTGTCCAAGAAGCCCGTCGCGTTGATCGCGCAGGAACTGGCGACCCTGCAGGGCGCCGAGCGCATGTCGCCGGCCCTGGTCATGCGCGACCCGTACATTCTCGACTTCCTGGGGCTGCGCGACACTTGGCAGGAAGGAGACCTAGAGGCAGCGATCATCCGCGAAATGGAGTCCTTCCTTCTGGAGTTGGGCGTGGGCTTCACCTTCGTCGCCCGTCAGAAGCGCATCCAGATGGATGGGGACGATTTTTACCTCGATCTGCTGTTCTACAACCGCAAGCTTCGGCGGCTGGTGGCGGTCGAATTGAAGGTCGGTGATTTCAAGGCGGCATACAAAGGGCAGATGGAGCTGTACCTGCGCTGGCTGGACAAGTTCGAGCGAGAGCCGGAGGAGGCCTCGCCGCTGGGCATCATCCTCTGCACTGGCAAGAAGTCAGAGCAGATCGAGCTGTTAGAACTGGACAAGTCCGGCATTCATGTTGCCGAGTACCTGACTACCTTGCCGCCGCGTGCGGTGCTGGTGAAGCGGTTGCAGCAAGCCACCCGGCGAGCACAGTTGCAGATTGAGCAACGCGGCAATCAAGAAGACGGGGTATGACGAAAATTCAGATAGCTGAGAGGCTTGATTGACGTGCCGACTCAATGCCTCTGCTGTTCAGACTTTCATGCGTTTAAACCAGCTCGCGACGCCGTGCCAAGCCACCGCTCCATCACGAAAATCACAATGGTGTGCGATGCATGAACGGCCAAACGAGCCTCTGACGGAACGATTTTCGGCGGCTCGATGCCGCGCCCATGTGCTGATCCGATGTGTGTGCGGTAGGCGCCAACACCATCCACTATCGATGCAAGTCCCTGCAATATTCGCTTCTGATCGTCTTGCAACGTAGGATCGACATTGAGGCCAAGATGCTGCTGTACGACCTTCCAGAGAGGACCGATTGTCTGCTTGGAAGGCATCTCCAGCCCGTGCATCTCAATGTAGGTCTTGCACAGGGCCTCGATGATGGCGCTCGCCGCAGTGATCGCGGCATGCGGATCGCGATCAACGTGTGAGATGGCGCGTTGGAACTCAGTTTCGATAGATGAAAAGTCACCAGCCTTGAAATAGTCCGCGAGTGACCTTGCCGCCGGACTCGCTCCTGCCAAAGTGATGAACCCATTCATCTGGTAGGCCAACTGATTTTTCGCCAGACTTGCTCGGATGCGCTCTTGTCCGGGGCCAATCTTCTGGTTCCAGTCGTTGGGCTCTAGATCCATGAACTTCTGGATGATCTGTCCAAGCACTTGCAGTGGGTCGGCAGTCGGATCATCGTTACACCGCCTGAGCCAACTGCTGCACTTCGTTTCGCAGTTTCCATCGGGCACTCCCCCTGGCGCACCGCTCTCCATGAACAGCGAGTTCAGTGTTGAATGACTGTAGTAATACTCGGCGAGAACAGAGGATACGGCGCCAATGACGGAATTTGGAATCTTGTTAGTCATGGTGCTCCATCCTGTTCTTCTGATCAAGAAGTTAGCTGAGACATCAAAGGCCATTCTTCCGGCACCAGTGCTGGCGGTTTGGTCCACGGCTGTTCAACCAAAGAATCTTGGAACCACTGGTCTCGAAGATTGGCATGTTCCGTCACGATGAGTTGGAAACCCGGGACATCCTTCTTCGTGAAATTCAGCAATAGCTCGAACAATCGACGGACCGCCGCCAAGTCGGCGTCTGCTTCGGTTTTCTGAACAGTTCCATCCGCTTCTTGGTAGACCTTCTCCGAAGGGAAATAGACTTGGGTTGGCTGGTCGATAAGCAGAAACTGAGGAATCGGGCAGTTATTCTGTGCGGCGAAAAGATGTAGTGCCAACAGCGCCGAGAGGTGGTAGGCCAGATGATTTTCTCCGCCACCGGTTCGGCTCATGGGAACCGGACGATCCGGACGATCAAAAACGATGGTGAGATGGTTTAGATCAAGCCGCGCAGGGAAGGCGCTGAACTCCGCCTCGAAGGTCTGGATGTACCGTGACACCTGCGCAGAGATATTGTTCAGGATCGAAGTTAATCGTTCGTGGCTGTCGTCGGCACCGACTTTCTTCTCCAGTTCCTCGACCTTGAACTTCAGGCGGCGGTGTTCTGCTTCGCGCGAAACCAATTCCGCATTGGGAATAAGATTCTCCAGGAACAAGCTGATGCGGCCAACAACCCGTGCCGCCGCATTGTTGCGAGTCCCCATTTGCGCGATAACTTCATTGGCTGCTATCGCTGCAGACAACTCCGCCTCCTTGTTCTTTATCGCGTCCACGACCTCGCGCACCTTGTCATCCTGCTCGGCAAGGTACGCCTCCAATTTGGGACGTTGACCGGCGACAATGCTCATTTCCTGGTCGAGTGTTGCCAGTTCTTTGAGGAGCACTTTTGCGACAGGAGACTCCAGAGCCAGATTCGCTTCGCAGAATGGCCACTGCCATTCACCGGTTTCAGGGTTCTTGGGAAGGGCCTTGATGGAAGCGAGTCGATCTTTTTGCTCCAGCGCCTCACTTTCAAAACCGCCGGCCCGCTTAGAGAACTGGCGGGCGGCATCGACTCTGGATTGGGCCTCTCGCCGGTCCTTGCGTAGCTGGCTGATCTCTTCTTCAAGCCGAGATATTCTGTGACCGTCATCCTCGGGAACCGAGGCCGGCTTCCATTGCAAGGCAGTACGCAAGGCATCGATTACGCCATCCGGCCCGGCCTGTTGATTCTCTGGCGCGATGATGCCAACCGTCTTGGCCTCCGAGAAAAGGCCAATTCCCTTTTGCTGGGACGTATCAATAGCGTCACGAGCCTGTTCGAGGAGCTTTGCGTTGAGCTTCAGCTCTCGTTGTGCGGCACGCAGCTTGGCTTCTAGTTCGTACCGGTCATTGGAAGAAATGCCAAGGAGAATCGGCAGCGTGTCGCGGATCGCTTGTGGCTGAAACGCTTCATTCTGGCGATAGAAAAGCTGATCTTTGTTGGCGACAATGCCTTGCTTCTGGAATAAGTAGTAGTACGTGTGCTTGACGTTCGCGTCATAGCTTTCCCGGCTGTGTTCTATCGCGACATCAGTACGGTTCTCCGGGATGCCCAGTAGCCGCGACAGCAGTGCAACCACTGCGTCGTCATCAGTATTGACCGCCAGCTCCTTAAAATCAGGAACTGTCACTTGACTCCCCCTTCGCTGCATGGCGGTACTGCAGCTTGTACCACCGGCGGTCGGGGTGGGCTTTGCGATTAGCACCTGCTCCTGGGGGAACTGATAGATCACAGCGAACCACGACACCTTGTCGCGAATGATGCCTTCCGGGACATTGAAGGTTGAGCGACCCATACAGTATTCGATGATCTCGGAGAGCGCTGATTTCCCGGTGGAGGAACGACCAGTGATGACGTTCAGGCCATCTACCTTGAACTGAAGATCTCGGCGCTGCCCGTCGTGACTGTAGATATGAATTGACTTGATCTTCATGGGCGTATTCCAAAGGTTGCGTACACCGTCACGCGGTCTGCGATGCGTGCGAATTCTTTTCCAACGATGCGAGCGACGCGCTGGCAGGAGACGGACTCATCGGTCCCTGTCACGGATTTCCGAACGCGGTCCGGCACGGTCTTCAACCTGCCCTCTTGCGACACGACGAAGCATCCTCGTTCCATCAGCACGCCGAACGCTTCGAGCGCAAATGGCAGGAGATCGCTGGCGCGGTCAGCGAAGCCGACCAGCAACTGAGGATTCTTTTCGACGGTTTTCAGAAGATAGCTGCGAGAACTGCCCGCAATCACCTCACGAGAGTCCTTCTGCAAACACAGCGGCAGCACCAGTAATGCAAGAGAGAACGGCATGCCATCCGGGTTCTCCTCCTCATAGCCTTGCAATGCCCTGAATAGCACCAAGCCGCAGAACGCGGGATTGAAAAGATTCTTAACTTCGAATGGCCGTTGATCCCATCTTTTCATTCCGCGGCCCCCAACAATTGGCCTACGCGATTGAGGAAACGAGGGTGCCAGTAGACCCTTGGAAGCGATCGGCTGTTCGCAAGAATATGAAATCCGCCACGCACAACATAAGGTTCGGTCACACGCTCCCGAATGCGAAGCGTACTGATGTTGCCGCTTTCCAAGTCGGCCCATTGATACAGCGCTTTGCCCGCTTCCAAAAGAACTGAATCGGCACTGTCCTCATCAAGTTCCTCGAAAACCACGTCTCGGTAGCGGCTCCACTCATCAACAAGACGGTCTTCATACTCCTCCATTTCCCCCGAAACCAGAAGGTTTTGGCGAGCCCAAGAGGACCGCTGCTCGAACGCTCGGTAGTAATCCAGGATGGCGTTGCGAATGCGGTTAGAGGCAATGCCAATTTCTCGCAGTTGCACAACGAAAAGTCGCGGATCGTTGTCTGCGTCGATTTCTCCAGCGGGAACCTTCCCTCTGAATGTGATTGGGAGGTTGTCGGACTTGTACTCCTCCGAAAATGCGGAAAGCTTGTCGGAAATCTCGTAGCCGAAGATGGCGTCTGCGCGCTTGCCGACCAACAGGTTGACGATGGTGTCATTCCACCAACCTTCGAGACGCTCGAAGATGGCGTCTCGGTTGTCGCGCCGGATGCTGCGCATGTGCTGGTCTTTGATGATTGAAGGCACATCCTCGATGCGTGGTCCGCCATCAAATATCACGATGCGCGAAAGAAAATCATCCTTTTCATCATCGTTGAGTTTATGGAACTCGACGGCGATTTCACCAATGAGTTTCGATTCTGACTTGGCAAGAGCATCGGCGGCAATCTGAGACAACGACACAGCATCTTCATCTTCTGCCGGCGGTTCAGGCAGAAAGCGCCGCAAGAACGAGGTATTTGAAACAGTGCCCGTCGAAAACATGAAGAAGCGGAGACTTGCCTCGCTACGCCCGTCACGGTTATAGCGGGCCAGCCAGATTCGGACCGACTTCCAGAAGTCCGTCGACAGGTCCGTCAGACGATCACCGACTCCCTTGTGCTTGAGCGAGCCAAGTGCTTTGACGCCATCCTTGTCGATGAAGTCAAGATCATCGTCTTTTTCAATTAAAACCGACGTGCTCTCCGGCAACTGCAAGAGCCTAAGCAGTGCGAAGCGAGGCTGATAGATGTATCCCAGCCCTTGCTCCCCGGCGGAATACTGATCGGTGGAAGCCTCTCCCATGCTCTAGTCCCTATGTCCATTTTTTATTGATTAAGCAATCAGGCGTGACATAAAGGAATTGAAGCATGTGCCAATTTTGATTGGCCTGCGCCGATTGCATCCCCCTGATGCCAAAGTCATTTCTGCTCACTTTTTATTAATAGTAACAAAACGATTCCTTTAATGGGTGGCTAGTCGGTAGTTGGGGGGAGTTGGGAGAGGCTTTTTGAGCAATGTTTGTGCGTATGACAACAGTCTATGCGTCCCGGCGTGCCGCCGTCGGGCTCGCGGGCGTTGCCCCGCGCCTCGTACCGAGTCGCGGCCATTCGGCTTTGATCCCTGATGCCTCCGGCCGTCTCTTCGTTCCTAGCCTGCGCGCTGCGCTTGCCCTCCAGGGGATCGGCTGGTCAGCCCATCCCTGCCGCGCCTTGCTTGGCGCCCCTCAAATGCAGCCGAACAGGTTGCACCTGATCGGCCAACAGCCCTCCAGCTAGGCGTGCCGCCGGCACGCAGGGGCGCTCGCCGCGCGGCGTTGGTTTCAGCACATCTCCTGGCCCATCGGCCGCTGTTCGTCTTTCCCCAAGTTCATCGCTTTTTCCCGCGACCGTAGCCCGCGGTGCCTGGCCGTCAAGGCGCGCAGGGCCGAGTCCTCGCTGCGCTGCGGGCCGCACCAACCCTGCGCTTGCTTCCTTGACAGCCAGTCCCTCGCAGGCCCGGTTTTTCGCGGGCGATGAACTCAGGAAAGACGGCGGCAAACAAGGACCGGCCCAGGTCTCTGCGCCGAACCAACCGAAGCCACAACGGGCTCCGAATCTTGGAATCCGGTCAGCTTTGAAACCACAGCAGCAATTTTTTGGAGAAAGATCATGCAACTAGCAACCCGTTTCACATCCCGCTCCCCCGTACTGCGCGCCGATTACCCGTTATCGGATGACCAGATTCGCACCGTAGCCCCGTCCATCTTCGCCGAGGACAAGCACGCCAGCCGCTCGGACCGCTATGCCTACATCCCGACCGGCGCAGTGCTGTCCGAACTGCGCAAGGAAGGATTCCAACCCTTCATGGTGTGCCAGACCCGTGTGCGCGATGAAGGGAAGCGCGAACACACCAAGCACATGGTGCGGCTGCGCCATGCCGACCAGATCAACGGCGCGGAAGCCAACGAAATCATTTTGCTGAATTCACACGATGGCACGAGCAGCTATCAAATGCTGGCGGGCATGTTTCGCTTTGTCTGCAAAAACGGCTTGGTGTGCGGCGATACCGTGGCCGATCTGCGCATCCCGCACAAAGGCGATGTGGTCGGCCAAGTGATCGAAGGCGCGTATGACGTGCTGGATGGCTTCGACCTTGTACGCGAACGGCGCGACGAAATGCGGGCTATCACGCTGGACAGAGGCGAAGCCGAAGTGTTTGCCCATGCCGCGCTGTCCCTCAAATACGATGACCCGGCTACACCCGCGCCCATCACCGAATCGCAATTGCTGATGCCGCGCCGCCGCGACGACGATCGGCCCGACCTGTGGAGCGCCTTCAACCGCGTACAGGAGAACCTGACGCAAGGCGGGCTGACGGGGCGCAACGCCAACGGACAGCGCCAACGCACCCGCCCCATTCAGGGCATTGACCAAAACGTCAAAGTCAATCGCGCCCTGTGGCTGCTGGCCGAAGGCATGAAGCAGCTCAAGGCCTGAACGAACCCACCCGAGGGGAAAAGCCCCTCGATTACCGATCCTTTTTCAAATCTTAAACGTCCCGCATGGGACAGGAGCTATCACCATGAATCCCGTTACCACGCAAGAAGTCCAAGCCCTCGAAGCCGCCGCACCCTCGCAAAACATGCTGCTGGTGCCGCTGTCGCAACTTCGTCCGTCCAAGCGCAATGTGCGCAAGACCTTGGGCGCTTCCATCACCGAACTGGCCGCAAGCATTGAGCGCGTGGGCCTGCTGCAAAACCTGACCGTGATTCTTGCCAGCGATGGCGAGCATTACGAAGTGGTGGCCGGTGGTCGCCGCCTTGCAGCGTTGAAACTGCTGGCGAAGAAGCGGCGCATTGCCAAGGATTACGCAGCGCCTTGCCTGCTGGTGGCCGATGCGTCGGCGCGTACCGCCAGCCTGACCGAGAACGCGCAGCGCGAAGCCATGCACCCAGCCGACCAGTTCGAGGCTTTCGCCGCCCTGATTGCAGAAGGTCGCCCCATTGAGGACATTGCCGCCGATTTCGGTGTCACGCCTTTGGTGGTGCAGCGCCGCTTGAAGCTGGCGAACGTTTCGCCGCGTTTGATGGCCGATTACCGCGCCGATGCGGTGAACCTAGACCAGTTGATGGCGCTTGCGATCACCGATGACCATACCGCACAGGAAGCCGCGTTCTACGATGCGCCGAACTGGCAGCGCACTCCGAGCGCATTGCGCGAACGGCTGACCGAACGGGAAATCGACGCCCACCGTCATCCGCTGGTGCGCTTTGTCGGGTTGGACGCCTACGAGGCCGCAGGCGGCGGCATCCGGCGCGACCTGTTCGCCGAGGGTGACAACGGCGTGTATTTGTCCGATGCGGCATTGATAGACCGGCTGGCGCAAGACAAGTTGACCGGCATTGCCGACGAGGTGCGCCGCGAGGGGTGGGCGTGGGTGGAAGCCGTGCCCGCCGCCACCTATGCCGATCTGCAAGCCTTCCAGCGTGCCCCGAAGGAACGGCGCAAGCCCAATGCCCGCGAGGCCAAGCGCATCGACAAGTTGCAAGCGAAGGTGCAGGAAATCGGGGAAACCTTGAATGCCGCCCTTGATGCCGAAGACGAAGAAAAGGCCGAAGCACTCGACGACGAAGGCCGCCGCGTGGGCGAACAACTGGAGGCGCTGGAAGCTGAATTACTGGCCTATGGCCCGACCATCCGCGCCGCTGCCGGCGTTGTCGTCACGCTCGACCGCCAAGGCGAACCCGTCATCCATCGCGGTCTGCTGCGCGACGCCGAAGCCAAGGCATTGCGCACGCTGGCGAGAGTGCAAAGCGGCATAGCCCCGGAAGACACCGAGGACGAGGAAAGCCCAGAGCCGAAGAAGGCCGGAATCTCCGAAAAGCTGGCGCGCCGTTTGAGCGCCCACCGCACGGCGGCACTGCAAATCGAACTGGCGCGCAATCCGCAGGCTTCGCTGGCCGCGCTGGTGCATAGCATGGTGCAGCGGGTCTTGCAGGAAGGCTATGCGGTGGAGCTACCCATCGGCATCAGCGTGCGCCTGCAGGACGGGCTGGAAGGCTACGCCCCCGACTGGCCGCAATCGCCTGCCGCCGTCGCCTTGCGGGAGCTACAGCAGGCATGGGGCGAGCAACTGCCGGAGGATGAGGCCGAACTGTTCGCCGTGCTGCTGGCAATGCCGCAGGATGAACTGGTGCGACTGCTGGCGCTGTGCGTGGCCTCGACGGTGGATGTGGTTTCGTCGCGGGAGCACGATGCACCGGGCGAAGTGTTGGCGCAGGCGCTCGGGCTGGACATGGCGGCATGGTGGAAGCCGACTGCCGAGGGGTATTTCTCCCACATTTCCAAGACGGTGATTCTGGAAGCGGTGCAGCAGTTCGCGCCGCAACACGTCACGCGATTGGCGAAGCTCAAGAAGGTCGACATTGCCAGCGAGGCCGAGCGGCTGGCCGAGGGGACAGGCTGGATGCCTGCCATGTTCAAGTGCGAGGACAGCACGGACGACGCGCAGCCGGAAAACCCGCAGGACGCGAAGGACGACACGCCAGAGGAAGCACCGCAGGATACTGCCGCCGAGGTAGAGGAAGTGGCCGAAGCGCTGGCCGCGTGAGGTAGCGAGGTAGCAACGACAAATGGCCCCGGCACAGCAATGCGCCGGGGTATTTTTTAAAAATCGGGCGCGGCAGGTTTGCCGCGCCCGCTCTAACAGCCACAAGCCAATTCAAAAACCAAAAATGCGCCCCGCCTTCATGGCGGGGCGTCGAATCTACAGACACTCCGGCCCATACCGGGCCTGCGCGTGCGATGCACTTGCTCAGATAGAGCCCCCGCCACGGTGGGCGGGGGCTGGGGTGCGCTGCACCTTGCTGCGGCAGGTTGTGCAAATGCGCGCCGTCCACGATGCTGACGGTTGGCCGTTAGCTACATCACAAAGTACGGTTCACCGACACGCCGCACAGCCTTGCCATGAAGGTTCCACGACACGCCTCAACCCGTTTTCCGTCTGGTGCAGGGAGCATTCCCGCCAGTCGCTCTGGGCCAGACCTTGCCAGCATCAAGGCGCATGCCGGGCTGCCTGCTTGCGGGGATGCCGAGTTGACCATCATTCCATTCGGGCCAGTTCGACCCCTGCGTCCTTGGCTTGTCGTGAATCCTAGCGAGGGCACGGCTTGCGCCTCGGGCTTCATGGCTGCAACCGTCCGGCCCAACAAATTTCCCCGACCTGCGGTCTTCCTCGCGAGCCAAATTTCTTGTGCCTCCCGGTCCTGCACTGCGTTGCGGCCGCAAGCGATGCAGCCCGCCCGACCCTCACCCTTTGGTTCACCGACAAGGACGCGATGGGCGCGATCTTGCAACCCCGAAAGGAAAACATCATGGCTAACATCGGCACCTTCACCGCAGACAAAGACGGCTTCACCGGCACGCTGCGGACCCTGACGCTCAACGTCAAGGTCAAGTTCATCCAGAACGACAAGACCAGCGAGAACGCCCCCGACTACCGCATCCAGGCCGCCAACGGGCTGGAAGTTGGCGCAGCGTGGAAAAAAATCAGCCAGGCCGAACGGCCCTACGTGTCGGTAAGCCTGGACGATCCTTCATTCCCGGCCACGGTCTACGCCCGCCTCATCGAAGGCGAGGATGGCACGCACAACCTGATCTGGTCGCGCAGCAAGGGCGACTGAGCGTCGCCCAAATGCTCCGCCTGCCGTGGCGGGGCATGAGTGTTACGGACCGGAAGCCGCCAGTCGGCTTTCCGTCTCCGCCATCAAGTCGGCTGCACTGCAATCCAGCGCCCGTGCGATCTTGAGGATGATCGCCAGCGTGGGCATGTGTTCGCCACGCTCGATCTTGCCCATGTGCGAGCGCTCGATGCCGGCCAGGTTGGCCAGCGTCTCCTGAGCCACCCCTTGCTCCGTTCTCAGCGCACGCACCGCCGCGCCGAAGGCTTGTGCCGGTTCGGCCTCGAAAGTGGTGGCGCCGGCCGGACGGCCACGCTGGATTGATCGCTTCTGCATGCACAGAAGAGTCAATTAACAGCACAATTAAAACCACGTTATCTTTAACTCATTAGCCATTTAGGGCTACCATATTGAGCGACGGTGGCTCGCTTTTATTGTGTTTTTACGCTTCCGCGTAAAGCCGGGTTTGTGCTTCTGGGCTTTCGTGGATTCGTTGACTTCCGTCTGTACGTTTTTACGATCTTCCGTACATCCTTAATGGCGTATCCGAGGCTTTCCGTGCATCCAGCAATACGGTTTCGTGCATCGTCGGCTTTGTGGGCATCCTGGCCGCCACTGCTGTTCCCAGGCTCACCCCACGGCGGACAAGTGCGCGAGACTGGCGCACGCCGCTTGCTGTCAACCCCCGGCCCGCACCGGACCGTGTTGGGGGTTGACGGCTACGCTTGGCACGTGCGCCCCAGTCGCCTCGCTCCGCCGTGGAGCGAACCCATTAAAGGAAGCGACCATGAACCAACCCCTCATCACCGACGAACAACGCGCCCAACTGCTCGCCAATGGCAGAGCCACTGCCGAAAGCCAGGACATTGATCCAGTGCCCGTCGTCAAACTGTTCACCCCGGACGCGCATGCGACCTGGCTGCTCACCGAAATCGATCCCGAGGACGGCGATACGGCCTTCGGCCTGTGCGATGTCGGCATCGGCATGCCCGAACTGGGCACTGTGCGGATTTCCGATCTGGCATCTATCGTCGGGCCGCTGAAGCTGCCCGTTGAGCGGGATTTGTATTTCGTTGCGAAGCGCACCTTGTCCGACTATGCGCGACTGGCTCGCATCAACGGTTCGATCATCGACTGATCGAACGATGGCCCGCTGCTGCGGGCCATCCAGACACAGCCGCTTGCAGCGTACTGTGTCTATTTGGGTCTCAGTTCAGACCCAGTGTGCATCAATACTCACTCTGCACCGGGGTGGTGCAATGGCAACCTAAATAGTCACGATGCCTTGCGGACATTGCTGCATCGTGTTTCGATGCTGCGCACCAATTCCGGTCGCGCTGTCGTCGCACTCGGATACATTTTGCAACATTTTGGAGTCAATTGGTCTTGACACAGCCAAATTATCGAACTTCTCTGACGTTTTGGCGATGACTCTTTAGCGCCGAAAAGTCGGCACCCGTGGCGACTGTTCCTGCTATCCGACAGGAGGTTGCGCCATGGCAGAACCGAGTTCAGATCATTGGCATCCGAGCGCCGCGTATCTCTACGTCCTGCACCTGGACGGCCCGGCCTTGGCCTGGGAATACCTGCGACGCGACCCGGACTACCGGCGCGACTGGCTGCGCCGTCACCACCATCGAGACACGGCGCAGCGCTGGGGCCTGCGCCTGCTGGAAGATCCCGGCCGGGATGCGCGGGACGCGCACCCGGCCTGGTTCCCCGACCACGATACCGTGATGCAGCTCTATCCCGATGCCGACCCGCCGCCCGACGCGGTGGCATTCGACTTCTGGCGCATCCCAGGCTACAAGCAGCTACTCCATGATGGCCGACGCTTGGTGCTGGTTGCCCGGCAGCCGGGCTGCTGCCTGCGTCTGGCGCTCGCGCCAGCGCTGGAGGATGGCATGGCCTACGTCCACGCCATCCGCGCCTGCCAGGCACCTTGCGCCAGCTATCGCGCGCTGGCCGGCGAACTGGACAAGCTGCAGGAGGCCAGCGCCCCCGCGCCTGCGGGAATGGTTAAACAGCGTCCATCTTCATCTTCGCTGCTGGAACTGCACACCTTGCAGGCGCTCGACGGCACCCTGGCAGGTGCGTCCTTGCGCACGGTGGCCGACGTGCTGTTCGGCTCCGATGCCGTGGCTGCGGGCTGGCACGCCGATGGCGATCTGCGCGCCCGCGTGCGCCGTCTGGTGCAGCGCGGCAAAAAGCTGATGCGCGGCGGCTATCGCCGCCTGGCGCAGCTCCCGCCGCTCGAACAGGGACGTTCTGCACCAGGTGCAGAACGTCCCTGAGCAGAACGCCGCGCTTTCTTGAGACTGCCTCCATCCGGTCGCGCTATTGCGACCGGCGACCCTGAACGATGGAGGTTCACACCATGAGACCAGCTCCCTTGCGGCCCGCTACCGCACCCACAGCTACTGCCACGCAGCCAGCCCGCTACCTGACCAATGACGAGGCCGCCGAGTTTCTGCGGCTGTCTCCGCGCACGCTGGAAAAGCAACGCGTGATCGGCGGTGGGCCACGCTTTCGCAAGTTCGGCCGGCGTGTCATGTACGCGGTGGCTGACCTCGAAACCTGGGCGGATGCCCGCAGCTTCGAGGCCACTTCCGATCCTGAATACGCCGAGCACCACTCTGGCGATAGCCGCGATGGTCAACATGGGCGCCGCTGAGGTTAGGCAGGCCAGGCGCGCCGGTGGCCCTCGCCATGTCCAATCCATCGATACCGCCAGCGCAGGTTATGCAGCAGCACGAACAGCTCGACCTGTTCCGTGCGCTACCGGGCGACATGGCACCGCGCGACGCCCAGGACCTGATGGCTTATCCGTTCTTCTCGCTGGC
This sequence comes from Nitrosospira sp. 56-18, assembly GCA_001899235.1. Taxonomy (GTDB): domain Bacteria; phylum Pseudomonadota; class Gammaproteobacteria; order Burkholderiales; family Nitrosomonadaceae; genus Nitrosospira. The sequence continues at coordinate 28,511 of MKVR01000028.1, forward strand.
CAAGTCGCGGCGTATCGCGCCGATCGACTTTCGTTCTGGTGGCGTCACCGTGCGCGTGGAGGGAACACAAGAGCATGGCATCGCCACGATCTGGGATGCCGACATCCTGATCTGGGCAGCCAGCCAGATCGTGGAAGCGCGGGATGCGGGCATCCGCAGCTCGCGCCGGATGCAGGCCACACCTTACGAGATCCTGCGCTTCATCGGGCGCGGTACGTCGTTGCACGACTACCAGCGCCTCAAGGCGGCGCTGGACCGCTTGCAGTCCACCAGCGTGGCGACCTCGATCCGAGAAACGACAGGCCGACGCCTGCACCGCTTCTCGTGGATCAACGAGTGGAAGGAGCGGGCCGACAGCAGGGGAGTTCCACTGGGTCTCGAATTGATCCTGCCGGACTGGTTCTATGCCGGTGTGCTGGACGAAGCCCTGGTGCTGACCATCGACCCGGCGTATTTCAAGCTCACGGGCGGCATCGAGCGCTGGCTGTACCGCCTGGTGCGCAAACACGCTGGCAAACAACCCGGTGGCTGGCAGTTCGATTTCCCGCACTTGCACCGCAAATCGGGCAGCTCGGCCCGCTTCTCGGACTTCGCCTACGACCTGCGCGCATTGGTGGCACGCCAGTCTTTGCCTGGCTACACCTTGAGCATCGAGCAATTGCCGGGCGAGCCGGAAATCCTGGCCTTCCGTCCCGTGCCGCAGACGGCACGGGGATAACTCCGGGAATGCCTGTGGATGGGCTCGTGCTATCAGGAGTAAGGGGTATCGTGCTATCGGGAGTACGACCCTCGTGCTATCAGGAGTACGAATCGGCCAGAAACCCAATAACGGCGCGGGTTCCGGCCTCTCCTAACTTACCTAACTTAAAACCTCTAACTTTTAGTAAAAGCGCGCCGCTTCGGTGGACAACTGCTGAAAACCAACAGCAAAACCGAAGTCAAAACCAAAGACGTTTTGCAAGGCAAAAGCAGATAGCCTTTCCAGGCGGGAGGGCTTCACCATGATCATCGCCTTGCTCAACCAAAAAGGCGGGGTCGGCAAGACCACGCTTGCCACCCACATCGCCGGCGAACTGGCGATGCAGGGGAAATCGGTCATCCTGCTGGATGCCGATCCGCAAGGATCATCTCTCGACTGGACGCAACGGCGCAGCCAGCAAGGATTGCCAAGGTTGTTCAGCGCTGTTGGCTTGGCAAGAGAAACCCTGCACCAGGAAGCACCAGAACTCGCCAGACGGGCCGATCACATCGTCATCGACGGCCCGCCCAGGATCGCCGCCTTGGCGCGCTCCGCGCTGCTGGCAGCCGACCGGGTGCTGATTCCGGTGCAACCCAGCCCCTACGACCTATGGGCCAGTGCCGAAATGGTGGCGTTGATCCGCGAGGCCCAGGTGTTCAGGCCTGCGCTACGCGCAGCCTTTGTCATCAACCGGCGTGTCAGCACCACCGTAATTGGGCGCGAAGCGCGCAGTTCGCTCGCCGATCAACCGTTACCCGCGCTACGTGCAGAGGTTCGCCAACGCATCGTCTTTGCCGACAGCGTGGCCGCTGGCCGGCTTGCACGCGAACTGGCCGAGGATGGTGCGGCCGCACGGGAAATCACTGCGTTGGTGGACGAACTATTGCGGTGGTCGCCATGAGCAGCGGACGTGGCAAGCGCTTCACCATCGGTGCACGTCCTCCGGCGAATCCGCACGCGGAAGCGTGGATTCGCCAGGGTGACGGCAGCGACATCAACAGGGGCGACCTCTACACAGCCCGGTTGACGCTCGATGTAACACCCGCGCTGCGCGCTCGCATCAAGGTTTCGGCCTTCACCCAAGACACGACGGTGGCCGAACTGCTGCGCGCTTTGCTTGAACGTGAGTTCCCGGAGAAGACACCATGAATACCAATACGCCCAACATGCAGCACCAACCAACAACAAGCGCGGCTGCGTCGCCGCTATCACTGCGCACACTTGCCGTCCAGGTCGGCAATGTGCCGCTGACCCGCGTGGCGCTCGCTTACGTGGACAAGCGCATCAACCTCTATCTGCGCTTCGGCAGCCCGGCCCGCACCATCCAACTTGACCGCTGGCGGCGCAGCGCGGTGTTCCTGCCGGCATCCATCTTTTGTCGTATCCGCTGGGAGTCCAACGACTACGGTACGACACGCTGGCAGCTCATGGTAATGCAGGCCTGCACGCCGCTGGACGCGGTGCAGCGCATCCCCGGCATACAACCCGGCGCGCGCATCCTGCTGCACGCCGAAGGCGAGCGACAGGTGCAGGCCGTGCTGTCATTGATTGATGCCATCGAAGCGCTGGGCATCGCACCCATCGACGTGTCGCCGGCGTACTGGTGCACGCTGGGTAACCGTCTCTCCGCACACCTGGCACTGCCGCAATACACCGCCGAGCGGCATGCCGCCTGGCTCGCTGGGAGGGAATTGCAATGACCACGACAGCGACCACACCTCGCTCGCGCAAGCGCGCTCACCTTGTACTGGCAATGCTGTCCGCCTGCGGCCTTGCCGCGCTGGCCTGGGCATCCTTCGTGACGCCTTCGGTACACGTCGTCTACAACCCGTCCAACAGTGTGCCGGTCGGCTGGTATCGCATCGAACCGCTCAATTCGCCAGCCGACTTGCTGCACGTCGGCAGCATCGTACTGGCCCGGCTTCCGGCAGAACCCGCCGCATTGGCTGCGCAGCGTGGTTACCTGCCGTCACACATTCCACTGCTCAAACGTGTTGGTGCGGTTGCACCTCAACACGTCTGCATTGTGGATGGTGTCGTGCGCATTGACGGCGTGCCGGTGGCCGCCGTATTGCATGCCGACCGGCTGGGCCGTCCGCTGCCATCCTGGCAGCAGTGCCGGGCGCTTGCCAAAGGTGAACTGTTCCTATTCAGTGTCACCAATCCGGCGTCGTTCGACAGCCGATATTTCGGACCGATTGCTGCATCTGCCGTTATCGGTAAGGCTCAGCCGATTTACCTGGAGAAGCAACCATGAAATCGCCCGACTTCATGCAGTCTGACCAGGTGGCTTTGTCGTCTCGCTTTTGCGTTGACCTGCTGTCGGACTTGTCGTTACCGATACTGGCACAACGTCATTGCGGGTGCAGCTTGAGCGCATTACCACCGCGCTTTGCACTGCATTCGTCGCTGCGCTTGAGAGCTGGTTCCTTGCACTTTTTTGCGCACGCTTGCGTGCGTTCCAACGTGCAGATGGATTGCCACGAGCGCTCCATGCCGCAGGCATGGCTGGCGCCCGTCGGTCGGCTGGCTGCGCAGGACGCAGCGCCGCCGGTGCACCGTAGACCCGTGCCGTCAGGCCGGGGAAAGGTGCAGGGCAAGATTGAAGGGGCCGGCACGCTGCCGGCCCATAAGCGAGTCTGCACGTGGGGGTGGCGCGGCACGCGCTATTTGGCGGCACCGTGCCGCGATGTTTGCCAAAGCCTTGTGGGCATTGACGAAACCGCGTGCATGGCACGCCCTGGTCGGATGGCCTTGGCTGGAGTATCCGCATGAGCAATCGCCGAAACAGCGATGACGGCGACCGTTTCCGCGTTCGTCCAGGCGCGCCGAAGCAGCGCGGCCAGGCCTTCGTATCGCAGGTATTGCGGCAGGCCAGTAAGGTTGCGAACTCAACCGGTCGCAAGCCGGGTAAGACACCCGGATCGCGCCTGGGGCGCGGCCATGTGGCGGCGCGTTTCACAGGGCAGTCACTATCTGCGACCTCCCGGCGCGTCACGGTCAAGGTGCGGCTGGTCTACCTCAAGCAGGCCGGTGCGCGCTCGACCATCACCCACCTGCACTACATCGAGCGCGAGGGTGTCGGCCGCGAGCAGGACACCGGCAAGGCCTATGGGCCAATGATCGACGAAGCGGACCTACCTGCCTTCGGGGAACGTGGTCGGGAAGATCGGCATCAGTTCCGCTTGATCGTTTCGCCCGAGGATGCCGAACAGCTCGACGATCTGCGCACCTATACCCGCCATCTGATGGGCCGCATGGAAGCCGATTTGGGCACGCGCCTGGATTGGGTTGCGGTGAACCACTGGAACACCGACAACCCACATACACATATCGTGCTGCGTGGCAAGGACGACACAGGCAAAGACCTCATCATTTCGCAGGCGTACATCACCCGAGGCATGCGTGAGCGTGCCGCGGAACTGTCCACTGAATGGTTGGGGCCGCGCACCGAGCTGGAGATCCAGCGCACCTTGTTGCGCGAGGTCAATCAGGAGCGGTGGACCAGCCTGGACCGCATACTGCAACGCGAAGCGCGGGATGGCCTGAACCATATCGATCAACCTGCCAGCGACCCGAAGCTGCGACAGCAGCGTGTGCTGCTAGTCGGCCGCCTGCAACGGCTGCAACGCATGGGGCTGGCGACCGAGCAGCAGCCTGGCGTATGGGCCGTCCATGCCGAGGCTGAGCCAACCCTGCGGGCCATGGGCGAGCGCGGCGACATCATCCGCACCATGCAGCGGGCCATGGGCGGTGCACAGCGCGACCTGGCCGTGTTCCAGCCCGGCGAGGATGGCCGCTCCGTCATCGGCCGCGTGGCCGGCAAGGGCTTTGCCGACGAGCTGTACGACAAGGGCTATCTGATCGTCGATGGCACCGACGGCAAGGCGCACTATGTCGTGCTGCCGCCCAGGACGGAACTGGAACAGTACCCGAGCGGCGCAGTGGTGGAGGTGAAAGGCTCAGCCGCCGTGCACGCGGCGGACAAGACCATCGCCGCGCTGGCCGCCGATGGTCTATACCACGCCGACCATCACCTGGCCGTTGCCAAGGCGCAGGCCCAATCCCAGCCTACAGCCGAGCGCGATCCAAGCGAAGTGGTCGATGCCCATATCCGGCGACTGGAAGCCCTGCGCCGGGCCGGCATCGTGGAGTGGTTGGCCGAGGGCGTCTGGCAGGTGCCCGACGACTTGCCCGAGCGCGGTCGCCAGTACGACACGCAGCGCCTGGGCGGCGGTGTTGCGGTGGAACTGAAATCACACCTACCCATAGAGTTGCAGGCGCGAGTGATGGGCGCGACCTGGTTGGACCAACAGTTGATTGGCGGCGGCAAGGGCTTGCGCGATCTGGGCTTCGGCAGTGAGGTCAAAGATGCACTGCAACAACGTGCCGACTTCCTGGTCGAACAGGGGCTGGCCGAGAAGCGCGGACAGCGCGTGATCCTGGCTCGGAACCTGCTGGCGACGCTGTGCGGGCGTGGACTGGCGCAGGCCGCGCAGGACATTGCCGCCGAAACCGGCCTGGAGCATCGCCCGGTGTCCGATGGGCAGCGCGTGACGGGTATCTACCGCCGTAGCGTCATGCTCACCAGCGGGCGCTACGCGATGCTCGATGATGGGATGGGCTTCAGTCTGGTTCCGTGGAAACCGGTGATCGAGCAACGGCTGGGGCAGCGGATTGCTGCGACGGTACGTGGTGGTGGAGTGTCGTGGGAAATTGGGCGACAGCGCATGCCGTCTATGGGGTGATTCGATTTGACTCCCAGCCGCAAAATCTCATCCCAATGATCGCGGATGTGTTTGATGTTGAGCGTGCCGCCGATCATGGGCTTGAGCGCGTCATATCCAGCTTCGCCCTTGGGGATGTAAATCTTGGTGTCGCCCAGGTCACGGAAGCGTGGCGCGAAGCGGAACCCCAGCAAGTGCATCAGGCCAAAGACGTGATCGGTGAAGCCTGCCGTGTCGGTGTAGTGCTCCTCGATCCGTAAATCCGACTCGTGATACAGCAGGCCATTGAGAACATAGGTCGAATCGCGCACACCGACATTGACACTGAATGGCGCGTACTGGTCGGAAATGTGCGTATAGAACAGGCGTCCTGGCTCCACGCCGTAGTTGGGATTGATGTGGCCGGTGCTTTCGGCCTTGCTACCAGCACGGAAGCGCTGACCGTCCGATGACGATGTGGTGCCGTCGCCCCAATTCCCAGCAAAGGGCTGCTGGAACTGCGCATGACATAGTTGAGTCGCCAGCGGCAGGTGTCGTGTCGGTTTCGGCCAAGGCCTTGGAGCGGGCCTGGAAGCGTTCATAGCAATCAAGTCCGCAGAAATGTTCGACGAATTCCGCGCTTTTCGTTGTGAAAGCGGCATCGAGCGGAATTTCCTTGCAACAAACACAGCAATTAATGATGGTCAGGTCGTTTGCATTCATGGTGACACTCCTCCAAGCTGGTAGTGACGCTCAAGCCGCCAGCTTTCGGCTGATTGGGAAGCGGTCACAATCTTCCCTTGAAGGCCCGAAGCAGCCGCGCCACGGACAGGACAAATAAGCCGGTCAGCGCGAGAGCTGCAACACCCCAGTGCTCCCCGATGAAAGCGCCGGCGGTCGTGCCAGCAAGCACAGCGGCGAGAATCGGCAGATGGCAGGGACAGGTGAGCACGGCCAGCGCGCCCCACAGGTAGCCGGTGAATGGCGTGTGCGTCTCGACCGGCATGCGCTCGGGACTGTTCATGGCAAACTCTCCGCTTGCCGTGCCGGCCCGGTTGGCATTTCGGCCAACTGCATTTCGAGGCTGGCCAGGGCCTCGCGCTGGCGTTCGACGAACTGACGCAGCACGGCAAGCTGCACGGCCGCACCGTCGCCGTCCGCAGCATCCAGCGCTCGATACAGCCGCGCCAGTGCGTCCAGGCCGATGCCTGCCTCAAAGGCGGCTCGCACGAAGCACAGGCGTTGCAAGGCGGCGGCGTCGAACAAGCCGTAGCCACCCGTGGTGCATGCGACCGGCCGCAACAATCCCCGCAGCATGTAGTCGCGCACCACATGCACACTCACACCGGCATCATGGGCCAGATGGGACACCGTGTAGGCGTTCATCGAACCCCTCCTTTTCCTCAGCCCGCGCAGCACGAAAGCTGCTTCACGTCCTTACTGAAGGTCTGCGCCGCGAGCTTCAGCCCCTCGACCATCGTCAGGTAGGGGAACAACTGGTCAGCCAGTTCCTGTACGGTCATGCGGTTACGGATCGCGAGCACCGCCGTCTGGATCAGCTCGCCCGCTTCCGGGGCCACTGCCTGTACGCCAATGAGTCGCCCGCTACCTTCCTCGATTACCAGCTTGATAAAGCCGCGTGTGTCGAAGTTGGCGAGCGCACGCGGCACGTTATCCAGCGTGAGCAGGCGGCTGTCAGTCTCGATCCCGTCGTGGTGCGCTTCCGCCTCGCTGTAGCCCACGGTGGCAACCTGCGGATCGGTGAACACCACCGCCGGCATCGCGGTCAGATTGAGCGTAGCGTCTCCGCCTGTCATGTTGATGGCCGCACGGGTGCCGGCGGCCGCTGCCACATAGACGAATTGCGGCTGGTCAGTGCAGTCTCCTGCGGCATAAATGTGCGGCGTACTGGTGCGCATGCCCTTGTCAATGACGATGGCTCCCTGCGCATTGACGGCGACACCCGCCGCTTCCAGCGCCAAGCTGCGCGTGTTCGGCGTGCGGCCGGTAGCGACCAGCAGCTTGTCGGCGCGCACTTCGCCGTGCCCCGTGGTCAGTACGAATTCGCCGTCCGCATAGGCGACCTGGCTGGCTTGCGTGTGTTCCAGAACCTTGATTCCTTCGGCACGAAAGGCGGCTGTGACGGCCTCACCGATGGCCGGGTCTTCGCGGAAGAACAGCGTGCTGCGCGCCAGGATCGTGACCTGGCTGCCCAGCCGGGCGAAGGCTTGCGCCAGTTCCAGCGCCACCACCGACGATCCGATTACGGCCAGGCGTTCGGGAATGGTGTCGCTCACTAGGGCCTCGGTAGATGTCCAGTACGGCGTGTCTTTCAAACCAGTGATGGGCGGAATGGCCGGACTGGCACCAGTGGCGACCAGGCAGCGATCGAACGCCACCACGCGCTCGCCGCCATCGTTCAAACGGACGGTAAGGCGCTGGCTATCCCTGAAACGCGCTTCACCATGTAGCACGGTGATGGCCGGGTTGCCGTCCAGGATGCCTTCGTACTTGGCGTGGCGTAGCTCATCGACGCGGGTCTGCTGTTGGCTCAGTAGTTTGCTGCGGTCAATTGCAGGCACCGTCGCCGCGATGCCGCCGTCGAATGGGCTTTCACGGCGCAGATGGGCGATATGAGCAGCACGGATCATGATCTTGGACGGCACGCAGCCGACATTGACGCAAGTGCCGCCGATACTGCCGCGCTCGATCAGCGTGACTTTCGCGCCTTGCTCGACGGCCTTCAGCGCCGCCGCCATTGCAGCGCCGCCGCTACCGATCACGGCGACCTGCAACTGGCGCTCACCGTCGCTGCCCTTGTCGGCGGTCCCCATCCAGCCGCGTACCTTGTCGAGTAGCCCGGCGCGGTTGTCCGTCGATAAGGTATCAGCGAACGTTGCCTTGTAGCCGAGTCCGGCCACGGCGGCAGTCAGTGCGTCCGATGCGGTGCCAGGTTCAAGGTCGAGCTGGGCCGCGCCCTTGGCGTAGGACACGACGGCCGACTGTACGCCGGGCACTTTCTCCAAGGCTTCCTTGACGTGCGTAGCGCACGAATCGCAGGTCATTCCGGTGATCTTCAAGTAGGTCATACAACAGTTCCTTTTTTTGGTTTGGCAACGACCCAATGCCGTCAGCCTTGTTTCGCGGGGAGTTCACAGCCGTCCGGGCCACAGCGCCGTTGCGCCGGCGACACGAAATCCCAAATCGACACCCCGACCATGAAGGCCAGGCCAACGTAAAGCAGAGGCGCGGTCGGCAGGCCGTTGAATCGCATCAAGAGCGCTGCGAGCAACACCAGCAACGGCCCGATTGCGCCAAGCGCGGCGCGAAGCCACCGCCGGTGACTGAGCCAGCCGAGTATGCTGGCCAGCAACGCCAGCGCAGCAAACAGCGGCAACAGTGTTGTAATGAACAGGCCCTCGTACTGGCTCAGAAAGCCCAGCCCGATGGCCGCGCCAAAGCTGGCGAGCGCCGGAAAGCAGGCGGCGCAGCCCATCGCGGAAACGATGCTGCCGAGTGCCCCGGCCTTGTCGGCGGTGCGTGTGACGAGTCCCATGTGTCGCTCCCGAGTCAGGTTTAGCGGATCAGCGCTTGACGCTGGACGCATAGCCCGCATCTTCGGTCGCCTTGGTCAGCTTCTGGACGTTGGTTTTGGCATCATCAAAGGTGACGACGGCCTCGCGCTTGTCGAAGTTCACGTCGGTCTTGCTGACGCCATCCACTTTCGAGATGGCCTTTTTGACTGTGATCGGACAGGCGGCGCAGGTCATGCCCGGCACCGACAGCGTGACGGTCTGGGTGGCGGCCCACACGGGGGCAATAACGGCGGCGAGAGCGAGGGAGGCAAACAGTTTTTTCATGGCGAACTCCTGATTAGTAAAAAAATGGCACAACATAGGGGAAACCGAGCGCGACCAAGACCAGCGCGGCCACGATCCAGAAAATGAGCTTGTAGGTGGTCCGCACCTGCGGAATGGCGCACACCTCGCCCGGCTTGCATGCCTGCACTGGCCGGAAAATGCGCCGCCAGGCGAAGAACATCGCGACCAGCGCCGCGCCGATGAAAACCGGACGATACGGCTCCAGTACCGTCAGGTTGCCGATCCAGGCACCACTGAAGCCCAAGGCGATCAGAACCAGCGGCCCAAGGCAGCAGGCCGAAGCGAGAAGGGCAGCCAGTCCGCCGGCGAAGAGAGCACCGCGCCCGTTTTGTGGTTCAGTCATGCTTTGTCCTATCGAAAATGGAATGAGTAGCGTAACCTTACTTCCGTAGTCATGTACGGAGTCAAGCGATATGCAAACTATTTTTGGGAATCTGACCATTGGCGCTTTTGCCAGGGCGGCCGCGGTCAATGTGGAGACCATCCGGTTCTATCAGCGCAAGGGCTTGTTGCCTGAGCCGGACAAGCCCTATGGCAGCATTCGCCGGTATGGCGAGGCGGATGTAACACGGGTGCGGTTCGTGAAATCGGCTCAGCGGCTGGGCTTTAGCCTGGATGAAATCGCCGAACTACTCAGATTGGACGATGGCACGCACTGCGATGAAGCCAGCCACCTGGCCGAGCACAAACTTCAGGACGTGCGCGAAAAGATGGCCGACCTGGCGCGCATGGAAGCCGTGCTATCCGAACTTGTGTGCGCCTGCCATGCACGGAAGGGGAATGTTTCCTGTCCGCTGATTGCGTCGCTGCAAGAGAACCGCACAGTGCTAACTACCCCTTAACGTACGATTTTTCCCGTTTCGTGAGCTGACCCCGTTTACACCACTGCATTCCGAAACTGTTACACAGTTTTCTCTTGACTCTGGAGTGCACTCCAAGGTCTATCATTGAAACATCGCGGCATCAAACAACCGTGGCCTGCCCGCCGATCGGGCCAAAGGAAGACGCGTGTCGGCTGCGCCGCGCACAGGCTTCGGGTGTCATCGAAGATGTCCACCACTCAATGAGGTACCGTCATGACTGTCACAACGACCGCTGAATCTGCTCCACGTTTTTGGAGCGAGGAGCCGTCCAGCCTGCCCGGCCGGCGGCGCATCCGCGCGCGCATCGGGGGATTGCACTGCTCGCTGTGCACCGGCACGATCGAAAAGGCGCTGGGCAAGCGACCTGGCGTCGACAAGGTCGCGGTCAGCTTAACCCACGAACAGGCGCTGATTGAGTACGACCCGAGCGTGGCACGCGCCGAGGACTTGCTCCAGACGCTGAAGGACATCGGCTACACGGTCTCCGATCCGCGCAAGCTGCGTTCATATGATGAGGAAGAGCGCACGTTGGTGCGCGAGCGCGGGCGCTTCGTGATCGCCCTGGCGGCCAGCATTGCCTCAATGGGC
>MKVR01000029.1 GCA_001899235.1 Nitrosospira sp. 56-18
TGTATCGTCAGCCATTAGACGAATATCCGGTCAATATGTTCATACTCGACAATAACCTCACATCCCGCCAATACTTTACCCCCGCTTCACTCCCTTTATCCTTTCGAACCGCTGAGCGGGATAGTCGTACTTCAGGCTGATCAATTCTTTTTCCAGTGCAGCGGCATGCTTTCTGGCTGCATCGATATGCTTGTAAATTTCCGCCTGCATCACCTTAAGCTCTGAGCGCTTGCCAACACCTGGCAGCATCATTGCGATGCTCTCAATCTCCGATATAGCTTTCCCGAGTTCGAGATGACAGTCGATCTCGTCAGTGCTCAATTTTTTTATCCATTCCTTCGATAACGGTTCCCATCATTCCGGCCAGCGTTTCCATACCGTCGATCACCAGCTCGGCCTGCTGGTCGTTTATGTCATCAGTAACGATCATCGACAGCTGATCTTCCAGTGGCAGTTCACCATACCGTCGCTTGTAATGCGCCACGTTCATCGCGAGCAGTCGGGCGCACTCGGCAATATCCTCTTTCTCGGCAACCTCGACTAGCTGATCGACGAGGATCATGTATTGCTGCAATTTCTGTAGATCAGGCATAGTGCATCGTGGGGTTCGAAATTTGCCGTAGTTTTTTCCGCCATTCCCATGGTGGAGTAGGAGACGGCTCGGACCAAAGACCGCGTTTGAAGCGTCGCGCCTCGTGCTGAAGTATGAATAGATTGTGATCCTTGGCATATTGCCGATATACCCATGCCATGCCACGGTTTACCTGCTCGGCATTGGCGTCAACACCATCGCAGCTCACTCTGGCAACGGTACGCCCGTAGCGGTCCTTCACCCTTGGTTTTATTTCTGCCTTTTTGCCGAAACAGAGATCGGAAAGGGATTGCTTAGATTTGGCGCCGAATGGCTGCCGCTTTTCTGGTGCATCGATCTCGGCGAGCCGGATCTTAACCTGCTGCTTATTCTCTTTCAGGACGGTGAGCGTGTCACCATCGGAGATACCGATTACCGTGGCCAGGAAGAGCGCAGAGAGCATTCCGGGTTTACGTTTTAATAGAATTTACTGCCAGACCATCATTTCTTCAATGCAATTACCTGATCCACCCGGCTTTCGTCATCGTAACGCACCTCGTAGGCCATCTCGTCGCCACTGAAGGTGCCTTCAACTGGCGTCCCGACAACTTCCCATAGACCCAGAGTCAGCACATCCGCTGCACCATGAAAAACGGCTCTACCAGCTTTCGCGCCGGCGCTGTATCCCTGAACAAATTTATAGATTTCATACTTCTTTCCCTCGCGCGATTCGCTCACCGTAGGCATACCAAACTCAGCAAGCAGCATGCTCCTGGGCGTGCCAACCTTGAAGAGATCGACATTCTTTTTGTCGGGCTGCTTGGCAGCCATGAAAACAGAGCAACTGGTAAGCATGATCGAAAAAAGGATGATCATGAAAAATCTTGTTATTGTCACTGGTAAGAGTTCCTGGTTTAGGCATCGAGCGCTGCCGTATACGCCCTGGAATTGTCGCTGGACGTTGATGAGATTTCCATTGGACTGACGTACACCGGAATAGGAGTGGGGTTATTAAAATTTCTTGTCCAGCCCGGCCTGCTTTAAAACCCCGTTCGCGGTGTGACGAGATTTGATGCTTCCATCAACGGTAAATCTTGCTCCGTTTATCGGGCTGAACCATATTTCATGGTCGCCCTTGCCCTGCCTATCGAAACGGCATCCGTTTTCACGCAGGATCTTTTTTATCTGAGGAGTGAAGTCCCTCACGATCAATTGGCGTGACGATGGGTAACAATGCTTCGCTCTGTTTTCAGTTGAAATGAAACTTCATCGCCATTCAAATTATCTGGATACCCGTTTGCATCAAGGAGCTCCGGGATCATGATTTTGAGCTTCGCTACGAGATCATCAACGGTTTCCGCTTCTGTGGCCAGCCCTCGCACGTCGTCGCTGGTTGCCACCCAGACCCTTGCTTCGTCATCCCAGAAGGCATTAACAGTAAGTTTGTCCATTATCCATGCACCTTCTGCATAAGGTGGTCATCAAGGGTCTAGTATCAGATTAATTCTGTTTCGTAAAATTCTCAAAAGCTTTCCTTCCGTTTCTGGATATTATTTCAGCGTCTATATCCGGAAACATCCCGGTTTTTCCGTATTTGCATACCGCAACGAGAAGCCTTTCTTTATCAGAACCGGAGGCGACTGGTTCTATTTTGGGACTATTAGATACGACCGGAGTTTGATAGTCGTCGTTTCTGCCAACAGGTATTATGATGCGATTTGCTATCAAATTGTTTTTGCAATCATATTCATTGAAATTATACCCGGCATAAATATCAATAAAGCCATCCTTTGTTAGGAGGGGCCATGGGTGAGAAAATTTTACTTTTGACCATGCTCTTCCTACATCTTCGTTCAACTCTATGCTTTTTAAACCAAGAAATTCGGTTTTAACATAGTCTTCCCAAATCTGGACCCAGGCCTCTGCACGAAACTTCGGTTGCATCTCGGCCTTGGCTTGCTCTGCCGAAAAGTCTTGCGACAAGGAGGTTGTCGAAAATAAAAACAGATTAACAAACAGGAAGATTCTCGGCTCACGCCAAATAAACATTATCGTTATTCATCAAAAAAGAAAATGTGGGATTTGGATTACATCTTATAAATGTGGCTGGTCCAGTAATTCCAGCAGATATTTATTTAGCTTCATAACCATACCGGAAGAGTACGTGGGATTCGCGTAGGCCTCCCCCGCGGCGTCAGTTGAATAGCCGCGAACTGGTTTTTCATACATTGCGGCATAGGCAATACCGATAATTTCTCCCTCCTTCGCTTTCGTCAAAAGAGTTTCCAGGGCTTGCACCGTATCATGCGATATTTCTGGGTGTACTAGCTTTAATGGTGGCTCCCTCTCAGCCATCTGATTCCCTCCTATTCCGAATCCGCCTTTCTTGTATCCGCCTTTCCGGTAGCGGCGGATATTTTATATTCTCGGAAGGAGTTATTACACCGCGCTTAGGGTGTGGTTTTTCCGCATCAGTCACTACTGACTGATTTGATTTGGCAATGAGAGACGCTGTCTGAAGAAGGGCCTTCCTGGCTTCTGGTCCTATGGCTTCCATGACGGACAAAATATGTTGCTGCTCTTGCGTCAACCCGATCGTTGACGTTTCTATCTCGCCATTGTTTATAGCCTCGTAGGGAGAATGAGGCTCAACCACGCTTAAGTTTTTGGCGGCCGCGGCATATTTCTCACCTGTTCCAAACTGCACCCATTGCGGTGTTAGACCAAGAACGTCAGCCGCAGCGAAAAGATTTTCTGGCTTCTGGGTTTTCGAGTCACCGTTCTCCCATTGCGCAACAGCGGCGCGGGTAATCCGTTTTTTCTTGAATCTGCTGATCTCTTCGGCAAGCCGTTGCTGTGACCAATTTTTGGCCTCGCGCTCTTCCTTGATTCTCTGCCCCGGATTCTTCATGTAAGCAAGCTTACAACTTATAGTGGTAAGTATGCTTGCGCTTTGTACGTAAGTATGCTTACAATATCGCCTATGGAAAACATAAATCATTTGATCAACATCCTGGGCGGTACAAACGAGGTTGCGAAACTCTGTAATGTGAGGCCGCAAGCCGTCTCCCAGTGGCGGCTGCATGGGATTCCAGAAGCCCGTCTCATGTATCTCAAAGTCATCAGGCCGGATGTTTTCGCTACCAACTCCCCGGAGGTTGCGTGAGCTTCTGCCTTCTCAATCGAGATCGCTGGAAGGCATTACCGATACCGACAACCGTTCGAGGATGGGTTTCAGTTTGGATCGAATCCTTCCACCCGCTACCCAGCCGTCGGTGGAACGAATTGGAACAAGCAGATATGGAAAATCTGCATCGAGTAGATGTGCGCATACTTTTACAAGCACATCGTGAGCTTTTGTTTGAGCAAAAAGGATGGCGTTCGCTGAGAGCGGAAATACGCCGTCGCGCCCTTCGAGGTTTATGGACCCGTC
>MKVR01000030.1:0-22714 GCA_001899235.1 Nitrosospira sp. 56-18
CTGGCTACTGTGAACACGCTCTAGAAGATATATGTAGTTCAGGAAAAAAATATGATTCCATATTGGATGTTATTAATTATTCCGGACTTTATCTCGGGATGATAGTTATTTTCGCATTTTTTGTCTTTAGTCCAGTTCCACACATGGATCGGATTGCCCCCCGTTTTTTTGACTTCTTGTTGTCGAACAGCCCCATAATTTCAAAATTATTATTGGGGTTATGTCTTTTGGGCACAACAGGTGCACTCTTTACCTCTTTTTTAAAGAAAACGATTTCATACAAAATCCCCAGTGAGCTTGAAAGTTCATAATCAACGCGAGCAGCTACATCTAGCGTAGAACAACTAGCACGGATACTGGTCCGGGCCAAAAGCCGGAGATGGAAAATTTTCCCTGAGCGTGCGACGACGAGCCATAAAGCCTATCAGGGCCAGACCGGCAAGCAGCATGGCGTAGGTTTCCGGTTCGGGAACGGCAGGGACGCCATCGATGGTGACAATGATTTGCCCATGATTATTGATCCCGTTTGCTTTCTCTATAAAGGCTCCGCTCCCGAGGTTCGCCACCAGCGAGTTGAGGTCGGTCATTCCCACGCCATTGGGACCCGTGATGAAGGCATGTTGAGAACCATCAGCCATGTCGGAATATCCGACAACTTGTCCGGCATCGTTGATGCCAGTGGCGAAACTGTAGGTTCCACCCAGCGTACCGAGGTCGGTCATTCCCACGCCATTGGGACCCGTGATGAAGGCGTGTTGCGAACCATCGGCCGTGCCGGAAATTCCGACTACCTGTCCGGCATTGTTGATGTCATATGAGTAACTGCTAGTCCCCCCAAGCGTACCGAGGTCGGTCATTCCCACCCCATTGGGGCCGGTGATGAAAGCGTGTGCCCATCCCGTGGCAGCTTCAGACGAGCCCACCACCTGTCCGGTATCGTTGATGGCAGTGGCGCCACTGGGGCCTCCCTGCAGTGCACCGAGATCCCTCATCCCTACGCCATTGGGACCCGTGATGAAGGCATTGCTAGACCTGAAATCCTCTCCCCACGCGGATCCGGCCGCCTGTCCGGCATTGTTGATGCCGTAGGCGGAAATGTTACTCTTGCCCATCATACCGAGGTCGGTCATCCCCACGCCATTGGAACCCGTCATGAAGGCATGCCGAGAAAAATCGCTCATTATAATAGTTCCTGTCACCTGTCCGGCATCGTTGATGCCAGTGGCGAAACTGTAGGTTCCACCCAGCGTACCGAGGTCGGTCATTCCCACGCCATTGGGACCCGTGATGAAGGCGTGTTGCGAACCATCGGCCGTGCCGGAAATTCCGACTACCTGTCCGGCATTGTTGATGTCATATGAGTAACTGCTAGTCCCCCCAAGCGTACCGAGGTCGGTCATTCCCACCCCATTGGGGCCGGTGATGAAAGCGTGTGCCCATCCCGTGGCAGCTTCAGACGAGCCCACCACCTGTCCGGTATCGTTGATGGCAGTGGCGCCACTGGGGCCTCCCTGCAGTGCACCGAGATCCCTCATCCCTACGCCATTGGGACCCGTGATGAAGGCATTGCTAGACCTGAAATCCTCTCCCCACGCGGATCCGGCCGCCTGTCCGGCATTGTTGATGCCGTAGGCGGAAATGTTACTCTTGCCCATCATACCGAGGTCGGTCATCCCCACGCCATTGGAACCCGTCATGAAGGCATGCCGAGAAAAATCGCTCATTATAATAGTTCCTGTCACCTGTCCGGCATCGTTGATGCCAGTGGCGAAACTGTAGGTTCCACCCAGCGTACCGAGGTCGGTCATCCCCACGCCATTGGAACCCGTGATGAAGGCGTGCTGATAAAAATTATCGACCACATCAGAATATCCGGCCACCTGGCCGGAATCGTTGATGCCGGCGGCGATAGTGTCAATTCCACCCAGCGAACCGAGATAAGTCAGTTTGCCATCAGGATTCAAAATTGCTGCAGCAGTGTAAGCGAAAGCCGGAGCCGCGAAACCCAGGGTTGCGCTCAGGGCTATTGCCACGGCCAGGAAGTTGCGGGCTTTAGAGCAGGAGATTGTTCGCATGACGAGAATCCTCCAGTCAATGGGGATGGGATTTCACAGTTTCTACCGGCCGATCAAAAGTGCAATAGGACAAGCGGGCTATTCCTCAGATATTTACCTCGAGATTTTCTGTGGCACATTCTCCCAGGACCGAGCCGGCATAATCTCGAGGAATATCTCGTGGCCTACCTGGATAACGCCAGCCGGCGCCGACGAATGCAGGCTCATTTGCAGATGGCGTGAGCACAGCTACTCCGTTGGTTGCAGTTATTGCGAGCCGAAAACGGCGTCAAATGCGAGCACGACCAGTTTCAAACGCGAGCCGTTACAGCTAAGCCGGTGGCAACGGCCGTAGTAGCCTCAATACTTGCCCAACCCGACTTTAGTGCTGCCGCGCCACAGGTAACCGCCTGGAGATTGATATGTCACTTGGCAATCCCCAAGAATATGGCCAAGCAACGCTCAATCTCTACCATCGCATCGGCGTCAATACGTCCGAAGGCTTGCCCCACCTTGCTGCGCTTCACAGTCATAGCCTTGTCCACCATTACCTGTGACGGCTTCTGCAAGCCGTTTCCCACGCTTGGATGAACGGCGATGCGCAACAGTGGCGCGCCAACAAGCGTGCTCGTCACCGGCAGCACGGTCACGGTGGCGTGCTCGTTGAACTGGTCAGCCTGAATCACCAAGGCCGATCTTGGCTTGCCAACATCACCTTGCATGGCGATGGTCACGAAGTCGCCTCGTATCATTCCGTCCAACCATCCACGTCTGCCAAGGCTTCATCCATGAACTGCCGCATATCCTTGTCGGCCATGTCCACTTGGACGACAAGACGGGACTGGCGACGACATTCCTCCGCGAAGCCTGGCCGTCGCGTATCCGGTACCCAGATTTGTACCGGGCGCAGCCCCGCCATGCGCAGCGCGTCGCGGTACTTTTGAACTCGTGAATTGACGTGAGCCATTTTGTGGAACTCCTATTCCTGATGTTACATGCAACAGCTTACAGGATTGCACCGTTACATGCAACGATCGGTGGAAATTCCGGCGATTCCTGCTTACCCCACCTATTTGTAGCGGCTCGCGTTTGAAAACGACCGGGCTTGCATTCAATGGCATTTCTGGCTCAAATTAACTGCAACCAACCAAGGCCACCGGCTCAGAATAACTGCAAGTGAGCTTGCATTCGACGGAGCGGGCTCGCATTCCATTTCGACGGGCTCACATTATTTGCAATTAGCCGGCTGGCCTGTTTTGCCTCATTAGATTCTAGACGTTTGTCGTGGCGTGTCTCAAAAAAGGTATCTCGATCCTTGTGATACAGAAATCACGTCTCATGGCAGTGACTTGTTTGAGCCTACCCATGCGGAACAGATCACAGTTGCATTTAATCTGAGCCCATGAAGCCGCAATGTGAGCTGATCGCAAATAATATGAGCTGGGTTGCAGCTAATCTGAGCCGGTGGTTATGGATAGATGCAAATAATGTGAGCCGAAAAACGGGATAAATGCGAGCCCGGTCGTTTTCAAACGCGAGCCGCTACAGATAATACGCAGAGTGCTTCGGAACCGGGGATAGGCCGCATTCAGGTGGCCACTTGGCCCGCGATCCAGAACGGGGACGGATAACAATTAGTATTTAGCCTTAGCAAAATGATGATTGCTTTCTTTCTCTGTCGCCAGGCATAGCGTGTGGGTCTACTCGACCTCGATTTCCTGCTCTAGCGGCAGGAGCTCATCGACGCCCGCCTGCTTTCAATTATGCCTCTTTAGAGGTAAAGACACGATTCGCGCTTTAAAGCACGCCAAGGACCACCAACGCATCAATCGTAATGGGATATATTTTTCTGCTATTCTAGAGTTTGAGCTAGGGTTTTCTGGGTTTAAGTTTTAATCTTGGGGGATGTCATGAATTCAAAAATAAGATATATGGCATTGGCTGCCTTTTCCTCAGCGCTTGCCTTACCTCTGGTAGCGCAAGCGGATCTATTCTCTTTTGATCCGACTGGTAGTGGCCACGGGATTGCAAACGTGGTCGCTATTGACCAAGCATTCGGCAATGCGCTGATAGAAAGACTTGGGGCTTCAAATTTCTTGCTACGTCAGTACCAGGCAAATCTAGGCAGCATGATATTTAATGATGGCACACCAGCCTTTATAAATGGTTCAGGAGGCAGTTATTTTACGTTTGTGGCGGATACCAGCTCTTTCGCAATGTATGCAGCGAGCGCTCCTGGCGATAGCCTAACAGGCACAGGATTTGAAACCGATAAACCAATATTGCAAGCCCATGTGGCCACTGCTCCATCGACTTTCCTTTCGATTATTAGCAACGAACCGGTGAACTTGGATCAAAGTAGTAATGGGAATCAGTTGGGTCTGCAGCAAAGCGTTTTTGCACGTGGCGCATCGGTGGGCACTCTGGTAGTCGACTCGGTTAATTCGGGCTATTTTCCAACGTTAAAGCCAGGTGAAGGACTCGCAGCTCTAATAAACTCCAACCTAGAAACCCCTTTCAGGCAGGTAGATCCAAATCTTAGCTGGGCTGGCATGGCCGGACCGATTAATGGTACTGGTTCAGATGTCCTTCTTCAAATGGACTCCCTGATGTCGCTAGTGGCGGCGCCAGGAATCAGTCCTCTGGTACCGATCTTGCCCGTGATGGATTTACCGGGAGGGCTTGGATGGGAATTGGATTTCCCAATAACTACTGACGCACCTCTTTTTGTTGATCCGGCAGTTGCCACGGGTTTCGACTATTTTTCAGATTCAGGCCCAAACTTCACTTCCGTGATTCTCCCCGATATCGGGGATGGTGAGTTTGCATTATATTTATGGAACGGAATCGACTGGCAGTTCGACACTACACTTGCTGCAGGCATCCAGCATTCCTTTGGGGTCTCAGGTGTGGATAGATTCCGAATTACCGGCATAGAAACCAGTGCTGGGCTGGACCCCAACTCTGTCACCGCGTTCGTTACCGGTCTTACTTTCTCCGGTACCGGTCAGGAAAGCATGCGCATGATACCTATCACCCAGGAAGTCAGCGTCGTTTCCGAACCCGGAACTTTGGCGGCAATCATGATGGGTGTAGGCGTGATGGGTTTTATCGTACGTCGTCGCAGAATATCCTGATTCGCGAATCCATATGTCGGGTAGTGCACCAAACATAGTGCTGCAGTTAAAATATAGCAATAAAAAGGCCCTCCAAAAAAGAGGGCCTTTTCATGAGCTTAACTAGCTCTATTTTCCTTCAGTCACTTTTGCGTTCTCCTGCGCATAATTAAGCCAATCAAACCAAGCCCGGCCATCAGCATGGCATAACTTTCAGGTTCAGGAACGGCAGATGCAATATCGCCAGGCCGGACGGCCATGGCAAAATCCCCATCGATCTTGTTATTTATATTCTGATAAGCGCCAGCAAAACTGAAAGTTGATGCTTGATCGCTATTGCTCGGGTTCACGTCACTAGTCCAATAAGAACTATTCTGGATATTACTGAACAGGCTGTAGTAAGTATTATGGCTGCTGGCAAGAGAAGTGCCCCACGACCCGCCGAGTTCCTGGTAAAACAAATGGCTCATTTCGCTTGCGGTCGGCAAACGCCAGTCGCTATAGGTTTGATAATCGAGGTTGGAAGCCCACGTATCGGCCGCGTACCAGTTCATAACACCAGTCGTGTGATAGCCGGACGTTTTGGAATAATTGGCATCCGCAAGCCACGTGATATCTTTGTCGGTATCAAAAATCAATCCGTTCCCCCGATCGACAAGCGCAGCCTGGGAAGTGATACTGGTACCGAGTAACGCCAGTAAAGCAACGCGAATCACCTTCGTTTTCATTTTTTCTCCTTAGCAGTGACAATTAAATACCCCCGGTAAGGTTATATTATTTCAATGGTTTTTTAAAGGCCCTACTCATGAAACTGAACAATAAATACATCGGATGGATGATCTCGGGGATCGTTCAAAATTTGAAAGACAGCATTCAATTTCCTGGTTATTATGGATGAGCTAACGACTTCTCATTGCTCCGAGTCGTGTGTTAGATCCACTTAATTTTCTCCAGACTGGGAACAGGAGATCGGGAATGCCCAGAATTGTGATGGCGCCTGAATTACAGATCGAATTCAAATAATCCCGAATCCAATGACTGGAAACCGAAAATCATGAAAGCAAAAGCAGGAGTCAGAGTAACCGCTGTCCTGGTGGCCGCAAGCCTTAACATCAGTAGCGCATGGGCGGACAACATCTCGTCGGAGAACGCCATCCAACCTGTTAACCCGCCACCCGCACAGGCGGGTATGCCGGATTGCACAACAGCTGAAAGATTGAAAGAACTGGCTGATGAAGGTTCTTTCGCTCAAGGCAGTATACGGGAAGCCAAGGATATCGGTGCCAATGTGCTTGGGGCGGCACTTGGCATGCTCGCGGGGGTTGATATTCCCATTGGCGAGGCTCGCGATGCCTACAATCATGCTCGGGGCGTAAAGCAAACTTATGAAATTTTAACGCCCTGCACTCCAGAACAAGAGGCGGAGATAAAAAAAATAAAAGAACAAACAGGGCAAGTCGTCGAAGGAGAAAACAAGAATCCAGGAGCTATACCGCCTTCACAACCCGATGAGAGTACGGCTGAAAAAACTGGAAAATTTCTCAGAAATCTTCCGCTATAAAGGAGGTTCAATTTGAGCTTAAGCCAGTTCTAGCTGGAATTACCTGTATCTGTCGCAGCAGTTCGCCACCATCGACGACCCCGCCAAACGCGAGGAATTCGTCCAGGCGCTGCGATCAGATAATCACGCTGACCGGTTACTACAAGTCCAGGGACTGCCCGCCCTGACCATCGCTCAGCTTTACCGCTGCCGCTGGCAGGTCGAACTATTCTTCAAATGGATCAAACAGCATCTGCGCATCAAGGCGTTCTACGGTACCACCGAGAATGCTGTCAACACCCAAATCCGGATCGTGATTATTGTCTATGTCCTGGTCGCCATCGTAAAGAAACGACTCAAGACCAAGGCTTCGCTCTACACAATTCTACAGATTCCGAGCCTCACTCTTTTCGAGAAAATAACGCTTGATCAATTACCCATAGAGCATTATGATGCCATGCTCCAAAACCCTAATTAACTGATTCTATTCAGCTAAATTGCCGGACACTGCCGGCTTCCAATCAAAAATCAGGCCAAGTGTTCAAACAATCGCGCGACCGCCTCAGCACCTGGATCAGCATGACCGGCCAAATGCTTGGCATTGACATAGGAAGCGCGGCCCGCATTCGCCTTGCTCATGTGGGCAGTGCGATCGGCACCCGCACGCGCGGCTTTCGCCGCCTCTGGCAGGCTCTCTTCCAGGGCATCAAGGGCCGGCGCAAGGGCATCGACCATGGTGCGGTCGCCCGGACGTGCCCCGCCGATCTCCTGCATTCTCCGCAACCCGGCCTGCAACGCTTCGCGCATTGGCAAGCCGCTTGAGGCAGCATCGCCCGCTGCGGCGAAGAAGATCGCGAGGAGCACACCGCACGAGCCTCCCATGGTTTGGGAAAGCTCCAAGCCAATGGCTCGATAGAGCTGGGCATGGTCGGCAAGCGGCAATCGGTCCACGGCGCTGATCAGGGCGCGTGCCGCGCCGGCAAGCGTGCTGCCGGTGTCGCCATCGCCTGACTTCGCGTCGAGCGCGTTGAGGTCGTTCTCGGCGGCGATCAGAACCTCGCAGCAACTGGTCAGGAGCTCCTTGGTCGGCTTGTGCGTCGAGGGCATCGGAACGGCAGGCGTCAGGCCGTCCGGAAGCGCCTCAATCGCGACCTGGCCCAGCCGGCAGACCCGCGGCCATGCCGCCAGCGGCGTGTGCTGCTTGAGCAGGGCGATCTCGGCATCGTCGGCAGGATAGGCTGAAATCGAGAAGCCATGCATATCGAGAGATGTCATCATGGCCGCCGGCCCGATGATATGGGTTATCCGCTCGCCAATCGCTGACCGCCGGATTTCGTTGAGGATGATCGACATCTCGATGACCGACGTGCCGCCGAGATTGTTGACCATAGCGACATGCGGCTTTTCTTCCATTGCAGTTGACAGGCGCTCGACCATGGCAGCGACAGCTTCGCTCGCCCCCTTGAACTCGACCTGTTCAACCCCGGCTTCACCGTGGATGCCAAGCCCAAGCTCGGCCATGCCGGGCGGGATGCGATCCTCCTTTGGCGAACCTGGGATGGTGCAGGTGTTTAGCGACATGCCGATGCTTTTTGTCTTTGACACGACCTTGCGCGCGGCCGCGGCGACATGCGCCAGGTCGGCACCATTCTCGGCCAGCGCGCCGGCTATCTTGTGCACGAAAAGCGTGCCGGCGACGCCGCGGGCTTGGGGCAAGTCGGGCAACGCCACGTCATCGGCGACGATGACCATCTCGACATTCAAGCCAAACTGGCGAGCTCGTTCGGCCGCCAGCCCGAAATTCAATCGGTCACCGGTATAATTCTTGACGATGAGCAGGCAGCCGGACGATCCTGTCACGGCAAGGATGCCTGCCAGTACCGCGTCGACTGTCGGCGAGGCGAAGATGTCGCCGCACACCGCAGCCGTCAGCATCCCTTCCCCGACGAAACCCGCATGTGCCGGTTCGTGGCCCGATCCGCCTCCCGAGATCAACGCAACCCTGGACTTGTCCCAGTCATTGCGTACGACCACCCGTATATGCGGATAGCCGTCGAGCCGCGCCAGCTTGCCGCCAGACGCCGCGACCAGACCATCGACGGCTTCGGTGACGATGCTTTCTTTGGTGTTGATGAACTGGGCCATGTTTTTGCGGGAGAATGCTGGCGGCGGCGCTTCATCCTCCCCGCCCTTCACCGTGACTGCATTGCTGCCAGTCTTTTGCATAATGGCGGCCAGCGCATCGCCGCCGCGCTTCTCGTCGGTCGGGATGAAGCAGCGTTCAGTCCACCTTATCCTACTACCGGATTCAGGTTAACAGCTCAGCCTGTCTCATGCCGGCCAAGAGGCAAAAACAACACGATGCGCTGCGCCTCCCAATGCTCCACCGGGTCGCGCTTGAATCCGCTCTTGGCAAACTGGTGCCAGCGCCCTGCCACAAAACACATCAGCAGGTTTGCCTGGGCAGCAGCATCCAGATCAGCCGGAATCTCCCCCTCGCTTGCCGCAAAGCGCAACACCTGCTTGAGAGTTGCCTCGAGCCGGTCGTGCAACTGGTTTATCCGCAACTGCAAACGGTCGTTTTCGTTTATTAGCGCATCGCCAATGAGCACGCGGGTCATGCCTGGATTCTTCCTGGAAAAACCAAGCAGAAGCGACACGATGCCTTCGACCTGCCGCATGCCGTTCTTCTCTTCCGTTATCAGCTTGTTGATAAGGCTGAAAAGTGTTTTTTCGATGAATTCGATCAATCCGTCAAACATCTGCGCCTTGCTGGCGAAATGGCGGTAGAGAGCGGCTTCTGACACATCGAGCCGGGCAGCAAGTGCTGCAGTAGTGATTTTTTCCGCCCGGGGGCCTTCCAGCATTTCGGCCAGCGCCTGCAGAATTTGATCCTTTCTGTCTCCTGCCCTGCTAACTGCCATGTTTCCCTCGATAAAGCCGTGGCGGCGCTGCATGCCCTGCGTGTATGCAAGCGCCCACGCCTCAGGCTCCCTGGCCACAATGCCCGGATGCTTCGCTGCCCTGCATCTCCGAAAAATCGGCTCGCTTGATCAGTGTCCCTATGCCCTCGTCGGTCAGCACCTCCAGCAATATGCCGTGCTCGATCCGGCCATCGATGATATGGCAGTATTTCACGCCTTTTTTTACCGCGTCCAGGGCGGAAGCGATCTTGGGTATCATGCCGCCGGCGATGGTTCCGTCGGCAATCAGCTCATCCACCTGGCTCGCTGTCAAACCGGTCAACAAGTTCCCATTCTTGTCAAGAACGCCAGCGGTATTGGTGAGCAGTATCAATTTCTCCGCGTCCAGAACTTTGGCGAGCTCTCCAGCGACGAGATCTGCATTGATATTATAAGACTCACCGTCGCTGCCAACCCCGATGGGAGCAATCACGGGTATGAAATCCCGTGCTTCCAGCAACGCGATCAGGGCTGGATCTATGCTCTCTATTTCTCCCACCTGGCCAATATCGAGCCGCTCCTCGGCCTTGTCCCTGCTCTGCACCAGCATCTTCCTTGCACGGATGAATCCTCCATCCTTGCCCGTCAATCCAACTGCCAGTCCTCCCTGGCGGTTAATGAGATTCACGATATCCTTGTTGACTAGACCCCCGAGCACCATTTCGACCACCTCCATGGTTTCGGCATCCGTCACGCGCATCCCCTGCACAAATTCGCCCTGCTTGCCCACCCGCTTCAGCATGTCGTTTATCTGCGGTCCTCCACCGTGGACAATTACGGGATTCATCCCCACCAGTTTCAGCAACACGACGTCGCGGGCAAATCCCTGCTTGAGATTTTCCTCGACCATTGCATTGCCCCCATATTTGATGACCATCGTCTTGCCGTGAAAGCGGCGGATATATGGCAGCGCTTCAGCCAGAATTTTGGCTTTGTCTATTGGGGATGAAGGAGGCAACGTCATATCGTTCCTTTTGATTCGGTTACATCAGCTGGGTCATTCATGCGGCGCATGGGGACGATGCGGCTGTACGGCACCTGCAACCGGGAGCATCTGGTCGGGTACATCGGGCATGGGATCAAAATAGCGGTACATCATGGGAACGACCACTTTCGTCATCACGGTTGCGGTAATGAGGCCGCAAATCACGACGATTGCAAGCGGCTTCTGCACTTCGGAACCCAGGCCGGTGGCGATCAGGAACGGCGCCAACCCCAATATGGTTGCCGCGGCAGTGATCAGCACAGGCCGAAAGCGCGCTTCACAGCTTGTTTTCACTGCGTCGCGCACGCTGAGTCCCTGCTCGCGCAGTTCCTTGATGAAAGAAATCAGGACCACCCCGTTCAATATTGCTATGCCCCACACTGCAATAAACCCGACTGACGCCGGCACCGATAAATATTCACCCGTAACAAACAGCCCGATTACACCACCCACCGAAGCGAAGGGCAAGGCCGTAAAAATCAATGTGGCAAGCTTCGCCGAATTGAACAGCATGAACAGCAGAAAAAATATTACGGCAAACGTGACCGGAACGACAATTCCCAGCGTCGCCATGGCCCGTTCCATGTTCTCGAACTGGCCTCCCCACTCAAAATAATACCCGGGCGGCAACTTGATTTCCTTCGCCGTGCGCTGCTGTAGCTCAGCAACAAAACCGCCCAGGTCGCGCCCGTGCACATTTGCGCCGATTACCACGCGCCGCTTCGCATATTCACGGGAAATGATCGCCGGCCCGTCGACCACACTAATATCGGCAACCGCGCTCAGCGGCACCAGCATGCCGCCGCGCGCGAGCAGGCTTTCAGGCCCGGCATTGCCGGGAGGACGCAGCAACAGGTCGCGGATGGCTTCGACATCATTACGGAATTTCTCAGGAAAGCGCAGGAGGAGCGTAAAACGCCGTTCGCCTTCGAACACCTGCGTCACCGCCTTTCCGCCAATGGCCGTGGCAATCAGCTCATTCACGTCAGCGACATTGATTCCATGGCGTGCAATGGCGCGCCGGTCGATATCTATGGTCAATTCCTGCTGACCTGACAAGCGTTCGATGCGAAGATCGCGCGCACCGCGTGTCGATTTGACAATGCGTGCGACCTGCTCCGATAACTTGCGCAGGTCTTCAAGATCATCACCAAAGATCTTGACTGCCACCTGCGAGCGTACTCCAGTCACCATTTCATCCACCCGCTGCGCGATAGGCTGGGACAGCGCGATATTCACCCCGGGCAATACCGTCAGCGCCTTGCGGATATCCTCCTCGATTTCCTCTTGCGTACGGCCAGATCCTTCGAGATCCAGCGATGCAATGGGGTCTGACTCGTTTTGCGAGGCGGGATCCGCGGGTGATTCCCCTCTCCCGATTTTGGATACCACCGACGTCACGCCAGGAACTGCGGCGATCAGCTTCATGGCTTCGTTTTCCAGCTGGATCGATTCTTCCAGGGAAATCGAAGGAACACGGATGATCACGGGCGTGACAGCACCCTCGCGCATGATTGGAATGAACGATTTCCCAAGTAATGGATACAGGCCGACTGCCAGTAAAAGCGATCCTATCGACACCATTGCTGTCGCCTTGGGGTTCGCCAGCGCCAGATAAAGAAGACGCAGATAGAGGGATTTCAGGATGGATACAATTTTTGTATCCTCCTCGCTTCCACCCTTCAGGGCATAGTCGCACAACACCGGCGACAACAGCACGGAAACAAGCAGCGCCACCAGCAATGCAATCGATATGGTAACGGCCAGTGGACTGAACATCTTGCCCTCCATGCCCTGCAGTGACATCAACGGCAGAAATACCAGGACAATAATGACGATACCATATATCACGGGGGCGCCCACCTCGGCTGCCGCCTTCGCAATTACCTCGCTCTTCGATTCATTGCCGTTCGCATGGCTCAGGCGCAGAAAGATGTTTTCCACCACCACCACGGTGGGATCGACCATCAGTCCGATCGCGATAGTCAATCCTCCCAGGGACATCAGGTTGGCAGGAATGCCCAGGTGATTCATTATCATGAACGTGACCAATGGCGTGATGATGAGGGTTGCGCAGACGACAAGGCTCACACGCAGGTTCCCCAGGCAGATCACCATTACAACGATGACGAAGACCAGCGCTTCGATCAAAACACGGTATACGGAATCCAGCGCGGCATCCACCATAACAGTCCGATCATAAAACGGGACGATTTGAAGTCCCCCGGGCAGCAGGCCGCGCTCGTTGATCTCGGCGACTTTTTCTTTCACCCGGCTGACAACTTCCTTCGCATTTCCTCCACGCAGCATCATCACAATGCCCGTAACCGACTCGGTATAGCCACCCCTGATGCTGGCACCCTGCCGCACCTCTTCTCCGAACTTCACTTCCGCTACATCTCGCACGAACACAGGCACGCCATCCAGCTCCTTGAGCACGATATTGCGAATGTCGTCCAGCGTTTTAATCAGGCCGACGCCACGGATGAGGTACTGCTCCGTATGCAAGGGAAGGATGTTGCCGCTGGCGTTTGCGTTATTGATAGCAAGAGCCCGGTCTACCGCAGATAACGTGAGGTTGTAGTGACGCAGCCGGTTCGGATCGACCAGCACGTGATACTCCTTGACGTGGCCGCCGATGGAATTGATTTCCGCCACACCCCGTATTGAACGCAGCATCGGACGCACCACCCAGTCCTGAATGGTTCGGCGTTCCGTCAACTCCTCGACTGTGAGCGCGCGCTTCCCGTCATCCGGATGGTCGAGGGTATACTGGTAAACCTCGCCCAATCCGGTGGATACCGGCCCAAGAACGGGCGTAATGCCCGGCAGCAACCTGGGAGAAACTTCTATCAAACGCTCCATCACCAGTTGCCGGGCAAAGTAAACGTCGGTCTGATCGGTAAACACCAGTGTGGTGAGTGACAATCCGCTCTTGTTCATGGAGCGCATCTCCACCAGCCCCGGCAGCCCGGTCATGGCAATTTCCACCGGTATCGTGACCAGCCGCTCGATCTCCTCGGGACTGCGGCCAACCGCGACCGTTGCGACCTGCACTTGTATGTTGGTCACATCGGGGAAAGCATCCACGGATAAATTCCTGGCGGCAAACATTCCCGCGACGCACAACGCAAGCGCCACCACCACAACCACGAGGCGCTGCCTCAGCATGGCTCGCACAATCGCAGCCAGCATCGCCTACTCCAGCTCGGCGAGCTTGCGCTCGTTATCCAGGTGGAAGGCGCCGTCCACCACGATGCTCTGCTCCACGCTCAGTCCTCGAATAACCGGCCGCATATCCGCCACCTCGTGCCCCAGTTCTACCGGCACGCGCAGAAACCGGTTATTGCCCTGTGCCAAAAATACATAGTCGCGGTTCGCTTCGCGCACCACGGCGGTTTCCGGCACAACCAGGCTCTTGTGGGGGTTGTCGGTGATATGCATGGTGGCAAGCATGTCCGGCTTGAGCTTGCGCTGGGGATTTTCCACTGCAGTACGCACCATCACCGTCCGGGTAAGCGGATTAACCGTATCGGCCACGAAAATGATAAGCCCATCGAAACTCACCTCGCCCAGAGCCGGAACGTGGATTTCCACGTGTTGGCCCACCCGGACATTGCGGGCGATTTGCTCCGGCACATCGCCCACGACCCAGACGGACGATAAATCCGCAACCCGGAACAATTGTTCGGAGGGCTGCACCACCTGGCCTATGGCGACATTGCGTTCGATGACCACGCCGCCAAGCGGCACGCTGATGGTTACCGAAGGCAGAATGTGCCCCTTGGTTATCAACTCCTTCAACGCGCCGCTATCCACGCCCAGCAGCCGCAACTGGTCCTTTGCAGCCTCCAGATCCGCCTGGGATACCTGCAATTCCGACTCGCGCCGTTCCACCTCGGCAACGGCGATCACATCCGCAGCCAGCATCTGACGCGCCCGCTCCGCCGCCTTTTCCGCCAGGGTTGCGCGCGAAGACGCCCGCAGATAGGCGAGCTGCGCCTGGGTCAGTTCCGGACTGGAAATGCGAGCCAGCGCCGCTCCCGCCGTGACGGTATCGCCCAGCATCGCATACACATCGACAATACGGCCTGTCACATTGGCGCCGACCCGCACGAGCCGGTATTCGTCCACATCCACCTGGCTCGGCACCTGCAACTTGTCCGCGATATCCACCATGGTGGGGTGCCCGATCCTGACCCGCTGCGCCATTTCCGGCTTGAGCGTGACGCTGTTGAAATCGGCTGCCTTCTGCGGCGCCACCTCTTCTTTTTTCTGGGTTACCTGCTCCTCCCCACCACTGCATGCAGACAATAGTGCAGCGAGTACAGCCGTACCGAGACTTTTCATTCCGAGTTTCATTCGACTGCCTGCTCCCTGGGATAATTGGCACGCAAGCGATCAATCTCGGCAGCAGCCGCCTGCAAGTCGAAGCGCGCCTGCAAAGCGTCGACGAGTATCCCTCTCAATACCCGTTGCGTGTCCAGCACGTCGATCAGGCCGCGCTCGCCAAAACGATAGGCAGCCTGGGCAATGCGCAACGCCGATTCCGCCTCTTTGATGATGCCTCCTTCGAACATTTCCACTCGCCGTTTTGCAATCTGCAGCGCCTGCCAGGCTGATTCCAGCAACTGCCCAATCTCATACCGGCGGTATTCCAGTGTTTCCCGCGCCCGCGCGGTATCCGCCACGGCTGCATCGATCTCGCCGCGCTGGCGATATAACAGAGGAATTTTCACGTTAAAGCCCCCTCTGTTATCGGTGTACTGGGCGTCCTGATAGTTCTGGTAGACGATATCCACCGAGGGAAGGATCGCGGCACGCGCCTGGTTAATACGCAGCCGGGCTCGCTCCTCTTCCGCCTGCAACCGCATCACATCCGGATTGACGGTTGGCACTTCCTGGCGCAATTCCTCCAGTGACGGCAGATTGACCGGATCGAAAAGGGAGGCATCCAGCTCGAAATCGGGCCGCAAGGCACCCGCGGTGAACTGCAGCAGCGCGATCCGGGCGCGCTGCGTATTGAGTTCAGCAGCTTCCTTGCGGCTGGCGGCATTCAGCACTTCGGCGTCGGCCCGGATCAACTCGAAGCGGGCTGTTTCGCCCACTCCCACGCCTACCTTGATGCGCCTTCGCACCTCTTCCATGACATCCAGAACGCCTCCCTCCATCCGCGCCATTTCCTGCCGCAGCAGCAATTCATACGCACGCACCCGCAACTGCGCGGCCAGGTCTGCGCGAACCTGGTCAGCACTGGCGCGGCTCGCCTCTACCCCGGCCTCGGCCGAACCGATGCGCGCACTCCGCAGGAAAGGATTCTCGATCGTTTGCGTGACGGTCACCGACCTCGTGTTTGTCGCTGGATTGGCCAAAGGAATTCGGGCATGCTGAGGCCCGCCGATTACGCTCACCACCGGATTGGGATAAGCCGCCGCTCCGATAACTCCCGCCTCCGCCATTCCCACCTGGGATTTTGCTGCCTGAGCCAGGCCGTTCGCCTGCAGCCCCAATCGCTGCACGTCTTCTATGGAAACCGAATCTCCAGCGGAAGGCGCCGGCTTGGGCCCACGGGGAATGGGAATAGGCGTGGGCGGACCAGGTTCGCTGGCGGGAGAGGAAGGCGATATGGAGAAGGTAAATGGTACAGTGGAATCCGGCTGGGGAATAGGTGGCGCGGTCCGTAGGGGTGTCGTCGCTTGTTGAGCTGAGGCAGTGAAAAATGGCAGAATGAGAATCAGACTCAATAATATTCGACAACGCGTTGCTATTTGCATTTACTGCCTTTCATAATTTCCTGCTGCGCCTGATGTTCTTGAGCCGGAATTGCGGGGGGCGCCGCCTGTTGCAGTGATTACAACCGAGCAGCTTGATTGCGAGAGTCAACCGCTGAGATGCGATTCTCCCTTCGGGAATGCTGCTCGCCGCCCCCAGCCTGGATAAAGCTGCATTTAAATCGTAAACGCGGTCTCAAAGGTGATAATCGAGTCTAGATTAAAAATTGCATCAAGAAAAGGAGTATCTTACTGATGATATCATCGGGATTTCCGAATGATCCAAACACAAGGAAGTTTTTAGAATAACCATTCTAATGCTCAACTACAAGCAATTGCACTATTTCTGGGCCGTCGCCAAGGCGGGAAGTATCGTACGCGCAAGCGAGCGCTTGCATCTCACTCCGCAAACCCTCAGCGGCCAGATAGGGCTTCTTGAAGAAGCGATCGGCGTAGCGTTGTTCTTGCGTGTGGGACGACGCCTTGAATTGACAGAAGCCGGACGCCTTGCGCTTTCCTATGCCGACGAAGTGTTCCAGATAGGAAGCGAGCTCGAGGAAGCCCTGCGAAACCGCCCCGAAAGGCAAGCCATCCAGTTTCGCGTCGGTGTCGACGATGCGGTTCCGAAATCCATCGCTTATCGATTGCTGGCACCGGCAATGTCGCTCGCCGAACCCGTGCGCATCGTCTGCAGGGAGGATAAGCTCGCGCGACTGCTGGTCGAACTTGCCATACAGCGCCTCGATCTGGTCCTGGCAGACCGGCCAATGCCCGCGGAAACCAACGTGAAAGGCTACAGCCACAAACTCGGGGATTGCGGCATTACGTTTTTTGCGGGAGCGCAGCTCGCATCCCGATGCGGGGGCGCATGGCCCCGTGCGCTCGATGGCGCGCCTTTTCTGGTTCCCGGCAAGGAAACCGCCGTGCGCACGCCTCTGATGCGGTGGTTCGACGTCCATCAAATTCACCCCAGGATCATTGGCGAATTTGACGATAGCGCGTTGATGCAGGCTTTTGGCCAGGAAGGCATTGGGGTTTTCATTGCTCCATCAGTCATCGCGGATGAAGTCCGGCGCGAACACGGCGTTGCCGTTCTAGGGCAAACCGATGAAGTCACCGAGCAATTCTACGCCATCTCCATGGAGCGCCGGCTCACCCATCCCGCAGTCATTGCCATTACCGATACCGCTCACCGGGAATTGTTTGCCAGCCCCGATCCCGGCAAAAGCGCTTTTAAAGAGAAAGAATAGGCACTTTCCCGAAACAAGGGGCAGTCCAAGGTTTCCTGACCTGTAAGCTACGGCCCTTAACGCGCGAATTTTATTCGGAATTCACCTGCTCTCCGCTTCCGGCGTTCAAAAACAGCAAGTCGTTAACCCGCCTGACGAACGCCGCCGGATCATCGAGCTGCCCTCCTTCGGCCAGCAATGCCTGGTCGAACAATATGCGGCTCCAGTCGTCAAAGTGGGCCTGTTCCAGTTTCAGGCGCTGGATCATTGGATGATGCGGGTTGATTTCGAGAATCGGCTTGGCATGATCCACTTTTTGACCGGCGGATTTCAATAAGCGCTCCAGATTCCCGCTCATTGCATGGGCATCGGCGACGAGGCAGGCGGGCGATTCCGTCAGGCGCAAGGTGATACGGACTTCCTTGACCTGTTCGCCAAGAACACTCTTGATTTTTTCCGTAAGCTCCTTGTATTCATCCGTTTCTTTCTCCTGCTCTTTCTTCTCCGCCTCATTCTCGAGCTTGCCCAGATCGAGACTGCCTTTGGCAACGGATTGCAGAGGCTTGCCCTCGAACTCGGTCAGGTGCGCAACCAGCCATTCATCCACACGTTCGGACAATAGCAGGACTTCGATCCCCTTCTTGCGGAAAATCTCCAGATGAGGGCTGCTTCTCGCCGCCTTCAGGCTGTCAGCCGTCACGTAATAAATTTTCTCCTGCCCTTCTTTCATTCGCGACAAGTAGTCGCCCAGCGAAACGCCTTGTTCGTCGGTATCGGCATGGGTGGACACGAAGCGCAACAGCTTGGCGACGCGCTCGCGATTGGCGTAATCCTCCGCCACACCCTCCTTGAGAACCTGTCCGAATTCCTTCCAGAAGGTCTTGAACTTGGCCTTTTCTTCTTCCTGCTCGCTTTGGGCCAGATCGTCAAGCAGGCCTAGCACCTTTTTAACCGAGCCGGCGCGGATTGCTTCTATATCCTTCGACTCCTGCAATATTTCGCGCGATACATTCAGCGGCAGATCATTGGAGTCGATGACGCCGCGCACAAAGCGCAAGTAGCCCGGCAACAACTGCTTTGCATCGTCCATGATAAAGACACGGCGTACATACAGCTTGATGCCATGGCGCTGTTCCCGGTCGAACAGATCGAATGGGGCACGCGACGGAATATAGAGCAGCTGGGTATATTCCTGTTTTCCCTCCACCCGGGCATGAACGTAAGCCAGGGGGGACTCGAAATCATGGGCCACATGCTTGTAGAACTCCTCGTACTGCTCGGGTTTTATCTCGCTCTTGGGGCGTGCCCACAGCGCACTCGCCTGATTGACCGTCTCGTCCTCGACGGTAATGACATTTTCATTTTTTTCCTGTGACCACTCCTCTTTTTTCATCACGATGGGAAGCGTGATATGATCGGAATACTTGCGGATGATGCTCCGCAGGCGCCAGCCGTTCAGAAGATCGTCTTCGCCTTCACGCAGATGCAGTATCACCTGAGTGCCACGGTCCGCCTTTTCGACCGTCTCCAGCGTATAGTCCCCCTCCCCGCCCGATTCCCATCGAACGCCGTGCTCAGGCGTCAGGCCGGCGCGCCGGGTAATGAGCGTCACCTTGTCCGCGGCGATAAAAGCCGAATAAAAACCAACCCCGAACTGCCCGATCAGATGCGCATCCTTGGCCTGATCGCCCGTCAGTGAGCTAAAAAATTCCCGGGTGCCGGATTTGGCAATAGTGCCGATATTATCGACGACCTCTTGCCGGGACATGCCGATGCCATTATCCGACACCGTTATGGTGCGCGCGGAGGCATCGTAGCTCACGCGGATCTGGAGATCGGAATCGGCTTCATAAAGCGCGCCATCCGTCAATCCCTCGAAGCGCAGCTTGTCCGCGGCATCCGAGGCGTTCGAAATCAGTTCGCGTAGAAATATTTCCTTGTTACTATACAAGGAGTGGATCATCAGGTTGAGCAACTGTTTGACTTCGGTCTGAAAGCTCAGGTGTTCTTTTGTAGCCGCCGCTTGCATGGATCTTTTCTCCCGACAATTTTTCATAAAAAGAGATAATGGGGATGAATTGATGATTTTCAAGCAATTCCACTAAAATTCCGGATGCAAACCATGAGTATCCCGCCTCTTTATCTGCTTCGATACAATTATCTGCTTTGATACAACCGCACCATTCGGGAGCTTCCGTCATGTCTGCAATAAAAACTCTTCTGGCTTTTCTCAATATCTGCCTATTCGCCGGCACATCTTTGGCCATGGCGCAATATCAGCAAAACCAGGATCAGCTTCCGCTCGAGAAAATCAAATTGCCTGCGGGATTTTCCATCGAATTATGGGCAAGCGTTCCCAATGCGCGTGCCCTGGCGCTGGGAAAAAACGGCACGGTATTCGCCGGCTCCGCCGCGGAAGGAAAAGTTTACGCCATTACAGATACCGGCGCCGCGCGCCAGGTGAGGACCATCGCCAATGGACTTTTGATGCCCATCGGTGTCGCATTCCACAATGGCGCGCTGTATGTTTCCGCCATCAACCGCATTCTGCGCTTTGACAACATCGAAAACAAACTCGACCAGGCAGGCAAACCTGTCGTGGTGACCGATAAATTCCCGAATGATAAGCACCACGGCGGGAAATATATCGGTTTCGGACCCGACGGCCTGCTGTATGTGGCAGTGGGCGCTCCCTGCAACATTTGCGAACCGGATCCCGAACGCTACGCGTTGATCTCCCGCATCGAGCCCGATGGCGCTAACTATGAAGTCTATGCCTCCGGCGTGCGAAATTCCGTGGGCTTCGACTGGCATCCGGAAACGAAGGAACTGTGGTTCACGGATAACGGCCGCGACTGGATGGGGGACAATATACCGCCTGACGAGCTGAATCACGCGCCCAGGAAGGGTATGCATTTTGGTTATCCATTCTGCCATGGCGGCGATATCCTGGACCCCAAATATGGCGCGAAGCGGGATTGCGGCAAGCTTACCCCCCCTGCCGCGAAATTCGACGCGCATGCGGCGACGCTGGGAATGCGTTTCTATACAGGCGAAATGTTTCCAAAGGAATACCATGGCAACATCATCGTGGCTGAACATGGTTCCTGGAACCGCCGTAACAAGATCGGATACCAGCTGAGGCGGGTTCAAACAAAAAATGGCAAGGTGATCAGGCAGGAGGTATTCGCGCAGGGCTGGCTGGAAAATGAAAATGTATGGGGAAGGCCGGTGGATGTGCTGGTCATGCCGGACGGGGCGCTGCTGGTCTCGGATGATTATGCTGGAGCGATATACCGTATCAGCTACAAAAAACCCTGATCTGCCGCTTCGGCCACGAGAAAACCAGCAGCTTATGCCAGTCACCGCACGAACAATGGGGGCGCCCGGGATTTCCGGGCGCGCTCTTCCAGCAGAGCGCATATGTCTCGCTAAGATTCCCTGTTCAGGTTTTCTGTTTCGCTTTCTGCATTAAACATGCTTTTGCCGGCCGCCGGCCGCTACCCAGACTGATGATCAGCCTGAAATGGATTGCTGGATTGCGTAAGCGCACCAGGCCATCAATACCTGGGGAAACAGGCCGAATCCGAGTATCGCCAGACCGTTCGCGCTGAGCAGCAGCTTGACGTCCTGCTGCGGTTCGATTAGCGCATCCGTCGTTGGTTCGTCGAAATACATCAGCTTGACGATGCGCAAATAATAAAATACGCCGATCAGGGAAAGTAGTACCGCCAGCACGGTCAGCCAGACATGGCCAGCGTTCAGAACAGCCTGCAATACCGCCAGCTTGGCGTAAATTCCGACCGTGGGCGGAATGCCCGCCATGGAAAACATCAACAGCAGGGTAATGAACGCATACCAGGGATTGCGGCGGTTCAGCCCCTTGAAATCCTCGAGGTTATCCGCTTCGAAGCCTGCCCGGGACAGAAGCATGATGATGCCGAACATGCCCAGGGTCATCAGCACATACACGACAACGTAAAACATCGCTGAGCTGTAGCCATTTCCATCCGCGCTGAGTATCCCGAGCAACACGAATCCCATATGGGAAATCGTGGAATAGGCCAGCATGCGCTTGATATTCGTCTGGGCTATGGCGGCAAGATTGCCGATGGCCATGGATACTACCGCCAGGATGATGAGCATGCCCTGCCAGTCCGCCGCCATCTCTCCCAGCCCTTCGACCAGCAAGCGCATGATGAAGCCGAATGTGGCGAGCTTGGGCGCGGAACCGATGAACAGCACCGCCGCCGTGGATCCTCCTTCGTACACATCCGGAGCCCACATATGAAACGGCGCGGCGCTCAGCTTGAAGCTGATGCCGGCGACAACGAATACAAGGCCGATTACCATCACGTAATGATTCACCGCGCCGCTTCGAATCACTTCGGCCACGCGTGCGATATCCAGCGAACCGGTGGAACCGTAAATCATGGACATCCCATAGAGCAGGAAGCCCGAAGACAACGCGCCCAGCACGAAGAATTTTATTGCAGCCTCCGTTGCACCCGCAAGATCGCGCCGCAACGCCACCATGGCATAAAGCGACAGCGACAGGAGCTCCAGTCCCAGGTATAGCGTGAGAAAGTGGCTGGCGGAAATCATGACCATCATGCCCAGTGTCGCAAACAGCGCCAGGCTGAAAAATTCACCGCTGAGCAACCCGCGCAGCGAAATATAGCTTCGGGAATATACCAGTACCACGGAAACGGTGCCGTACACCAGCATCTTCAGGATATCAGCCATCGGATCGTCCACGAACATGCCGGAAAACGTGTGAACCACTGTTGGCGAAGAGGTGGAGAAGGTGATGAAGAGGCAGCCAAGCAATGCTATTTGTGCGAACACATAAGCGATATACGGGGATTTCCTACCCCATGCTAGATCCGCCAGCAACACCACGCATACCATTATCAGGAGAAATATCTCTGGATAGGCGGGGGCGAAATCAGGCTGCGTGAAATTCATTTATTATCCTCGGACAGACGGAACACCGATGTCATATGAACTATAGCTTGCTGCGGCCTATGTGCGCCAGCAAGTCCTCCACGGTGGC
>MKVR01000030.1:22782-40867 GCA_001899235.1 Nitrosospira sp. 56-18
GGATGAGCATCTCGCGCTTGTTGAGATCTTCCAGGCCTTCGACAGCAGGACTCGCCACGGCTCCGAATATGACGCGCTTGTACATCCACAGCGTATAGGCCGCGCCGGTAATAAGGGTCGTCGCGGCAAAAAATGCATACCAGAAATTCACTTCGATCGCCGCCATGATGACCATGAATTCCCCGACGAAACCGCTGGTGCCCGGAAGCCCCGAATTAGCCATGGCAAACAGCATCCAGAATGCCGCGAATACCGGCATCCTGTTCGCCACGCCGCCGTAATCCGCTATCTGGCGTGAATGCAGCCGGTCGTACAGGACCCCCACGCACAGAAACATGGCGCCGGAAATAAAGCCATGCGAAATCATCTGCACCATCGCGCCTTCAATCCCGTATGCATTGAAAAGGAAAAAACCCAGCGTGACGAATCCCATGTGCGATACCGAGGAATAGGCGATCAGCTTTTTCATGTCCGCCTGCACCAGGGCGACGAGGCTGATATAGACCACTGCAATCAGAGACAGCACGATCATCACGCCCGCGAGATGATGGCTTGCATCCGGCACGATAGGCAGGGAAAAACGCAGGAAACCATAACCCCCAAGTTTCAGGAGAATCGCCGCCAGAATCACCGATCCGCCGGTGGGTGCTTCCACGTGGGCATCAGGCAGCCATGTATGAACCGGCCACATCGGCACTTTTACCGCGAAAGCGAGCAGGAAAGCGATGAATATCAGAATTTGCGGTGTCAGCGGCAATGGCAGGTCATGGTATTCGAGTATCGAAAAGCTTCCACCGGAAACATTGTATAAGTAGATGAAGGCCACCAGCATGAGCAGCGAGCCCAGCAGGGTGTAGAGAAAAAACTTGATTGCCGCATATACCCGGTTGGGCCCGCCCCAGACTCCGATGATCAGAAACATCGGGATAAGCGAGGCTTCCCAGAATACGTAAAACAGGATTGCATCGAGCGACGAAAACACGCCGTTGACGATGCCCGACATGATCAGGAAAGCGCCCATGTATTGAGACACGCGCTTGCTTATCACTTGCCAGCCGGCAATCACCACGAGTGGCGTG
Organism: Nitrosospira sp. 56-18; assembly: GCA_001899235.1. GTDB lineage: Bacteria > Pseudomonadota > Gammaproteobacteria > Burkholderiales > Nitrosomonadaceae > Nitrosospira. The sequence continues at coordinate 23,862 of MKVR01000030.1, forward strand.
GTAAAGCAATTGAGCAGAATGAGCGGCATGGCGATGCCATCGACGCCAAGGTGATAGTAGATGTTGAACTGTTCGATCCACGGGCTGTATTCCACGAACTGCATGCCTGCGGCGAGCGGATCGAACTGGGTATAAAGAGGGATCGCCACCAGAAAACCGGCAATCGAACCGGCGAGCGCGAGCCATCTCGCGACGTAGGCATTGCGATCACCCCCGGTTGCCAGCACCCCGATCCCGGCGAAAATAGGCAACCAGATAACCAGACTTATCAGTGGAAAACCAAACAGCATTTTTATTCCGTCTTGTTCATTAGCGCAGCGTGAAACATGCGGAAAACCGCAATGATATTTTTGTTATTTCCTGCCGTGCCTTATCTTTCGCGTCGTGTCGTCATCATGCTCAAGTCCCATACAACCACAGGCTCATCAATATGAACACGCCGACGATCATGGTGAATGCGTAGTGATAAATGTAGCCGGACTGGAAGCGGCGCACCAGCATGGCGGTTCCGGCTACCAGCCGCGCGGTGCCATTGACGAAAAAGCCGTCAATGATCGTTACATCACCGACTTTCCATAGCCCTTTGCCAACAGCACGCGCGCCACCGGCAAAAAGCCACGAATAGAGCTCATCGATATAGTATTTGCGGTCGAGCAATGTATAGAGCGGTCCTGCCGCCTGCCGTATTTTTCCCGGTAATCCGGGCTTCGCCATATACAGATACCAGGCGGTAAAAATTCCCGCGGCGGAAAACCAGAAGGGAAGAGTTCCCAATGCATGTGTCATCATGGCGCCGATGCCATGGAACTCGGATGCCATCTTCGCCATGGCCTCATGCTGGGGCATGATCACAATGGCGCTGCCGAAATAATCCCCGAACAGCATAGGTCCGATTAACCAGCCCGCGCCAATGGAAGGAATGGCCAGAACGATCAGCGGCAGCGTGACAACCCAGGGCGACTCATGCAAATGCTCTTCCGTATGGTGATCCATGCGCGGTTTGCCATGAAATGTCATGAACAGGAGGCGGAAAGTATAGAGAGCACTGACAAACACGGAAGTAACGGCGCAAAAATAGGCAAAGCCGGAACCGGAAATTCCAGCGAAATGCACCGCTTCGATAATCGCATCCTTGGAAAAGAACCCTGAAAAACCGGCGACGCCCGCGTTTGCCAGCGCAGCCACAAACATTGTCCAGTAGGTAATGGGCATGTATTTCTTGAGTCCGCCCATCTTGCGCATATCCTGCTCATGGTGCATCGCGATGATTACCGAACCTGCGCCAAGGAACAGCACGGCCTTGAAAAAAGCATGTGTCATGAGATGGAATACAGCGGCGGAATACGCCGAGGCTCCCAGCGCCAGTGTCATATAGCCCAGTTGCGACAGCGTCGAATAGGCCACGACCCGTTTGATGTCGTTCTGGACGATGGCAACCAGCGCCATGAACAGGGTCGTGATGGCGCCTATGACCAGCACCAACGACAACGCCGTTTCAGTCAGCTCGAACAGCGGCGACATGCGCGCCACCATGAAAATGCCGGCCGTGACCATGGTGGCCGCGTGTATCAGCGCGGAGATGGGTGTGGGACCTTCCATCGAATCAGGCAGCCATACGTGCAGTGGAAATTGCGCGGATTTGCCCATGGCGCCGACAAAAAGCAGAATGCAGATAGCGGACAGCAGAGCCCACGATTGTCCGGGAAGGATTTCTATCGTCCGCGACGCCGCTTGCGGGGCACTGGCGAAAACGGCTGCATAATCCAGCGTGCCGAAATAAGCCAATACCAAGCCGATACCGAGGAGGAATCCGAAATCACCGACGCGGTTGACCAGAAAAGCCTTGAGGTTGGCGTATATCGCCGTGGGCCGCGTATACCAAAAGCCGATCAGCAAATAGGAAACCAGTCCAACCGCTTCCCAGCCGAAGAAAAGCTGAAGAAAATTGTTGGACATCACCAGCATCAGCATCGAAAACGTGAAGAGCGAAATATAGCTGAAAAACCGCTGGTAACCCGGGTCTCCCTGCATGTAGCCGATGGTGTACACATGCACCATCAAGGATACGAAACTGACCACGACCATCATCATCGCCGACAGCCTGTCTATCAGGAAGCCGATCTCGAAACGCGTGTCGCCGGTCGTTAGCCAGGTGTAAACGCTGCCATTGAAGGTATTTCCTTCGAGCACGTCCAGGAATACCGCAATGGAGGCGATCACGCAGACGATCATCAGCGCAATGGTCGCCCGATGACTCCAGGCCGGCCCTATCAGGCGGCCCAGCAGTCCGGCAATGAGCGCTCCGCCCAGGGGCGCCAGCGGAATCAGCAAATAGAGCTTTTCCATGTCAGTCATGAAGTTCCAGTTCTTATTTTTTGTATCCCGACACCGATCCAGGGCCACGCCGAGGAAGCCGCGTCCGCGGTGATTACCCTTTCAGTTTGTCCAGATCGTCCACATTGATGGTGCGCAGGCTGCGAAACAACACGACCAAGATCGCCAGACCGATGGCGGATTCGGCGGCGGCCACGGTTAATATGAAAAATACGAATATCTGACCCGAAACATCCTGCAGGTAATGGGAGAAGGCGACGAAATTCATATTTACCGCCAGCAGCATCAACTCGATCGCCATGAGAATGATAATCACATTCTTCCTGTTCAGAAAGATACCGACTATGCTGATCGCAAACAGGATCGCTCCCAGAACAAGATAATGTGATAAAGAAACCATGCTAACGCCCCCTTTTCAGGCAGATCGATACAGCCATCTCATGGCCTGTTCTTATTCTTTCTTTTCGGATGGCATGGAGACCATGCGTATCCGGTCCGCACGCTTGACCGCGACCTGCTTGGACGCATCAACCGCCTTCATGCCCGTACGATGCCGCAAGGTCAGAGCGATGGCAGCCACGATCGCCACCAGCAGGATGACCGCCGCAAGCTCGAAAGCGTAGACATATTCCGTATAAATCAGCCTTCCCAGCTCCTTGGTGTTGCTGTAATCCTCCGGGCGGGAAGGCGGAGCCGGCATGTCGCCCGCGCCAAATTGCTTGCCCATCACCACCATGGCCATCTCGCCCGCCATCAACAGCGCGACCAGGAGGCCAAAAGGGAACCACTTCCAGAAACCCTCGCGCAATCGATCGAGATTGATATCCAGCATCATCACCACAAACAGGAACAGTACCATTACCGCTCCCACGTAGACCAGCACCAGCGTAATGGCGAGGAATTCGGCTTCCAGCAACAGCCACAGCCCGGAAGACGCAAAAAACGCCAGGACGAGAAGCAGCGCCGAATGCACCGGGTTACGCGCCGTAATGACGCCCAGCGCCGACCCTACCAGCACTACCGAAAAAAAATAGAAGATTATATCCTGGAAGCTCATATTGAATTAACGGCGGATTTATCGATAACCCGCATCCGCTGCCCTGTCCTTTGCTATCTGCTCCTCATAACGGTCCCCCACCGCAAGCAGCATCTGCTTGGTATAGATCAGGTCGCCGCGCTTCTCGCCGTGATATTCCAGAATCCGTGTCTCGACAATGGAATCGACAGGGCACGACTCCTCGCAAAATCCGCAAAATATGCATTTGGTAAGATCGATATCATAGCGCGTGGTGCGCCGGGTGCCGTCGTCGCGCTGCTCCGATTCGATGGTGATCGCCAGCGCCGGGCACACCGCCTCGCACAGCTTGCAGGCGATGCACCGCTCTTCCCCGTTGGGATAGCGGCGAAGCGCATGCAGCCCGCGAAAACGCGGAGACATGGGCGTTTTTTCTTCTGGAAAATATACCGTGATTTTTCGCGCGAATAAGTATTTTCCGGTCAGCATCATCCCCTTGATCAATTCGAACAGCAGGAAGGTGCGAAAAAAATCCTTTATGCGATTCATGGCTTCTCCTGTCTCAGTGGAACCATAAATTCAGTGGAAATGCCTCCCGCAGCCCTGATGGAAGCTGCATCACCAAGCCCAGCAGAAGTATCCAGACCAGCGTGATAGGGATGAAAACTTTCCAGCCGAGCCGCATGATCTGGTCATAGCGGTAACGCGGGAAAGTGGCGCGGAACCAGAGGAAGCAAAATAGCAGAAACGATATTTTCAGCAGCAGCCAGATGAACCCCGGAACCAGGGTGAACGGCGCCACGTTCAACGGCGGCAGCCAGCCCCCCAGGAATATGATGCTGGCAAGCGTGGCCACCAGGATCATGTTGGAGTACTCCGCCAGGAAGAATACGGTAAAGGCCATGCCCGAATATTCGACGTGAAAGCCTGCGACGATCTCCGACTCACCCTCGGCCACATCGAACGGCGCACGGTTGGTTTCCGCCACGCCGGAAATGAAATAGACCAGAAACATGGGAAACAACGGGATCAGATACCAGTTGATGAAGCTTCCGCCCTGCTGGCCTTTCACGATATCGCCCAGATTCAGGCTATGCGACATCATCAGCACGCATACCAGGGCAAAGCCCATCGCCAATTCGTATGAAACCACTTGCGCCGCGGAGCGCATGGCGCCGAGAAAGGCATACTTCGAGTTGGATGCCCAGCCCGCGATGATGACCCCATATACGCCCATCGAAGTCATGGCAAGAATATAGAGAAGGCCGGCATTGATGTCCGCAAGCACGACTTCGGGAGAGAATGGCACCACCGCCCAGGCGGCCAGCGCTGGCGCAAAGGTCAGCACGGGCGCCAGCACGAACAGGAATTTGTTCGCTCCGCTCGGGATGATGATTTCCTTCATCACCGCCTTGACCGCGTCTGCAATGGGCTGCCCCCACCCCCCAAGCCAGGGGATGCCGAAGAACGTCACCCGGTTGGGACCGACACGCATTTGCATGTAGGCGATGATCTTGCGCTCGGCAAAGGTGAGGTAAGCCACAGCCAGCATCAGAGGCAGGATGATGGCGACGATCAGCAACGCATTCTTCGCCAGAACGAAAAGAGCGGGACCCCATTCCGGCCCGAACAAATCCCCGAACATTTGCTGCGCGTAGTCCATCAGATGACGATCGCTCCCGTTTCTTTCATCGCTATTGCAATCGTTCCACCGTCACTCGGCCGAACATCCCACCCAACGCCACAGTAAGCGGATGTGCCGCGGGAATCCGGACGCAATCGGGCGGCAGTTTGTCATCCCGCGCTGCCGGCAACTGAATTTCCCCCGTTTCCTGTTTCACGCGCACCTTCTCGCCGGGGCTGATGCCGAGCCTGTCCATCAGATCGCCCCGCATCGACGCTACCGGCGGCGCTGCATCGCTCGTTCGTTGCAGCGAGTCTGCCCGCCTTACGATCGGATCAGCCTGATAAATGGGAACTTCGCCGACACGCTGGATTCCGCCACTTCCGGAGGCTGGGATCTGCACGGTGAAATCCTTCAGGCCATTATCCAGGCAGGCTCTCACATCGCTTTCCGCCGGCAGGACTTCCGCCCTCACCTGCTCCGGCGTTTCGTATTCGAAACCAGGCAATCCCAGCATGTTTCCCAGCACGCGCAAAACCTTCCAGGCGGGGCGTGTCTCCCCAAGGGGAGCCATCACGCCATTGAAGGTTTGCACCCGGCCTTCGGTATTGATAAAGGTGCCGGAGGTTTCGGTAAAGGGTGCGATAGGCAGCAGCACATCCGCGTAACCACCATCGATGACCGCCTGGCCGGAGAATGCCGTCATCATAACGACCAGTTCCGCCTCATCCAGCGCTTTCCTGGTCTGCTGGGGATTATAGCTATCCAGTTCCGGCTCGAGGTTCATCAGCAGGTAGGCGCTGCATGCTTCCGCCGCAGCCGAAGGCGCCTTCGCATCCATGCCGAGCATCTGCAAAGCGTTTTTGCCCGCGGCGGCTGCGCCGGGGCCGCCGGATAGAATTCCCGCATGATGGGTATCGGGATCGGGAATGGCCTTGGCGATGTAGGCCCCCACGCTGTTGGCGGCCTCGCCCAGAAAGCCGAACGAGCTTTCGGTGATTTGCGCGAGCTGCTGGGCCAATGCCTGGATATCGGCGTAATGGGGATGATGTTGCGCCAGGTTGCCCAAAAGGATGGCGCTGGGCTTGTTATTGATCAGACTTTCGGCCATCGCCCGTGCCGTGTCCGCAGATTGAGCCGAATCCGCCTCACCCTTCGCGGACTCCGGCACCTCGACTCCCTTCAGCACGGCCGCGGCCTTCAGGACCTCCGCCAGCACCGAAGCCATGGCGTCCGGGGCAACGATAAACCGGTTGGGCACCTTGGTAAGCAGATCATCATCCACCGGATTGATGAGATTCAACTGCGCGCCCTGCTTCACCGCCTGGCGCAGGCGTTGCGCGATCAGGGGATGATCCTTCCGCAACGTGCTTCCAATTATCAACGCCGACTTGAGTTGAGAAACTTCCGCTATTGTAGTGCCCAGCCACGGAGCGCCCTGCCGGTGCGCATCGCCCCGGAAATCCGATTGGCGCAACCGGTGGTCCACGTTGCCGCTGCCCAGTCCGCGAACGAGCTTTTGCAGCAGATAGAGCTCCTCCAGTGTGCTATGGGGCGAACCCAATGCGCCTATTCGTTGCGCGCCATGCCTTTCTTTTACCGCATTCAATCCATTCGCGACGAACTCGAGCGCAGTCTGCCAATCGCATTCATGCCATTGGCCGTCGCGCCTCACCATGGGCGTTCGCAGCCGTTCCTCGGAATTCAGGCCCTCGTATGAGAAACGGTCCTTATCGGACAGCCAGCACTCGTTGATTTCTTCATTTTCACGCGGCAACACGCGCATCACGCGATTCTGCTTCACCTGAACGGTAAGATTGGAACCCAGGCCGCAGTGCGGGCTGATGGATTTCCTCCGCATCAGTTCCCAGGTACGCGCCGTGTACCGGAATGGCTTGCTCACCAGCGCACCCACCGGGCACAGGTCGATCACGTTGCCCGACAGCTCGGAATTGACGGTACTGCCCACAAACGCCAGGATTTCGGCGTGTTCTCCGCGGCCGGCCATGCCCAGTTCCATGATTCCGGCAATTTCCTGCCCAAAGCGCACGCAGCGCGTACAGTGTATGCACCGCGTCATATCGGTGGAAATCAGGGGGCCCAGGTTCTTGTTTGCCACCACCCGCTTCGCTTCGGTGTAGCGCGAGGAGCTTGCGCCATAGCCTACCGCCAGGTCCTGCAGCTGGCATTCGCCGCCTTGATCACAGATCGGGCAATCCAGCGGATGATTGATGAGCAGGAACTCCATCACCCCTTTCTGTGCGGTCACCGCCTGGCCGGAGTGGGTAAATACCTTCATGCCCTCCATCGCCGGCGTCGCGCAGGCGGGCAGCGGCTTGGGCGCCTTCTCCACCTGGACGAGACACATGCGGCAATTGGCGGCAATGGATAATTTCTTGTGATAGCAGAAATGCGGGATGTATATCCCCAGCTGATTGGCGCCATCCATGACGGTGCCATTCTTGGGAACTGATACCTGCTTTCCGTCAATTTCAAAATTAATCATGGAATATAGCTCTTGGCCCCCTCGTTTCAGGAAGAGAACAAACAGATATGAGAGAGCCTGTGAATTTCATCTTCAAATGCGCCAGCCGCGCTAGACCATGCAATGCTTGTGCTCGATATGATAGGCAAATTCGTCCCGGAAATGCTGGATCATGGCGCGGACCGGCATGGCAGCGGCATCGCCGAGGGCGCATATGGTTCGCCCCTGTATGTTGTCAGCAACGTTGTTGAGCAGATCCAGATCTTCCATCCGGCCCTTGCCGGTTTCTATGCGGTGCACCACGCGATAGAGCCAGCCCGTGCCTTCGCGACACGGCGTGCATTGCCCGCAGGATTCCTCGAAATAAAAATATGACAGCCTTTCAAGGGCTCTCACCATGCAGGTCGTATCATCCATGATGATGACCGCGCCCGAGCCAAGCATGGACCCGGCCTTGGCGATGGAGTCATAATCCATGTCCGTTTGCATCATGATATCGCCCGGCAGCACCGGCATCGAAGACCCGCCGGGAATGCACCCTTTCAGCTTTCGCCCGCCCCGCATGCCTCCAGCCATTTCAAGCAGCGTGGCGAATGGCGTGCCCAGGGGGATCTCGTAGTTCCCGGGCCTGTTGACATGGCCGGAAACAGAAAAGAGCTTCGTGCCTCCATTGTTGGGCTTGCCAAGCTGCAGGAACTTTTCGCCGCCATTGCGGATGATCCAGGGCACGGATGCAAAGGTTTCCGTGTTATTGATGGTCGTGGGTTTCCCGTAGAGCCCGAAACTTGCCGGGAACGGCGGCTTGAAACGCGGCTGCCCCTTTTTACCCTCCAGCGATTCCAGCAGGGCGGTTTCCTCACCGCAGATATACGCGCCATAGCCGTGGTGGTTGTGCAACTGGAAGCTGAAACCGGAACCCAGAATATTATCCCCCAGGTATCCCGCATCGCGCGCTTCCGCTACCGCCTCTTCCATGCGCTCATACGTATCCCAGATTTCGCCATGGACGTAGTTGTACCCGGTCCCGATACCCATGGCATAAGCGCCGATCGCCATGCCTTCGATCAGGATATGCGGGTTATAGCGCATGATGTCGCGGTCCTTGAAGGTGCCGGGCTCGCCCTCATCCGAATTGCATACCAGGTACTTGTCGCCCTCATACTGCTTGGGCATGAAACTCCATTTCAGGCCCGTCGGAAAGCCCGCGCCCCCGCGCCCTCGCAGGGCGGATTTCTTCACCTCCTCGATGACTTTTTCCGGCGGTATTTTTTCGCTCAGGATTTTTTTCAGCGCGCTGTATCCCTCGCGCTTTTCATAATTCCTGAGCTTCCAGTCATCCGGATCGGACGAATTGAGCCCTGCCAGCAATATTTGCGGGAGCTGGGTCATTTGCTCAATTCCTCCAGGAGTTCGTCGAGTTTCTCGTTGGACATGAAACTGCACATGCGCTTGTTATTCACCAGCATGACGGGCGCATCGCCGCACGCTCCCATGCACTCGCCTTCCTTCAGCGTGAATTGTCCATCGGCGGTGGTTTCATTGAAACCGATCCCCAGCTTTTTCTGGACATGCGCCACGGCCTCGTTGGCGCCGGACAGGGCGCAAGGAAGATTCGTGCATATCGTGATCTTGTGCCTGCCGAGCGGCTGAAGATTGTACATATTGTAAAAAGTCGCCACCTCATAGACTGCAATGGGCGGCATGCCCAGATACTGGGCAACAAAATCCATGGTTTCCGTAGCCAGCCACCCTTTTTCATCCTGAGCGATGGCAAGCGCGGACATGACGGCCGATTGCTTCTGATCTGACGGGTATTTGGTCAGCTCGCGGTCTATCTTCTTGATGGATTCTGCGCTTAACATCTCACTCAACTATCTTTCGCCGTTCCTGAAGTCATCTGTCTATTTCACCGAATACGATATCCTGCGTGCCGATGATAGCGACCACGTCCGCAATCATGTGTCCCCGTGACATTTCATCGAGCGCCGCGAGATGGGGGAAACCCGGTGCGCGGATCTTCAGGCGATAAGGCATGTTGGCGCCATCCGATACCAGATAGATGCCGAATTCTCCCTTGGGATGCTCGATGGCCGCATAGACTTCTCCCGCGGGGACGTGAAAGCCCTCGGTAAACAGCTTGAAATGATGAATCAGCTCTTCCATATTCTGCTTCATCTCGACCCGGGCCGGGGGCGCAACCTTGTGGTTGTCGGTTATTACCGGCCCCGGATTCTTGCGCAGCCAGTCGACGCACTGCTTGATGATTCGATTGGATTGGCGAAATTCCTCGATGCGTACCAGATACCGGTCATAGCAATCGCCGTTGACACCTACCGGGATGTCGAAATCAACGCGATCATAGACCTCATAGGGTTGCTTTTTACGCAGATCCCACTCTACCCCCGAACCGCGCAGCATCGGGCCCGTAAAACCCAGCGCCTTGGCACGTTCCGGCGAAACGACACCGATGCCGACAAGACGCTGTTTCCAGATGCGATTATCGGTAAGCAGGGTTTCATACTCATCCACGTAGGTCGGAAACCGATTGGTAAAGTCTTCGATAAAATCAAGCAGCGAGCCGCTACGATTTTCATTGCGGATGCGCGTGGTCTTTTCATCGTGGATTTTCGAAGCCTGATATTGCGGCATGGAAGCCGGCAAATCGCGATAGACGCCGCCAGGACGGTAGTAGGCCGCGTGCATTCTCGCTCCGGAAACCGCCTCGTAACAATCCATCAAATCTTCACGGTCGCGAAAAGCGTACAGGAATACCGTCATCGCGCCCACATCCAGCGCATGCGCTCCCAGCCATAATAGATGATTGAGTATGCGCGTGATCTCATCGAACATTACGCGGATATATTGCGCGCGCAATGGCACCTCGAGCTGGAGCAATTTCTCTATTGCCATGACATACGCATGCTCATTGCACATCATGGATACATAATCCAGCCGGTCCATATATGGCACCGACTGGATAAAGGTCTTGTTCTCCGCAAGTTTCTCGGTGGCGCGGTGCAACAGCCCGATGTGGGGGTCCGCGCGCTGGATGACTTCGCCATCCAGCTCCAGCACCAGGCGCAGCACGCCATGCGCAGCGGGATGCTGCGGTCCGAAATTCATCGTGTAGTTGCGTATTTCAGCCATGCTCGAAAAACGACAGGAAGTTCATTCGCTGTCTCCATAATGCTCTTCACGAATGACGCGCGGAGTGATCTGCCGTGGTTCGATGCTGACCGGCTGGTAAATTACCCGCTGCTGATCAGGGTCATAGCGCATTTCCACATTGCCGCTTATGGGAAAATCCTTGCGAAACGGATTGCCGATAAATCCGTAATCAGTAAGAATGCGGCGCAAATCGGGGTGCCCGGTAAACACGATGCCATAAAGATCGAAGGCTTCGCGCTCGAACCAGTTGACGGATGGCCAGATGTTGATCACCGAGTCCAGAACAGGAAACTCGTCGTCATCCGCGAATACCTTTATCCTCAGCCGGCGGTTATGGGCAAGGGAAAGCAGGTGGTACACAGATGCAAAGCGCTTGCTCCGGCTGTCCGCCCACGCCGACTCCCCTCCGTAGGCCGAGTAATCCACTCCGCATAGATCGACGAGTATCTCAAACCGGAGATCGGGATGATCCCTGAGTATCTGCATCACCTCCAGCATATTCCCGGAGGATACCTGTACCGTGAGTTCGCCCAGCCGGTCGCTGATGCCGGCCGCCTTGTCTCCCAGTACATTCTGCAGGCAAAGCGAGAGCGTTTCCAGATGAGGGGACGACATAAGGGATTGACTCAACGGGCGATAGTGTTGGTACGATGAATCTTGTTCTGCAGCTGAATGATGCCGTAGAGCAGAGCTTCGGCGGTAGGCGGGCAACCGGGAACATAGATGTCGACGGGCACGATACGGTCGCAGCCCCGCACAACGGAATAGGAATAATGATAGTAACCGCCGCCGTTGGCGCACGACCCCATGGAAATCACCCAGCGGGGCTCTGCCATCTGGTCATACACCTTGCGCAGCGCAGGCGCCATCTTGTTGCATAATGTTCCGGCCACGATCATCACGTCGGATTGCCGCGGGCTGGGGCGGAACACCACGCCAAAACGGTCGAGATCATAGCGCGAGGCGCCGGCCTGCATCATCTCCACCGCGCAGCACGCAAGTCCAAAAGTCATCGGCCACATGGAGCCCGTGCGGCCCCAATTGATTACGTTATCCAGACTTGTGGTAACGAAACCTTTTTCCATTCCACCGTTAGCGCTCATAGCGTCAATCCCATTCCAGGGCACCTTTCATCCATTCATAAATGAAACCCACGACGAGTATGCCGAGAAAAACCATCATTGCCACAAAGCCGAACAAGCCGATCTCATTCAATACGACTGCCCACGGAAACAGAAAGGCGATTTCCAGATCGAATAAAATGAACAAAATGGCGACGAGATAATAGCGCACATCGAACTTCATGCGCGCATCCTCGAACGCCTCGAAGCCGCATTCGTAGGGAGAAAGTTTCTCGCTGTCGGGACGATTGGGACCAAACAACCACCCAAGCGCCATGGGCACCACGCCAACTGCAAGCCCGATTACGATAAATAACAGAATGGGAAAGTAGTTTTCAAGCATAGCGGTATCAGAAGTAAAGGGCCCTGGATCAGATAAAACCACATGCTCTACTGCGTTCGGTTACCTGGATCTCACCTTGTTTGCAGAACTGGTGCCGACGGCGAGACTCGAACTCGCACAGCTTTCGCCACCGCCCCCTCAAGACGGCGTGTCTACCAATTTCACCACGTCGGCGGCTTAATTTGAGTCCCAGTCTCCAGCTTGATCAACTTAGAACACGGCTTTAATAAATTGTTCAATTAACTCATCATTAAAATTATTTTGGTATTTCTGCGGCTTTTGAAGCTTCTCCCTCCGATGGAGCCACCGGAGGAGGCGGTGGCTCCGTCTTGGATGATTGCACCGGCACCGCTTTGTCCATGACTCCGGCTCCTTCGGTCTTATGACCGGAAAGGTAAGTGAGCCCAAGGCTTGTAATGAAGAATAATGCGGCCAGTATGCCCGTGGTCCGGCTGAGAAAGTTCGCCGAACCGCTGGCTCCGAACAAGCTTCCCGATGAGCCGCTGCCAAAAGCTGCGCCCATATCCGCACCCTTGCCGTGCTGCAAAAGAACCAGGACAATGACGCTGACGGCTGACAGCACGTGCACTACCCAAACAAGTGTTTCCACTGGTTACCCCACGATGAATTAATTTTTGCCAGCGAGGCAAATCTTGATGAATTCGTCAGCGATGAGCGAGGCGCCGCCGATCAGTCCGCCATCGATATCCGTCATTGAAAACAACTCCGCCGCGTTGCTGGCTTTGACGCTGCCTCCATAAAGAATTTGCAGGCCGCTCGCAACTCCGGGATCCCGTCCGGCAATGCGGTTGCGAACGAATGCATGGACTTCCTGGGCCTGCTCAGGCGTGGCCGTCTTCCCCGTGCCGATCGCCCATACCGGTTCATAAGCCAGCACGGATTTTGCCAGGCTGGCGATTCCCGCCAGTTCGATTACCGCATCCAGTTGTTCCGCAACGACCCGTTCGGTTATGGCAGCCTCGCGCTGGTCCAGGGTCTCGCCGACACATAGAATGGGTATTAACCCTGCGGTCTGGGCCGCCTTGAATTTCAGCGCCACAATATAATTATCTTCGCCATATAGCGCCCGCCGTTCGGAATGACCCACGATGGCGTAGCGGCAGCCGAAATCGGTCAACATACTCCCCGATACCTCGCCGGTATAAGCGCCCTTTTCATGCTGGCTTACGTTCTGAGCTCCCCAGGAGACATGTGTCTGCTGAAGCAGCGATTGCGTCTGGGAAAGATAAGGATAAGGCACGCATACTGCAACATCGGCTTCAAGCCCCGTTGTTCCTTGCACCACCGCATGGAGTAAATCGCGGTTCTGGCCGATGCTGCCGTGCATCTTCCAATTGCCAGCGATGAGTTTTGGACGCGCAGCCATGAGCGTTGCCTTTCCCTTGAAAGCTGCGAATGTTACCTGTGAATGAATACGGGGTCAATCAGGAGGAGAAGGAACGCCGGGGCAAAACCCGGGAAATCAGCCCATCCGGCCATAAAACCGGATGTCATGCCTCGCCGGACTCTCATGAAATGGATGGAGAAATACTGTCTCTTTCCGAAAACAGGCGCACGTCCTGGGCGGAGCAGTTTCTTCCAAAGATAGATATGAATTTGCCGGGGCGTTCCCTTCGCCAGGAGCCTGGCCGGGCAGCAATCGCCCAACAAGCGCGGTGAGATACTACACCTAGCCAAAACGGCCAGTTATGTAGTCCTCGGTCTGCTTGTTTTTTGGCTTGATAAAGATGGTATCCGTGACATCGAACTCGATGACCTCGCCAAGATACATATATGCGGTGTAATCCGACACCCGGGCGGCTTGCTGCATGTTATGCGTGACAATGAGAATCGTGACCTTGTCTTTCAGATCGGCAATAAGCTCCTCGATACTGGCTGTAGCAATGGGATCGAGTGCTGAAGTGGGCTCATCGAACAGCAATATTTCGGGATCGGTCGCCAAAGCCCTGGCGATGCACAAGCGTTGCTGCTGGCCTCCCGAAAGATTGTAGGCAAGCTGGTTGAGGCGGTCTTTGACTTCATCCCAGAGCGCCGCGCCGCGCAAGGCCTCCTCCACTTTTTCGTCCACCAGAGCACGCTGTTTTACGCCTCGCACCCGCAAGCCATATGCCACATTTTCATAAATGGATTTCGGGAAGGGGTTGGGTTTCTGGAAAACCATGCTCACCCGCATTCGCACTTCGATCGGGTCCACCTCGCGCGCGAGGATATTGACATTATCCGGATGCAGGATGATTTCCCCTACATATCGATTACCGGGGTACAGGTCGTGCATGCGATTGAAACATCGAAGAAAAGTGGATTTTCCACAACCTGAAGGCCCGATCAGGGCGGTAACCTGCTTTTCATGCAGCCTCATGTTGATGTTTTTCAGCGCGGAGAATGCGCCGTAATAAAAACTCAGGCTTTTGACTTCGGATTTATACTGATTTGGCGCATCGGCCATAACGGAACTCCCGTTCTCTCCGATTTTTTCTACCATTTTAGATTTTTACGCATCCGATAGCGCAAATAAATTGCGAGGCCATTCATGGTGAGAGTCATCACAACCAGAACCAGGCCCGCAGCTGCAGCATTTACCTGAAACTCTTCTTCCGGACGGGATACCCAGTTGAACATCTGGATTGGCATGACAGTAAAGGGTGCCATCAACCATTCGAACGAAATATAGGGAAATTCATCCTTGATCGGCGAGGGTGGCAGAAAGGCGATAAACGTCAGCGCACCGATTGTGATGATCGGCGCGGTTTCGCCGATTGCGCGTGCAAGGCCGATAATTACTCCCGTCAGGATACCCGCAGCGGAATAAGGAAGGAGATGATGCGAAACCGTTTGCCACTTGGTCGCGCCCAGGGCGTAGGCGCCTTCGCGAATGACCAGTGGTATTGCGCGAATTGCCTCCCGCGTCGCCACGATCACAACCGGCAATATCAGCAACGCCAATGCCAGTCCCGCGGAAAGGATGCTTTGACCGAAACCGAACTGATGCACAAACAGGCCCAACGCCAGCAATCCATAAATGATGGATGGAATCCCGGCAAGGTTGGTGACATTGATTTCTATGATTTCAGTGATGAGATTTTTCGAGGCATATTCCTCGAGATAAATTCCTGCGCCGATACCCATGGGAACCGCGGCTATGGCGGTAACCAGCATCACCAGCGTAGTACCTACCCATGCGGAAAGGATGCCGGCTGATCCTGGACGGCGCGATGGAAAGGAAGTAAAGAAATCCCAGGACAAGCGCGGCAGCCCGTCTATCAACATATGGGAAAACAGTGCCATGAATGTCAGCATTGCGATCATGAGCGCAAGTATGCCGACAATCATGAAAACGAAATCCCAGAGTTTATGACGGGCGATGATTGTCCGGATTTCGTTCAGATTTTTGTCATCTCTCATCGACTACCCGCAAGGAAAGGAAAATTATTTATCGGGTCCGGCGCACCGCTTTCGGGAAAAACGGGCGCTGGCGCAGTGGATAAGGACACGAAGTCAATATATCTCCCTATAGCGCTTGCGCAAAACATGGCCAAGGATATTGAATGCCAGCGTCATTAAAAGCAATGTAAGTCCCGCTGCAAAAATTGTCTGGTAGCCAATGCTGCCATGCGGCAGGTCGCCCAGACTGACCTGCACGATATAAGCGGTGATGGTCGCTGCGGGCTCCAGGGGGTTCCAGGTCAGGTTGGGCTGCATGCCTGCGGCGATAGCGACCACCATGGTTTCCCCGACTGCGCGCGAGATGCCGAGAATGTAGGCGGCAGCTATGCCGGAAAATGCTGCGGGCATTACTACGCGAAGAGCGGTCTGGAACCGGGTAGCCCCCATGGCGTAAGAGCCTTCCCGCAGATGCATGGGTACCGACCGCATCGCGTCTTCAGCCATTGAACTGACATAGGGAATGATCATGATGCCCATGACCAGTCCGGCGGAGAGAAGGCTGAAGCCAGGCAAACCCGGAATGATTTTCTGAAGGGCAGGCGTAACAAACAGCAGAGCGAAATAGCCGTATACCACCGTTGGCACCCCGCCCAGCAGTTCGAGAAAAGGCTTGGCGATTTCCCGCACCGCGAAAGGCGCAAACTCGGATAAATAGATAGCGGTTATCGTCCCCAGCGGTATTGCTACCAGAAGCGCAACGGCGGAGCTCACTACGGTGCCCGAAACCAATGGAAGTATGCCGTAGTGCGCATCATCAAACAGCGGAGTCCATTGCGTATCGGTGAGAAAATCCCATAGTGAAACATGCTCAAAAAACACGAGCGATTCACTCACCAGCATTGCCACGATGGCAAGGGTGATCACGACGGAAATAAAAGCCATCAAAAACAGTATGGCCTCGATGAAGCGTTCACCCAGATGGCGGCGATAACTATAGCCAAGCCTTCTGGAATGGGCCGCGTCCGTAGAGGGGCGTACTGTCTGGGGAGGATGCATCGGGAGGGGAGGTCTTCCTTGATCTGGGTATGTTACGATGCATATATTACAGTCTCGTGACATGAAAAGGAACGGATCTGACCGCTCCCTGAAACCGGATCTGGCTTTGAGATCCAGATTTACATGCCGTCTCGACTGATTGTTACGGATGGTTGACGATCCGGCAGCGCAATCTGGCGCAGGGCCGATGCAAAACCTTACGGATATTCAGGCGATGAAGGTACGCGACTATCCTGCGTACCCGGTCGTTCTCATGTTCGCATTCCGGCCGGATGGATTATCCAATCCAGTCGGCTGGAATGAAATAGATAAACAAAACCGCTGTTCCGGCGGGATGCCGGAACAGCGGCATGCGAAGCTGAGGGATTGGGCCTTCGGGGATGAAGACGGAGCCGTCTTCTATTCCTCCTCCTCTTCGTCGTCGTCCTTATCTTTTTTCTCGGGTTTCAGGACCA